>UCJH01000094.1 GCA_900472785.1 Hyphomicrobiales bacterium | reverse complement strand
TCGCATGCCCAAAAGTGGGAAGAGATGCGCAAAGCCGAACGAAAACAGGGAGCGACCCGATGACGAGCCCCGCCGCGACGATCAGGCCCCAGATGGCGACGGGAACAGGATTGACGAGCGTTGCGCGGATCGACGTCTCGACCGCTGCGACGGCGCCAACATCCCGGTCGAGCAACAGCGGGAACGACACCACCACCGTTGCCAGGACGACCGCCGCAAAGACGAAACCGATGGCATTTCCGACGAGGATCAGGTTCAGTCCGGCCTCCGTCCCGATGATCCCACCGATGAAGGCCGAAATGGAGGCCGGCGGCACCTCGCCGAGGAAGCTGGTGTATAGCGCCTGCGCGATCACCAGCCAGGCAACGAACAGGATGAAGAGCATTGCCGCCACTGCAAGGATGGCCGGCAGAGCCGGGGAATGGCGGACGTCAAACGCGTGGCGCCACGAGGTATCCAGCCCCTGCTCCCGACGGCGGCTGATTTCATAGAGGCCAATCGCGGCAACCGGGCCCAGCAATGCGAACCCGGATGCCAGCGGATAGAGGATCGGTAGCATGTTCACCCCCGAACTCCAGGTGGCGAGAACGACGCCGGCAATGGGATAGATCAGGCAGAGGAAGACATAATGCGAGGGCTTGGTGCGGAAATCCTCAAAGCCCAGACGCAGCGCGTCGAACACGTCGGCAACCGCGATCTTGCGAATTCCCGGGTGCGCAACGACGTCGCCCGGCCCCGCCATTACATGAAAAGCTGTCATGGCCCATCCTCCTTGTTGAACCAGGTCCGTCACCGGATCCGGGGAAGACATGTCGGCATCGTCAAAAAGGCATGATCGGTGACCGCATGCATTCTGATCCCGTATCGTGGCTGCCGCAGGCAGCGAAAGCGGATTGTGACATCACCGCCCTCGCCGTTATCCTACACCCGTTTGGACGTTCTTTCACTTGACTTCCGTCTCTTGCGACCTCACATCGCCGTTACTATGAAAACATCCGAAGCAGACATCCTCATCGTTCCCGGCTACACCAACTCCGGACCGGAACACTGGCAGACGCGCTGGCAGGGTAAGCTTGCGTCGGCACGGCGTGTCGAGCAGGCCGAGTGGTCGAAACCGGTCCGAGAGGATTGGATCGCCCGCATGGTGGAGGAAGCCAATGCCGCGACCAAGCCGATCGTCATCGTGGCGCATTCGCTTGGCGTGGCTGCCGTCGCCCATGCCGTGTCCGGCATCGAAAAGAAAATTGCAGGCGCATTTCTCGTGGCACCGCCGGATGTGGCCAATCCAAAGATCAGGCCGAAGCACCTGATGACCTTCGGCCCTTATCCGCGTGAGCCCCTGCCATTCCCTTCGATGATCGTGGCCAGCCGCAACGACCCGTTCGGCAGCTATGAGCACGCCGGCGACATTGCTAACGCCTGGGGCTCGCTATTGGTCGATGCCGGGGAGTCCGGTCATATCAACACTGAATCCGGCCATGGCCCTTGGCCGGAGGGAACCATGGTGTTCGCCCAGTTTTTAAGCCGACTGAAGCCTTGAAGCTGTGCGCGTGACGCCGGCGCATTAATCTGAATTTCACTGTCATTGGTCATAATTGCTAAAATTATAGCGAGACCCAAGCACCCGTGGCCATTCGCGACGACGAGAATGACCGGCAGCCACCGCTGATGCCGGCAGCAGCATCCGATTTCGACGCCTTGATAAACCAGGCGACGAGCGGCATTTGCGTGCTGACCGGCAATGGCATGATCCGTTTTGCAAACCCTGCCTTCAACCAGATGACGGGATTTACCGAGCCCTCGCCTCTCGACCGGCCATTTGCGGCCTGTTTCCATGCGGACGATGCAGCGGCTCTCAATCAGCTGACTGCCGATCTCCGCCAGACTGTGGCCCAAGCGGGACCGGTCTCCCTTCGCCTCGTCTCGCAGGACGCCGCACCTGTCACGGTTCTCGTCAACATGGCGCTGCTCCATGATGAACGGCCGGATGACGGTATCGTCGTCCAGCTGCAATCGGTCGAAGTTCTCATGCAGACGCTGATTTCCCTGCAAAAGAGCGAAACCCGCTGGAAGTATGCACTGGAAAGCGCGCATCAGGGCGTATGGGATCATGACTTCCGGAAAGACGAGTTTTTCTACTCCACCACATGGCGTAAGATCCGGGGCCTTGCCCCGGATTCCCCCGTCGATAGTTCTCTGGAAAAATGGATAGAGGGCGTTCATCCCGATGATCATGCCCATGTTCTCGAATCCATCCGGCAGCAGGACGAAGGCGAAGTCGCTTTCAACGTCTTCCAGTATCGCGAGCGTCATGCCGACGGTCACTGGATGTGGATTGAAAGCCGGGGAGCCTCTATCGAATGGACGCCGGACGGCAAACCCAGCCGGATCATCGGCACAGACACCGATGTCACCGAGCGCAAGCGCGCCGAGGCGATGCTTGCGGAAATATCCCGAAAGCTTCGGCTTGCCGTCGAAGTTTCGCAGATCGGCGTTTTCGAAGCCGATCTCGACAGCGGAATGGTATTCCGAGACGAGCGACTGCTGAGTATCTACGGCCTCGACAGAACGACGGGGAATGAGCCCAACATTTTCCGCGATCATTTGCATCCGGACGACCGGGACGAAGCGCTGCGCACGGTGAGCGAGGGAACTGCGTCCGGCAAGCCATTCACCAACGCCTTCCGCATCATCCGCCCCGATGGCAGCATCCGCCATATCCGGTCAAGCTCAGTCACCTTCCTGGATGCCGACAACCACCACAAGCTGATCGGCGCCAATTGGGACGTCACGGACGACGTCGCCCTTCAGGAAGAGCTGGCCCGTGCCAAGATACTCGCCGATGCCCGCAATCGGGAGCTCGAAGCCGCACATGTCCGCATCGAATACAATGCTTTGCACGACCATCTGACAGGCCTTCCCAACCGCCGCTATCTGGATCAGCAGCTCGACGAATGGGTCAGCGACGGGTTGAGGCATTCCGCCATCCTTCATATCGATCTCGACCGCTTCAAGCAGATAAACGACACGCTCGGCCATCAGGCCGGTGACGCGATGCTGATCCATACGGCACGGACGCTTGTATCTCTGGCGCGCGCGGATGATTTCGTGGCGCGGATCGGCGGCGACGAGTTCGTCGTCCTTTGCGGACCCGGGCGCGACAAGTCAGATGTCGTGGCCATAACCGACGCCATCATCGGTGCGCTTCGCCAACCGGTCCCTTACGAAGGGCATCTTTGCCGCTTTGGGGCGAGCGTCGGCATCGCCTGGGCCGGAGACGACGCGCATGATGCCAAACAGTCGCTGATGAATGCGGATATCGCGCTCTATCGGGCGAAGGGGCTCGGCCGCAATCGCTATGAATTCTTCACGACGCAACTGCAAACGCAGATCCATCACGCCAAGAAGACCGCCGACGAAATCATGAAAGGTTTGGAAGAGCACGAATTCGTGCCCTTCTATCAGCCGCAGTTCTGCGCACGTTCGCTGGATATCACCAGCGTCGAGACTTTGGCCCGCTGGCGCCATCCGGTGCATGGACTGCTTGCGCCCGCCTATTTCCTCAAGGTCGCCGAGGATATGAATGCGCTGTCGGCGATCGACCGCAGCGTCGCCGAACAGGCCTTGAGCGATTTCAGCGACTGGGAGCGAATGGGTCTCGGCATCGAACGCTTTTCCGTCAATGTCTCCTCGCGCCGACTGCGCGAACCCGACCTGATCGAAAGCCTGAAGACATTGAAGATCAGGCCCGGCATCCTTTCCTTCGAACTGCTGGAATCGATCTTTCTCGATGATCTCGAGCAATCCGTCACCGAAACCATCAGTGCTTTGAAAGACCTCGGGATCGATATCGAGATCGACGACTTCGGAACCGGTCATGCCTCGATCGTCGGCCTGCTGAAACTCAGCCCCAGCCGCCTGAAAATCGACCGGGCGCTGATCGAGCCGATCAAGAACTCGACCGAGCAGCGCCGCCTCGTCGGATCGATCATCGACATCGGCCATTCCCTCAACATCGAGGTGGTTGCCGAAGGCGTCGAAACGCTGGCGCATGCGCATATCCTGCGCGATCTCGGATGCGACACCCTGCAGGGCTATGCGTTCGCAAGGCCGATGTCGAAGCAGGATCTCGAAAGCTTCGCGCGCTCGGGAAGCTGGCGCGGATCAACGCCACCGGACAAACAGCTGGAGCAAAGAGTTCGCAAGGATTTTATCGCATAAAGAAGCCCGCGCAACGCTGCTGCACGGGCCTTGTACTGGCGTTAATCTGAAATGTATCAGCCGTTCTGAACCTGCGTCACGGCTTCGGACAGCAATTCCAGCATTTTCAACCGGATCTGGTCGTCGGTCTGTACGATGCCGGCGGCGTCGAAGTCAGCGCGAATCTTGCGAACGACATCCTCGTGGCCGACTTCTTCGAAATCCGCTGCCACGACGTCCTTGGCATAGGATTCGGCATCGGACTTGCCGAGCAGACCAGCAGCCCAGAGGCCAAGAAGCTTGTTGCGGCGGGCCTCGGCTTTGAATTTCAGTTCCTCGTCCAGCGCGAACTTAGATTCGAATGCCTTTTCGCGATCCTGCATATTGACCATTCTTCCATCTCCCAAAAGATTCCGCGCCGGAAACGGCTTTTCGCCCATAAACCAAAAGCTCGGCGAAAGTGCAATGCGAAGTTTTCCGGTTTCGCGACTTTCGTGTTACCCTGACCTAATTCAGGGGATCGGATGAGACCGTGATTGTGAAATGTATTCTTTTCGGCTATGGACCCGACTAGAGAATGCCGATGGCGCACCCCAAGAGCGCCAGCAACCATAGAGACAACATTGATGAATCGTCGCCGCCGTATCTACGAGGGCAAGGCAAAGATCCTTTACGAAGGTCCCGAGCCGGGCACTCTGATCCAGTTCTTCAAAGATGACGCTACTGCCTTCAACGCAAAGAAGCATGAGATCATCGACGGCAAGGGCGTGCTCAACAATCGCATCTCCGAGTACATCTTCACGCATCTGAACCGGATCGGCATCCCGACGCACTTCATCCGCCGCCTCAATATGCGCGAGCAGCTGATCAAGGAAGTCGAGATCATTCCGCTCGAGATCGTCGTGCGCAACGTCGCCGCCGGTTCACTTGCCAAGCGCCTCGGCATCGAAGAGGGCGTTGTCCTGCCGCGTTCGATCATCGAGTTCTACTACAAGGCCGATGCGCTGGATGACCCGATGGTCTCGGAAGAGCACATCACGGCGTTCGGTTGGGCAAGTCCGCAGGAACTCGACGACATCATGGCGCTCGCCATCCGCATCAATGACTTCCTGACCGGCCTGTTTCTCGGCGTCGGCATCCAGCTCGTCGATTTCAAGATCGAATGCGGCCGCCTCTTCGAAGGCGACATGATGCGGATCATTCTGGCCGACGAAATCTCGCCGGACAGCTGCCGTCTGTGGGACGTCGAAACCAAGGAAAAGATGGACAAGGACCGCTTCCGCCGCGATATGGGCGGCCTCGTCGAGGCCTATCAGGAAGTGGCGCGCCGCCTTGGCATCATGAATGAAAACGAACCACCGCGCGGCTCCGGCCCGGTTCTGGTGAAGTAAGCAGGAAAGACGACAGTGATCAACGCACGCGTGACTGTGACGCTGAAAAACGGCGTTCTCGACCCTCAGGGCAAGGCAATCGAGGGCGCCCTTGGCGCTCTCGGCTTCGACGGCATTGGCCATATCCGCCAGGGCAAGGTTTTCGATCTCCAGATCGAAACCACCGACAAGGACAAGGCCGAATCTGACCTGAAGGCCATGTGCGAAAAACTGCTCGCCAACACGGTGATCGAGAATTACACTATCTCACTCGCCTGACGGTTGAATGAGGTAGCGGAATGGCTGATGTAACCAACGATCTCATCTACGAATTGCTGAAAAGAATGCAATCCGACATCGCCGGTCTAAAATTCGAGATGTCCGGAGTAAAAACAGAACTTAGCAATCTTCGCGGCACGATGGTGTCGGTACAGATGGATCTACACAACATCTATACCCGACTTGACAGATCCGATCAGCGCCTCGAACGTATCGAAAACCGTCTCGAATTGCGTGAGCTTGCCGAGGCCCAATCCAGGTTTGAACCGCACCCATGAAATCCGCCGTCGTCCAGCTTCCAGGCCTCAATCGCGATCGTGACATGATCGCTGCGATCACCAAGATTTCCGGCAAGGCGCCCATCACCATCTGGCAGACGGAAACGGACATTCCGGATGTCGATCTGATCGTTATCCCGGGCGGCTTTTCCTACGGCGATTATCTTCGTTGCGGCGCGATCGCAGCCCGCATGCCTGTGATGCAGGCGATCAAGGCGAAGGCGGACGCCGGCGTCAAGGTGCTCGGCGTTTGCAACGGGTTCCAGATTCTCGTCGAAGCCGGCCTCCTGCCGGGCGCGCTGATGCGCAACGCTTCGCTGAAGTTCGTCTGCAAGGAAATCAAGCTCGAAGTCGTGAATGCCGAAACAGACTTCACCCGCGCCTACACCAAAGGCCAGATCATCCGTTGCCCGGTCGCCCATCATGACGGCAATTATTTCGCCGATGCCGAGACACTGAAATCGATCGAAGGCAATGGCCAGGTTCTGTTCCGTTATGCGGAAGGCACCAACCCGAACGGCTCGCTCAACGATATTGCCGGCCTCATCAATGCAAGGGGCAATGTTCTCGGCATGATGCCACATCCGGAAAACCTGATCGAGGCCGCGCATGGTGGTGCGGACGGTCGCGGTCTTTTCGCATCCGCACTCGAAGTCATCGCCGCTTAACCTTCTGCCTGCTAGAAAGCGTCGAGACGAGATCGAATCACCGAGGCTTTCCGATGCGCACATCACTCACCCTTCGCGGCCTGGCTCTTGCCGGCATGACGGCAATGACGGTTCTGACGGCGGGATGCCAGTCCGAGCGACCGCCGGCTCCGGCGCAGAGCACCGCCGCTCTGCCGACGATGGAGCGTGTCGCCCTCGGCGCAAACCGCTGCTGGTTCAAGTCGGGCGATGCCGCCTTCAAGGCCTACCGACTGGCCCCGGAACTCAATTCCTTCTCGGGCCGCCCGCGCATTCTCATCGTGCATCGCAACTCGCCGGAATCGCGGCCGCTCGCCGTCGTTCAGGCTGAAGGACATCCCGCACAGATGCAGGCTTTCGGCCCCATGCTCGACGAACAGGTCGGCACGCGCATGAAGGCGGACATCCGACGCTGGGCGTCCGGCAATCCCGGTTGTAAATAAGAGCGCGGCGCGCGCCGGTCCTCCCGGACGTTGACCCGTGACGATCAGAAAATCATCCGTGGACATCGATCGGGACGGCTAGTTTTCGCAATTCCCTTTTCCGAATTTTTACCCGACAATCGCAACGTTGCTAAACCTGAGATTGAACGGGGCACCATGTCATAGGTCCAAGGCCGTTTCACGTCGTGGTCGTGCCGGTCTCAAGCCTGTCATCAACCGGCGCTAGACCGCAGAGACAGAGGCCCGCCCTGCGCCGCCATCAACAGATTTCCCATCGCCAGCCATTTTCGCAAAAGGCACGTTTTCATGACGATCACGATCTACCACAATCGCAGCTGCGGTACGTCCCGCAACGTCCTGACATTGATTCGCGAAGCCGGTCATGAGCCGATCATTATCGACTACATGAAAACCCCACCAAGCCGCGAGGAGATGCTGGCCCTGTTGATCGCCATGGATATGCCGCCAAGCGCGTTGCTGCGCATGAAGGAGCCGCTTTACGCGACGCTTGCGCTCGACAATCCGACACTGAGCGATCGCGCTCTGCTGGACGCTATGGTTGAGCACCCGCAATTGATCGAAAGACCGATCGTCGTCAGCGAAAAAGGCGTCCGGCTCTGTCGCCCGAAGGAAAAGGTTCTGGAAATTCTTTAGGCTCCACAAGCAAGGACGAGCTTGCTGCGGGCGCTTCATGGCGGCCGGATGCGCCCATCATGCCGATTGATCAATTCCAGAACGGGCGGCAGGATTCGCGGCGCGCCTCGGCCCGCGTCACGCCAATATCATCCAATTCGCTGTCGGTGAGTTCGGAGAGAACGATCCTGCTGCGCGCCTTCTCGCTCCGCTGGTGAAGCCAGACCCACACGGCGGCGGGCGCTCCGACTACTTTTGCCAGCATGTCTTGAAATGATACTGCGGTCCTCGCGGCATGCGAAGATTGGATTGCCTTCATTGTCCTCATTGTCCCGATCCAATATCAATTGATTGTATCTCACTTGCAATTGCATTCATAATTGACATAGGAATAGGTGCAATGTAGATAATTGTTACCATGACAAATTGGATTCCCGATCCCACGCAGGGCCAAGGCCCGCTCTACGCCCGAATTGCCGACCAGATCGAACAGGCGATCATGGACGGCGTTCTTTCCGTCGGCACGAAGCTGCCGCCGCAGCGCAATCTCGCCTTCGATATCGGGGTAACAATTGGCACGGTGGGACGTGCCTATACGCTGGTGCGCGAGCGCGGCCTTGTCAGCGGCGAAGTGGGTCGCGGCACCTATGTGCTCGACAAGCAGGAAAGCCGGCCGGCCGAACAGGCGGATCCGCTAACGGCCTCGCTTGCCGGCACTCGGCCAATCAATGCACCGACGGGCAAGCTGCGTTTCGACAGCACCGCAGCGCCCGATGTTGGGCAAGGCGCGACGCTGGAAGCGTTGTTGCATGACATCACCCGGGAGCATCAGACCGACATTGCCAGCTATGCCCGCAATTTCCCCGACCACTGGTTCGAGGCGGGAAGCCAGTGGCTGGCGAAAGGCAATTTCCGCCCTGCTCCCGACTGCATCGTGCCGACGCTCGGCGCCCATGCCGGTGCGGTGGCGGTGATTGCCGCCGTAACGGCGCCGGGCGACAAGATCGCCTTCGAGAATCTGACCTATTCGCAGATCAGCCGCAGTTCCGGCCTGATCGGTCGCCGGCAGGTCCTGATGGAATCGGATCATCTCGGCCTGATCCCGGAAGACTTCGAAAGGGTCTGCGCGCAACAGCATCCCAAACTCGCCTTTCTGATGCCGGCCGCGCAAAACCCGACGGTGATTACGCTATCGCTGGAGAGGCGTCAGGCGATCGTCGATATTGCCCGCCGCTACGGCGTCTGGCTGCTGGAGGACGATCTTTATGGCGCCATGACCGGCGATCCAACGCCGCTCCTTGCAGAACTAGCGCCCGAGCGCACGTTCCTCGTGGGCGGCCTTTCAAAATCGGTCGCCGCCGGGGTGCGTGGCGGATGGGTCGCCTGCCCGCCGCACTTCAGCCAACGCATCCGCATCGCCCACAAGATGGTCAGCGGCGGCATGCCGTTTCTTCTGGCCGAGCTTTGCGCCCGGCTGGTGCTGACCGGCGAAGGCAGGCGGTTGCGCGAAAGCGGCATTGCGGAAATCAGGCTGCGGGAGCAGATGGCCCGTGACATTTTTTCAGGGCTCGAATTCAATTCGCATCCGCATGTGCCTTTTCTCTGGCTGAAACTGCCGGAACCCTGGCTTTCGGGAACGTTCAAGAATGCGGCGCTGGCCGAAGGCGTGCTCGTCGACGACGAGGACGAGTTCAAGGCGGGGCGCACCGACAGCGTCTTCCACCGCGCGCGCATAGGCTTTTCCTCGCCGCAGAACCGCGAGGATGTGCGTCACGGCTTCCTGACGTTGCGCCGCCTGCTCGACAGCGGCCGCACCGGCTACGACAGTTTTGCCTGAGACGGCCTGATCAGGAGCTTGCGCCGTCACCTGTCCCACAGAAATCCGCTGTTTCCCGCATCCTGATCGGCATTTTCCTGTCGCACCGCGCCGCCGCATGGGCTAAAGAAGCCGCAAAGCGCGCTCATTGTTTCCTGCATCCCCGCCGCCCCGGTTTGTCCGGCCTGCCGGATGCGCCAACGGACCCGACGGATCAAGATGACCATTTCCAACACCCGCCCCATCACCCCGGACCTGATCGCCTCGCATGGGCTGAAGCCGGACGAATATCAGCGTATCCTCGGGCTGATCGGGCGCGAGCCGACATTCACGGAACTCGGCATTTTCTCGGCCATGTGGAACGAGCATTGCTCCTACAAATCCTCGAAGAAATGGCTGAAGACCTTGCCGACGACAGGTCCGCGGGTCATCCAGGGACCTGGAGAGAATGCCGGCGTCGTCGATATCGACGATGGCGACGTTGTCGTCTTCAAGATGGAAAGCCATAATCACCCGTCCTATATCGAGCCGTATCAGGGTGCGGCCACCGGCGTCGGCGGCATCCTGCGCGACGTCTTCACCATGGGCGCTCGCCCGATCGCGGCCATGAACGCCCTGCGTTTCGGCGCACCGGACCATCCGAAAACCCGTCACCTCGTCTCGGGCGTGGTTGCCGGCGTCGGCGGTTACGGCAATTCCTTCGGCGTGCCGACGGTCGGCGGCGAGGTCGAATTCGACGCCCGCTACAACGGCAATATCCTCGTCAACGCCTTCGCGGCCGGTCTTGCCAAGTCCGATGGCATCTTCCTGTCGGAAGCCAAGGGCGTCGGCCTGCCCGTCGTCTATCTCGGCGCCAAGACCGGCCGCGACGGTGTCGGCGGCGCGACCATGGCGTCTGCCGAGTTTGATGAATCGATCGAGGAAAAGCGCCCCACCGTGCAGGTCGGCGACCCCTTTACCGAAAAATGCCTGCTGGAAGCCTGCCTGGAATTGATGAAGACCGGCGCGGTCATCGCCATCCAGGACATGGGCGCTGCCGGCCTCACCTGTTCGGCCGTCGAAATGGGCGCCAAGGGCGATCTCGGCATCGAGCTTCTGCTCGATCAGGTGCCGGTGCGCGAAGAGCGCATGACAGCCTATGAAATGATGCTTTCCGAAAGCCAGGAGCGCATGCTGATGGTTCTCGAGCCTTCCAAGGAGGACGTCGCCAAGGCGATTTTCGTCAAATGGGGTCTGGATTTCGCCATCGTTGGCAAAACGACGGACGACCTGCGCTTCCGCGTGATCCATCAGGGCGAGGAAGTCGCCAACCTGCCGATCAAGGAATTGGGCGACGAAGCGCCGGAATACGATCGTCCCTGGACGCCGGCCAAGGTGGCCGCTGCCTTGGCTGCCGGCGACGTGCCACAGGCAGATGTAGCGGATGCCGTGCTATTGCTGGTCGGTTCGGCCAACAATTCCTCGCGCCGCTGGGTCTACGAACAATACGACACGTTGATCCAGGGCAATTCGCTGCAGCTGCCGGGCGGTGATGCCGGCGTCGTGCGCGTCGATGGCCATGAGACAAAGGCGCTGGCCTTCTCCTCGGACGTGACGCCTCGTTATGTCGAAGCCGATGCCTTCGAAGGCGGCAAGCAGGCGGTGGCCGAGTGCTGGCGCAACATCACCGCGACCGGCGCCCTTCCGCTGGCTGCGACCGACAATCTCAATTTCGGCAATCCGGAACGTCCGGAAATCATGAGCCAGCTCGTCCATGCCATCAAGGGCATCGGCGAAGCCTGCCGAGCGCTCGACTTCCCGATCGTCTCGGGCAACGTTTCGCTCTACAACGAGACCAATGGCCAGGGCATCCTGCCGACCCCGACCATCGGCGGCGTCGGCCTGCTCAAGGATTGGTCGACGATGGCCCGCATCCGCTTTGCGGCGGAAAATGAAACCATTTTGCTCGTCGGCGGGCCGGAGGACTGGGGCACGCATCTCGGTCAGTCCGTCTATCTGCGCGATGTTCACGGCCGTATCGATGGCCCGGCGCCGCATGTCGATCTTGCCCATGAACGACGAACCGGCGATTTCGTCCGTGGCCTCATTCAGGATGGTTCGCTCAGTGCCGTTCATGACTGCTCGTCCGGCGGCCTTGCGCTTGCCGTCGTCGAAATGGCTATGGCCGGCAATATCGGCGCGACCGTTTCCACGCCGGCCGGCGATGCTATCCCCGCCTTCTTCGGCGAGGATCAGGGGCGCTATGTCGTCACGATCGCCGCAGAGAAGGCCGCCGGCATTATCGCGGCAGCCGGCAAGGCCGGTATCTCCATCGCCGAAATCGGCAAAACCGGCGGAACGCAGGTAACCCTGGGCGCCGCACGGCCGCTGCCAATTCAGCAATTGCGCTCGGCCCATGAATCATGGTTCCCTGACTTCATGGACGGCGAAGCACAGATCGCCGCCGAGTAATTCAGGGAGTACCGACGATGCCGATGGCACCTGGCGATATCGAAGACATGATCAAGTCCGGCATTCCCGGCGCTAAGGTCACCATCCGTGACCTCGCCGGAGATGGCGATCACTATGCGGCGGAAGTCGTGGCCGAAGCCTTCCGGGGCAAGAGCCGCGTCCAGCAGCACCAGATGGTCTACAATGCGCTGAAGGGCAATATGGGCGGCGTCCTGCACGCGCTCGCCCTTCAGACGTCGGCGCCGGAGTGATCGTCGATGGCTGGCCTGATCAATGAACTGGTGACGGGCGTCGTCGAGAACGTGCTCAAGGAAATCCTGAAGAAGGCCGGCACCAAGACGACGACGAAACGCAAGAAGCGGCAGACGCGGTCAGCGACCACCGGGCGCTTCAAAAAGGTAAAGACCGTCAGGCGCGCGGCCCCGAAAAAGCAGGTCAGCCGCCGGCGAACCGCGGCTTCTCGCAGCAGGACCCGCATTCGCTGATGAAGCGACCGGATAATTTGTGAGGGCCATCAATTTTTGTTGCATTTGGGTGATGAAAATCAGCGGCACGCATGTTATCTAGAAAAAATCGATAGCCCCGACCCTTGAAGCGGGCGCAGGAAGGACAAGAACATGAGCGGAATTCACGATTTCATCGAAAACGAAGTGAAGAGCAACGACGTTGTTCTTTTCATGAAGGGCACGCCACAATTCCCACAATGTGGCTTCTCCGGCCAGGTGGTTCAGATGCTTGATTATGTCGGCGTTGACTACAAGGGCATCAACATCCTTGCCGATGCGGATCTGCGTCAGGGCATCAAGGATTATTCGAACTGGCCGACCATACCGCAGCTCTACATCAAGGGCGAATTCATCGGCGGTTGCGACATCGTGCGTGAAATGTTCCAGGCCGGCGAACTGCAGTCGCACCTCGAGGAGCAGGGAATTTCGGTGAAGGGCGCGGCCTGATCCGCATCCCCTTCATGTCGAGAGCGGAAAAGGCGGGCTACCGCCTTTTTTGATTCTGGAGCACTATGAACGCATCCTAATATTTTATCGGCTTGATCAGCATCAGCCACTATTCCAGCTGTCATATCGACGTCATCACCTGTCGACTATGGCATCCGGATAGCAGGCGCTATCGAAACAGGCCGGACCCATACTGCCGTTTCATGTTTCCAGCAGCAATGCTGCGCCCTTGCGCGACGTCCTGCAGAATTCCAACGCCGCCGCCTTCCTTCCACCCCGACGTAAGGGTGCTGCGGCCTGAAACCGTTTCGACATGCCGACCGGCCCTCCCAGCCTGCCGACGGTCACCTGTCCAGCCGGATTTGCCGGCTGCCTTCCATACTGCATGCGCCGCTTGCGCATCCGCCAGGGTAGACTGTCATGACCACCACATCCGAAGCGCCGGGAATTCCGGTGCTGTCAAAGGCCCAGTTCGTGGCTCTCATGGCCATGCTGATGGCCATCAATGCGATTTCGATCGATATCATGCTTCCCGGACTGCAGCAGATCGGGGCCAGCCTCGGCGTCGCCGATGAAAACCACAGGCAATACGTGATCACGGCCTATCTGATCGGGATGGGCTGTGCGCAACTGTTCTTCGGTCCCCTGTCTGACCGGTTCGGTCGCAGGCTGCCATTGCTTGGCGGCCTTGCCATCTATGGCGTCTGCGCCATCGCGATTGTCTTCGTTCCGAGCTTTGCCGGGCTTCTCGCCCTTCGCTTCGTGCAGGGCATAGGCGCCGCGGCAACGCGTGTCATTTCCGTTTCCATCGTCCGTGACGTCTATGGCGGCCGACAGATGGCGGAAGTCATGTCGCTGGTAATGATGGTCTTCATGGTCGTGCCGGTGATTGCGCCGAGCATCGGCCAGCTGATCATGCTGTTTGCCGAATGGCATATGATCTTCGTGGTCATCGCGCTCTTTGCCGCGCTGGTGGCGACATTGGTCACCCTGCGGCTTCCCGAAACGCTGACCGAGGACAATCGCCGTCCATTCACCGCCGTCTCGATCATCGGCGCGTTCCGGATCGTTCTCACCAACCGCGTGGCGCTGTTCTATACGCTGGCGACATCCTTCATTTTCGGTTCGCTGTTCGGCTTCATCAACTCCTCGCAGCAGATCCTCGTCGGAATATATGGTCTCGGCGTCTGGTTTCCGCTGGCCTTTGCCGGTTTCGCCGGCACGATGGCGGTGGCCTCCTTCACCAATTCGCGGATGGTCAAGCGCTATGGGATGCGGCGTCTTTCGCATGGTGCGCTGATCGGTTTTGCAGCGGTCAGCCTGATCTGGATGGTCGCATCGCTGTTCGGTCCGGTGCCGCTCTGGCTGTTCATCGTGCTCTATGCGCTTGCCATGTTCCAGTTCGGCCTGATCGGTCCGAACTTCAATGCCATGGCGATGGAGCCGCTCGGTCATGTCGCCGGTACGGCGTCCTCGGTGCTGGGGTTCACCCAGACGATCGGCGGCGCAGTGATCGGTGCCGCGATCGGTCAGGCGTTCGACGGCACGGTGACGCCGCTGGCGCTTGGTTTCTTCATTCTCTCGGCCATCGGGCTCGGCTTCGTGCTGATCGCCGAAAAAGGCAAGCTTTTCAGTCCTCACAATCCGGCGTCCTGATCTCTCCCAGATCAGGACCGCCAACCCCACGCTCCAGAATTCCACAGGACCCATCATGACTTCCACCACGACGACAGAAGACGTCAGCGCGCCCGGCTCGACCCGGATCGGCCTCGGCTTCCTTGAATTCGTCATCACCATCGCACTGATGACTGCCAGTGTCGCCATGGCGATCGACATCATGCTGCCCGCCCTGCCCGCCATCGGCACCGCACTGAACGTTTCCGATCCCAACGACGCCCAGCTCGTCATCGGCGTCTTCTTCCTCGGCTTCGGTGTCTCGCAGATCGTCTTCGGCAGCATTTCGGACGCCTTCGGTCGGCGCACCACGCTGCTGGCAGGTCTCGCCTTCTATGCCTTCACGATGTTCCTCGCCGCCTTCGTGCAGGACTTCCAGTCGCTGCTGATCCTGCGCTTCATCCAGGGCATCGGGGCCGCCGCCGTGCGCATCAACAGCATGGCGATCGTCCGCGACTGTTTCGGTGGCCGCGATATGGCGCGGGTGATGTCCTATGTCTTCATCGTCTTCATGGTCGTGCCGATCGTTGCGCCCTCCGCCGGGCAGTTGATCATCTCGATCGCCAGCTGGCACTGGATCTTCATCGCGCTGGGTGTCATCGGTGCGATCCTGTTCGTCTGGGCGTTGGCCCGCATGAAGGAATCACTCCCGGTATCGGAACGCCAGCCACTGTCGGTCGCCGCCGTGACATCCGGCTTCGTCACGGTGCTGACGAACCGCGTCACCTGCGGCTACATGCTTGGCCTGACATTGTTCATGGGCGTCATCTGCGCCTATATCGTTACGGTCCAGCAGGTCTTCGGCGTCGTCTACGGTCTCGGCGAATGGCTGCCGCTCGCCTTTGCCGGCACGGCCGGCGGCATTGCGGTCGCCAACTTCGCCAATGGCTATTTTGTCCGCAGCTTCGGCATGCGCCGCATCTCGCATGTCGCCATGATCCTGTTCACCGTGGTTTCAATCGCGATGAGCCTCTATGCGCTGGGTGGCCGTCCGCCCTTCGTCGTCGCCTATATCGCCTTCAGCGTGCTCCTGATGTTCTTTGCGGTCATCACGACAAACTTCACGGCGATCAGCCTGGAGCCCATGGGCCATATCGCGGGTACGGCAACGGCAATCACCGGCTTTGTCTCGACCACGGGCGGCGCGCTTCTCGGCGGTGCAATCGGCCAGATGTTCGACGGCACGATCTTTCCGCTTTTGGCCGGCTTTGCCGGTTTTGGCGTGCTGACGATCCTTGCCGCACTCTGGGCGGAGAACGGCAAGCTGTTCACGCATCCGAGCGACGACCACGCCACCGCCGATCACGGCGGCCACATGTAGCCGCTGATGAAACGAAAAAGCCCGTCGGACAGCACGTTCGGCGGGCTTTTCCATATCTTCATATCAACGGGAAACGATCAGACCGTGAAGACCTCCCGGCGCAGCTCTTCCCATGTGTCTCTGTCGGATGCCAGCAGCAGACCGCCATCGACATGGTGCGGCAGGTAGGGAGAACCGTCGAAGCGCGCGGCATAGGCGCCGGCCTCCTGCGCGATCAGCGTGCCGGCCAGATGATCCCAGGGCATCAGCTTCTGGTACATCAGGAAATGGAAATGACCGGCGGCAAAGGCCTGGTATTCATGAGCGGCGCAACGATAGCTGGTTGCGATGCGCACCTGGGCCATGTTGCCCATGACGATACGGCGGTTTTCCGGGGCGTAGAAGCCGGTCGATGCGCAGCCGACGAGTTGTGCGAGCGGCACGGAGGGTGCGGATGCGAGACGCTCCTGCGTTCCATCGGCGCGGCAAAACCAGGCGCCGGATCCCTTTTCCGCGATCACCCAGTCGTTGCCGAGAGGATCATAGATGATGCCTGCGACCGTTTCGCCCTTGGAGACGACGCTGGCCATCACGCCGAACAGGGACAGGCCTGCGGCGTAGTTGAAGGTCCCGTCGATCGGATCGACGATAACCACGAGATCGGCATCCGAAATTTTGTCGAGCAGCGCCGGGTCGGCCGCCGCAGCCTCTTCGCCTACAAAGAGCGCATCGGGCGCAAATTCCGCAACCCGTGCCTTGATCAGGCGTTCGGCAGCCTCGTCAGCCTCGGTCACGAGATCGATGGCCTCGCTCTTCATCCGCACTTCGCCCGAGCCGAGATTGCGGAAGCGCGGCAGGATTTCCTTATACGCCGCCTCCTGCAGAACATTGGCAAGGGCGGCGATATCGACGGCATTCGTCATGCTTTGGGCTCCGCGAAGAGGGATTTGAAATCGAACAGTTTTGGGTCGAGCAGATGCGATGGATTAACGTGGCCGAGCGCCCTCAGCATCGTGTCCTTGCGGCCCGGCATACGCCGCTCGATGTCGGACAGCATGGCCTTCATCGCATTGCGCTCCAGCCCGTCCTGCGAGCCGCAGAGATCGCAGGGAATGATCGGAAACTCCATGGCGCCTGCGAACTTCGCCAGATCGTCTTCCGCCGCATAGGCAAGCGGCCGCAACAGCATCAGGTCGCCATCGTCGTTGAGCAGCTTGGCCGGCATGGTGGCGAGCCGCCCGCCGTGGAAGAAGTTCATGAAGAAGGTTTCGAGGATGTCCTCGCGATGGTGGCCGAGCACCAGCGCATCGCAACCCTCTTCCCGGGCGATCCGGTAGAGATTGCCGCGGCGCAGGCGCGAACAGAGCGAACAATAGGTGCCACCCGCCGGAACCTTCTCCTTCACGATCGAATAGGTATCGCGATACTCGATCCGGTGCCTGACCCCGATCGAGGCAAGATATTCGGGAAGAATGTGCTTCGGGAAATTCGGCTGGCCCTGGTCGAGATTGCAGGCGACGAGCTCGACCGGCAGCAATCCGCGCCATTGCAGATCCATCAAAAGCGCCAGCAGGCTATAGCTGTCCTTGCCGCCCGAAAGCCCGACCAGCCAGCGCTTCTGCCCCGACAGCATGCCGAAGTCCTCGATCGCCTGGCGCACCTGGCGCAGCAGCCGTTTGCGTAGCTTGTTGAACGAGACCGAGGACGGCATCTTGGCGAAGATCGGATGCTGCTGGTCGTCGGGCACGAGGTCGGTGTCCGGCAGGCCGGGCTCGATGCCGTCTTGGCTCGAGGAGATAGGAAGGTCCATCATGGTATCCCGTGCAAAGCGCCGAAAGCGGAAAGCCGGACGCAGGAATTCAATGTGTTGCACTTGCCCGTCCTGACCATCAAGATCAAGCAAAATGCACGAATGCGTCGTTCAAACGTCGATAAACCAGATCAGGCGCCAAAGACCGACCAGCCGGTACGGTTGGCGAGCATTTCGAGCGCCAGAGAACCGATCAGCGAGTTGCCGTTGTGATTGAGACCCGGCGACCAGACGGCAACAGACGCCCTGCCCGGCGCAACGCAGAGGATGCCGCCGCCGACACCGCTCTTGCCCGGCAGGCCGACGCGATAGGCGAAATCACCCGAGCCATCATAGTGGCCGCAGGTCAGCATCAACGCATTGATGCGCCGCGCCCTTTGACGCGAGACGACGGAATGCCGCGTCAGCGGATTGGTGCCGGATGCGGCGAGAAACAGCCCGGCCTTGGCGAGATGGACGCAGCTCATCGCCAGGGCGCATTGATGGAAATAGGCGCCAAGCACATGCTCGACGGGATGACCGAGCTTGCCGAAGGAACGCATGAAATTCGCAAGGGCAAAATTGCGATACCCGGTCGCGGCTTCCGAGCGCGCGACCTCGGCATCGATGACGATATCGTCCTCATCGGCGAGATAGCGCACGAAGCGGACGATCTCGCCGATCGCCTCCTTCGGCGTATGGCCGGCCAGGACTAGATCGGTGATAGCGATCGCGCCAGCATTGATGAAGGGATTGCGGGGAATGCCGTGCTCGTGTTCGAGCTGAACGATGGAATTGAAGGCCGATCCCGATGGTTCGCGCCCGACCCGCTTCCAGATGTTTTCGCCATGCTTGCCAAGCGCCAGCGTCAGCGTGAACACCTTGGATATGCTCTGGATCGAAAACGGCAGCTGTGCATCGCCGGCGGTGTGGACAGCGCCATCGACGGTGACGACGGCAATGCCGAAATGCTTGGGGTCGACGCGCGCCAGCTGCGGAATATAGTCGGCGACCTTGCCTTCGCCGAGCCTCGGGGTCAGCTCGCGATGGATGTCATCGACAATCGACTGCAGGTCCAACGGTTCCGTGCCGGGCATCAGTCATTCTCCGGATGAGTGCAGCGCAACAAAAAAGCCACTCATCTCTGAGTGGCTTTTCCAAAATTCGCAAGGCCGAGGCCTCAACAAATCAACGCGAATAGAATTCGACGACGAGGTTCGGTTCCATGACGACCGGATACGGTACGTCCGACAGACCCGGAACGCGAACGAAGGTCGCGACCATCTTGTTGTGATCGGCGTCGATATAGTCCGGAACGTCGCGTTCAGCGAGCGAAACGGCTTCGAGAACGGTGACGAGCTGCTTGGACTTTTCGCGAACTTCGATCACGTCGCCAGCCTTGCAGCGGTACGAACCGATGTTGACGCGAACGCCGTTGACCTTGACATGGCCATGGTTGACGAACTGACGGGCAGCAAAGACCGTCGGTACGAACTTGGCGCGGTAGACGATCGCGTCGAGACGCGATTCGAGCAGACCGATCAGGTTTTCGGAGGTGTCGCCCTTGCGACGGTCAGCTTCGGCGAAGATCGCGCGGAACTGCTTTTCACGGACGTCGCCGTAGTAGCCCTTGAGCTTCTGCTTGGCGCGCAGCTGCACGCCGAAGTCGGAGAGCTTGGACTTGCGGCGCTGGCCGTGCTGGCCGGGGCCGTATTCGCGACGGTTGACCGGGGACTTCGGACGACCCCAGATGTTTTCGCCCATGCGGCGGTCAATTTTGTACTTGGACGATTCGCGCTTGCTCATCGTATTTCCCTTCAAACGGTTACACCGGTTTGTTGCCAAACCGGATCAAGGAAACACGCCCTCCTCTGAACCTCATTTTGGAAGCTCTGACAGGTTTCTCACATTTACGCTAACGGAGAATCCACGGGACATGTCAAATAAAACACCGGGCGTTTGGCCCGGCGTTGGGGCGGCTTTAGTGTCTTTGAGCCCTGCTGTCAAACGAATTTGCATGTTTTCACAAGGATCAGTCTGTATCGCCGTCTTTTCGTTCCTCCAGCGAAACCAGCAGCTTGCGCAGCAAAGCTGCCAGTTCGTTCCGATCCTGCGGATCAAGCCCTTCAAGGTACCGTGCTTCGCTCGCCATATCGGCTCGAAAGGCGGTTTCAGCGAGGCGCGCGCCCTCTTCCGTCAAGCCGACAACCATGCTTCGCCCGTCCGTCAACGAGCGTTCCCGGACGAGGAGCCCGGCTTTCTGCAACCGGTCAAGCCGGTGCGTCAGGCCACCGGATGAAATCATCAGCGATGTATAGAGCTCCGTCGGCGTCAGCCTGTAAGGCGGCCCGGATCGCCGCAAGGTCGAAATAACATCGAACTCGCCGCGATCCAGCCCAAACGATGAGAACGTCGCCTCGATTGACGGGCGGACAAGATTGGAAAGCCGGTATGCTCGTCCGAGGATCGCCATCGGCTCGGTATCGAGATCCGCCAGTTCGCTGCTCCATTGGGCTCTCAAGCCATCGACATGATCAGGCTTATCATCATTATTCGTCACGCCCGGCCCCTCAGCACTATATATCTTGACGAGAAGNNCTTCTCGTCAAGATATATAAGTTCACAGGTCGTTTCAATCGAGGAGGCTAGCATGTTTCACGTCATTCCCCGCAGCGAACAGAAGCAGTCTGCGAACCGGACTATTCTTTTCGAAGGCGGCGCCTACGGCGCTCCGATTTCGCTGTTTCTGATGGACAGCGCCCCTGGCGAAGGCCCGGCTCTTCACCAGCACCCCTATACGGAAACCTGGATCGTCCGGTCTGGTCAGGCGCAATTCACAGTCGACACGGAAACGATCCAGGCCAATGCCGGCGATATCATCGTCGTCAACCCGGAAACGCCGCACAGGTTCGTCAACATCGGATCGGACCAGTTGGAGCTGACCTGCATTCATGCCTCGGAGCGCGTCATTCAAACCTGGCTTTGAATACAACGCGACGCGAACGGCCCTTCCGTCATTCCGCAGCGCTACGGCCCACGGCATCGTCATAGGCGGCGTCGGCAGCACCCGGCGCGGTTTCGCAGGCGAGATCCGGAAAGGCGACGATCCGCTTTCCGGACAGATCGCTGTGCACCACTATCAAGCCCTGCTCCTCGAAATATCCAAGCAGACGCCGCGCTCGACGGGCGGAATGGGTGCCGTAAGCCCGGGCGATCATCGCGTCGGACGGGCACGGAAGTCCGCGCACGGCCGATTGCGCGACGAGCAGAAAGACGCCCTGAAGGTCATCGGTGACGCTGCGCGACAGGCTGAGCGCCGAAGCCCAGATTTCGCTCGCGGCGGTGTCCGGATCCACGCCGGAACGGGCGACCGCCATCTTGCGGCGGAAAGCACTGAGCGACAGCGGTGCGCCGGGCACGCGACGGATACGGCAGCGGACGAGAAAATCCTGGAACAGTTCGGCATCGGCGCGAAAGGCCGCATCCGGATTTTCAAGGATTTCGGCCAGCAGGCCGTCAAGCAAAGCCTCGCGATCCGCAGCCGGCATCTCCGGCACCGGAAGTTTCGGCTCGGCAAGCACAGTCGGCTCCGGTCGCGGTCGCGACAGTTCCGCCAGAATATCGGTGGCCGGGCGCGGCTGCGCGCTCGGTCGGCGCAGGATCGGGCGCGTCAGTTCATCGGGATCCGGCGTGAAGATCAGGTCCTCGACATCGGCAACGGCTTCCGGGAGCGGCGTTAGCTTGGGGCTGGTCGAGCGCACGGATGTTTCGACGGTGCCGATCGTCACCGGCAGCGGGCGGCGTGACAAAGCCGGGCCGAGCGCCACGAAGGAACCACGCTTCAGGTCGCGGAACATTTCGGCCGTACGTCGGTCCATGCCGAGCAGATCGGCGGCGCGCGCCATGTCGATATCGAGGAAGGTACGCCCCATCAGAAAGTTGGACGCTTCCGCCGCGACGTTCTTGGCGAGCTTTGCCAGGCGCTGCGTGGCGATGACGCCGGCAAGTCCACGCTTGCGGCCACGGCACATGAGATTGGTCATCGCACCGAGTGAGATTTTGCGCGCTTCTTCCGAGACGTCACCCGCAACCGACGGCGCAAACATCTGCGCCTCGTCAACGACGACGAGAACCGGATACCAGTAATCGCGATCCGCATCGAACATAGCGTTCAAAAAAATGCCGGCGCTGCGCATCTGCTGCTCGATATCCAGCCCTTCGAGCGACAGCACGCAGGAGACGCGATGCTGGCGGATACGCGTGGCAATGCCGATCAGTTCGGCTTCGGTGCGCTCGCCATCGATCACCACATGCCCGAACCTGTCGGCCAGCGTGACGAAATCGCCTTCCGGGTCGATGATGCACTGCTGCACCCAGGGGGCGGATTGTTCCAGCAGGCGGCGCAACAGGTGTGATTTTCCGGAACCCGAATTGCCCTGCACGAGAAGACGCGTCGCCAGAAGCTCCTCGATATCGAGCGGAACGGATGCGCCGTCGGACGCCGTCCCCATATCGATGCCGACTTTCATATTGACCTCGTTCAAACTGTCACGCCGGGCCGCCCCGCAAACTCGTTCCATAGCATTGCCGTGCCTCGCTTGCGCGCCGCTGACGGCGAAACCCACAGCTAAGAACACCTTTGGTCAAAAATAAAGCCGGTGTGTGACCGTGCTGTTCTCAAGGACCGGCGCGAAGCCGAGATGCTCATAGAATTCATAGGCCTGCGGCGGCGCACGAACATTGAGAAATTTGAAGAAACCAGGTGCACCCTCGGTAATGAAGCGCACAAGCGCTTTTCCGACACCTTTTTGCCGATGATCGCGGGCCACATAGAGATGCCGCACACGTCCTGCCGTGGGGTCATCGGCAAAAGGATCGATATTGCGGCCGCAGATGCCGACGGGAACGTTATCCAGCCAAGCTCCGACAAGGATTTCGCCCGGCCCCTCGAAACGATCCACACCGGCATCCCAGTTTTCCCTGAGACGGCGCAGCATGCGATAACCTTCCTCGATGCTCTCGTCGATCAAAGCATCAATACCCTCAGTGTCCGGCGTGATCGGCGCTATGTCCAGCATCTCAACCGGCCCTGGAAACAGTCAGCCCGAATCCCTGCAGCAGCCGTCGCGTCGTAAAGTCCGGATTGCCCGATGTGAATAGTGCGGGATCGATCCCGTTCAACGGTTCGAAACCGTCCGGCAGCGGCACCAACCGCCGCGCCTGCCGGGCAATCGCCTCTGCAGGATCGAGCCAGTCCACCGGCCAGGGCGCAAGACGGCGGAACACATTGGCCATGAAGGGATAATGCGTACAGGCAAGCACGACGATATCGGTCTTTCGGCCATCCTTTTCGACGAAGCATTGCTCGATCTCGGACCGGACGGCAGAATCCTCGATCGGTTCGCCGCGAATGTAAGCTTCCGCCATACGGGCGAGATTTTCCGAGCCGACGAGGCGGACGTGACATTGCGAGGCGAAGGACTGTATGAGGTCGCGGGTATAGGCGCGCCTGACGGTTCCGGGCGTTGCCAGCACCGAGACGAGGCCGGACCGGGTCCGCTCGGCCGCCGGCTTGATCGCCGGGACAGTGCCGACGAAGCGCATGTGCGGAAATGCGGCCCTCAGATCCGAACCGACCAGCGTGAAGGCGGTATTGCAGGCGATGATGCAAATTTCAGGATCGTGCTCTGAGAGCAAGCGGCGAAAGAGCGAAATCACCCGCTCCTTCAGCGCGTCTTCTTCCCACCCGCCATAGGGGAAACCGGCATCGTCGGCGACATAGATGAAATGGCGCTCCGGCATCAGCACACGGGCCTCGCGCAGCACGGTCAGCCCGCCGATACCACTGTCAAAGACGAGAATGGGCCTCAGATCAGAGATCGTCACCGCTGTCGTCAACCTTTTTCGCGCGCGAATTGTCGGGTGCCCCTGCCCCGCGCGGCGCCTCGCGGGTGAAACGATCGAGCGATGAGATGATGCCGCGGACCAGCCGGATTTCAGACTCCGCAAAGCCGGGCCGCGTCAACACGGCGCGGAGATTGTCGATCAATTTCGGTTTTTTGGCGACCGGCCGGAAATAACCGCGCGCCTCCAGCGCCTCCTCGACATGATCGAAAAGCCCCTGCAACTGGTCCTTGGTCGCCGGCCGCTGCTCCAGCGCCTGGAAGGACGTTTCGTCCGGTGCACCCATGCTGGTCTTCATCCACTCGTAGGACATCAGCAGGACCGCCTGCGCCAGGTTGAGCGAAGCAAAGGCCGGATTGACGGGAAAGGTGACGATCTCGTCGGCGAGCGCCACTTCCTCGTTGGTGAGGCCGGTGCGCTCGCGGCCGAACAGGATACCGGTCGCCTCACCCTTGCTGAAGCGCGTACGCAAGGTCTCGGCTGCCACCAGCGGCGAGCGCACCGGTTTGTAGCCATAGCGATCGCGCGCCGTCGTCGCATAGACGAAATTGAGGTCGGCAATCGCTTCCTCCAGCGTTTCATAGACCTTGGCCTTATCGATGACGTGATCGGCGCGGCTGGCCGCGGCGCGGGCCTTTTCGCTCGGCCAGCCATCGCGGGGGCTGACGAGGCGCAGTTCTGACAGGCCGAAATTGGCCATGGCACGCGCCACCATGCCGATGTTTTCACCCAGTTGCGGGTGCACCAGAATGATCGCCGGACCTTCGGTGAGAAGAATGCGCTCGCTGTTCGTGCCTGCCATGCCTTTAAGCCTTCCTGTCTTTCGGGCGCTTCACTCGCACAATTGCGTCAGGAAGGGAAGCAAGCCGGAAAACACGGACGGAAGGACGTTACTGCGTACCCTGCCGGGCAATGTCCTGCATCTGCGCTTTCAGCGACCCGCTGTCGTCGGCGGTCAGGATGTCGTCGATCACCGGATGGCCGCCTTCCTCGATAACCTTGAAATGCACTTCGGACGGCTTCCAGTCGGCGGCACGCTCGCCAAAGCAATGGGTGTTGTCGAAGGTGACCTTGACGTCGGTTATGCCCGCCACCGCAGGCGTCGCGTCGATGGTCAGGTCCTTGAGGGTGCAACCGTCCTGCGCATTGACGATCACGTCATAATCGAAAGGCGATGGACCATCATCATAGGCCGGGAATTTTGCGGCTTCGTGGTAGAGCTTTGCAAAATCCTTGCTGAAAATCCGTCCGAGCCGATCCTCGTCGAAATAGTCCCGCGCGTTGCCGGGTGTTTCCGCCCAGGAATCGGTTGCCTGCTGCATGATTTCCTTGACCGGCGCCAGAACATCCGCCGCATGGGCAGAAACGGCGCTGCCGAACAGGGCAAGGCCCAACAGGATCGTCTTCATAGTTCACTCCACCGGCGTTCTCTTCCGGATCCGACAGTTGTCCCGATTTCCGGCGGCCGTCAAGGCGTGGCTTTTCGCCCTTGCGGCAAGTCCGCACATGCCGCGGTTCCGATCTTCGTGAGCCCCAGCCAAAAGTTTCGCCATCTCATGCTTTGCGTCGCGCACACACAATGCTATAGCGCAAAACGGTTTCACCTTCACGAAACGGGGCATACGCTCCCTCCCAAATACGAGGCATTCTCCATGACGAAGATCAAGGTCGCCAATCCGGTCGTCGAACTCGACGGCGACGAGATGACCCGCATCATCTGGCAGTTCATCAAGGACAAGCTGATCCATCCCTATCTGGACATTGATCTGGATTATTACGATCTCGGCATGGAAAACCGCGACGCCACCAACGACCAGGTGACGATCGACGCAGCCAACGCCATCAAGAAGCACGGCGTGGGCGTCAAGTGCGCGACGATCACGCCGGACGAGGCCCGCGTCGAGGAATTCAAGCTGAAGAAGATGTGGAAGTCGCCGAACGGCACGATTCGCAACATCCTCGGCGGCGTCATCTTCCGCGAGCCGATCATCTGCAAGAACGTGCCGCGCCTCGTGCCGGGCTGGACCAAGCCGATCATCGTCGGCCGCCACGCCTTCGGCGACCAGTACCGCGCCACCGATTTCAAGTTCCCCGGCAAGGGCAAGCTTTCGATGAAGTTCGTCGGCGAGGATGGCACGGAAATCGAACACGAAGTTTATGACGCGCCGGCGGCCGGCGTTGCCATGGGCATGTACAATCTCGACGAGTCGATCACCGAATTCGCCCGCGCCTCGCTGAACTACGGCCTGCAGCGTGGCGTTCCGGTCTATCTCTCGACCAAGAACACCATTCTCAAGGTCTATGACGGACGCTTCAAGGATATCTTCCAGGCGGTCTTCGACGCCGAGTTCGCCGAAAAGTTCAAGGAAGCCAAGATCTGGTACGAACACCGCCTGATCGACGACATGGTCGCTTCGGCGCTCAAGTGGTCCGGCGGTTACGTCTGGGCCTGCAAGAACTATGATGGCGACGTCCAGTCCGACATCGTCGCGCAGGGTTTCGGCTCGCTCGGTCTGATGACCTCGGTCCTGATGACGCCGGATGGCCAGACGGTTGAAGCGGAAGCTGCCCACGGCACGGTGACGCGCCACTACCGCCAGCACCAGAAGGGCGAGGAAACCTCGACCAACTCCATCGCCTCGATCTTCGCCTGGACCCGTGGCCTCGCCCACCGCGCCAAGCTCGACGACAATGCCGAACTTGCCAAGTTTGCCGACGCGCTGGAAAAGGTCTGCGTCGACACCGTCGAGAGTGGCTTCATGACCAAAGACCTGGCGCTGCTCATCGGCCCGGATCAGCCCTGGCTGTCGACCACCGGCTTCCTCGACAAGATCGACGAGAACCTCAAAAAGGCCATGGCGGCCTGAGCTTTCGGAAAAACCAGACATCAGGAAACCCGGCCTTGCGCCGGGTTTCTTCATTCAGGCCGTAGGGGACGGCGTTTCTTGCGCCTGTTGAACCCTCTCGACGATCAAATCCGCGATCTCGTCGACAGATCGATCAAGACCGCTGCCGGCAATGCAGGGACCCTCGATGCCAAGGGAGCGATTGGCATTTTCGAGAAAGCGCCCGAAGCGACTGCGCGGCAGGCGCCGGTGCGCTTCAACGTCAAGTACCAGCTCGATCATCCTCTGCTTTTTTATTTCCAGAAGCCGCACGCCGCGAATGTCGGTCCACGCGATAACGGCCGGGGAAATGTCGGGCGCAAAGAGGCCATCCGGCCCAATCTGAAGCGCGTCCCGGCGATCCAAAAGCTTGACGACACCGACCACACCACAAAAACCGAAGAAAAGTACCGAAACGATGCCGATGAACAGACCGAACGAACCGGGTCCTTCCTCGATGTAAGCCGTATAACCGATCCAGATGCCGACAAGGACGAAAGCAACCGCCCCGAAAACAAGCAGCAGCATCTTCGCAGGCGATCGCCGGATTTTTATCGTTTCGTTCAACGCCAATATCCGCGCTCCTCTTGCAAGTTCAGCCCGCCGCATTAGCTCGCGTCATGTGTCCGGCATGCTTTGCCTATAAAATAGGACAGGGAAAAAACAAGAGGAGGGTTTTGGAATGAAAGAACTGGTTCTGTATACCAATCCAATGTCGCGTGGCCGCATCGCACGCTGGATGCTGGAGGAAGTCGGTACGCCTTATTCCGTCGAAATTCTCGGTTTCGGATCGGGAATGAAGGATGAGCGTTACAAGCGCTTCAACCCGATGGGAAAGGTTCCGACGATCGTCCACGGAGAAAAGGTCGTCACCGAATGCGCGGCCATCTGCGCCTATCTTGCGGATGCCTTTCCGCAGGCCGGTCTTGCGCCCGCGCCGGAGGCGCGCGCGGACTATTATCGCTGGCTTTTCTTCGCGGCCGGGCCGCTGGAAGCCTCCGTCACAAATCGCTCGCTCGGTGTTGAGGTGCCTGCCGAGAAACAGCGCATGGTCGGCTATGGCAGCTATGAGCATGTCATGGACACGCTGGAAAAAGCGGTTTCCGATGCCGAATATATCGCCGCCGATCATTTTACCGCAGCCGACGTCTATGTCGGAGCGCAAATCGGGTGGGGTCTTCAGTTTGGCTCGATCGAAAAGCGGCCGGCCTTCGAGGACTATGCAAAGCGCATGAGTTCCAGAGAACCGGCCAAGCGCGCTGCAGCACTCGACAACGCCGCCGCCGCGAACGCCCAGTGATTTCGCCTATTTCAGCGGCAGGTGGATGTCCGTCAACAAGTCCGTCGGCGCGGTATCACGGGGATTGCTGATATAGTCCTCGAACATCACGGTATCACGCACCTCCCTGCCCGATTTCGGCAGCCATACGCCATAGAGCCACTGATAGGCCTTGTGCATGTCGGCATAAGGCCCCTTGTGCCGAAGCACGGCATAGTCGCCACCGTCGAGATGCCGGTGGACGAGCGGTGCATCTGCGGGCACGGTCTGTCCTTCCGTGACGCAGGCAAAGGAACGCAGCCGGTCCTCCGGAATGAGATCCGGATCGTCGAGGTAGACGCCGATCATGCGCATCTCCGGACGGAAAAGATTGCGCGCCATCAGCGTTCCGCCGAGCGTCTCGAAGGCGCGGCCGATCGCCATGTAGGATCCTTCGTGGGGCACGCCGACGAGTTCGCGGGCAGCTAAGGTTTTGATTGTGACATCGTACATTTCGGATATTCCTTTTTGCGGATTCGATTGAAAGACCATGTGGCTTCCCTCTCTCCGGTACCGCGCAGGCGGCATGCCGAACACGGACTTGAAAATCCGGTTGAACGACTGGAGATTGGGGTAGCCTGATCGTCCTGCTATCTCTTCGACGGAAAGGTCCGTGCGCACCAGATCGCCGGCCGCCCTGTGCAGCCGCAAGCGCTTGACGGTCGCCGCCAGCGTTTCGCCATGCACAGCCCGGTAAACCCGGTGCCAGTGATGCGGCGAAAGACAGGCGATTTCGGAAAGCCGATCGAGATCGAGTTCCTCGTCAAGATGATCGTGGATATAGGCCGATACGCGCCGCAAGCGGCTTTCGTATATGGCCCAGATGCTGGTTTCCTTCATGTCGCTCCTCAAGCAAGCCGAACGCGCAGAAACAACCATATTGCGATTTGACAAATCCTGCGAACTCTTGCGGCTTCGCCAAAGCGGCAACAAAAAACCGGGCCTTGCGACCCGGTTTTAAAATTCATCAGAATCCAGTTTTAGCCAGCAATAGCTGTGGCAACGGCCTGAATGGCATCGGCAGCCTTCTCGCCATCCGGACCGCCGGCCTGAGCCATGTCGGCGCGACCGCCACCGCC
>UCJH01000092.1 GCA_900472785.1 Hyphomicrobiales bacterium | reverse complement strand
GCTTGATGATGGCATGGAATTGTCGTCGCCGGTATATGCGGGACGGCGCCGCCAAGAATTTTATCCTGGCCTCTGCTTCGGCAGCGGAGATATGGAAAATTATTCACCCAGATGGTTGACTATCGACGGTGCATTGTATATTCAACCAATAGGGTGAATAAATGGACGAAGAATTTCTGTCACGCATATTGAAGGCCGCCGGGGACNNCCCGGCGACGGATCTTGACGCTGCTTGTTCAGGAGGGCGCGTTGAGGGTGACGGCGCTCGCCGCCCATTTCGACATGTCGCTGAATTCCGTCTCCAAGCACATCAAGGTGCTGGAGGAGGCAGGCCTTGTCACCCGCCGGACTTTGGGTCGCGAGCATTTCATCGCGGCCGAGCTCGAACCGTTGAAGCTGACTGAGGGCTGGTTCACGCAGTTGAAGTCCATCTGGGAACTGCGCCTTGCGGCGCTCGAACATGCACTCGTTTTTGAGGATGAAGAGATGACTGAGCTTGAACTGACAGTAAGCCGCACGATCACCGCCTCTCGCGAAAAGGTCTTCAATGCCTGGCTTGCGCCCGACATGCTGGCGAAATTCATGGCGCCGCCGTCCGGAGGGGCTGCACCCTCGAAGGTCAGCAACGACCCGGTCAAAGGTGGCCGCTTCTCGATCGTCATGGTCACGCCCGAGAAGGACGTGCCGCATTCCGGCACCTATCTGGAAATCGATCCGTTTTCGCGTCTCTCGTTCACATGGGAATCGCCGCATTCGCTCAGCGACAGCGTGGTCACCATCGATTTTGCCGAGCCTGCGCCGGGTGCCACCGAAATCACGCTGCGGCATGTGAAATTCCGCAGCGAGGACTCGAGGAATGGTCACAAACAGGGCTGGACCGCGATCATCGACAACCTCGTGGCAAATCTGGGCTGAAATCTTCAAGGCTGCCGGGCGGAACCCTCAAGCTTCGCCCGGCAGCGTTATTGGCAAGAGTACCGCTTTCGCTCGCTCATCCGCGCCTCGTTCTTCAAACAAAGCTTCGGTGATAGGATGGTCCATCAAATCGATGGATCCATGCATTGTTGAGGTGTCGTCATGACGAAGACGGAAGTTCTGGTGGTCGGGGCAGGTCCCACGGGCCTGGTCTTGGCGCTTTGGCTGGACGCGCAGGGCGTAAGCGTCCGGATCGTCGACAAGGCGGCGGAGCCTGGCGAAACGTCGCGGGCAACGGTCGTCCACGCCCGGACCCTCGAGCTCTATCGTCAGCTGAACCTTGCCGACGCCGTTGTCGCGGCGGGGAACAAGGCGACGGGTCTGACGATGTGGACCGGCGGCAAGGAGCGCGCGCATCTTCCGCTCGCCGAAGTCGGAGAGAGCCTGACGCCCTATCCCTTCGTCCTGATCTATCCGCAGGACCTGCACGAGCGCTTTCTCGTCGAGCGGCTGAGCGCGCGCGGCATCACCGTCGAGCGGCGGATGGAGCTTCTCGACGTCGCCGATGACGGGCAGGTGGTGCGGGCGCGCCTGCGCGGTCCGGACGGGCGCGAGGAGACCTGCCAAGTGCGCTATCTCGCCGGCTGCGATGGCGCCCGCTCGACTGTTCGCAAAGGGCTTGGCGCGAGTTTCGAAGGCGGCACTTACGAGCAGCTTTTCTATGTGGCCGATGTCGAGGTCGAGACCAACAGCTCTGGCGGGAACATCAACGTCATCTTCGAGGGGCCTGAATTCATGCTGACCATGCCCTATGGTCACGAAAACAGGCTGCGCTTCATCGGAACCACGCGCGAGGACCGCGCCGAAAAGGGCCAGCCGCTGACCTTCGAGGATGTCCGGCGCGGTGTGATCGATGCCGCCGGTTTCAAGGTTCTCGCCGTCCACTGGTTTTCCACCTACCGCGTCCATCATCGGGTGACCGAGCGGTTCCGGCATGATCGCGTCTTTCTCCTCGGCGATGCCGCCCATGTCCATAGCCCGGCGGGCGGGCAGGGCATGAACACCGGCATCGGCGACGCCATCAACCTCGCCTGGAAGCTGGCCGCGGTGATCAGGGAACAGGCCGGCGACGATCTTCTCGACAGCTTCGAGGCGGAGCGGCCGGTTTTTGCACGCAGGCTGGTGGCGACCACCGATCGTGTTTTCACTGCCGTGACGGCGCAAGGGAGTTTCGCCGAATTCATGCGGGCGCAGATTGCGCCGATCTTCGCGAAGGTCGCCTGGAGACTGGACATGACCCGCGAGGCCGCGTTCCGCCTCGTCTCCCAGACCATGCTCGACTATTCCGACAGTCCGCTAAGCGTCGGCGAGGCGGGCAAGGTCGCCGGCGGCGACCGCCTCCCGTTCGTGCGTTTCGAGGGCGGCGACAATTACGCGTCCCTCTCGGCGATCCGGTGGCAGGTGCATGTCTATGGCGCTGCGAACCAAGATCTCCGGCAGACATGCGCCGACCACGACATCGCTCTGCACCAATTTCCATGGCGAACCGAATTCGGCAAGGCGGGCCTTGCCCGAAACGCCGCCTACCTGCTGCGCCCCGACACCTATGTCGGCCTTGCCGATCCCGATGGCAGCGGGGCCGCTCTGACAGCCTATCTCAAGAAGCACTCGTTGCGCTTGGGTAAGGGCGTGTCAGAGGGTGCCGGAAGGGCGCGACCTGTAGCGGATCACTTTCGTTGCTGAAGGCGACGAGGGCACCCCCCCTCTGTCACTTCG
>UCJH01000079.1:689-2875 GCA_900472785.1 Hyphomicrobiales bacterium | reverse complement strand
CGCGGGTTCGAATCCCGCTGGGGCCTCCAATATATGGCCCCGTAGCTCAGCGGATAGAGCAGGACGTTTCTCCACACCTCGTCGTCACGGACGAATGGAAAGACATGGCGAATGCAAAGGAAACTACATCGGCCGCGGCGGGTTCGAATCCCACAGGGAAGTCACGTTCCCATTCTGGTAGCAGATGTTTCTTTGTCACTGGTCGCCATGACTGAAATTGCAGCGGCGAATGCCGGACGGAACTACAGCCTCCAACGTTGGATGGTCTGGCAGGTTCGACTCCTCCTGGGCATACGCTCTCTGGCATGAGCGGGGCCATCCGGTTTCGTCCACCCTCGTCGCCGCTGCAAAGGACTACCCCGGCAAATGCCGGCAGGACTACAGGTAGAGCAACCCTCCGGGTTTCCGGTGGGTGTGTCGGGTGTTCAAATCATCCCGGGTTCCCGAAGGGAGCGCGTAGCTCAGATAACACTGTCCTGCCCCCTTTTGTTGCCGGGGCTTGAATGAACGAAATGCCCGGCGAAAGCCGGCAGGACTACAGGGATAGAGCAGCCAGCCGGGTTCCGGCGGGTAGGTCGGATGTTCAATCCATCCCGTGTTTTCGAGTGGAAGCGCGTAGCTCAGCAACTGTCCTGCCAAAGCTCGTCGTCGGGATGACGAATAAACCCTGGGCGAATGCTGCGGGAGACTACAGGGGCCGCATCGCGCCATCGATGATGGAATGCGTGCGGCGGGTCTCCGGCAAATGCTTGTCGCCCGGGTGGTGTGACGAAACGAAACTGAACCAGAAGGACTGCAAAAGCAGAAAAGACAATGACAGAGGTAATGAGCGGACAGGATTTGATCGATGCCGGCATGAGCCAGGGCAAGTGGTTTCGCGATGCGCTGGAAGCGGCAAACCGGGTGCTGAGCGATGGCGGCTCGACGGCCGACGCGCTGGCGGTTGCCCGCGGTTACCAGCCGGGACCGACCTTGCCGCTCAAGGCGCCGAATGATGTGATGATCCATATGAACATCCGCGCCGAAGATGCTTTTGAACAGGATAATATCGAGAAGGTGAGTGCGACGATGCGTAAGCTTTCCCGCACCCCGGTCGTTCGCGCAGCCGCGATCATGCCCGATGCCTGCCCGTCCGGGCCGGTCGGCACGATCCCGGTCGGTGGCGTGGTGGCGTCCGAAGCGATCCATCCCGGCATGCATTCGGCCGATATCTGCTGCTCGATGGCGATCTCGATCTTTCCCGGCGTGGAGCCGAGGGCGTTGCTCGATGCGGTGCACGCCGTCACGCATTTCGGCCCGGGCGGCCGTCCACGCGGCGCCCAGATCAAGCCTTCCGACGCGACTCTGTCGGCGTTCCAGGCGAACCCGCTTTTGAAAGAAATCCTCAGTGTCGGCATCGACCATTTCGCCACGCAGGGTGACGGCAATCATTTTGCCTATGTCGGGCAGATGAAATCGACCGGCGAGACGGCGCTTGTCACCCATCACGGGTCGCGTGCCCCTGGCGCACGACTGTATGATCGCGGCATGAAGATCGCCAATCGATTCCGAGAAGTGCTTTCGCCCGAGACGCATCGGGAGAATGCCTGGATTCCGGCTGAGAGCGAAGAGGGAGAGATGTATTGGTCGGCGCTGCAGACAATCCGCCAGTGGACGAAGGAAAACCACTACGCCATCCATGACATGACGGCGGAAAAGCTGGCGGCAAAGGTGAGTGATCGTTTCTGGAACGAGCACAACTTCGTCTTCCGCAAGTCGGACGGCTTGTTCTACCACGGCAAGGGTGCGACGCCGGCCTTCGACAACTGGGCTGAAGACGCGACCGATCTGACGATCANNACGGCGCATATGCGCCGTCTCGGTGAGGAATTCGGAGCCGATAGCCGGGGTCTCAGCCCCAACAACATCGCGGCTGTGATGGAGAGGGAAACATCGGGTCTCGACGCCCGCTTTTTCTCCGGCATCCCCGATATTTCGGAGCTGCCGAGCGCCTACAAGAATGCCGCCAATGTCCGGTCCCAGATCGAACATTACGGCCTTGCCGAAATCGTCGACGAGGTGATCCCCTACGGGAGTATCATGGCCGGCGATTGGCAGAAGGACGCGCCTTGGCGAAAGAAGCGCCGATAGTGAAAAGAGAAGGCGGGTATCGTCTCGCCTTCTCTCAAAATGCGGCATACCTGCAA
>UCJH01000079.1:503-671 GCA_900472785.1 Hyphomicrobiales bacterium | reverse complement strand
TGCAAGGGTATCGTGGGTTTAAATCCCACCCCTCTCCGCCATTCTCAGAGTCCTCCAGCTACTGGGTTTGATCCCACTCAGATACGTCTCGCTAAGAGTCGAAAGTTCCGAAATCTGCACAATGAAGGCAGCGTTGGTGAATGGACGTCAACGTGGACGAAGGTCACA
>UCJH01000079.1:0-495 GCA_900472785.1 Hyphomicrobiales bacterium | reverse complement strand
AGAAACCAATGGCCTGGATGATACCGATGCAAAATACCCAAAATATCGAGCTTTTTAACGGGGATAACCTTTTCATATCAGAATCAATATTGGTAGGACAAGTTGTGAACAACGGTTTTGATAATGAAATTGTAGTTCAGGGGTCCGTTGCATCTGGTGGCACAGGAATTCACTTTCTTAACGGTTCCGGCCACTATTTAAAGATAGAACAATCCGGAGACGTTAGAGGTTTTACTGATTCCGGAGTCTCAGCGTACATAAAAAATGCTAAAATCGACAACGCTGGATACATATTTGGTGCCCGCCAAGGTATTTTCATTGCTGGAACTTCAGGCAGTGCCGTCACGGTTAATAACAGTGGAACCATTGAATCAGATGATTGTGGCATAACGCGATACGACGAACAGCAATCGGTCAATATTTTCAATACTGGTACCATCAAGGGCGCCGCATACGCTGTGATGCTTTCTTACGCAGGCGACACTATAAACGACA
>UCJH01000108.1 GCA_900472785.1 Hyphomicrobiales bacterium | reverse complement strand
GCTCGAAGGCAACAAGATGGCGCGGGCGGGGCGGGGCGGGCCGGCGCTTGCAACGGCGGCCATCGGCTCCTTCGTCGCGGGCCTGATCGCCACGATCGGTCTCGCCTTCATTGCGCCGTTCGTCGTCAAACTGGCGCTGGTCTTCGGGCCGCGCGAATATTTCGCACTGATGGTGCTCGCCTTCGTCACGGTGTCCTCGGCATTTGGCGATTCGACGCTGCGTGGCCTCACCTCGCTGTTCATCGGCTTTGCGCTCGCCATTATCGGCATCGACCAGTTGACCGGCCAGGCGCGCCTGAGCTTCGGCGTGCCGGACCTGCTCGACGGTATCGAGGTGACGACGCTGGCGGTTGCCATGTTCGCCATCGGCGAATCGCTCTACATCGCCGCCCAAGGCAATATGGGGCCCGACAAGGTTGAGGCCGTCAAGGGTTCGGTCTGGATGAGCAGGCAGGATTGGGCGCGGTCGTGGAAACCCTGGCTGCGCGGTACAGCAATCGGCTTTCCGATCGGCGCGATGCCGGCCGGCGGCGCCGAGATCGGCACCTTCCTCTCCTACGCCGCAGAAAAACGCCTGACCAAACATCCGGAAGAATTCGGCAACGGCGCGATTGAGGGCGTGGCCGGCCCGGAGGCTGCCAACAACGCGTCGGCTGCCGGTACGCTTGTGCCGCTGCTGACGCTCGGCCTGCCAACGACGGCGACGGCGGCGATCATGCTGGCAGGTTTCCAGCAATACGGCCTGCAGCCGGGTCCGCTTTTGTTCGCGACCAACCCGCAGCTTGTCTGGGGTCTGATCGCTTCGCTTTTGATTGCCAATTTCATGCTGCTGGTTCTCAACCTGCCGCTGGTTGGCCTCTGGGTGAAACTTCTGACGATCCCGAAGCCCTGGCTCTATGCCGGCATTCTCCTGTTCGCGACGCTGGGCACCATCGGCGCCAATCCCTCGGTGTTCGAGCTCGGCATGCTGCTCGCCTTCGGCCTGCTCGGTTATGCCATGCGGATCTTCGGCTACCCGATCGCGCCGGTCGTCGTCGGGCTGATCCTCGGTCCTTTGGCTGAACAGCAATTGCGCCGGGCATTGGCGATCAGCCAGGGCGACGTGACGGTGCTGTTCACCTCGCCGATCGCCGCCGTGCTGCTTGTTGTTGCTGCTGCGGCGCTGATCATCCCGCTCATTCTCAGAGCGCGGGGCCGCGGCGAAGTTCTGTCGCAACTGGCGGCCAGCGAAGACTGACACGTTGCTGGACGATGAAAAGAAAGGCCCGGTTGACCTTCGGTTAACCGGGCCTTCGCTATTTGCATGGCTGTGATGAATTCCTGTGCGTTGTAAACCACGCCCGTCGGGCGCATCTTTCCTGTCATAGAGAAACAAGGAAAGTGAGTTCAACGATGTCCGCCTACAAACCTGCCCGTGGCTTCTTCAGCAACGCCTTCGCCATCCTCGGCGCAGCCAGCGCTGCCGCAGCGGCTGTTGAAGGCAACCGTCGCCCCCGCGACCGCGACCTCCACACGCTTGGCATCAACCCGGCGAATTTCAACGCCGTCAAGCGCGGCTGATCGACCGGGCTGCGCACAGTTCCTGCTGCAGCCTTCGATATTGCCGACCCGAAATTTCAAGAAAAGCCCGCCGGTTTTCAATCGGCGGGCTTTTCCATTTCCGGTGGAGTTTGTGACGACCGCGCCGTGGGAGGCGCGGTCGTCTTGCCAAGGTTCAGGCGTGCGCTTCGCGAAGCTCCTGCCTGTTGTAGCGGATCGACGACCACAGCGAGATGCCGATCAGCGCCGCGCCGCCAAGGCCGGTGATGACCTCCGGAATATGCACGAGCGTCTGGCAATACATGATCACCGAAAGGATCAGGATCGCGTAGAACGCCCCGTGTTCCAGGTAGCGGTATTCGGCAAGCGTCCCCTTTTCCACCAGCATGATGGTCATCGAGCGCACATACATGGCGCCGATACCGAGGCCGATGGCGATGATGAAGAGGTTCTGCGTCAGGGCGAAGGCGCCGATGACGCCGTCGAAGGAGAAGCTTGCATCCAGCACTTCGAGATAGATGAAGGCGCCGAGACCGCCCTTGGCAGCAGCGCTCATCGTCTGTTGTGATGCATCGAGCAATCCGCCGACGACCTCGACCGCAAGGAACGTCAAGAGACCGTAGATCGAGCAGTAGACGAAGGTTGTCGCCTCCTCGCCTTCGAGCAGGAACGAAAACACCAGAATGATCGTCAGCACGAAGGCGATCTCGACACCTTTGATGGTGGCGAAACGCGACATATGGCGCTCGAGCCAGGCGATCCAGTGCACGTCCTTCTCATGGTCGAAGAAGAACTTCAGCCCGACCATCATCAGGAAGGTGCCGCCGAAGGCCGCGATCGGCAGATGGGCCTCATTCATGATCCGCGCATATTCCTCGGGTTTCGAGGCTGCGAGAACCATGGCATCGATCGGGCCGATCCTGGCGGCGATCACCACGATCAGCAGCGGGAAGACAATGCGCATGCCGAACACGGCAATGAGAATGCCCCAGGTCAGGAAGCGTTGCTGCCAGACCGGTGTCATTTCCTTCAGCTTGTTGGCATTGACGATGGCATTGTCGAAAGAAAGCGAGATTTCGAGCACGGCAAGCACCGTGCAGACAAAGAACACGGTGGCCATGCCGCCGATCGTTCCGGTGGTCTGCCAGCCGAGCCAAGCGCCGAGCACAAGGCCCGCCGCTGTGACGATAAAGGCCCATTTGAAATAGCCGAGGCTGGAGGTCGTTTGAGAGGAAACGGGCGTCATGGCCGCACCTCCAAAACACGTATCGGCCGAACGGGGGCCGAATAGGAGGAAGAGACCCGCATGCCATCACAGGCACGCGAAGAACGCATGAGGTGGATTTTCATCTGTTTAATATCCGCCGGCTGATTGCTGGCGGTACCGACATCACGAGAGCGCCGTTTAAAACTCTCGCCAGAGGGGCCCGGCACCAGGTTCACTCCGCAGTATGTATCTATGCCCTGAGCCGCGGAGTCCGTGTTTATCTAGCAATTATCCCTCTAAGGTCAAGAGCGGTCGGTGATCTCCTTGATGAAGGCTGCGCCGTTTTCGCTCAGCGAAAGACGCGTCCTCTGGGTTCGCGGATCGCGCGAAAGAATGGTCAACACGTCGCTCGCCTGCTCCATCACGCTGATTTCACGCAAAACCAGCGCATGGGCGATGCCGAAGATCCTGGCAAAGCTGCGGCTGTCGCTGGCGATGCCCATGGAGAGGGCGGCAACAATGCCGGCAGCCAATCGCGAAAGACTGCCGTCGCGCCGGCATATGGCCTCGACCAGAGCAAGGACGTCCTGTTCGGTATCGCCGTGCGGCGTCACGCGGTCTCTTCGACCTTGGTTTTCAGGCGGAAGGAGACCAACACCGATTTCGACGTCGGCGTATCGCTTTCCGCGCCGGCACTTGAGAGCGGCACTAGGACGTTAAGTTCGGGATAATAGCCGGCGACGCACCCACGCGGAATGTCATAGGGCACGAAGCGGAAATCTTCGGCAAGGCGCAGGACGCCGTCGCCATGTCGACCGATCACGTCGGCGCGGTCGCCGGCGCCAGCGCCGAGTGCCGCCATGTCGTCCGGATGCATGAACACGACCTTGCGCTCGCCATAGACGCCGCGATAGCGGTCATCCATGCCGTAGATTGTCGTATTGTATTGGTCATGGGACCGGAAGGTCTGCAGCACGAAGACCCCGTCCCGCCCGCGCGCGCTCTGGTGNNTCCGTTGCTTCCGGCAAGGGGCCGGCCCAGAAATGGGCGCGTTCCGTCTCCGTCGCCCATTCGCGATGCGATGCCGTGTTGCGCAGGTGGAATCCGCGCGGCTTGCGGACACGCGCATTGTAGTCCTCGAAGCCGGGAATGACATTGGCGATGTGATCGCGGATCAGGTCGTAGTCGTCGGCAAGTGCTGCCCAGTTGACGATTTGCGAGCCGACGGTCGCTGCCGCGATCCCGGCGACGATCGCCACTTCGGAGCGCAGTTCGCGCGAGGCGGGCGCATTGATGCCGCCCGAGCCGTGGACCATGCTCATCGAATCCTCGACCGTGACGATCT
>UCJH01000128.1 GCA_900472785.1 Hyphomicrobiales bacterium | reverse complement strand
GAGAGGAAGTCGTCATCACCGCCGCCGACCGCGACCTGCATTCCGGCATGTTCGGTGGCGCCGCCGCCAATCCGATCCACAGCCTGTCGGCGATTCTCGCAGGTCTGCACGATGCGGAAGGCCGCGTGACGCTGGACGGTTTTTACGACGGGGTCGAGGAGACGCCGAGCCAGATCAAGGCCCAGTGGGAAACACTGGGGCAGACGGCGGAAAAATTCCTAGGCGAGATCGGTCTTTCCGTCCCCTCCGGCGAAAAGGGCCGTTCCGTGCTGGAACTGGTCTGGGCGCGCCCGACGGCCGAGGTCAACGGCATCTGGGGCGGCTATACCGGGGAGGGTTTCAAGACGGTCATTGCCGCGCAGGCCTCCGCCAAGGTTTCGTTCCGGCTGGTCGGCAAGCAGAACCCGGACAAGGTCCGTGCGGCGTTCCGGGCCTATGTGCAATCGAAGATCCCATCCGATTGCTCGGTCGAATTCCACGCCCATGGCGGCTCCCCGGCGATCCAGCTGCCCTATGATTCGGCCCTGCTCAACACGGCAAAGCTGGCGCTGTCCGACGAATGGCCGAAACCGGCCGTGGTCGTCGGCATGGGCGGGTCGATCCCGATCGTCGGCGATTTCCAGAAAATGCTCGGCATGGAATCGCTGCTGGTGGGCTTTGCCCTGTCGGACGACCGCATCCATTCTCCGAACGAGAAGTACGACCTTCAGTCGTTCCACAAGGGTATCCGCTCCTGGATCCGTATTCTGGACGCGCTTGCGGCCTGATTCCATGGCGATCGACCCTCTCGCCCTTGACCCCGGCGGGAGGGGATGGTCTTTTCTTGACGATGAATTGTTGCAAACATGACAGCGGCACGCCGTCGCTCCGGCCAATGGCGGCCGAACGGAACACGGGCGAAAGCCGGTGGCGCATTGAAGCCGCCGCAGTGACCCTGCGCGCACTGAGATCGATCGCGGCATGAAGACGGTGCGCAAATTCGCCTGGCCTGTCATCGGCCTGACCGCGATCCTGTTTTCGCTCTATGGCCTCTTCCACGAGCTGCGCGATCTGTCGTTGGACGACTTCATCGCCAGCGTTGCGGCAGTGTCGCNNGACGGGCTGGATTCTGGCCGGTAGCTCGACCCTGCTCGCCTATGCGGCGTTGGCTGCCTATGATCATCTGGCGCTGGAGCATCTGGGGCACCGGATTTCGATCTGGTTCATCACCGTCTGCTCGTTCACGGCCTATGCCCTGTCCCACACCGTCGGCGCTTCGGTCTTCTCCGGCGCCGTGGTGCGCTACAGGGCCTATGAATCCAAGGGGCTCAACGCCGGCGAGGTCGGCGTGCTCGTTGCCTTCTGCTCCTTCACCTTCCTTCTCGGGACATCGATGCTGTTCGGCATCGTCCTGATCGTCGAGCCGGAAATCGTCGGGCGCTTTGCCTCTTTCCTGCCGATCGAGGCTGCCATCTCGACCGGCGTCGCCATTCTGGGGCTGATCGCCCTCTACGTCGCCGGCAGCCTGATTGGGTTTCGCCCCGTTGCAACACGCTGGTTCCGCCTGGAATATCCAAAGCCGTCGCTGGCCATGCGGCAGCTGCTGATCGCGCCGATCGAGCTGATCGGGGCCGCGGGCATTATCTATTTCGCCCTTCCGGAAGCGGGAAATCCGGGTTTCCTGGTGGTCCTCGGCGTGTTCCTGGCATCGTTCTCCGCGGCACTCCTGTCCCATGCCCCGGGTGGTCTCGGCGTGCTGGAGCTGGTCTTCATCGCGGCCCTGCCGGAAATGGATCCGGTCGGCGTGCTGGCGGGGCTCGCGATCTTCCGGCTGTTCTATCTGATCGTCCCCTTCATCATGGCGCTGGGTGTGGTCGTGGTGTTCGAGCGGGCGCAGTTCGTCGCAGCGCGCAAGGCCGCGCGGGATGATGCGCCGCACGCCTGACCTGCCAGCAGGCTGACCCGATCAGGATGGAATATGGCAGACCTTGGGGATTGCGTCTTCCCATGATCCCTTCACCGCTTCGAGTTCGGCGCTCTCGATATGCAGCGGCACGAACGGCGGCTCCTGGGCGGTGGGGCTGGCGATACGCGTCAGGTAGCAGCCGGCAAAGATCTGTTCCTTCCCTGCCTTGTCGACGGATCGGACGGCGACGGGAACCGGCTCGTAGGTGCTTCCGGCCGCGCCCTCCGGCGTCACGGTGCCGGTGCGCACCTGAACATCGGCGGTGTTCTGATAGCCGGCAACAAAGGATTGATAGTCGCCCTGCGGCTTCCGATCGCCGAAATAGCCATAGGCGCGGGCATATTCCTGCCGGGCGATCGCATTGTAGAGCGAGCGCACCACGGCGGCGCCATCGGAACGATCATCGATATAGCTGTTGGAATCCTGTGCCGCGGCGGGAAGGGCAGCGGAGAGGGCGATCATGGATATGAAAAGGAGTTTCATGGTGCTGCTCCGTTGAGGTCGGTGCAGTTTTCACCCTTGATGCGGCGATTTGAAGATCGATTGTCGTGATCTCAAAGGCTGTCCGTCAATGACGGTAGAAAAGCCTCACCAAAAGGCAGCAAAAACAAAAAAGGCCGGGCTGACCCGACCTTTTCCAAATGCATGAATGCATTTCCCGGCGCGTGTGATCGCGCCAGTCAATAATTAGGCGGCCTGCAGGTTGTCTGCAGACATCTTGCCGGACTTGCGGTCCTTGACGAGCTCGAAGCTGATCTT
>UCJH01000090.1:6023-59341 GCA_900472785.1 Hyphomicrobiales bacterium | reverse complement strand
AGGGAACGATGCTCTAGCGTCGCCGTCACAACCAGTTTTGGAAAAAATCCATGAGCGAGCTCGCACCCTACCTGCCGCAACTCCTCGTCGCCTGGGGCGCCTATATCATCGCGACGGCATCGCCCGGCCCGGCGATCGTCGCCATCATCTCCACCGCAATCAGCCATGGCCGGCGGGCTGGGCTGGCACTGGCCTTCGGCGTGCTGACGGGATCCTATACCTGGGCCATGCTGGCCGTCGCCGGGCTTTCGGCGCTGATCCGCACTTACGGAAACGCGCTTTTCATTCTGAAGATCGCCGGTGGACTCTATCTCCTCTGGCTGGCCTACAAGGCGCTGAAGGCGGCGATGCGGAAAGAGCCGGAAACGACGACATTGCTCGACCGGCAGCCGCCATCGTCGCGCCGCCTCTATCTCAAGGGCCTTGGCATCCACCTGACGAACCCCAAGGCGATCTTTTCCTGGCTGACGCTGGTTTCGCTCGGCACGCCGCAGGATGCGCCACATGTCATGGCCGTGCTGATCGGCGGCTGCATGCTGCTCGGCGTCGTCATATTTACCGGTTTTGCGTTGCTGTTCTCGATCGAGCCGGTGCATCGTGCCTATCGAAAGGCACGGCGCGGGATCGAAGCCGCCATGGCCGGTTTTTTCGCCTTTGCGGGTTTCAAATTGCTGACGGCAAGGATTTGAGCCTATTCGGCTGCCGCCTGCCCCTGACCAAAGCGCTTCTCGATATATTCGCCGACAAGGGTCTCGAAATCGCCGGCAATGTTGGTGCCGCGAATGGTCATCGCCTTCTTGCCATCGATATAGACCGGGGCGGCCGGAAGTTCGCCGGTACCCGGCAGGGAGATGCCGATATCGGCATGTTTGCTTTCGCCGGGGCCGTTGACGATGCAACCCATGACCGCAACCTTCAAGCCTTCGACGCCCGGATATTTTTCGCGCCAGACCGGCATGTTGCGGCGGATATCGCCCTCGATCTTCTGCGCCAGCTCCTGGAACACGGTGGAGGTGGTGCGGCCGCAGCCGGGACAGGCGGCGACGACCGGAATGAACTGGCGGAAGCCCATGACCTGCAGCAGCTCCTGCGCCACCTGCACCTCGCGCGTGCGGTCGCCGCCGGGCTCGGGCGTCAGTGAAATGCGGATTGTATCGCCAATGCCCTGCTGCATGAGGATGCCGAGCGAGGCGGCAGAGGAGACGATGCCCTTCGATCCCATGCCGGCTTCCGTCAGGCCAAGATGCAGCGCGTGGTTGGTTCGGCCGGACAGCATGGCGTAGCAGGCGATCAGATCCTGCACGTTCGAGACCTTGGCCGACAGGATGATGCGGTTGCGCGGCAGGCCTATCTCTTCCGCCAGTTCGGCCGAAATCAAAGCCGACTGGACGATGGTCTCGCGCATGACCTGGCTGGCCGTCAGAGGGAAACCCTTGGCCTGGTTGTCATCCATCAGCCGGGTCAGGAGCTCCTGATCGAGCGAACCCCAGTTGACGCCGATGCGCACAGGCTTATCGAACTGAATGGCACGCTCGATGATCTCGGCGAACTGCTTGTCCTTCTTGGCCTTGAAACCGACATTGCCCGGATTGATGCGGTATTTCGCCAGCGCCTCGGCACAGGCCGGATGGTCGGCGAGCAGCTTGTGGCCGATATAGTGAAAGTCGCCGATCAGCGGCACATCAAGCCCAAGACGTTCCAGCCGCTCGCGAATCCTCGGCACGGCGGCGGCACTTTCGTCGCGATCGACGGTGATGCGCACCAGCTCGGAGCCCGCCCGGTGCAGCGCCGCGACCTGCGCCACGGTGGCGTCGATATCCGCCGTGTCCGTATTGGTCATCGATTGCACGACGACGGGCGCGCCGCCGCCGACGATGACGCCACCGACATCGACGGCAACGGAGGCGCGGCGCGGCTGCGGATCAAAATCGAAGGCGGAAGACATGAAAGCCCCTTGCGTGCGGATAGGACAACGGCTTCTCAGGTGGATGAGGAAGGCCGCCTTGTCAACGTCCACATCATGGTTTGACGACGATTTGATGACCGTCGCAGGGCGCTCTGCATATTTGGGATTGTCTTACGCCGGCTGATGGTCCGGGGCCAGGCTTGCATCGCCGATGGAGCCCGGCGCTTCGGACAGAACGTCGTGAAATCGCTCCAAGGCGACACTGATGCAGCCCAGAAGCCCGGCCTGGCTGCCAAGCGTGCTGATGGCGCAGGCCGGCGGAGCCGGCATGCAACGGCCGAGATGGTGCTCGACGCGATCGATCAGCTCCTGGCGGACGCCGACGCTGCCGCCGAAAATTACGGTCTGCGGATCGAGTATTGCCGCGACGGCGACGATGGCCGCAGCGATGACGCGCGACACTTCATCGACGACGATGGCGGTAGCACGATCGGAGGTCCGATCGAATATGGCGCGAACCGTCAATCCCGGCTCGCCGCCCAGACCTTCGTAGCGCGCCCTTATCGCGATACTGCCGATCGAGGATTCGAGAGCACCGGCTTTGAAAATACGCGAATCGAACGGATCGGTTCCAACAGGCAAAGTCGAGACTTCGCCGGCCGCACCGTGGGCACCGCGAAGGATGCGCCCATCGTTGACGATGCCCATGCCGATCCCCGTGCCCAACGCGATGAACACGAAGTTGTCGATGCTTTTGCCCTGTCCGAACCTTTGTTCACCCTTGGCGGCGAGATTGACGTCGTTCTCGATGTAGACGGGGAAACCCAGACGTTCCTGAATGAGGCTTTCGACGGGAATATCCGTGAGGCCCGGAATATTCGGGACCATGTGCAGACGTCGGGTTTTGGGGTGAACGGCACCCGGAATCCCGATCACGCCGCTTTTGACTGTTTCGGCACGATGCCCGGATCGTTGCAGAAGCTCCGTGTGAATACGCGCGATCTGATCGATCAGATGCAGGCCGCCGCGTGTATCCGTGGGCTCCCGGACTTCCGCAAGGATCGACCCGGACAGATCGGCGAGCGCCGCATGAACCTTCGTTCCGCCGACATCAACACCCAGAAAGAGAGCCTTTCGCGGGTCGGGTTCGTAGTTCATCGCGCTGCGACCGATCGCCCCTTGCACCTTTCCGGCCTGTCGCACCCATCCTTCCTGTTCGAGCGTTCCGATGATCTCCGACATTGCCTGTTTGGAAATGCCGGTCAAGCGGGCCAGTTCGGCTCTCGAAACAGGCGCTCGCTCGAACACAGCCCGCAAAACCTTCCGTGCGGTCGGCTGTCTCGGGAATCCGGTATGCATCAAGCCTCCGCCTATTTTGTCAAAAACCAGAACTAATATGCAAGATCTGACTTTTATCGCAATCCGAAACCATCGTTTTTCGACGGTAATTCGACTTTAGTCGCCATTCCTCGTTTTATTTTGTGCGGATAGATTACAAAGCGGGTATAGAAGGGGATTGCATGGTGCTGAACATGAAGCAGGGTCTCAAACTGTTGCCGATGCTGAGCATCGCGGCATCGCCAGTGCAGGCTGAGGAGACAGGCCATGCAGGCCCGCCCGCCGGCTACAGGCTGGTATGGTCGGACGATTTTGAGAGCCCGGGTTTACCGGACGACGGGAAATGGGTCCACGACACCGAAGGCAACAAGACGGGTTGGTACAACAACGAAAAGCAATACTATGCCGTTCGCCGCCGCGAGAATTCGAAGGTTGAAAACGGAAAGCTGACGATCACCGCACATCGGGAGAGATTGACGTCCGCGTCGGATTACGGAGGACAGAACTACACCTCGGCGAGACTGATCACCCGCGGCAAGGCCAGTTGGACCTACGGATATTTCGAGATCAAGGCGCGCCTGCCCTGTGGCCAGGGCACTTGGCCAGCATTCTGGATGCTCGGCCCCGAGGAAATACCTTGGCCCGACAATGGCGAGATAGACATCATGGAGCAGGTCGGAAAGGAACCGTCGAAGATCACCGGCACGATCCATACGGCCGCCACCGCAGGCACGTTCGGCAATGGCGGCGAGACCACCCTTCCCGATGTTTGCGATACCTTCCATGTCTATCACATGACCTGGACGGCGGAAAAAATCGCCATCGGCGTCGATGGCAAAGTGTTTCACACCTATGAGAACGATGGCAAGGGCAAGGCCGGCTGGCCCTTCGACACGCCACATTATCTCCTCATCAATCTCGCCATCGGCGGCGACATGGCAGGCGAGGTCGATGAACGGATATTCCCTGCCCGCCTCGTCATCGAGTCCGTCAAAGTCTATCAGCGGGAAGAATAAGCCGAAACGGCCGCACGCCAAGCGGAGTGCGGCCGGTTACGGCCCGCCGATCAGCCATTCGCGGTCGGGTTGCCATCCTGCTGATCCGCGTGAACGGCGTGGCGGGAAAACAGCAGAACGACGATGAACAGCACCGGCACGCTGGTGAAAACAATCGCAAAACCAGTGTGTTCGGCGACAAAACCGATCAGCGACGGGGCAAACAGCATGCCGGAATAGCCCATGAAGGTGGCAACCGACAGGCCGATGCCCGGCGCCAGCCCCGGCATGTTGCCGGCGGCCGAAAACGCGATCGGCACCATGTTGGAGATACCGATCCCGGCCAGCGCAAAGCCGATGATCGCAAGGACGGCGTTGGGGGCAAGACCGGCCATAACCAGTCCGACCAGAGCCGTCATGGTGCAGACCCTGAGCGTCAGCACCGCTCCGAAACGATCGCGGACGTGATCGCCGGCAAAACGCATCACCGCCATGGTCGCCGAGAAGGCCGCGAAGCCGAAGCCGGACAGGGCAACCGAAGCGCCGAGCTCGTTGCGCAGATACAGCGCACCCCAATCCAGAACCGTGCCTTCCGGCACCATCGAGAACAGGGCGATGATGCCGATGATCCACGGCAGCGGCGTCATCGGCAGCCTCAACTTTTCCTTGACGGCATCCGGATGCGGCTGATCGGCAAGGATCATCGGCCAGGCGAGCGCCAGCACCACAAGGCACGCGACGGTGACGAAGACGGCATGGGGCAGCACCCCGAGATGCGCCATGATCACCCCGCCGCTCGCGGACCCGATCAGGCCGCCCAGGCTCCAATAGGCGTGGCAGGAAGACATGATGGCCCGGCGCATCGATTTCTCGACCTCGACCGCATTTGCGTTCATCGCCACGTCCATCGCACCGACGAAGCCGCCGAGCAGAAACATCGCCGGCACCGCCGTCCACAGGTTGGGCACCAGCGTCAACAGGAGGAGCAGGGGAGACAGGATCACGGCGGTGACCTTGACCACGCGCTGCGAGCCAAGACGCGCAATGAAGCCGCCGGCAATCGGCATCAGCACCAGCGAGCCGACGCCAAACATCAGGATGAGCAGGCCGAGCACGCTTTCGCCGATATCGAGCCGTTCCTTGAAGTCCGGAATCTTCGGCGCCCAGCTGCCGGTGACGAAGCCGTTCATCAGGAACAGCAGCGAGACCGCAAGGCGCGGCTTGGGCATATAACCCTGCCGGATGGCAGGTTGCGTTGCAGAGTTTTCGATAGGCTGGTCCATAGACTTTCCCCTGATGATCCGGCGCCGGATTCAGACAGTGATTTCGATAAGGTTGCCGTCGGGATCACGCAGCACGGCTTCATAGAAGCCGTCGCCGGTCGTGCGGGCCGGAGCGACGAGGATGCCTTTCCGGGCGGCGGCACCGGCCATCTCGTCGACCGCTTCGCGGCTGCCGAGCGACAAGGCGATATGCGCATAGCCAGCCCGCTCCGGCATTGCATGCGGCGCGGTGATCCAAGGGCCTTGCATGATTTCGATCGACGGACCGTCCTTAAGCGTCAGGAAACGGGACGAAAAGCCCGGCCGGTTCCGGCTTTCGTAAGGCGCGCCGGACACGGCACCGAAGGTGGTTTCCCAGAAGGCGCAGAGCCTGTCGAGATCGGCGGTCCAGAGGGCGACATGGGCGATCTTCATTCCGTCCCCTTTTCTGCCCGGGCAACATGAAGCCCCAGTTGCGCATAGACATCGAGTACCGCGGCGGGCGCGTCATGCTCCACCACCAGGGTCGAGCATTCGCCGATCGGGATCACCGCATAGGACCCCAGAGGCCCGAGCTTCTCGTTGGTGACGGCCGCCAGAACCGAGGCGCTGCGTCTTGCAACGAAGCGTTTGAATTCGGCATCCTCGAAACCGAACGCCGTCAACCCGGCATCGATATCGACGCCGCAGGCGCCGAGCACACAGAGATCGGGGCGCAGCACCTCGACGTCCCGCTGCGCCTTGGCACCGACAGCCGCGCCCACCTGCCGGTCGACTTTGCCGCCGATCAGAACGAGCGTCACGCCGGGTTTATCCATCACGGTGGCTGCGATCAGCGGCGTGTTGGTCACGACCGTCAATTCCAGGTCGGATGGAATAGCTCGCGCGATGGCAAGGTTGGTGGAGCCGGCGTCGATGAACACGGTTGTGCCGGACCGCAGGAAACCGACGGCGGCTTTCGACAGCATTTCCTTGCGCTTCGGGGCAACGGCAACACGCTCTGTCAGTGAGGTACTGATGGCGCGAAGTGACAAGGCTCCGCCATAGACACGCTCGCAGAGACCGGCAGCCGCCAGCTCCCGCAGGTCGCGGCGAATCGTATCCTCGGAAACACAGAGTTCCTGGGCAAGGTCGGCCGCAAGCACCCGGCCGGACTGCCTCAGGCGGTCCTGGATCAGGGCGTGTCTTTGTCGTAAAAGCAGGTCTGGCTGCATGACTTTTCCGAATCGTGCACAAGTAAGAATAAATCGGCACAAACGCATAATCTATTTCATGCGAAATTCAATCGTCGAATGAGGCAGCCTGGAAAAAACCGACAGCCGATGCATTTAAAATCGGCAATCGCCTTGATTTTGAACGTTGCCGGCCAAAATTTACGTTCCCGCCACGGATTTTGGCAAAACCTTTCGCCGTTGCACCGCACAAGTGAAGTTTTGTGCGCAGCCATGCCGCAAGGCTCGTGCGATTGTCCAGTCACTCCGGCAGCTACGCCGGACCGGAACAGATGGAAAAACACGATGAAATGGGTTCAAACACTTCTCGCAGCCGCAGCTTTGGCGCAACTCGTCTCTGCAGGCACCGCGTTCGCCGGTGAAAATCTCAACGCCGTCAAGGCCGCCGGCGCGTTGAAGATCGGCACGGAAGGGACCTACGCACCCTTCACTTACCACGACGAAAGCGGCGCCCTCGTGGGCTTTGACGTCGAGATCGGCCAGGAAGTCGCCAAGCGCCTCGGTGTGAAGGCCGAGTTCCTGGAAGGCAAGTGGGATGGCCTGATCGCCGGCCTGGACGCCAATCGTTATGACGCCGTGATCAATCAGGTCGGCATTACCGAGGAACGCAAGAAGAAGTACGACTTCTCCGAGCCCTATATCGCATCGAAGGCCGTACTGATCGTCAAGTCCGACAATGCCGAGATCAAGGATTTCCCCGATCTCAAGGGCAAGAAATCCGCACAGTCTCTGTCGAGCAATTTCGGCAAGATCGCCGCGGATGCCGGCGCCGAACTGGTCGGTACGGACGGGTTCGACCAGTCGATCCAGCTGGTCCTGACCGGCCGCGCCGATGCCACCATCAATGACAGCCTGTCCTTCCTCGATTTCAAGAAACACAAGCCCGATGCACCGGTGAAGATCGCCGCCGAACAGGCCAATGCCGACTATTCGGGCGTCATCATCCGCAAGGACGAGCCGGAACTTCTCGAAGCCATCAACAAGGCGCTGGCCGAGATCAAGGCCGATGGCACCCATGATACGATTTCGCAGAAGTATTTCGGCGCCGACGTCTCGAAGTAAGCAGTTATGTCGGCGAAGCGCCAAAGGTTTCGCCATCCCGACGACTGATCTATAAGACTTGATCCGTTTCGGCCTGCCGGAGCGGATCAATCCTTTTGAAAGGCTCCCCCGTGCCCCCCTGGCTTCAACTCATGCTCGATTCGTTGCAGCCGCTCCTTTGGGCCGGGCTGGTCTTTACGATCCCGCTGACGCTTCTGTCCTTTACGCTTGGCCTTGCACTCGGACTTCTCGTTGCAATTACCCGGCTGTTCGGGCCGAAGCCGCTGGTCGCCCTCGTCCGGTTCTACGTCTGGGTCATCCGCGGCACGCCGCTTCTCGTCCAGCTGTTCGTCATCTTCTACGGCCTGCCGAGCATCGGCATCCTGCTCGATGCCTTTCCGGCGGCGCTGATCGGTTTCACGCTGAATATCGGCGCCTATACCTCCGAGATCATCCGCGCCGTCATTTCCTCCGTGCCGCGCGGCCAGTGGGAGGCAGCCTATTCGATCGGTATGAGCTGGGGGCAAGCCATGCGCCGCACCGTCCTGCCGCAGGCAGCCCGGGTTGCCGTTCCACCGCTTTCCAATACCTTCATCTCGCTGGTCAAGGATACGTCGCTTGCTGCCGCCATCACCGTGCCGGAATTGTTCCAGGCGGCGCAGCGGATCGTTGCAACGACCTACGAGCCGCTGATCCTCTACATCGAGGCGGCGCTGATCTATCTTGCGCTCAGCTCCGTGCTTTCCGCCCTGCAGGTGCGCCTTGAACGACGTTTCGCCCGCTATGGCGGCTTCCTGGAGGCGCGCACATGATCGAACTCACCCATATCGAAAAGCGCTTCGGCGACAATGTCGTACTGAAGGATATCAGCGTGACGATCGCGGAGCGGACGGTCACGGCCCTGGTCGGTCCATCCGGCGGCGGTAAAAGCACGCTGCTGCGCTGCATCAACCTGCTCGAGGTTCCGACCGCCGGGACGATCCGCCTCGGCGAAGAAAAGATCGTCTTCTCACCGGATAAGAAGACCGGCTGGACCGAAATCCAGCGGCTGCGTCGCCAGACCGGCATGGTCTTCCAGAATTTCCAGTTGTTTCCACACCAGACGGCCATCGAAAACGTCATGGAAGGCCTGGTTACAGTCCTGAAATGGCCGAAGGAAAAGGCGCGGGCGCGGGCGCTCGAACTTCTGGAGAAAGTCGGCATGGCGCACAAGACCGATGCCTGGCCGGCGACTTTGTCCGGCGGCCAGCAGCAGCGGGTGGCGATCGCCCGGGCACTGGCGCCCTCGCCGCGTGTGCTGCTCTGCGACGAGCCCACCTCGGCGCTCGATCCGGAACTGGCGGAAGAGGTCGTGGACGTGCTGAACCGTCTGGCCGGCGAAGGCACGACGATGATCATGGCGACGCATGACCTGCGCTTGGCCTCGAAAGTCGCGGATCAGGTGCTGTTCCTCGATGGTGGCCTGATCGTCGAGAGCGGTGCGCCGAAGAATATCTTCCAGACACCGGAACGAGATCGGACGAAGAAGTTCATCTCGTCGCTCAGCGCCGGAAACAGCTACGATATCTGAACATGACAAAGGCCGGGAAAACCCCGGCCATTGTCAGTCGCACAGACGTGGATCAGGCCCCGTAAACGATCAGCAGATCCTTGGCATCGATCTGGTCGCCCGTCTTGACGAGGACTTCGGCGATCGTGCCGTCCTTTTCGGCATGCAGCGCCGTTTCCATCTTCATCGCTTCGATGGAGAGGAGCACATCGCCGGACTTGACGGACTGGCCGGCCGTAACCGCCACCGTCGAGATGACACCGGGCATCGGCGCACCGAGATGGGCGACATTGCCGGCCTCGGCCTTGCGGCGAACGGCGCTCGATGCACCGCGATTGCGATCGGGAACCTTGATCGGGCGCGGCTGTCCATTGATCTCGAAGAACACCTTGACCATGCCCTTCTCATCGACCTCGGCCTGCGCCTGATTGAGCACGACCAGCGTCTTGCCCTTCTCGATATCCGCAAACAGTTCCTCGCCCGACCCCAGGCCGTAGAAATAGGCCGGCGTCGGCAGGACGCTGACCGGGCCATAGGTATCAGCCGCGAGCGCATAGTCCGTGAAGACCTTCGGGTACATCAGGTAGGAAGCGAATTCGAAGTCGCTGACCTCCCGCTCGATCTTCGTCTCGATATCCTTGCGCTCGGCATCGAGATCGGCGTCCTTCAGGAGCGAGCCCGGACGAACCGTATAGGGTTTGTCGCCCTTCAGCGCCTTCTTCTGCAGGCCTTCCGGCCATCCGCCCGGAGGCTGGCCGAGATCGCCCTTGAGCATCGAGACGACCGATTCCGGGAAGGACACATCCTTGTCCGGATTGACGACGTCGGCGACGGTCAGGTCCTGGCTGACCATCATCAGCGCCATATCGCCGACCACCTTGGAGGACGGCGTCACCTTGACGATATCGCCGAACATCTGGTTGGCATCGGCATAGGTCTGGGCAACCTGATGCCAGCGGGTCTCAAGACCAAGGGAGCGCGCCTGCTCCTTGAGATTGGTGAACTGGCCGCCCGGCATTTCATGCAGGTAGACTTCCGAGGCCGGCCCCTTGAGGTCGCTTTCGAAGGCCGCGTACTGGTGGCGTACGGCCTCCCAGTAGAACGAGATGCGGCGGATCCATTCCGGATCGAGATCCGGATCACGTTCCGTGCCGCGCAACGCCTCGACGATCGAGCCCAGGCAGGGCTGCGAGGTGTTGCCGGAGAGCGCATCCATCGCCGCATCGACGACGTCGGCACCGGATTCCACCGCAGCCAGGACCGTTGCGGCGGCGATGCCCGACGTATCATGGGTGTGGAAATGGATCGGCAGGTCGGTCGCCTCGCGCAACGCCCGGAAGAGCACGCGGGCGGCAGCCGGCTTCAACAGGCCGGCCATGTCCTTGACGGCGATGATATGGGCGCCGGCCTTTTCCAGCTGCACGGCAAGATCGGTATAGTATTTGAGGTCATATTTCGGACGCGCCGAATTCAGGATGTCGCCGGTGTAGCAGATGGCGGCTTCGCAGATCTTGTTCTCTTCGGCGACCGCATCCATCGAGACGCGCATGTTCTCGACCCAGTTGAGGCAGTCGAACACGCGGAAGACGTCGATGCCGCCCTTCGCCGCCTGGCGGACGAAGTATTTGACGACATTGTCCGGATAGTTCTTGTAGCCAACGCCATTGGCGCCGCGCAACAGCATCTGCAGGAGCAGGTTCGGCGCATCCTCGCGGATCTTCGCCAGACGTTCCCAGGGATCTTCCGTCAGGAAGCGCATGGAGACGTCGAAGGTCGCGCCCCCCCAGCATTCCAGTGAGAACAGGTTCGGCAGCGCCCGGGCATAGGTGCCGGCGATGCGGGCAATGTCATAGGTGCGCATGCGGGTGGCAAGCAGCGACTGATGGCCGTCTCGCATCGTGGTGTCGGTGACGAGAATGCGGTTTTGCGCCCTTACCCATTCGCCGAACTTTTTCGGGCCGAGTTCGTCCAGCAATTGCTTGGTGCCGGGCTTGATGTCTCCCGGTGTGAACGGCACCACCGGTTCGGCGATCTCCTTGGACGGCTTCGGCCGACCCTTGGCTTCCGGGTGACCGTTGACGGTGACGTCGGCGAGATAGGTCAAGAGCTTGGTGGCGCGGTCCTGGCGCTTGACCTGCTGGAACAGTTCCGGCGTCGTATCGATGAAGCGCGTCGTGTAGGTGTTGTCCTTGAACTTCTCGTGCGTGATGATCGCCTCGAGGAAGGTCAGGTTGGTCGCGACGCCGCGGATGCGGAACTCGCGCAACGCCCGGTGCATGCGGGCGATGGTTTCCTGCGGGCTCGGCGACCAGGCGGTGACCTTTTCCAGGAGCGGATCGTAGAAGCGGGTGATGACCGCGCCGGAATAGGCCGTGCCCCCGTCAAGCCGGATGCCGAAGCCGGTGGCGCCGCGATAGGCGGTGATGCGGCCGTAGTCGGGAATGAAGTTCTGCTCGGGATCTTCCGTGGTGATGCGGCACTGCAGTGCATGGCCGTTGAGCTTGATGTCTTCCTGTTTTGGAACGCCCGAACCCGGTGTGCCGATGGCAAAGCCGTCGAGGATGTGAATCTGTGCCTTGACGATGTCGATGCCGGTGACGACCTCGGTGACCGTATGCTCGACCTGGATGCGCGGATTGACCTCGATGAAGTAGAATTTGCCCGAATCCATGTCCATCAGGTATTCCACCGTGCCGGCGCCGACATAGTTCGTCGCCTGGGCAATGCGGGTCGAATAATTGGCGAGTTCCTGGCGCTGCTCTTCGGTGAGATACGGCGCCGGCGCGCGCTCGACGACCTTCTGGTTGCGGCGCTGGACCGAACAGTCGCGCTCGAACAGGTGCACGACATTGCCGTGGGTGTCGCCCAGAACCTGGCTTTCGACGTGGCGTGCGCGCTCCACCAGCTTTTCCAGATAGACTTCGTCCTTGCCGAAGGCAGCCATCGCCTCGCGCTTGGCTTCCGTCACCTCCCGGATCAGGTCCTTCGGATCGCGGATTGCCCGCATGCCGCGACCGCCGCCGCCCCAGGACGCCTTGAGCATCACGGGATAACCGATCTCCTCGGCGAGGCGCGCGATCTCGGCCGGATCCTCCGGCAGCGGCTCCGTGGCCGGCACGACCGGGACGCCGATCTCGATGGCCAGATTGCGGGCGGCAACCTTGTTGCCGAGCCGGCGCATGGTATCGCCGGTCGGTCCGATGAACGTGATGCCGGCGGCCTTGCAGGCATCGACGAATTCGGGGCTTTCGGACAGCAGACCGTAGCCCGGATGAATGGCGTCCGCGCCCGAAAGCTTGGCGACCCGGATGACTTCCGCGATCGAAAGATAGCTCTCGATCGGTCCCAGATCGCGCACAAGATGGGGACCACGCCCGACCTGATAGCTTTCGTCGGCCTTGAACCGGTGCAGCGCGAGTTTGTCCTCCTCAGCCCAGATCGCAACCGTTTTTATGCCCAGTTCGTTTGCAGCGCGAAACACGCGGATGGCAATTTCGGACCGGTTGGCAACAAGGATCTTGGAAATGGGCAAGTCGGACTCCTCATGACTTGAAACGCGGCTAATGCTGCACCGCGGCATGAAGTATTAGCGCCTCATGGGAGGAAGTTCAATTTGAGAGTTGGCCCTTCCGCAAAGATTTGTCGGCTCAGGAAATCAGCCCCAATCGAAAGGCCAACGCCACGACGTGGTGGCGATTCTTGGCCTTCAATTTCTCCTGGATGCCGTTCATGTACCAATCAACCGTGTGGTTGGAAATATCGAGAATCCGGCTGATTTCGTTGGATGTCATACCATCCGCGAGATAGTTGAGCGCCTCCATTTCGCGCCGGGTCATCTGGACATCGACGCTCGACACCAGCTCCGAAAGGATGGCGGGATCGGTCAGTTCCAGCAACTTCCAGAAAATCTTCTTGGCGATACTGTCGAGCAGGGCCATTTCAACCGAACTGAGATCGACGACGCGTCCCCCGATCGTCAAATTGCCCAGCAAACCGCGCCGTCCATGGATCGGGAAGATATAACCGTCGTGAAGCTTGTGGCCCCGCGCTTCGACCATCATGCGCTCCATGCGCTTGCGGTGCGGATCGGAGCGAAAGGCGACCAGTGTGTCGCGCCAGCGGAAACCCCGCTGGGCGTGTCCGAGGTAACGGATCGTCGGATCGATGATCACGTATTTTTTCTGAATATAGATTTCCGGCCAGCCTTCCGGCCAGCGTCCGGCCAGAAGCAGGCTCAGGGGATTTTCGTTGGGTTTCGGCTGGCGCACGATCCCATAGAAATCGAAACCGTAGCGATCGAGCAGCCGCTCGAACTCCTCGATGATTTCGTTGCGCGTCTTCATCTCGTCCATCAGCGCCAAGAACTGCACCAGCAATGTGATATTCACGAAATCCCCTTCCCCAAATTGATCCCGAAACGGCTCCGAGCCCTGTGCGCCGCAACATGAATAGCCTGTTCAGGACCCATTCATGTTGCACCCGCAATAATCCCAACTGAAGTGCAGGATGGCATGGATATCGCGACAGAACCGCGACGCATGAAAAATAGCAGACTATGGATAATTTCGCCAAGCCGTGACATCGGATTTTGTCAGGCACCGGAACAATCCGACGGTCAGCATCTTTCGACGCATCGATAGGTCCTTGTGGCATGTTTCAAGCCGGACTGGCTACAGCAGGAAGAAACTCTGAGCGAAATTCGGCAATCGCGATGTCAGGCCAAGAAAAACACGGAATCCTGACTGATCCGGCGCCTTGTTTCGCTTCATATACTTTCTCGAACCACCAAAAATCCGCGTTCGCCACTTGATGCAACGCAAACTCAGATGCCCAAGAGGGATAAGACAGTGTCATTGTTCCAGGTCTATGCAAGAGCGCTTCAGTATCTTGCCATTCACAAGTTCCGGGTTTCCGCAATTGTCGTGGCAAACGTCGTTCTGGCGGTGATCACCATCGCCGAGCCGATCCTTTTCGGCCGGATCATCGATGCCATTTCGTCCAAGGAAACCGTCACGCCGATGCTGCTGATGTGGGCTGGCCTCGGCGTCTTCAACACGATCGCCTTCGTTCTGGTGGCGCGCGAGGCTGATCGCCTGGCGCATACCCGCCGTTCGACGCTGATCACCGAAGCCTTCGGCCGCATCATCTCGATGCCGCTGTCCTGGCATACCCAACGCGGCACGTCCAACGCGCTTCATACCCTGCTGCGCGCCTGCGAAACGCTGTTCGGCCTCTGGCTGGAATTCATGCGCCAGCATCTGGCGACTGCCGTTGCGCTGATCCTGCTCATTCCGACTGCCTTTGCCATGGACGTCCGCCTGTCGCTGGTCCTCGTGGTGCTCGGCATCCTCTACGTGATCATCGGCAAGGTCGTCATGACGCGCACCAAGGAAGGTCAGGCCTCTGTCGAGGGACATTATCACACGGTCTTTTCCCATGTGTCGGACTCGATCAGCAACGTCTCGGTCGTTCACAGCTACAACCGTATCGAGGCCGAAACGCGCGAACTGAAGAATTTCACGCAGCAGCTGATCTCCGCCCAGCTCCCGGTCCTCGACTGGTGGGCACTGGCCAGCGCCCTCAATCGCATGGCATCGACAATCTCGATGATGGCTATTCTCGTGATCGGCACGTTCCTTGTTCAGAGTGGCAAACTGCGCATCGGCGACGTCATCGCATTCATCGGCTTTGCCGGCCTGCTCATCGGCCGTCTCGACCAGATGAAGGCTTTCGTCACGCAGATTTTCGAAGCCCGTGCCAAGCTGGAAGACTTCTTCACGCTTGAGGACTCGGTTCGTGAACGTGAGGAACCTGCCGATGCCGGCGATCTGGGCGACGTCCAGGGCCAGGTCGAATTCCGCGACGTGTCCTTCGACTTCGCCAACGGCGCGCCGGGCATGCGCAACGTCTCGTTCACCGCCAAGGCAGGCCAGACGATTGCCATCGTCGGCCCGACCGGCGCCGGCAAGACGACGCTGGTCAATCTTCTGCAGCGCGTGCATGAACCGATGTCCGGGAAAATCCTGGTCGACGGCGTTGATATCTCGAAGGTGACGCGCAAGTCGCTGCGCCGCTCGATCGCCACGGTCTTCCAGGATGCCGGCCTGCTGAACCGCTCGATCAGCGACAATATCCGCCTTGGCCGGGAGAATGCCTCTATCGACGACGTGATGGAAGCGGCGCAGGCCGCAGCCGCCAACGACTTCATCGAGACGCGCCAGAACGGATATGATACGTCGGTCGGCGAGCGCGGCAACCGCCTGTCGGGCGGCGAGCGCCAGCGTATCGCCATTGCCCGGGCGATCCTCAAGAACGCGCCGATCCTGGTGCTCGACGAGGCGACCAGCGCGCTCGACGTCGAAACCGAAAACCGCGTGAAGGTTGCGATCGACAACCTGCGCAAGGATCGTACGACCTTCATCATCGCGCACCGCCTGTCGACCGTGCGCGAGGCCGACCTGGTGATCTTCATGGATCATGGCCGGATCGTCGAGATGGGCGGCTTCAACGAGCTCAGCCAGAGCAACGGCCGCTTTGCCGCCCTGCTCCGTGCCAGCGGCATCCTGACGGACGACGACGTCCGCCGCAGCCACACGGCAGCCTGAACCGGGCAAGCGGTGACAACCATCAGGAACCGGCCCCGTCTCGCGGGGCCGGTTTTTTGTTGCCTTGTTTCAGGCGGGAACCGCACCCTGCCGCGACAGGCCCGACAGCCAGTCGAGATAATAGGCATAGGCAAAGTGCAACCCGATGCCGATAACGACGAGCAGCGAGCCCCAGACGGGATGTTTGCCGGTGACGAAGAGGAGCACCTGGCACGCCATGGCCAGGATCGTTCCGAAGATGAACACCGCCAGCGAATGCCGGCCGACCACGACGAGAGGATGATCGAGCCTCAGCCGGGTGAGGCGGCTAAAGGCCGGGATGACGGTGAGGAGATAGGCAAGCGACAGAACATGGAAGAGCCGCGTCAGCGACAGGAAGGTCTTGTCGAACCCGGTCAGCACCGCCGGCAGCCCATAGGACAGGTCGATATTCCACCAGGACAGCGTCACCCAGAAGAACGAGACCGTAACATAGGTCGCGGCGATTGCGACGAGCAGCGGGTGACGGGGGATTGAGCCGCCCCGGCGCACATGCGTCATGCAGACGAGGCCGATGACGAACAGGAACTGCCAGGACCACGGATTGAGGAACCAATAACCTTCGTCCATGAAATTCGAGGGCACGATCATCCAGATCCCCGCGACCAACCACACCGCCGCCGAGACGGCCAGCAGCAGCGCCGTGCCCTTGCCGAGCAGCCAGAGCATGCCCGGCAGCAGCAGGAAGACGGCCGCATACATGGACAGGATGTTGTTGTAGCCGAGTTGGTGACCCAGCAGCACCATGGCGACGAAACCCTGTTCCGTATGCTCGACCAGCGGCCGGATATTGATCTCGCTGATCAGGTCCTGGCGTCCGAAATAAAGGGCGCCGCCGGCGAAGATGGCGAGTGTGATGATACTCGTCATGATATGCGCCACATAGAGCGTGAAGGCGCGTCGCCAGATCTTCAGCGTCATCGCCAGCCGTCGTCCGTCGACGAACTTCCGGCCATAGGCCAGACCCGCCGAAAGACCGGAGATCAGCACGAAGGCCTCTGCGGAATCGGAGAAGCCGAAATTCTTGGACGTCAGATATTCGAGATATTGCCCCGGCACGTGATTGACGAAAATCGTCAGCAGGCAGAGGGCGCGGTAAACATCGAGGCGCGTGTCGCGTGGGGCAGGTACCGCTGGAATCAGCTGCGCTGCGCCCGAATTCGCGGGTGTCGCCAGTTTCGGAATCTGGAGCATTCGGGTTCTTGGGTCTCTCGTCTCATGGTTCAGAGCCCCTGCCCCATGATCTGCTTTTCTGCCCCGCGCCTCCCGCAGAAATGAAGCGTGACAGCGACGCACGTTTCTCTTGACATGCGACGCTCAAAAAAACCGGCTCTGTCCTTTCGGTACAAAGCCGGCCCTGATTTTCAAATCAACGCGGCTGGGGCAGCAAAACCCCTTCATGCGCGTTTTTTATGACAGTATTATTGATGCTGACGACTGGCTCGCCGTTTTTCGGATCGCGAGTCACAGTGATCGCATGTGTTTGACCGGCGATCTTGAGTTCGGCCTTGAAGCCATTCCAGGCCTGCGGCATCGCCGGGCGAACAATCAGCTGATCGCCCTTCCAGGTGATGCCGAGAATGCCCTCGACTGCCGCCCGGTAGAGCCAGGCCGCAGAACCGGTATACCAGGTCCAGCCACCCCGTCCGGCAAGGTTACCTTCGCCATAGATGTCGGCCGCGACCACATAGGGCTCGACGCGGTAATGTTCCGCAGCCTCGCGGTTCAGCGCATGGTTGACGGGATTGAGCATCTGGAACGCCGTCCAGGCATCGTTGCCGCGCCCGAGTTTTGCAAGCGCAAGGACGACCCATGTCGCGGCATGGGTATATTGTCCGCCATTTTCCCGCACGCCGGGCGGATAGCCCTTGATGTAGCCGGGATCCTGCTCGGTGTCGGACAGGGGCGGCGTGAACAGGCGGACGATCTGATGATCCGGATCGGCCAGTTCCGCCATCACGGCGTCCATCGCCTGTTTCGATCGCTCGGGTTGACCTTCGCCCGAGAGCACGCTCCAGGACTGCGCGATGGAATCGATCCGGCAGACGTCGTTCTCCGCAGAGCCGAGCGCCGTACCATTGTCGTAGTAGCCGCGGCGGTAATAGTCGCCATCCCAGCCGGCGGTCTCAAGCGCCGCCTTCAGAGCCTCCAGATGGCTTTCCCAGGCTTTGACGCGGGCTGCATCCTTGCGTTCGCGAACGAACGGCAGGAAGGCGCGAAGCGCCGAAGCCAGGAACCAGCCAAGCCAGACGCTGGTACCGCGCCCTTCGATGCCGACGCGGTTCATGCCGTCGTTCCAGTCGCCACCGAGCATCAGCGGCAGGCCGTTTTCACCCTTGCGGGCAATCGCAAGATCCAGCGCGCGAACGCAATGCTCGTAGAGATCGGCCTTGGTCTCCGAAACCTTCGGCTGGAAGAAGCTGTCGTGCTGGCCCTCTTCAAGCGCCGGCCCTTCGATGAAGGCAATCTGTTCCTTCAGAATGTCCGTCTTGCCGGTCACCGCGCAATAATGCTCGACGGCATGGGCGAGCCAGACGACGTCGTCGGAGATCAGCGTGCGTACGCCGGAGCCATTGCCCGGAAGCCACCAGTGCAGCACGTCTCCCTCGGCAAACTGCCGCGCCGCCGCATTGAGAATCTGGGCACGGGCGAGATCCGGCCGATGGACGATGAACGCCAACGTATCCTGCAACTGGTCACGGAAGCCGTAGGCGCCGCTCGCCTGATAAAAGGCTGAGCGTGCCAGGATGCGGCAACCGAGGCTCTGATAAGGGAGCCAGGCGTTGACCATGGTATTGAAAGCCTTGTCCGGCGTATCGACCTGAAGCACGCCGGTAAAGTCAGCCCAGAAGGCTGTCGAGGCCGCAATGATATCTGCAAAGATGGTCTTGCGGGCAGCCCGCACAAGCTCAATCGCCGGTTCCGTCGCATCCGCATCGCCGATGAAGAAGGTCACCTCGCGGATTTCACCGGGCTTCAGCGCGATATCGAAGGACAATGCCGCGCATGGATCGCCATCCGCGTCGATCGAACCCGAAAGCGCCTTGCCGTCGATGACCGCCTGCGGCGCATAGAGACTGCCGCCCCGGCCAAGAAATTCATGCCGGTTGGTGGTGAAGTCCGACGTTTCGACACTGGCGGCGAGGAAGGCCGTCCGCCCGGAATATTCGATGCTGTAGGGGTTGGTCGCAAGAAGCGCCCCCGTTTCCTCATCATGCTGCGAAAGAACGAAGGGGGCTGTCTTGGCGCGGTTGTTGCCCAGCACCCATTCGACATAACCGTACAGCTTCAGCTTGCGCGTCTCCGCACCGGTATTCTTGAGGACCAACCGCACATGTTTGACGGGCGCCTGACGATCGACTGTCTGCGTCGCCTCGATGGCGATGCCGTCCTGCGTGCTGATAAAGCTCGAATAGCCAAGGCCGTGACGGGTTTCGAACACGACGGACTTCCGGCGGGAAAGGCTGCCATAGGGCGTCAGCACCGCGCCTGTGTCCGTGTCGCGGATGAAAATCGCCTCGCCCGGCCGGTTGATGACCGGATCGTTGGTCCAGGACGTCAGCTGGTAGTCGCGGGAATTCCGGCTCCAGATAAAGCCTGCACCTTCGGCGGCAACGTGGAAACCGAAGCTTTCGTTGGAGATGACGTTGATCCAGGGCTGCGGCGTTGCCTCGCCGCCACGCAGGCGGGTGACATATTCGCGACCATCCGGCGAAAAGCCGCCGAACCCGTTCCAGAATTCGAGGCCGTTGCCCGATATTTCAGCCGGTGCACCCTCCCTGCCGACAGCCATGACCGGCAGCAATGGTTGTTCGGCATCCGTCTCGACGACGGGTTTCGAAAACAGCGCCTCGGCCCGGGTGAGCTGATCGGAAATCTTGCCGTTGCGTGCATGGAAGACGGCACGCGATGCGGCGAGAAGCGCTGACCACGTCTGCGGCTCCATGAGGTCGCGACGCACCGCAAAGATGTGCTGACGCGGGCCGTCCGAAAGTCCGCGCAGGCGCAGGTTCTCGCACATGGAATCGAGCGTGTGCTGCATGTCCTGCGCATAGGAGGATGCACGCTCGTTGATGATCACCAGATCGGCGGTGACGCCGCGAGCCCGCAGATATTCCTGGGCGCGGAGCGCTTCGCGGGCGATGCCGAGATCGACATCGTCATTGATGCGAATGGCAAAGATCGGGAAATCCCCGGAGATCGACAGGGGCCAGAGCGCCGATTGCGGGGCAAGCCCAGCCTGCACCGTCGCCGTATCGGCACGCAGCTGCATGTCCGGATAGACGAGGTAGCGGCCGAGCATCTGGAAGCTTGCGGCCTCCTGCGAGGTGACGCCGACATGGCGCATCTGCACCTGGCTGCGGGTCCAGGCATGGATCATTTCGTGATTGAAGCTGTCCGGATGGCGGTAGCGATCGACCGCGCGGTCGATCTCCTCGCGGCCGGGTGCCGCGATGGTCCAGAAGATCACACTGACCTTCTTGCCGGCGGGAACGCGAACGACGCGGCGCAGCGACACGATCGGATCGAGCGTATAGCCGTCGGAACCGGAAAGCCTCGTATCGGCATCGAAAGCCTGCGCCTCGGCCAGCGTTCGCCCGGCACCGATGAAGCGGCGGCGGTCGGTCTCGGCTTCGGTGTGGCGGGTGCTGCCGGCATTGTCGGCGATCAGATGCGCCACCTGCATGTCCGGTTCGCCGGGGCTGCGCTTGTTGCGCGTGACGCGGATCACGTCGCCCTTCGGATCGACTTCCGTGCGGATGAACATCTTGGAAAACAGCGGATGGGCGCTGTCGGTATCGTCGGTGGTGAGTACCGGTTCGGCATAGGAGGTCACCTCGATGAAGCGGTCCTCGGTACCGGTGTTGAGAAGGATGACGCGCCGCCCTTCGGCATCATGCTCGGTGGCGACGATGCATTCGACCTCGCTGGTAAGGTCGCCGACCGTCTTGATGAATTCGGCCTTGTCGTCGCCGAAGCGGGTCGTCGTTTTCTCGCCTTCGGCACGGCGCGGCTCGGCAGTTGCCGACCACCAGACACCGGTCGTGGTATCGCGCAGGAAGATGAAGGTGCCGGTGCGATCTTCCGTCGGATCGGCCTTCCATCGCGTGACCGTCTGGCCGTTCCAGCGGGCATATCCGGAACCTGTCGCCGTCAGCATCACCGAATAATGGCCATTCGACAGGAACACCGTCTCGCGGTCCTTGACCAGCGGGTTGACGACGGTGCGAACTTCCGGGCGCAGCAGGTCGGCCTGCCCCTTGCCCAGCGACTCGGGCTCGCGCTTGGCGTTGATGATCGGGATATCGCGTGGCGCCTTTTCCTGCAGAAGCAGCTCGGCGGCTTCGATAACCGGGTCCGCATGGAACCAGGCGCGCAGGCGGCCATTGAAGACGACGTTGGCGACAGCCGCGATCGACATGCCGTGATGGTGGGCATAGTAGTTGCGCACCACGGCGCAGGTCTTGCCCTCCGGCACGCGGGTCGGCGTGAAATCGACGGAGTCGTGGTAGCCATAGGCTCCCAGCGCACCGACGTCGCGCAGTCGTTCAAGGTTGGCGAGCGCCGCCTTGGGATCGTACATGCTGGCGAGGATCGAGGCGTAGGGCGCGATGACCGCATTCTGGCCGAGGCCACGCTTGAGGCCCAGCGTTGGCACGCCGAAATTGGTATACTGGTAGGTCAGCTCATGATCGCGGGCGTTGAAGGCGGCTTCCGAGATGCCCCATGGCGTGCCGAGGCGACGGCCGTGATTGATCTGTTCCTTGACGATCAGATTGTTGGTCTGATTGAGAATGCCGCCCTGCCGTTCCTGCATGACCAGCGGCGGCATCAGATATTCGAACATCGAACCGGACCAGGACACGAGCGCGCCGCGGGCGCCGATCGGCACGATCGGGCGGCCGAGCTTGTACCAGTGCTCCGTCGGCAAGTCGCCCTTGGCGATCGCAAACAGGCTGGTGAGGCGCGCTTCGGAAGCCAGAAGGTCGTAGCAGGCCTCATCGAGTTCGTTGCTGTTGACACGGTAACCGATCGACAGCAGGCGCCGCTCGGGGCGGAACAGGAAGCTGAAATCCATCGAGAAGGCGAGGTCCCGCGCCCGGTCGCGGATGACCACCAGCCGCTGGCGCAAAGCCTCGATCGCACCGAGATCGAAAACGCTGTCGGAAATATGCGCCTCGCAGGTGTTGACTAGCGACAGGGCCCATTTCGTCACCTCACCGCTGTGCGCGTTCTTGACCTCGTGGTCGAGATTGGCCGTCAGCTTGTGAATATCGCGGGCCAATACGGCGAGATTGATGACGCGGATCGAGGCAAATTCGCGCTCGCGCTTGACGGCGGTCAACGCGTTCAGGAAGCCGGCGATCCGTTCTTCCATCAGGCGGCGCAGCGGTCGCACGGTCTTGCGGTCGTCCGGCAGGTCGGCCAGCACTTCGGACAGAATGGCAGCGACATCGCCGATGCCGTCGAGGCTGCCCTGAACATGGGCCGAAGGCGCCTCCGCCCATTCGCGGCACATGGACGAGACGGCGATCAGATGGCCAGCCAGGTTGCCGCTGTCGACGGCCGAGACGTAGCGCGGCTCCATCAGCTCGAGGGTGTCGGTCTTGTACCAGTTATAGAGATGGCCGCGGAATTTCGGCATCCGGTCGATCGTCGCAACCGTTTGTTCGAGGCGGCTGATCGTTTCCTCGAAACCGATCCAGCCGAAATCTCGGGCGGACATCACCGACAGGAGATAAACGCCGATATTGGTGGGCGATGTCCGCTCCGCGAGAATCGGATGCGGAATTTCCTGGAAATTGTCCGGCGGCAGGAAATTCTGGCTTTTGTTGACGAATTGCTCGAAATAGCGCCAGGTCCGGCGTGCAATTTTCCGGAAGTCGTCGACAACCTCATCCGATACGACGAGCTGGTCCTCGGTTTCGGCCGACTGGCTGACGAACCAGGCAATCGCCGGCGACAGTATCCAGAGCAGGGCGAACGGGACGCCGATGAAGGGCAGGCCGGTTTCGGAAACCGCGGCAAGCGCCAGCGAGACGATGGCCAACACCGGCGCGATCCACATGGACCGGTAGTAATCGAGGATCGTACCGCCTGCGGAGCTCTGCACCTGGGCAGCGGTGCGCCATTCCAGCATCAGCTTGCCGCTGACGAAGGTGCGGTAGATCGAGCGTACGATCGCATCCAGCATCATCGCCGCCGAATGGGCGATGAAGACGATGCGTAGCGCGACCTGCGCGTTCGACGCCTGTATTTCCGAGAGAACGGCATGCAGATGAGCACGCGCGACGATATCGTTGCGGCGCGGCATCAGGCCCGAGATCAGAGACAGGGTGGGGGCGACGAACAGGCTGAAGATCAAAACCGCCTGCCAGATCAGCGCCTGCATCGGCTCCATGTAGTACCAGCCCATCACCGAGGCGATGAGCCAGGCTGCCGGGATCAGCGAACGGCGCAGATTGTCGTACATCTTCCAACGGCCGAGCATCGACACGCCATTGGCGAGATTGAACATGTAGGGCAGCAGCTGCCAGTCGCCGCGCGCCCAGCGATGCTGACGCGACATCTCGACTTCGTAGCGGATCGGAAAATCCTCGACGAGTTCGACATCGGTGACCAGCGCGCAACGCGCCATGGACCCTTCGAGAAGGTCGTGGCTGAGAACCGCATTCTCCTCGATCTTGCCCTTCAGCGTCGCTTCGAAGGCATCGACATGATAGAGGCCCTTGCCGGTGAACGTGCCCTCGCCGGCAATGTCCTGGTAGACGTCCGAGACGGTGAAGACATAAGGGTCGATGCCGCGATTGATGGAAAAGATGCGCTGGAAAGCGGAGGCGTCGCTGCCGGTGGTCAGCGATGGCGTCACCCGCGGCTGCAGAATGCCATAGCCGGCCGTGACCTTCTGCGTTTCCGGATCGACGACCGGACGATTGATCGGGTGATAGAGCTTGCCGACGAGCTTGGTCACCGCATCGCGCATCAGGCGCGTGTCGGAATCGAGCGTCATCACATATTGCACGTTTTCCGGCACGGTATCGGCACCCGGCAGATAGCTCGTATCGCGGTCGCCGCGCAGAAGCAGATTGAGCTCGTGCAGCTTGCCGCGTTTGCGCTCCCAGCCCATCCAGGCGCCTTCTGCCTCATTGTAGAGGCGGCGGCGATGCAGGAGATAGAAGCGCGTCCGGCCGTCATGGGCATAACGCGCGGACAGCGTCTCGATCTCGCGCTTTGCATAGTCGAGCACGTCGAGATCGGTCGCCGTTTCCTCGAACTTGCTGTCGGCCCAATCGCTGAGCAGCGCGAAAGAGATTTCGCCACGCGGATTGGCGAGGTAGTGAACCTCCAGATTGCGGACGAGTTCGTCGACGTGATCGCGCTTGGAAATCAGGCAGGGCACGACGACAAGTGTGCGCGCATCCTGCGGAATACCCTCGAGGAATTCGTAGCCGACAAGTCGCGACGGCGTGACGAAGAGGGTGACGAGCGTATTGAACAGCCCCGCCGCCCCTTCCGAAGCCGGCAGCGCGAACAGGAGAAGCATGATCAGCTTGGCACCGTTCGGTATGTCCATCGGGCTGACAAATATATAGACGGCGATCATGGCGAGGATCGTCAGGATGATATTCGGGCCAGCAATCGCCAGCCAATCGAGCTTGCGGCTTGCACGGACGATCGATTGAACGATCGACGGGCGGTAACCGATCTTTTCCTCGAGGATTCGGCGCTGCCTGCCGACGAGGAAACCGCCGACGTTCGGCTCGTGCGTGGCAATGTTGCCCGCGTCCGGCTCCGGAGGCTCCTTGACCATGGCAAGGGCGATCTGGGTGACTTCGAGCTCCGAATGTCCCGAGCGTCTCGCCAGCTTTTCGATGGTGTTCCGGTACTTGTTGCGCGAGCCGAAATCGAGCGAGGCATAGTCCGAGCCGTCGCGCAGCGCCGCATCGATCTTGCTGACGCTTTCGAACCAGACGGCCCAGTCGTTGTCGTCGATTTCGCGCAGGCTGCGGATGATGTTGCTCATCGTCGCATTGCCTGATGAAAGCCGGTTCTGCTCGGCAACCAGAGCATCCTCGACATCGCTGCCGCGCTTTTCAAGCTGGGATTCAAGCCAGGTGATGACGACGCCGGAGGTCTGCGAACCGTCGCGCAGGCGGTACAGGAGCTGCGCCACGAACGTATTGTCGGAGCACAGCGGCTGGACGTCGGCGAGCAGCGCCCGAACCTTGTCGGCCTCGCTCAACCGGATGATCTGGTCTGCGACTTCGTTGGCCTTCTGCCGCATGCTGCGTGACCGGTCGACCCGGATGGCGATACGGCGCAAATTCTCGATCAGGACGAAGCGCACGATCGAGGGCAGCGCCCAGAGTTCGCCGATCTTCAGCGTCTCGTGGTTTTGAAAGCCGGCGACCATCGCCGTCAGGCTTTCGCGCGAGACCGTCGAATGCGTATGCGCGACATAGAGCCAGGCCAGCGCCATCGTGCGCGGAATCGTCGTGCCGTTGACTTCGATCGTCGGCAACTGCCGATAGAATTTGCGCGGAAAATCGCGCCGCACTTCCTGAATCGATTCCTCGACCAGGTAGTGATTGTCGAGCAGCCATTCGGCAGCAGGGGTGATGGATGCGCCGGCCTCGACGTCGGCCGCGGTAATCTTGTAGACCCGGAAAATCTCGTTTTCATTTTCGCGATGACGCGCGCGGAATTCGAACGGGAAAAAGCCCGGAAGTGCCGACACCCCTTCGCGCGCCAGCTTTGCGCCGCTGTCATGCAGCTCATCGATGGTGAAATAGGTCGAGCGGATTGAATCGTTATAGTCGATCTGCTTCGATTCTGGCTCGCGCGGGGGCGTGGACGGCATGTTGTGAAGGGGCATGGGTGCGGGTTCTGGATCCAACGGGTGTTGAGTTGTCCGGCTCGTGTCGGCTTGCCGGATGGGCTTGGGGCCCTTGCGTAGACTTTGCTCAGCCATGATTTTGATCACCCTTTATGCTGGCGCCGAAGGAAGCCGCGGCGCGGCACGAAAGCGGGAGACGGTGATCGTGAAAGCGGCCGTTTGGTTTGATTTCAGGCTGATCTGATGAACGAAAGTGGCATTTTCTAGCCGTAGTACCGACAGCTTGCAAGAAGACCGAAGCACCGCGCGAACGAATTGCCATGCGATCGAACGGACCGGCCCGGCAACGCAAGAATTCCGGGCGAACATAGGAGCGTATTTTGTTCAAAACGGGTCCGACTTGATTTTTGGCTCCGGTCGGAACGCCTCGCGCAGCGAAATGTTCCGAGGGGATATTTCCATGTCGGATCCCGTCACCCCACCTGTCCGGTGATCCAGATGCGAAATGCCTGACTGACGGGGTTCTCCAGCTTTCCCTCCGGCACGACCAGATAATAGCTGTTTTCCGTCTGCATCGGCCGGTCGAACAGGACGCGCAACCGGTCCTGCGCCAGCTCCTGCTCGATCAGGTAACGCGGTACCAATGCTATGCCGAGGCCCGCCGCTGCTGCCTCGATGACCATGGAGAACTGATCGAAACGATTGCCGCGATAGGCGGATTTGATGTCGAGCCCGTTGGCTTCGCACCATTGCGCCCACATTTTCGGCCGTGTCGCCAGATGCAGGAGGGGCCGTGCCTCCAGCTCCTGCGGATCTTTCATCGGCAGGGAGGCGATCAGCGCCGGGCTTGCAACGGGGATAATGACTTCGCTGCAGAGATAGCTGCAGGTCGCATGCGCCCACACCGGCTGGCCATAGTGGATGGCGAGATCGAAATTCTGCTCCTCGAAATCGAACGGCTGCGAGCGCGAGGCGATGTTGACGACGGTTCCCGGATGCTGTTTCAGGAAGTCCGGCAGCCGCGGCGTCAGCCAGCGACTGCCGAAGGTCGGCAGCGACGCGATCGAGAGGGTCGATTCCGAACGGGCGGAAGCCATGGCCCGGACCATCAGCTCCTCCGACTGATTAAGCAGACGTCGCACTTCGGGCAGGAATTTCTGGCCTGCATCCGAGAGGATGACCCGCTGGCGGACACGCTCGAACAGAAGCACGCCCAGCTGGATTTCCAGATCCTTGATCTGGCGACTGACGGCGCTTTGCGTCAGATTGAGCTCGGTTGCCGCCTGCGTGAAACTGCCATGGCGCGCGGCACATTCGAACGCCTGCAGCGTCGTCACATCCGGAACCAGCCGCCTGCTCAACTTCATTCTCGCCTCGCATGACCATAGTCAGAATTGTCGCAATCAATGCGCATGCAGCCTATATATGATACGTATTGAGAATGACCAAGCCTTTATCCCTTCGTTTTTGAAAGGCCACATCGTGACAAACGCCCGTTTCGTATCCGCCGATGATATCCGCTCCGCTTTTTCCGCCGCGATGTCGACGATGTACCGCGACGAAGTGCCGGCCTACGGCACGCTGATGGCGCTGGTGGCGAAGGTCAATGCCGATACGCTGGCCGCCGATCCGGCCCAGCGCGAGCGCCTACAAGACACCGATTCGCTGGAACGCATCTCGCAGGAACGGCACGGCGCGATCCGCTTGGGCATGCCGGATGAGCTTTCGATGATGCGCCGCGTCTTCGCCGTCATGGGCATGTTTCCAGTCGGCTACTACGACCTTTCGACCGCCGGTGTTCCGGTGCACTCGACCGCCTTTCGCCCGGTGGGCGATGCCGCTCTCAAGAAAAATCCGTTTCGCGTCTTTACCTCGTTGCTGCGGCTCGACCTGATCGCCGACGAGGCACTGCGCACGGAAGCCGAAGAAATTCTGTCGAAGCGCCGGATCTTCACCGACGGCACCATCGCGCTGACGGAAAAGGCGGAAAGGCAAGGCGGGCTCGACAAAACCGATGCCGAGCGCTTCGTTGCCGAAGCGCTGGAGACTTTCCGTTGGCACGACAAGGCCAATGTCGGCCCGGACATGTACCACCGCCTGCATGACGCGCACCGGCTGATTGCCGATGTCGTCTCCTTCAAGGGACCGCATATCAACCACCTGACGCCGCGCACGCTCGACATCGACGCCGTGCAGGCGCAAATGCCTGAATACGCCATCGCTCCGAAGGCAACGATCGAAGGCCCGCCGACCCGAAAATGCCCGATCCTCCTGCGCCAGACGTCGTTCAAGGCGCTTGAAGAGCCGGTTTCTTTCCAGGCTGAAGACGGCAGTTGGAAGGAAGGCTCGCACACCGCGCGCTTTGGTGAGATCGAGCAGCGCGGCATTGCGCTGACCCCGAAGGGCCGTGCGCTCTATGACGACCTGCTCAACGCTTCCCGCAAGATCATCCGCCCGGCCGCCGACGGTTCGAACGCTGCGGAATATGACAAGGCGCTGTCCGACGCCTTCATCCCTTTCCCGGACAGCTGGGCCGGCATTCGTGCCGAAGGCCTCGGCTATTTCGCCTATTCGCTGACCCCCAAGGGTCGCAAGGCGACCGCCGATGCATCCCGGAGCGTCGACAGCCTGATCGCCGATGGCCTCGTGCAGTTCGACCCGATCGTCTACGAGGACTTCCTCCCCGTCAGTGCCGCCGGCATCTTCCAGTCCAACCTCGGCGACGACGCCGCGCAGGATTTTGTCGCGAGCCCAAACCAGCAGCGTTTCGAGCGCGATCTCGGCGCGAAAGTGCTGAACGAATTCGACCACTATGCCGGGATCGAGCAGGCTTCGATCGCCGATGTCAGGCAGATGCTTTCTTCCGCTGAGGCTGCGGAGTAAAGCTGGAGCGATGATCGAGAAAGAGCATATCGCAGCGCTGACCGCCATCCTCGGAGACAAGGGTATTGTCACCGAGGGCGCGGACATGGCTGCCTACCAGACCGGCGCACGCTATGATGAAGGCAGTGCAGCCATTGTCCTGCGTCCGCAGACCACCGAAGAGGTATCGGCGGCCGTTGCCTATTGCGTAAAAAACGGCATCGCCCTCATTCCACAGTCCGGCAATACCGGCCTCGTTTCCGGCTCGACCCCGGATTTGACCGGCGCGCAGGCGGTTATCAGCCTCGATCGCATGACCCGGCGTTTCGATCTCGATCTCGACAACCGCTCGCTGCATGCCGACGCCGGTTTCCGGCTGTCGGACGTCAACCAGAAGCTCGAAAAACATGGCCTGTTCTTCCCTATCGATCTCGGTGCCGACCCGCGCCTTGGCGGCATGCTGGCGACCAACACCGGCGGCTCGCGCTTCCTGAAATATGGCGACGTGCGCCGCAATGCGCTCGGCATCAAGGTGGTCCTGGCTGACGATGAGGGCACGATCCTCGACTTGACTTCGGACCTGCGCAAGAACAACACCGGCATCGACTGGAAACACGCCTTCATCGGCACATCCGGCGCCTTCGGCATCATCACCGAATGCGTGCTGAATCTGGAAGCCCTGCCGAAGCAGGTGGCGACCGCCTATCTGGTTCCGACGAGCGGCGCCCATGTGATGCCGTTGTTGCGGGCCATGGAAGACAGGCTCGGCGCCTACCTCTCCGCCTTTGAGGGCATCTCGAAAAATTCGGTTACGGCGGCGCTCGATCATGTGCCTTCGTTGAAGAACCCTTTTCAGGGCGGCAACGTGCCTGACTATGTGATCCTCGCCGAGATTTCCCGCACCTGGGCGTCGCGCGAGGGCGAGCAGTCGCTCGATGCGGTGCTGGAAACGGTTCTCGCCGAAATCTGGGAAACCGAAGTAGCGCCACTTTCCGATGCCTTCGTCGGCCCGGCCCATGAAATGTGGGCCTTGCGCCATGCCCTTTCGGAAGGCGTGAAGCATTCCGGAAAACTGATCGCGTTTGATCTTTCCTTCCGCAGGGGTGATATCATGGCCTTCTGCGATCGGATGAAGGCCGATATGCCAAAGGCTTTTCCGGACGTGACCATCTGCGATTTCGGCCATATCGGCGATGGCGGCGTGCATTTCAATCTGGTGGTACCAAAGGACAGCGCCTCGGCATCGGACACGGCTTTCGAACAGCGGCTGCGCGACTGGGTATTTGCCGTCGCTGTCCAGGATTTCAACGGCAGCTTCAGTGCCGAACACGCCATCGGCCGGAAAAACCAGGCCTATTACGACCTCTATACGCAACAGAAGATCAAGGACTTGGCCCAAGGCCTCAAGGCCATCACCTCGCCGGGAGCCCTCGGCGCGGTACGCTTCGGATAGTCCTTCAGACAAAACGGGAGTTTGCTCATCATGAACATTGCAACGAAGACGGTGAATGTCGTTCAGGAAACCGCCGCCCTTCTGGAGAAGCTCGGCGTCTCCAAGGATCTCTACACAGGCGGCGACATGGCCTCCTTCTCGCCGGTCACAGGCGAGCAGATCGCCAGCCTGAAGACGGTTTCGGCCGCTGAAGCTGCCAGAAAGATCGAAAAGGCCGACGCAGCGTTTCGCGCCTGGCGCTTGGTTCCGGCGCCGAAGCGCGGCGAACTGATCCGCCTGCTCGGCGAGGAACTGCGCGCCAGCAAGGCGGACCTCGGCCGTCTGGTTTCGATCGAAGCGGGCAAGATCACCTCGGAAGGCCTCGGCGAAGTCCAGGAAATGATCGACATTTGCGATTTCGCCGTCGGTCTCTCCCGCCAGCTCTACGGCTTGACCATTGCGACCGAACGTCCCGGCCACCGCATGATGGAAACCTGGCATCCGCTTGGCGTCATCGGCGTCATCTCCGCCTTCAACTTCCCGGTTGCCGTCTGGGCCTGGAACTCGGCGCTCGCACTCGTCTGTGGCAATGCCGTCGTCTGGAAGCCGTCGGAAAAGACCCCGCTCACCGCGCTTGCATCGCAGGCTATCCTTGATCGCGCCATTGCGCGCTTCGGCGACGCACCGGAAGGCTTGACGCAGGTCCTGATCGGCGACCGCACCATCGGCGAAGTCATGGTCGATCACCCGAAGGTTCCGCTGGTTTCGGCCACCGGCTCCACCCGCATGGGCCGCGATGTCGGTCCGCGCCTTGCCAAGCGCTTTGCCCGCGCCATCCTCGAACTCGGCGGCAACAATGGCGGCATCGTCTGCCCGTCGGCCGATCTCGACATGGCGCTCCGCGCCATCGCCTTCGGTGCAATGGGCACGGCCGGCCAGCGTTGCACGACGCTGCGCCGCCTGTTCGTCCATGAAAGCGTCTACGACCAGCTCGTTCCGCGCCTGAAGAAGGCCTATTCGAGCGTTTCCGTCGGCAACCCGCTGGAATCCACCGCCCTCGTCGGCCCGCTGGTCGACAAGCCGGCTTTCGACAATATGCAGAAGGCGCTGTCCGAAGCGAAAGCCCATGGCGGCTCGATCACCGGCGGCGAACGCGTCGATCTCGGCCATGCCAACAGCTATTATGTGAAGCCGGCCTTGGTCGAAATGCCGAAGCAGGACGGTCCGGTGACCGAAGAAACCTTCGCGCCGATCCTCTATGTCATGAAGTACAGCGATTTTGATGCCGCCGTTGCCGATCACAATGCGGTTGGTGCCGGCCTGTCCTCGTCGATCTTTACGCTCGACCTGCAGGAAGCCGAGCGTTTCCTTTCGCCTGACGGTTCGGATTGCGGCATCGCCAACGTCAACATCGGCACATCAGGCGCTGAAATCGGCGGCGCGTTCGGCGGCGAAAAGGAAACCGGCGGCGGCCGCGAATCCGGCTCGGACGCATGGCGCGCCTACATGCGCCGCGCCACCAACACGATCAACTATTCGAAGGCCCTGCCGCTGGCACAGGGCGTATCGTTCGATATCGAATAATCCATAGGATCGATGATGAACATCAATACACAGGTTGAAGAGGCGGGCTTTGCGCCCGCCTCGCGAATCTCCACGATCGGCGTTTCGCAGATCCTGAAGATCGGCGCCCGGGCGCAGGCCATGAAGCGCGACGGCAAGCCGGTGATCATTCTCGGCGCCGGCGAACCCGATTTCGACACGCCGGACCACGTCAAGCAGGCAGCCTGCGACGCCATCCAGGGCGGCAAGACCAAATATACCGCCCTCGATGGGACGCCTGAGCTGAAACAGGCGATCCGGGACAAATTCGCCCGTGAAAACGCCGTCTCCTACGACCTCGACGAGATCACGGTGGCGACCGGTGCCAAGCAGATCCTCTTCAATGCGATGATGGCGACGCTGAACCGCGGCGATGAAGTCATCATCCCGACGCCTTACTGGACCTCCTATTCGGATATCGTCGAAATCGCCGAGGGCAAGCCGGTTCTCATCGCCTGCAACGCGGACGCCGGTTTCCGGCTGACAGCCGAGCAGCTGGAAGCCGCAATTACGCCGAAGACCCGCTGGGTCATGCTGAATTCGCCGTCCAATCCGTCGGGCGCCGCCTATAGCGCCAGAGACTACCGCCCGCTGCTCGACGTGCTCATGAAACACCCGCATGTCTGGCTGCTGGTCGACGACATGTACGAGCATATCGTCTATGACGACTTCAAATTCGTCACGCCGGCAGCGCTTGAACCAGCATTGAAAAACCGGACCTTGACCGTCAACGGCGTTTCCAAGGCCTATGCCATGACCGGCTGGCGCATCGGCTATGCCGGTGGTCCGCGCGATCTCATCAAGGCCATGGCCGTGGTGCAGAGCCAGGCAACGTCCTGCCCCTCCTCGATCAGCCAAGCAGCCTCGGTCGCCGCGCTGAACGGGCCGCAGGACTTCCTGAAAGAACGCACCGAAAGCTTCCAGCGCCGCCGAGATCTCGTCGTCTCGGCGCTCAATGCCATCGACGGTCTCGACTGCCGCACGCCGGAAGGCGCCTTCTACACCTTCTCCGGCTGCGCCGGCATGCTTGGCAAGACGACACCCGCAGGCAAGCACATCGAGACAGACACAGACTTCTGCGCCTATCTGCTCGACGACGCCCATGTTGCAGTTGTCCCCGGGTCGGCCTTCGGCCTGTCGCCGTTCTTCCGGATTTCCTATGCGACATCGGAAGCGGAACTGACCGTCGCTCTGGAACGGATTGCAACGGCCTGCGCGGCCCTTCGCTGAAGAGAGACACACCTCCAGCCTTGAAAACCTGCCGTATTTTACGGCAGGTTTTTTGTTGCAGGAAAGAATTTTGCGCGCCCGCAAATTGCTGCTATCCGATGAGCAACGAAATTCTTCCGGGATACGCTCAGGCGATCCCGTTTTGCTGGGGCAGCCGGACATGTTTGCGAGTTTTCGGCAAACGACTGACATCGTCGAAAAACGCGGCAAGGACATGCTGGAGCCGGCGCATGCGGATTATTACAAGGGCAAATCCGGTAAGCCTCTCAATCTGATTTTGAAAGCGCGGCACGACTTCCTGTCGATCTGGCGCAAGAACGACTATACGAACCGCGTCTCCACCATGAAGCTGCTTGGCCGGCAACTGGTGATCGTCAACTCGCCGGACGCGATCAAATATGTCGTCGCGACGCGGCACGAGAATTTCGAGCGCAAATCGCCGCAGATGCGCCGCGCGCTGGAATTCCTGCTCGGCGACGGCCTGTTCATCTCGGACGGCGAGACCTGGAAACAGCGGCGGCCGTTGGTCAACGACATCGTCCACAAGAACCGCGTTCCGGCCTTCGGCAGGATCATGGAGAATACCTCCAGCGAACTCGTGCAGCGCTGGAACGAGATGCCGGACGGCGCAAGCGTCAACGCTCTCTACGAAATGGCCGGTCTGACGGCGGAGATCATTTCCCGCAGCGTCTTCGGCAACGATCTCGGCGAGGATGCCGCCAATGCCGTCACCGACGGATTCACCAGCTACCAGTCGCTGATCGATTCCATCAATATCGGCTATTTCCTCGGTTTCGACGAAGGCCTGCCGGTGCTGCGAACGCCGAAGCTGCGCCGCTCGGTCGCGCGCATCCACGGGATCATCGACAAGGTAGTCGAGGATCATCTGGCCGGCCGCGGCGACAACAATTCAATGGTCGAGCTTCTCGTGCGCCGTCAGAGCCGCAATCCGGAGCTGAAACTCGATCTGGTCGCACTGCGCAACGAGGCGGCGACCATCTTCATGGCCGGTCATGAAACGACGGCAGCCACCCTGACCTGGGCCTGGTACCTGCTTTCCCGAGCGCAATGGGTCGAGAAATCGCTGCACGAGGAAATCGAACGGGTGTGCGGCGGCAATGTGCCGACGCTGGACGACGTTCCCAAGCTCGAATGGTGCCGCGCCGTGATCGAGGAAACGCTGCGGCTTTACCCGCCGGTGCCGATCCTCGCGCGGCAGGCAACATCGGCCGACAGGATCGGCGATATCGACGTGAAGCCGGCGTCATTGATCCTCATCGTGCCCTGGCTGCTGCATCGGACGGAAGCCTTTTTCAAGGATGCCAACCTGTTCAAGCCGGAGCGGTTCCTGAATGGCGGCAAGCCGATTCCCTACAGTTATATTCCCTTTGCCAGCGGCCCCCGCGTCTGCCCAGGCCTGCAGTTCGGGCTGACGGAATCGATTCTCTGCCTCGCCATCATCGCCCAGCGTTTCAAGGTCCGGGTTGCCGAAGACGCGCGGGTCGAGCCGCAATGCCGGCTGACCTTGCGGCCCCGCGGCGGACTGCCCGTCACCTTGCATCGCCGTTAGCGCGTTTTAAAAGCCGGACGATGGCGCTTACGCGTTCGAGACCGCATACTGGTTCGCGTCGAATACGTGGTGATGGACCTTGCCGCTGAACATGGTCAGAAGACCGGCCGTGACTTCGCGGCTCTTGAAGCGCACATCCGACTGCAACGCCTTTTCGCAGGCCGCCATGTCCGGATAGCGTATGGCGAGCGCCATGGCAAAATTGGGTGCGCCCTCGTCGCGATCGGTGCCATCCAAAACACGCACTTCCTCAGCCCCCGGAAAGGTGGTCCACAACGGCACCAGACGTTCCTTTACATAGGTCCGGAACTCGGCCTCGCGGCCAGCATGGATTTCACCTTCGAACAGAGCATAGCGAATGATCATGACGAGACTTTCAGTACAGGGATGACGGGAAGGAATGGAGGCGCCATTCGCGGCGCCTCGCTTCCGGGAGGCTTACATCTTGCCCCAGAGTTTCTTGTATTCGTCGCGATAGCCGTTATCCGGGTCGAAGGTGTTCTTCGGACCGCCGTCGAATTCGACGTTCTCGGAAGTGACCACATGCAGCGGTGACAGGTAGCCCGACCATTTTTCGCCGGCAAAGGCGCGGTTCAACTCGTCGACCAGCTGCCAACCCTGCAGGTTGAGCGGTTCGGCAACCGTAACCTTCTGGAACTGGCCGGCGCGAATGCGCTGATAGGCCGATTCCGAGCCGTCACCGGCCGCGACGTTGATCGGCGCATCTGCGCCGCCCTTGCCGGCTGCGGCCAGCGACGGACCCATGAAATCGAAATAAAGATCGTTGATCGCCAGCGAATGGGTCCATTCGTCGCCGTAGCGCTGCAGCAGCGACGTGGTGAGCAGCGGCATGCGCTGCGAGGTTTCGGCGATCGGCGTATCGACATATTCAAGCACCTTGCCGCCGAGCTTTTCGATTTCTTCCTTCATCCGGTCGGCCTTGGCGATGGCGATCGCATAGGTGGAATCCGTGAAGATCACCACGCCCGGCTTGCCCTTGGCATCGACATAGGCCCAGTCGGCGGCGGCCTTCGACACTTCCATCGCATCCGTCGAGACGTTGGCGAACAGGCCGTTTGCCTCGTCCGGGCCGATCGTCGGGCCTGCATGCCACGCGACCAGCGGAATGCCGGCTGCCTTGGCTTCGGCCATCGCCGGACCCTGTTCGACGGCGTCGAAGCCATTGATGATGATTCCGGCCGGCTTCAGCGCCATGGCCTGCCCGAAGGCCGCCGTACGGCCACCGATCGAACCTGCGCCATCAAGAACCTTGACCTCCCAGCCGATGGCCGCGGCCGCTTCCTCGACGCCGGTGGTGACGCCCAGAATGCCGCCATTCTTTAGGTCGCCGGCAAGCACGACGATGGTCTTGCCCTCCTGCGCCTTGGGGCTCTCCTTCGGTCCGTCCCATGTCGTGACGCGCACGGCGTATTTATCGACGACCCCCTTGGCGTCCGCCATCGGATCGGCCAGTGCCGGGCCTGCCGCGATCAGCGCCATCATGGCGATGGACATCTGCAAGACTGTTCTGCGTTTCATTGTCGTTCCTCCCATTGATTGATGATCTGTCGTCCAGGCCCGCCCGCCCTCATTTTCCCTTTGCCGGCGGAGCCTTCGAAACCGTACCGCGGCGCCTCTGGGCATAACCGGCAATGCCGATCGCCACGAGAAGCGTCACGCCGTTGAACAGCGGCTCGACGAAGAAAGAGCCGCCGAATTGCTGGATGCCGGAAATGCCGACCGCGAGGATGACCACGCCGGTCATCGTGCCCCAGACATTGACCCGGCCGGGTTTGATCGTGGTCGAGCCGAGAAAGGCGCCGACAAGAGCCGGCAGCAGATATTCAAGGCCGACGCTGGCTTGGCCGATGCGAAGCTTGGAAGCAAGCAGGACGCCTGCAAGGGCGGCAAGGACGCCGGACGAGATGAAGGCCCCCATGACGAAGCGGCGAACCGGAATGCCGTTCAGCGCCGCGGCTTTCGGATTGGCGCCGATGGCGTAGACGTAGCGGCCGATCGGCAGATATTCGAGGATCAGCCACAGCGCGATCGCCAGCCCAAGCACGTAGAAACCCGTGATCGGCAGGCCGAAGATCATGGTACCGTTCAAGGCATAGAAGCCCTCCGGCAGAACGCCGACCACCTGCCGGCCGCCGGTGTGCCAGAGCGCCAGTGCATAGAGGACAGTGCCCGTTCCGAGCGTGGCGATAAAGGAATCGATGCGGGCGATCTCGACCAGAAGTCCGTTGAGAAAACCCGTCAGAGCGCCGAGTGCAAGCACGATCAGGACCGCGACCGGCCATGGCACGCCGTACATGGTCTGCAGGCTGATCGCCAGAATATGCCAGAGAACGATGCCGTATCCGACTGTCAGATCGATGCGGCCGGATGCCATCGGGATCATTGCCGCCAGCGACAGAAGCGCGATGATGGCCTTGTCGGAAACGATCGAACGCAGGTTGAGCAGCGTCGGAAAGGTGGAGGGCAAAAGGATCGAGAAGAGCACGATCAGAGAGACCATCAGGATGACCAGCCCGTAAACCGGGATGAAGCGCATGATCTTCTGCCCCAAGGACAGGCCCGAAAGCTCGGCCCGGGTCGGCTCGAGCGCGGTGGATTCGATGGATTGCATTGGTCTTCCCCCTTCAGGCCGCTTCCGATGCCGACGCGGCCGTGATCACCGACTGAACCGTCAGGGCCGACCCCGACAGTTCGCGGACGATCCGGCCACGCGAGAACACCAGTGCGCGGTGGCAGATATGTGCGATTTCTTCAAAATCGGTGGATACGACGATGACCGCCAGCCCCGCCTCGACGGCCTGCGCGATCAGCCGGTAGATCTCGGCCTTGGCGCCGACATCGACGCCGGCCGTCGGATCCTCGGCGATCAGAAGCTTGCGGCCGGTGACGAGCCAGCGGGCAACGACGACCTTTTGCTGGTTGCCGCCGGACAAGGCCTCGATCGGCAGGCTCTGGTTGTTGGGCCTCAGCCCGACACTGGCGCCGATGATCCGCGCTTTCTCGGCCTCTTTAGCCGGCGAAAGGAAGGAGAACAGCGAACGGCCGGAGGCGCCGGGATTGATGAAAGTGTTTTCGCGCAACGACAGCGACATGGCGACCGACTCTTCCGTCCGATCGCGTGCGATCAAGCCGACGCCGGAGGCCATGGCGGCAACCGGACTCGACAGATCGGGCGCACTCCCGTGAATGGTAACCGTCCCGCCGAAGCCTTCGCAGCCGAACAGCGCCCGGCCGATCAATTCCTGCCCGGCGCCACGCAGGCCGGCAAGACCGAGAAGCTCGCCCCGGCGGACATCGAAGGAAACCGGACCTGCCCCGGCGCAAACCATGTCGCGCACCGCGACGATGGTGTCGCCCGGCACCGTTTCGGCCTTCGCAAACAACTGGTCGGCCGGGCGCCCGACGATCATCTCGACCAGTTCGGCCGGCCTGGTCTCAGCAACCGGCTTCTGGCCGACCAGCTTGCCGTCGCGCAGCACGGCGACGCGGTCGGCAATGCGGAAAATTTCGTCGAGCCGGTGCGATACATAGATCATGCCGACGCCGCGTTCCTTCAGCGGCCGGATCGCATCGAACAGACGATCGACCTCATCTGCGGGAAGGCTGGCGGTCGGCTCGTCCAGCACCAGCACATCGGCTTCGACGGCCAATGCGCGGGCGATCGCCACGAGCGATTTTTCGGTGCGCGTCAGGTCCTGGACGCGGGTCGTCGGATCGAAGTCGCAGCCCACGAGACGCAGCGCCTCCCGCGCCCGCTCTTCGGTGCTGCGCCAGTCGATCAGTTTCGACCGAAGTGAAAACCCCTGCGCCAGGCCGACATTCTCGCCGACCGTCATCCATTCGATCAGACCGAGATCCTGATGGATGAAGGCAACGGGCTGGCGCTCGTTGGGACGCGGGGGGCGGTGCTGGTAGGGCTCGCCGCGAAACAGGATCTGCCCCGCGTCCGGCCTGTAAATCCCGGCCAGCGTCTTGATCAGCGTCGATTTTCCTGCACCGTTCTCCCCTAGGAGAGCGAGGATTTCGCCTTCCTGGAGATTGATCGAGACATCCGACAGCGCACGCGTTCCGCCGAAATCCTTGGTGATCCCCTGAAAATCGATGAGCGTGCGATCGGTCAACATTGCTCCTCCCAAAGCCGGCTGATGATTGTATGTTATCGCTAACATATTTGCGCTGTCAAGGCCACTCGAGAGCACGTTTCAATTTGGTCAGGCAAGCGAACCGTCGAGCAGCCGCATCATTTCCGCCGAATCGCGCGACCCTAAACCGGCCGCGCAAAGCAGCCGGTGAATTTCAACCACCTGCCCGGTCATCGGCATCGGGGTCTTGGTCTTCAGGGCAAAGGCCTGAAGCGAATCGAGATCCTTCAGCATGTTGTCGATCCGGCCCGTCGGCGTGTGGTCGCGGGCGGCAAACTTGGCCATGAACTCCTGCAGGATCGCAGAATCGGCGCGACCACCGGCAAGCGCTGCCGGAATAACCGAGGCATCGACGCCGCCGGCCTCGGCGATCTTGACAGCCTCCGCCACCGCTTGAAACAGCACGGCGCAGAACAGCTGGTTGATGAGTTTGACCGTTTGCCCGGCGCCGTTTGGTCCCATCAGCGTATAGTTTCGGCAGAGATGCTGCATGACAGCTCGAGCCTGCTCGAAATCTGCCTCAGCACCTCCGGCCATCACCGTCAAACGCCCGCCCAGCGCGCCGGGAACGCCGCCGGACAAGGGGCAATCGACCCATTTCATCCCCGTCTCGGTTTTAAGTTTTTCCGCCATCTGGGCCGTTTCGGCCGGATCGATCGATGACATGTCGATCAGGATCTTGCTTGCGGAAGCGGCCGTAGCAACGCCCTCCGATCCGAAGACCGCCGCCCGGACGATATTGGCGTGGTTGAGGCTAAGAATCACGAAGTCGCTCTGGCGCGTCGCTTCCGCGACGGAGCTTGCAGCAAGCCCACCCTTGTCGGCGAGCGCCGCCATCTTATCCGGATCGAGGTCGAAGACCGATACCCGCTGGCCGGCTTCGATCAGGCGCGTGGCAATCGCCGAGCCCATGATGCCCGCGCCGATGACCGCGACCGATTGCGCTGTTGTCTTTGACATTTTTTGCATCTCCCCCTCTGCCGACAATCTGTCGGCCTGTCGCGATCTCGTGTCTGGTCGGGAACGATAAGCGCTCAGGACCTCCACGACGACACTCTTGACAGCAATGTTATCGATAACATATTCAAGGTCAACAGGCTTCTGGGAGGGAAATATGACGAAACCGGAAATCGCCATGGTCGGCGCTTATCCTGTATGGGACATGGACGCGATCGATGCCACCTATACCGCCTACAGGCTTTGGGAGGCTGTGGACCGCGATGCCTTCATCGACCGGATCAATGCCAATGTCCGGGCGATCGCGACGCGCGGCGAACTCGGTGCCTCGGCCGATCTCATGCGCCGCTTCCCGAAGCTGGAGATCGTGTCCTGCTACGGGGTCGGCACCGATGCCATCGATCTTTCCTATGCCCGTACCCATGGCATCAAGGTCACCAACACGCCGGACGTGCTGACGAACGACGTTGCCGATCTCGGCATTGCCCTGATGCTTGCCACCGCCCGCCAGATCCCGCAGGCAGACCGCTTCGTGCGCGACGGGTCCTGGGCAAAGGGCAACATGTCGCTCGTCACCCGCGTCTGCGGCAAGAAGGTCGGCATTGTCGGCATGGGCCGCATCGGCCAGGCCATCGCCCGCCGCGCCAGCGGGTTCGATTGCGAGATCGCCTATACCAGCCGCACGCCGAAGGCGGATGTCGCGCATCGCTATTTCGATACCGCCGCATTGCTTGCCGACTGGGCGGAATTCCTGATCGTCATCGTTTCCGGCGGCGAAGGCACGAAAGACCTGATCGATGCCGAAGTTCTTTCCGCACTCGGGCCGGACGGCATCCTGATCAATATTTCACGCGGCACCACTGTCGATGAGGCAGCCCTGCTCGACGCTTTGGAACATGGCCGGATCAGGGGCGCGGGCCTTGATGTCTTCCGCAACGAACCGAAGATCGATGCCCGGTTCCTGACCCTGCCGAATGTCGTGCTGCATCCCCATCACGGCAGTGGTACGGTCGAAACCCGGCAGGCCATGGGGAAGTTGGTTCGCGACAATCTCGCCGCACATTTTTCCGGCAAAGAGCTTTTGACACCCGTTGCCTGAGGGAGAATTCCGTGAAATCGATCGTCATCCACGCGGCAAAAGACCTGCGCATCGAGGAGACCGAGACCGGTATGCCGGGACAGGGTCAGGTCGAGGTCGCCATTGAGGCCGGCGGTATCTGCGGCTCCGACCTGCATTACTATAATCACGGCGGCTTTGGCGCGATCCGCCTGCGTGAACCGATGATCCTCGGACATGAGGTCGCGGGCACCATCAAGGCGCTAGGCGATGGCGTTTCGGGCCTTGCCGTCGGTGACCGTGTCGCGGTGTCGCCGAGCCGTCCTTGCGGTCAGTGCGACTATTGCCTGAAGGGGCTGCAGAACCATTGCCTCAATATGCGCTTTTACGGCAGCGCCATGCCGATGCCGCACATACAGGGCGCTTTCCGCCAACGGCTGATCGCGGAAGGCTGGCAGTGCCACAAGGTTGCAGAGGGCGTTTCGATCAACGAGGCGGCCTTTGCCGAGCCCTTTGCGGTAACGCTGCATGCGGTGAACCGGGCTGGCTCTCTGCTGGGCAAGAAAGTGCTGGTCACCGGCTGTGGACCGATCGGTGCGCTCTGCATTCTGGCAGCCCGCGCCCATGGCGCGCAGGAGATCGTCGCCACCGACGTCATGGATACCGTACTCGACAAGGCCCGCGTCATCGGTGCCGACCGGACAATCAACGTCACGACGAATGCCGAAGCACTATCAGCCTATTCCGCCAACAAGGGCACGTTCGACGTGATGTTCGAGGCATCCGGCAACGAACGCGCGGTGCGCTCAGGTCTCGAAGTGCTCAAACCGCGCGGCATCCTGATGCAGCTCGGTCTCGGCGGAGACGTGTCCATTCCGCAGAACCTCGTCGTTTCCAAGGAAATCGACATGCGCGGCACCTTCCGCTTCCACGAGGAGTTCGCGCTCGCCGTCTCGCTGATCAATCAGCGGCGCGTCGATGTGAAACCCTTGCTGACGGAAATTTTCCCGCTCGAGGATGCGGTCAAGGCTTTCGACACGGCTGGCGATCGCAGCCGGTCGATGAAAGTTCAGATCGCCTTTTGAAGGCCGTCAAGTCGTCAGGACGGGTTTACGATCCGACTGTTGCCGAGCCGCTCCCCGACAGCGAATTTTGCAACCAGATTGGCGAAGTGCGTGCCTGCAATTTCCAGCGGACCGCTGTTGTCGATGACGACCATGTCCTTGTCGGCGAGCTGCGGCGTTGCGCGCGACAGCCTGAGCCGGATATCGGCCTCGCTTTCGCGACCCCGCGCCAGGAGGCGTTCGGCCAGTACGTCCGCCGAGGCGGTGATCTGGACGATCACCAGCTGCGGAAAGACGCGCCGGAACTGGGCGAGCGTCGCACGGCTGCCATTGGCGATCAATGTCTGGCCGGCGCCGATGCGATCGAGGGTATTTCTCGGAATTCCATATTTCAGCCCATGCGCCTCCCAGGCCACCGCGAATTCGTCCGCACAAAGCCGGGCATCGAAATCGGCGGGAGAAAGGCCTTCATGATCCTCGCCGCCGGCATCCTGCGGCCGGGTGATGGCGCGCCGCACCAGATGTACGGTCTCGTTCGGGCCGAGATGGCGCAGGGCGAAATCGATGACGCTGTCCTTGCCGGCGCCGCTCGGTCCGACGACGACGATCATCGTGCCCGGACGGGCCGCGATCTGCCCCTGCATCAGGCGACCCGCCGTCCTTCGCGCCAGACGGAGCGAACGACCGGGATGCCGTTCGAGCGATGCACGCGCGCGAGGTCGGCCCGCAGCCCGGGCTCGATGCGACCGCGATCGTCGAGCCCGACAGTACGCGCCGGGGTCGCGGTGACCATCGCCAGCGCCTGCGGCAGGCTGACGGTTTCCAGCCCGTCGGACAATACGAACGGGGCCTGGATCAGGCTGAACGGCACATAGTCCGACGAAAGCACATCAAGGACACCGCGGGCGGCAAGATCACGAGCGGCGATATTGCCGGAATGCGACTTGCCGCGCACGATGTTCGGCGCACCCATGAGGACGCTCAGGCCCGCCTTGTGCGAAGCCTCGGCCGCCTCGAAGCTCGTCGGGAATTCCGCAAGCCGGATGCCGAAGCCGACTGATTCCTCGACATGCTCGAGCGTCGCATCGTCATGGCTGGCCACCGTGATGCCGCGCTCGGCACAGGCCCTGACGATCTCCGTGCGATGCGGGCCGGCATATTTGTCGGATAGCGCCTTCTGGCGGGCAACGAAGGCGGCAAAGGCCTCATCGGACAGGCCGCGCTTGGTCTTGTAGTAGAGCGTGTACTGATCCATCGTTTGAAACTGACGCTGGCCCGGCGCATGATCCATCAGCGAGACGAGGCCGACCTGAGGATCGTTTTCGAATTCCTGGAAATGCTCCAGCACGTTGTCGGTCGAGACCTCGCAACGCAGGTGGATTCGGTGGTCGGCACGCAGCCGGTTTTCCTTGGCGGCCAGCGCCAGCGCATCCGCCATCTCGCGCATTTCGCCGGTTTCGAAGCCGCCGTCTTCGTCAGAGCCCATGCGCAGGCAGTCGAACACCGTGGTGATGCCGGCGGTGGCGATCTGCGCATCATGCGCCTGGATTGCCGCCATCTTCAGCCAGCGGACACCGGGGCGCGGCGAGTAATGCGATTCCAGGTGATCCGTGTGCAGCTCGACCAGACCGGGAATGAGGTAATCGCCCTCCAGATCCTCGCCAGAACGGCTTGCACCGGCCGAAATATCGGCGATCAATCCATCTCGGATCAGAACGGAACCGGCAACGATTTCGTTTTCAAGCACGATCATTGCATTGGACAGAACGAATTCAACGGTCATATCAGGACATCTTTCGTTTAGACGTGCCGCCAAGCGGCAAAAGAGAATGCACGGTGAACGGTGCGCCGCGCTGCGGCTCTATAAACAATGCTACCGTATCGATGCGCAGCGGCTGGCCGATAAAGGCACCAAATCGTTGCTCGAGCGCATCCCGCATCGCAGGACGTCGCTCCGCCGGTACCTTGCCGGTCAGCGTCATATGAAAGCGGAAGTCTTCGAAAACATAGGGATATCCCCATGCCATCAGGTTGCGGCGACCGCTCTCCGTCAGTTCCTCCGGCTTGCGCCTGGCAATATCCGCCTCGGACAGTGGCGCCCGAAAAGGCTCGAAACGCCGGACGGTCTCGTCGGCCAGCGCCTGCAGAGCGGCATTGTCCGCCGCCGGAACCAGCGCGAAAAACGGTCCGAGCTGGCCAAGTCTCATTACAGGTATCTCGAAGGCATCGCATTCGGCGGAAAACTCGTCCAGCGCCTGCAACAATTGCGTTTCAACCTTGCCTGGCGCCAGTTCGAAAGGCGCCTTCAGCGTGCCGTGAAAACCATAGCGGCGCGGATCCATCGTTAGGTCGCGCAGCTCTTCCGGCGAAAAACCCGGGACGACCGTCTGGGGAGAAATACCGCCCTTGAACGGGTTGCTTCCCAGCCAGTGTTGCGCCGCGTGGGACAGCGGATGGTCTTCCGGCGGCGTGAAATACAATGCGTAACGCAAAAGCGTCATTCCCCTGCAAGGATAGACTTGAAGACAAGCGGCGCGGGCGAGCAACGGCTCGTGGCCGTGTCGCTACCCGGTTTCCGTGACAATATCGTGATGCGCGCGACCTGTCCGGCGTTAAATTTATCCGACGAAATTCAATGCGCTTTCTGCCCCATCAAGCGCGAGCGCAAGGCATTCGACAGGCCGTCGAAAATGAAGACCACGACGAGAATCAGCATAACCATGTAGGCGACGTTTTCCCAGTCGGAATTGGTGCGCATGGCTTCCCAGAGCTTGAGGCCGATGCCGCCGGCGCCGACCGCACCGATGATCGTCGCCGAGCGCGTGTTGGATTCCCAGAAATACAGGGCCTGGCTGGCAAACAGCGGCAGCACCTGCGGCAGCACGCCGAAGCGCTGTACGGCAAGTGGCGAGGCACCAACGGATTTCACCCCTTCGCGCTGCTTGTCGTCGATATTTTCGAGCGCTTCGGAATAGAGTTTTCCAAGCGTGCCAGTATCAGTGAAGAAGATTGCTGACATGCCCGCGAGCGGCCCGGGGCCGAAGGCACGCGTGAAGAAGAGTGCCCAGATCAGCATGTCGACAGAGCGCAGGAAATCAAAGAATCGTTTGGTCACCTGGTTCAGCAGCCGATTGCCGGTGATATTGCGCGCCGCGATGAAGCAAAGCGGAAAAGCGATGAGCGACGCAAACAAGGTGCCGACAAAGGCCATGACGACCGTCTGCAGCAACTTGGTCCAGACATCGAGGTGCTGCCACTCGGCATTGTAGAGAATGTTGTCCCAGGCCAGCGACAGATTGCTGCGCGCCGGGTCAAGACGTTCACCGCCGACGACCAATCCAAAAACCTCGGAAGCGGACCTGCCGAAAAAGGGTGAATTCGTGTCGAAGAGGAAGTTCGCCCAGCCGGGAAACCGGTTGTGAATGCTCACATCGCTCCTGTCGATCTCCGCCCAGCCGGTCATGCCGAGAGACAGTATGATCTTCTCGTGGGGGCGCTTCTGCGCAGCCCAGGTCGGCAGCGGCCCCTCCGGCTGGACACCCTCCACATCATCCAGCACGACGACGAGCGTCTCGCCAGCGTGTTTTGCCGTGACCCGCTTGTCACTGACTTCGATCGCCGTCGAACCGTTGAAATTGACGATCGCCTTTGTCACCACCTCTTCGGTGCGGGTTTCCGTGCGGGCTTCGGCCTGGCCTTCGGGACTTTCGCCGACGGCGGCATTCGGAGCCATGAAGCTCAGGGAAGACGAGGACTTTGCCGGCAGCTTCTCTCCGCTGGACGCGGGAATTTCGATCGTCCGGTTCACCGTCTTGCGCTCAAGCACCATCCAGTCCGGATCGGGATTGGCGCCGAGGGGGTCGAAACGCGAATAGACCACCTGCATGGTGCCGTCCCGGGCGATCCTGATATCGGGGCGCACTTCGTAGGATACCCAGTCGGCAAGGTAGGTGCCGGCTATAGTCCAGTTGGCGTTGCCGAGAACCTGGCTGATCGAGAAGAACCACCAGCTGTAGACGAGATAGAGGACGATACCCGCCCAGATCAGCGCCGTGCGCAACCGCTTCGACAACGAGCCGGCAAAGAGCGCCGGATGGCGGGCGGCAATCGCCTCCATTTCAGCAGCGTTCATGGCAAGGGCCTTGGACATAAGCCGTTCCTATTGTGCGAGCTGGAAAGCCTGGGCACCGACGAGACGGTGGCGCAGCCAGGCGGAAAACTGATCGACGGCGATGATCGTCGTGAACAGGAGAAAGATGATCGCCAGCGTCTTCGCCTCATGCCCCTGTCCGATCGACAGCCGCAGAAGCTCGCCGATACCGCCGCCGCCGACCGCGCCGATGATCGTCGAGGCGCGCACGTTGATTTCGAGCCTGAGGAGAAAATAGCTGGTGAAATTCGGCAGGACCTGCGGCACGATGCCGAACCAGACACGTTCGATCCAGTTGCCGCCAACGGCCCGCAGACCTTCCTCCGGCTTCATATCGGCATTCTCGACCACTTCGAAAAACAGCTTGCCGAGCGCGCCGACCGTATGGATCGACACCGCGATGATCGCCGGGATCGGGCCTAAGGACAGGATCGCCAGGAAGAAACCGGCGATCACAACTTCCGGAAAAGCGCGCAGGATTTCCATGACGCGGCGCACGAAGCCTCGCACGACAGGGTTGGGCATCAGGTTGCGGGCGGCGAAGAAGCAGAGGATGAAGCCGAAGAACACGCCGATGATCGTCGAGAAAATCGCGATGTTCAGCGTTTCCAGCATCTTGTGGACGTATTCCGGCACATAGAGCGTGTCGGTTATATAGAGCCGGCCTTCCGGATAATTGTACTTGAAGCTGCCATCGTCATAGGGCGACGGCAGGTCGAACATCGCGCGCCAGACTTCCATGGCATCGCGCGGTACGAGATCGCCGAGAAAATCGAAGAAATAGGGCAGGCGGTCGAAGAACTTGCCGGCATTGGTCTCGTTTGCGAACCAGAGAGAGCCGGACAGGGCGAGAACCAGAAGAACGAGGCCAAGCCCTGTATAGAGCCGCCGACGGGCGTTCAGCTCCTGCCAATGGCGTTCGACAAGCGCTGCGTTGTCGCTCAGGGTCCGGGGAAGCGTCGATGCTGTCATGGAAATTTCCGGCAGGACCGGCCTCATCAGACGGGGCGTTTGCCCAAAAGCGCGTCAGGCGGAAGACGCCGGCCGGCTGCCCGGCCAGCGTCCAGGATCAATCGCGGATCAGCCGCCGATCGTTGCCTTGCGGGCATCGATGACCGGCTTGTAGAAATCGACGTTGACTTCCGTAAAGCCCTTGAAGTCGCCGCCCATGATGGCCGCGAAGCAGGCCGCATCGGTCTTCGGCAGGTCGAGCATGAACTGCTTGAACTTGGTCTTCATGTCCGCATCCATCGAAGCGCGCACGACGATCGGGCCGTTCGGGATCAGCGGCGACTTCCAGAGTTCGACGAGATCGTTCATGTCGAGAATGCCCTTCTCGACCATCTTGTGCAGGTTGCCGGAGGTATAGCCGTCCTTCCACTCGCCAACGCCCGAGCCGAAGGTCGTGCCGGCGTCGAAAGTGCCCTTCAGCACTTCCAGAACGAGGTTTTCATGACCGCCGCCAAAACCGGTTTCGGCAAAGAATTCCTTGACCGGCCCGCCGATCGTTTCCGGCAGCGTGACGAGCGGGATGAGGTAGCCCGAGGTCGAATCCGGGTCGGCAAAGCCGAGCTTCTTGCCCTTCAGGTCTTCGATCTTGGTGATGCCGCTGTCCTTGCGGGCAACCATGATCGAGTGATAGCCGGTCGAACCATCCTTCTGAACCGTCGTCAGGATCGGCTCGACGGCATCCGCCTTGGCGAGATAGATCTTGGCAAAGCCGGAAGCGCCAAGCTCGGCATAATCGAGCGTGCCGCCGAGCAGGCCCTGGATGACGCCGTCATAGTCGGCAGCCGGGAAGAAGGAAACCTTCTCGAAACCGAGCGCGGTCTTCAGGTGATCGCCAACGCACTGGTAGTTGCGCAGGCGGTCGGCTTCGTTTTCGCCGCCCATGATACCGACGCGAAATTCCTTGAGATCTTCGGCTTGAACATGGCCGACGAGGGCGAAAAGGGCCGTAGCGGCCAGAAGAGCTTTCTTCAACATGACAATCGTCTCCCGTTTGTCCGGCAATGCCGGATCGTTTTCAGTGTGAAGGTTCTGTACCCTTGACGTGGGTCTTCGATCCTGTCGGTCCTTAGAGGCCGGCCAGTGCCAGCGGCTTGAGGCTGGCGGATTCCGGAATGTCCCGGGCTTTCGCCGCAGGAAAATTGATGCTGGTCGAGGTCATGCTTTCGTCGAGATCGGAACCAGACCCATAGATCTCGCTGACGGCGGTCGCCGTGAGTTGCGAGGGCGAACCGTCGAAGACCACGCGGCCATGCGCCATGCCGATGATCCGTTCGCAGTAGTTGCGCGCCGTATCCAGCGTATGCAGGTTGGTAACGACGGTGATGCCGTCGCGCTCATTGATGTCGCGCAGCGCGTCCATGACGATCTTGGCATTGAGCGGGTCGAGGGAGGCGATCGGCTCGTCCGCCAGGAGCATTTTCGGCTGCTGCATCAAAGCACGGGCGATGGCCACCCGCTGCTGCTGGCNNGCTGGCCGCCGGACAGGGTGCCGGCCGGCTGCAGCGCCGTTTGCTCGATGCCGAGCCGCTCCAGCGCGCCGATCGCTGCGATCCGCTCCTCGCGGGTGAACATGTTGAGAATGCTGAGCAGGGTCGAGCGGTGATTGAGGCGACCAAGCAGCACGTTGGTCAGTACGTCGAGGCGCGGCACGAGATTGAACTGCTGGAAAATCATGGCGCAATCGCGCTGCCATTTGCGCAAGGCGCTGCCACGCAGCGCCGACACTTCGAGATCGCCGAAATGGATGGAGCCGGAGGAGACGTCGTTCAGCCGGTTGATCATCCGCAGAAGCGTAGATTTTCCGGCACCCGAGCGGCCGATGATCCCGACCATCTGGCCTTGCGGAATGTCGAAGGTCACATCGCCGACGGCAATCTTCTTGCCAAAACGGCGCGTGACGTTCTTCAGCTGAAACATGGCCGGGCGCTTTCCTGCTCGCAATATCTGTCATCGATATGGAGCAAGGCTTTAGCGCTGCTTCATGAACCCGCAATGTCAGTTTCGTGTAACTTCTATTACAATAAAAAGCCCGGAAATCCGGGCTTTGACGCTTTAAATCAGGCGTTGTGACGAATGAGGAAGTCCTCTGCGTCGAGCATGCGAAAATCGTCGAGCGCATCGCGCAACCTGGTGTGGTCCCAATCCCACCAGGCAAGCTTTTCGAAGCGTTTTGNNGATCTCGGGGCCGAAACGTTCGCGGATCAGTTTGGCCGGCACGCCGCCGACGATCGTATAGGGGGCGATGTCCTTCGAGACGACCGCGCCGGCACCGATCACGGCGCCGTTGCCGACCGTCACGCCCGGCAGGACCGTGGCGCCATGGCCGATCCAGACATCATGGCCGATAACGACGCGGTTGCCCCGCCGCCAGGCAAAGAAATCCTCGTCGGCCCCGGCGTCCGGCCAGTAGTCGCCGGCCCTGTAGGTGAAATGGTGAAGCGTCGCACGCCACACAGGATGGTTGGTCGCATTGATGCGCACCGAGGCTGCGATATTGGCGAACTTGCCGATGGTGGCACACCAGACGGAGCCGTCCTGCATGATATAGGAATAATCGCCGATCTCAGCTTCGCTGATCCGGCAGCGCTCGGCAACTTCCGTGTAGCGTCCAAGCGTCGATGCCTCTACCGAGGCGGTCTGGTGGATGAGCGGCGCTTCCGAAAGCTTGGTCATGCGGCAGCCTTTCGCGGCGAGAAGGCGGAAACGTCGATGATCCGGTCGGCGACCGCATCGCGCACTTCCCCGTCATGGAAGATGCCGAGCAGCGCCGTGCCGGCCTGTTTCTTGGCAGCAATCATTTCGACGACGACAGCCCGGTTCCGCGCATCGAGCGAGGCGGTCGGTTCGTCGAGAAGAAGGATGGCGTGATCGGTGATGAAACCGCGGGCGATATTGANNGCGCTGCTGCTCGCCACCCGAGAAGGTGGCTGGTGGCAACTGCCAGAGTTCGCGCGGCAGGTTCAGTTTCGACAGAAGATCCGACGCCCGCTCGCGCGCCTCGTTCAGCGGGACACCCCGCGCCAGCAGCGGATCGGCGACGACATCCACCGCCGAAACCCGCGGCACGACCCGCAGGAACTGGCTGACATAACCGAGCGTGTCGCGGCGGACTTCCAGTACCGAACGCGGATCGGCCTGGGCGAGATCGACAAGACGGTTGTCATGCTCGACGAGGATCTGCCCCTCGTCCACGCCATAATTGCCGTAGAGCATCTTCAAAATCGAGCTCTTGCCGACCCCCGACGGGCCGCCGAGCACGACGCATTCTCCGCGCTTGACGGAAAAGGAAACGCCGGAAACGACCGGAAGCCGGATGCCGTCGCGCAGATGCATGGTGAAGCTCTTGGCGACGTCGGAAACAACGAGGGGTGTCGGCATGGCTATTTTTCCTTTTGCAGCATGGTTCGGCCCAAGAGCCGGTTCGCACTTTTCGGCGCCATGCTCAAACCTGCAGGATCGAGGAAACGAGAAGCTGGGTGTAGGGCTCGCGGGGATCGTCGAGGACCCGGTCGGTCAGGCCCTGTTCAATGACCAGGCCGTCCTTCATCACCATCATGCGGTGCGACAGCAGCCGGGCGACGGCCAGGTCGTGAGTGACGATGATCGCCGACAGACCGAGATCGTGAACCAGCCCGCGCACCAGATCGAGCAGACGGGCCTGCACCGAGACGTCGAGACCGCCGGTCGGCTCGTCCATGAAAACGAGGCGCGGCGACGTCACGAGATTGCGGGCGATCTGCAGCCGCTGGCGCATGCCGCCGGNNGAAAAGGCGCGCGGCTGGTCGTCGATCCGGTCTTCCTCGATCTCGACGCGGGTGAGCCAGTCGGCGGCCGTGGCCCGGATCTGGCCGTAATGCCGGTCGCCGACCGCCATCAGCCGCTCTCCGACATTGGCGCCGGCAGACACCGTCATGCGCAGCCCGTCGGCTGGGTTCTGGTGCACGAAGCCCCAGTCGGTGCGCATCAGGAAACGACGCTCGGCCTCGCCCATGCGTGCAAGATCACCATACTGGCCGTCACGCATGTGATACTCGACCGTGCCGGATGTCGGCATCAGCCGCGTCGACAGACAGGACAGCAGCGTCGTCTTGCCCGATCCTGATTCGCCGACGATCGCCAGCACTTCGCCGGGCCAGAGGTCGAAGGAGACATTCTTGCAGCCGATCCGGCTGCCGTAGAATTTCGAGATGTCTTTGACTTTGAGGAGGGGAACGGTGGTCATTCGGCGGCCTCCTGTTGTTCGGCAAGAAGGTGGCCTTTGTGGCCATCCGCCCGCCTGTCCTCGCAATGGTCCGTATCGGAGCAGACGAACATCCGCCCGCCCTTGTCGTCGAGAACCACTTCGTCGAGATAGACATGGTCGGCACCGCAAAGCGCGCAGGGCTTGTCGAAATGCTGGATCTCGAACGGGTGATCCTCGAAATCGAGGCTGACCACATCGGTATGCGGCGGCACGGCATAGATGCGCTTTTCACGGCCGGCACCGAACAGCTGCAGCGCTTCGGACAGGTGCATTTTCGGGTTATCGAACTTCGGCGTCGGCGACGGATCCATCACATAGCGCCCTTCGACCTTCACCGGATAGGCATAGGTCGTGGCGATATGGCCGTTGCGGGCGATGTCCTCATAGAGCTTGACGTGCATGAGACCGTATTCCTCAAGCGCGTGCATCTTGCGCGTTTCGGTCTCGCGCGGCTCCAGAAAGCGCAGGGGTTCGGGGATCGGCACCTGATAGACCAGCGTCTGGCCGGCTGTCAGCTTTTCCTCTGGAATGCGGTGGCGCGTCTGGATGATCGTCGCCTCCTTCGTTTTCGTGGTCACGGCGACATTGGCGACCTTCTGGAAGAAGGCCCGGATGGAGACAGCGTTGGTCGTGTCGTCGGCGCCTTGGTCGATGACCTTCAGCACATCGTCCGGCCCGAGGATCGCTGCCGTCACCTGCACGCCGCCGGTGCCCCAGCCATAGGGCATCGGCATTTCGCGCGATGCGAACGGCACTTGGTAGCCGGGGATCGCGATGGCTTTCAGGATCGCCCGACGGATCATCCGCTTGGTTTGCTCGTCGAGATAGGCGAAATTGTAGGTGGCAAGGTCAGTCATTGTTGATTACCTTGAGATGCAGGGAGACAAGGGAGCGCGCACTTTGGGCAGATTGGTTGTCATTGTGGTGGCGGTCGCCGTGATCGGTTTCGTCATTCTGGGTGCGCGTGCCAACAAGGCGCGCAAAAACAAGACTGACGCGGCCGGCCCCGACGGAAGCGTTCCAATCTCCGGTGAAGGACATTGCAGCGCCGATTCCGGCGGCAGTGATGGAGGCGACGGAGGAGGAGACTGATCGCGAAAACGCGCCGGACACCGGGGCCGTCATTCGGCCGCTTCCCGGACGCTTTCGTCCTTCCCGATGCCGGACTTTGCCTCATGCTCCATGCGCATCCGCCGCACGAGATCGAGTTCGGCCTGGAAATCGACATAATGCGGCAGCTTCAGGTGCTCGACGAAGCCCGTTGCCTGAACGTTGTCGGAATGGGAAATGACGAATTCCTCGTCCTGCGCCGGGGCGACGATATCCTCGCCGAATTCCTGCGCCCTGAGTGCCCGGTCAACCAGCGCCATGGCCATCGCCTTGCGCTCGCTCTGGCCGAAGACAAGGCCATAGCCGCGCGTGAACTGCGGCGGCTGCTTGGCCGACCCCTTGAATTGGTTGACCATCTGGCATTCGGTGACGCGGATGCGGCCGAGCGAAACGGAAAATCCCAGTTCGGGCATGTCCATTTCGACATCGACCTCGCCGATGCGGATTTCGCCGGCGAAGGGATGGGTGCGGGCATAGCCGCGTTGCGTCGAATAGGCGAGCGCCAAAAGGAAGCCCTCGTCTCCGCGCGCCAGCGCCTGCAGGCGCAGGTCGCGATTGAGCGGAAATTCCAGCGGTTCGCGGGTAATATCCCCCGGCACATGGTCTTCCGGCAGAACACCGTCGGGCTCGATCAGGCCCTCACTGGCAAGAATGTCCGAGACCCGCATTGTGACGGCATCTCCTGCCTCTTTCAGCGCCGGTTCGGCAACGGAACCGTCTTCAAGCAAGGAGGGGTCGAGCAGGCGGTGTGTGTAGTCGAAGGTTGGTCCCAGCAGCTGACCGCCCGGCAGATCCTTGTAGGTCGCCGAAACGCGACGTTCGATCTTCATGGCCGCCGTATCGACCGGCTGCGAATAGCCGAAGCGTGGCAGCGTCGTGCGGTAGGCGCGCAGGATGAAGATCGCCTCGATCATATCGCCCCTTGCCTGGCGCACGGCCAGCGCCGCCAGCGAGCAATCGTGGAGCGACGCTTCCGCCATGACGCGATCGACCGCCAATCCCAGCTGGGCGACGATCTGCTCGATGGAAATCGCCGGCAGCGATCGGTCACCCCTCCGGCGG
>UCJH01000090.1:0-6013 GCA_900472785.1 Hyphomicrobiales bacterium | reverse complement strand
CGGCGAGCAAACGATGCGCATTGGCGATGGCGGCCTCGCCTCCCTTGACGGCTACATACATGGCTCAGCTCTCCTTGCGGCGAAGTTCGACGGTGCGCGGCAGGCACAGCGCGGCATCACCGGCGACAAGCACCAGATCGACACCGCGCGGGAACACGGCCCGGTTCTCGTTCCACAGCGTCAGGAAAATGCCGGGCAGACCGATCGGCGAGATCACCACCTCATCCTTGATGCCCGGCCCCGACGCGATCATCTCGACACCGCCCGATAGCGCGGCAATCTCGATGACGACTGTGGTGGATCGGTCGGGATACTCTTGCGTACCGAGCGAAAACTGGCTGAACCCCGGCACCAGCGCCCCCGCCTCGACAAAGGCGATACGTGCTTCCGGCTTTATATCCGTGACCGGCGCGCCGGTGTGAAAGGCAAGCCATGCGGGAACGGCCGATTGCGCCAGTGCCTGTGTCAGCCAGATCGGCGTATCATTGTCGCAGAGCGTCAGTGCGACCGCGCCGGCGCCGCCCCCCATTGGAGCCGGCGGCATGGCCGAGGCATCGACCGGAACGATGGTCCCCGGACGGGCCATGCCGTCCATCAGCGCGCGAAAAACCACCTGCGACCGGAACACCGGATTGTCGAATGCCCCTGTATAGGCGGTATGCGCTTGCGTCCGGTCCGGCATCAGTCGTCCCCTCGAACCATCGTGAAAAAATCGACGCGGGTCGCAGCCGTCTGCTCGGCCTGCAGCCTGTCCGCAGCCTCGACACGGTCGGCAACGCTCCGTGTCAATGCCTCAACGAGAGCGCGCTGATCATCCCTTTGCCAAAGCGCGTCAAGGATCGCGGCGAGCCTGGCCTTCTCCTTGTCGGTGCCCAACATCTGTCCGTGACCGATTTCTCCGGTGCCAAGCCGAACAGTTGCCCGCGTCACGGTCGCCTCTCCGAGATTGAAGGGATCACCGCCGCCGCCGATGCGGCCACGCACCATGACAAGACCGGTTTCCGGACCGCGAACCGGGAAGACCTCCGGCACGGGATCGATGGCTGCAAAGGTATCCCGGAGTTCTTCTACCGTCGCCCGGGCCAAAAGCTGCATGCAGCGGCGGCGTTCGATCTTTTCCGGCCCGCCCTCAGATTGTGTGGCTGCGTCCATTGCCTTCATCCTAAATGTCTATTAATCTAGACAACCGTACATCTTGATTTTTTGTAGAACCCGAACGTGACAAAGTGATGACGCAGGCGGCAAAAATGGTTGAACGTCAGATCGGCGTCGCGCTGTGGCGGCAGATCGCCGATCGAATTCGGCTGTCGATCAGCAATGGCGATTTTGACGCAACAGGCATGGTGCCGCCGGAAACGGCGCTGGCAGCGCAGTTCGGGGTCAATCGCCATACGGTGCGCAGCGCTCTGGCCTCGCTCGCGGACGAAGGCCTCGTCAATGCCGTCCAGGGCCGCGGCACGACGATTGCCCGCAAGGAACGCCTGAGCTTTCCGATCTCGAAGCGCACCCGCTTCTCGCAGGGTCTCAGCGGTCAGGCCCGGGATCTGAAGGCGCGATTGCTGGATCACGCATCGGTGCCCGCAACGCGGGAGATCGCCGATGCGCTTGGGCTTAAACCCGGCGAAACCTGTATCCGGCTCGATCTCCTCAGCAGCGCCGACGGGCGCGGCGTGTCCTGCTCGACGAGCTATTTTTCGGCGGAACGCTTCCCGCGGATGGCAGAGCATTTCGCGAGGCTCGGGTCGATCACGAAATCCTTTGCCGCGAGCGGGCTGGACGACTATGTCCGCGCCTCGACGGATATCGTCGCTCGCCATGCGGATGCGAATGAGCTTTCCCTGCTGAAACTCTCACCGGGCGCCATCGTCATCGAAGCGCAGGCGATCAATGCCGACCCGCAGGGACGACCGGTGCAATATTCCCGGACCCGCTTTGCCGCAGACCGCGTCAAACTGACCATCGAGACATGAAAAAGGCGCGGACGATAGAACGCCGCGCCCTTCGATTGCCGAGCGAAATCATCACGCGTCGGCGACAACCGTCTGTTTCTGCGTGCCGAGACCTTCGATGCCCAGCTCGATGACGTCGCCGGCCTTGAGATATTGCGGCGGCTTGAAGCCCATGCCGACACCGGGCGGCGTGCCGGTCGAGATGATGTCGCCCGGATGCAGCGTCATGAACTGGCTGAGATAGCTGACCACGTGGGCGACGCCATAGACCATGGTTTTCGAAGAGCCGTCCTGCTTGGAGAGCCCGTTGACCGTCAGCCACATCTTCAAGGCCTGCGGATTGGCGACTTCATCCTTGGTGACCAGCCACGGGCCGGTCGGGCCGAAGGTGTCGCAGGACTTGCCCTTGGTCCATTGACCGGACCGCTTGGTCTGGAAGTCGCGCTCGGAAACGTCGTTGATGACGCAGTAGCCGGCGACATGATCGAGCGCGTCAGCCTCCGTCACATACTTTGCCTTCTTGCCGATGACGACGCCGAGTTCGACTTCCCAGTCGGTCGCTTCCGAACCGCGGGGAATGACCACATCGTCGTTCGGACCAACGATGGCCGAGGTCGCTTTCATGAAGATCACCGGCTCCGGTGGAACCGTCGCACCGGTTTCGGCGGCATGGTCGGCATAATTCAGACCGATGCAGATGAATTTTCCAGTGCCGGCAACACAGGCACCAAGGCGCGGGCTGCCGCCAACGACGGGCAGCGTTGCGACATCGAGATTCTGCGCCCAGCCGAGATCGGCAATCGCATCACCGCCGACATCGGCGATGATGCCGCTCAGGTCACGGATCTGACCCGCGCTGTCCAGAAGGCCGGGCTTCTCGCTGCCCGCCGGGCCGTATCGCAAAAGTTTCATGGTGTTTCTTCCTAGCGTCGTTTATCTCGATGCCTGACAAATCAAAGCGCAATCGTCTTGTAAAGTCATTTTTATCGATAAAAGACACTCACACGCCGGCGGCAAAGCGCTTCAGGCCCTCGAATGCTTTGGCGGCGATCGCGTCGACGGACAACGTCACATCCACGGTCACCACGCCCGGCTCGTCGTTTGGCGGCTCCAGCGCCGCAAACTGGCTGTCGAGCAGCGAAGCAGGCATGAAATGTCCGGGCCGGTTTTTCATCCGCGCTTCGAACACCGCACGCGAACCCTCGAGAAAGACGAAGGCGAGATGCCCGCCTGCCGCCTGCCGCAAACGGTCACGATAGACTTTTTTCAACGCGGAACAGGAAATCACGATGGTTTCGCCATCGGACCTACTCTCCGCGAGACACGCGCCGATCACGTCGAGCCAGGGCCACCGGTCGCTGTCGTCGAGCGGAACACCCGCCGACATCTTGGCGATGTTGGCCGGCGGATGCAGGCTGTCGCCCTCGACGAAGCCGCAGCGCAGCATCGTTGCCAGCTGCTCGCCGACGGAGGTCTTGCCGCAGCCGCTGACGCCCATGACGATCACCGCCATGCTGTTGGACTCAAAGGGATGTTGTGATGCCGCCATCGACATAAAGCGTGTGTCCGTTCACGAAAGAGGATGCGTTGCCTGCCAGGAAGACGGCAGAGCCGACGAGTTCATCGACATTGCCCCAGCGGGCAGCCGGCGTGCGTTTTTCCAGCCAGGTGGAGAACTCGGGATTATCGACCAGAGCCTGGTTGAGCGGCGTCTTGAAATAACCCGGCGCGATGGCGTTGACCTGCAAGCCATATTTTGCCCAGTCCGCGCACATGCCGCGCGTCAGGTTTTTGACGGCGCCCTTGGTTGCTGTATAGGGCGCAATGCCCGGCCGGGCGAGCTCGCTCTGCACCGAGGCGATATTGATGATCTTGCCACGGCCGCGGGCGATCATGTATCGCGCAACCGCCTGCCCGACATAAAAGACACTGGAGATGTTGGTGGAAAGCAGCAGCTCCCACTTGTCGGCCGGAAAATCCTCAAGCGGCGTGCGAAACTGCATGCCGGCATTGTTGACCAGAATGTCGATCGGCCCAAGCGTGTCCTCGATACGGGCAACACCCTCCGTCACCGATTGATGATTGGTCACGTCGAAAACAGAGCCGTCGACCGTATTTCCGTTTTCCCGCAGCGCTGAGACCGCAGCCTCGACCTTGTCGGCTGCGCGGCCGTTCAAAACCACAGAAGCACCATGTGCGGCGAGGCCCTGCGCCAATGCAAGGCCAATACCTTGGCTCGATCCAGTGATGAGCGCCCGCCGGCCGCTCAGGTCAAACAATGGAAACCCCATGGTCACTTTTCTCCCGTCATACGCATTGTTTCACAGACACCACGCTCCGGCATATATATGTTATCGATAACATACGCAATATGCACTGCAAGGCAGGCGATGCCGGCGAAGCCCATACTTTCCGTCTTCTCTCTGATCCGATAGGCTTTCGCTTCAGCATTGAGGACAGTCGCTTAACCCCATGACCTTTGACACGGATCTCGACCGCTTCGTTCCGAAAAGCGCCGCCTCGTTCAGCCTTGAGCGCAAGCAGCACATGCGTGACGTCGTCTTTCTGCTGATGCCCCATCTTTCGATGATCGCCTTCAGCTCCGCGATCGAACCCTTGCGCGTCGTCAACCAGCTGACCGGGCAGATGCTTTATCGCTGGCATCTGTTGTCGCAGGACGGCAGGAACCCGGTCTGTTCGAACGGCGTCGAGCTGGTCGTCGCCGGTGGTCCGCGGGCGATCGATCGCACGGCCCTGCTTCTGGTCTGCGCCGGCATCACCCCGAAATCGCTGGCCAGCAAACAGGCGCTGTCCTGGATCAGGGCGCATCGCCGCCGCGGTGGCATGGTCGGCGGCATCTGCACCGGCGCCTTCGTGCTGGCCGAAGCCGGCCTCCTCGAAAACCGTCGCTTCACCGTCCATTGGGAAAACAGGACCGGCTTCCTCGAGAATTTTCCGGACCTCTCGCCAACGACGCATATTTTCGAGGCCGACGACGGCATCATCACCAGCGGCGGCGGCAACGGCTCGATGGACATGATGCTGTCGCTGATCGCTGCCGATCACGGCGAAGCTTTGGCGCGCGCGGCGGCCAATATGTGCATTCATGGCACCATCCGCAACGAGGCGGTCGACCAGGTGTTTTACCGGGAGGAGGGCGCCAGCATTCCGGATGCGCCAAAGCTTGCCTCGATCATTCAGATCGTCGACCAGAATCTCGAAAACGCGATCGATGTCCCCGATCTCGCATCCAAGGTCGGCCTGTCCCGTCGGCAGATGGAGCGGCTCTTTCGGGCAAGCCTTGGAGTGAGCCCCGCCGTCTTCTACGAGAAGCGCCGGCTGGAACGGGCACGCTCGCTTTTGATCGATACGCCGATCAGCATCTCGGAAATTGCAGCGGCCTGCGGCTTCCGCAATGCCCAGCATCTGTCTCAACGCTTCGACAAGCATTTCGGAACGACGCCCCATCGTCTGCGCAGGGCGTCGCTCGGGAAATAGAACAATTCCAGGAAAAGTGTGAGCGGTTTTCCGTCCGGAATTGCGGAAAGACAAAGTGCGTCAAGCGGCCTTGGAATAATCCTTGGCCATGTCTGACAGGCGCTTGACGCGGATCTTCGAGGCTTGGCCTGCGGTGTTGAAGGCGATGAAGCGTTCCTTGCAGACCTCGACCATGCGGGCGGTCGCCGGTTTGAGATAGTTGCGCGGGTCGAAATTGTCCGGGTTTTCCAGATGGTGCTTGCGGATCATGCCGGTGAAGGCAAGGCGCAGGTCGGTATCGATATTGACCTTGCGCACGCCAAGCGGAATGGCCTTCTGGATTTCCGAGACAGGCACGCCCCAGGTCTGCTTCATCTGGCCGCCATTGGCCGTAAACAGGTCCTGCAGTTCCTGCGGCACCGAGGAAGAGCCGTGCATGACCATGTGCGTATTCGGCAGGCGCTTGTGGATTTTGGCGATCGTCTCGATCGAGAGGATTTCGCCGTCCGGCGCGCGGGTGAACTTGTAGGCGCCGTGGCTGGTGCCGATGGCGACAGCCAGCGCATCGACGCCGGTCTTTTCGACGA
>UCJH01000089.1 GCA_900472785.1 Hyphomicrobiales bacterium | reverse complement strand
GTAAGCGTCCGGTGAAGGCCGCCTTTCTAGCCGCCGAACTCCACATGACTTGATCTCTCCATGATCGCCTTCGGAATTCGCTCTGACGATTGGAGAAAGCAGGAACAATGCTGTAAGCGTTATGAATGCGTATAAGCGTTTTTCTTGTCGCGATAAGGGAGTGAGCAATGACCTATAAAACTGGTTCCATTGCAACGGTCTGCCCACGATGCGGCAAACCCGCCCTACAATCCCCAAGCAAGGGAATTTGGTGCGCTCATTGCAAGAATGGATCAAAGAGGTAGGCAACCGCGCTGTTTCATTAAGGGGCGCTAACGTTCAGCTTTGCGACCGGGGCGGAGGCGCAGGTCACGCCGCTTGAGCTTCGATGGCGTGCGGTGTCCAATTCCACGGAAGTAGTTGCTCCAGCCTGGTAATCGGCGTGTCAGCGATACGGGCAAGAACGTCGGCAAGCCACGCCTGCGGATCGATGTTGTTGAGCTTTGCCGTCATGATCAGTGTGGCCATGAAGGCGGCACGATCTGCACCGCGATCTGATCCGGCGAAGAGCCACGACTTCCTGCCGAGCGCGAAGCCTCGCAGCGCCCGCTCGGCAGCATTGTTCGTCAGGCAAATCCTGCCGTCCTCTAGGAATGACGTGAATCCATCCCAGCGCTTGAGCATGTAGTCGATCGCCTCTGCGACCGGAGAACTGCGCGACAGCTTTGCCCGCTCGGTTTGAAGCCAAGCCTGCAGACCATCGACGAGCGGCAGGCTCTCTTTACGGCGACGCTCCAGGCGTTGGTCGGCGGTAAGCCCGTTGATCTCCCGCTCGATATCGAACAGCGCATCGATCCTTTTGACGGCCTCCAGCGCCATGGGCGAGATTGGCGCGGCGTTCTTTCCACGTTTGGCATTCGCCGCGATGTCGGCGAGCACGAAGAATTTGCGACGCGAGTGCGCCCAACACAGTGCCTGTGTCAAAGGCGTGGGATCACGATCAAACTTGAACAGCGGGTTATATCCGCCATAGGCATCCGCCTGCAGAATGCCGGTGAAGGTCTTCAGGTGGCGTTCCGGATGTTCCTGCCGTCGATCTCTCGATGCAAAGTAAAGAGCGGCCGACGGTGAGAGCCCTCCGAACGGCCGATCGTCCCGGACATAAGTCCAGATGCGGCCCGTATCGGTCCTTCCTTTCGCCAGGATCGGCACGGTCGTGTCGTCGCCATGTAGTCGCTCGGCGGCAAAGACATGCGCTTCGATCAAAGAGTGAATGGGCTTCAGCGCCGTGGCGCATGCTCCGACCTGATCGGCCAGTGTCGACAAGCTGAGGTCGACCCCCTCGCGAGCATAGCGTTCGCTCTGGCGATTGAGCGGCTGGTGCTGGGCGAACTTCTCGAACAGGACCATCGCCAGCAGGTTCGGCCCGGCAAAACCGCGGGGCGTCACATGGAAGGGTGCCGGTGGCTGCGTGATCTTCTCACACTCGCGGCAGGTAAACTTCTCCCGCACCGTCTGAATGACTTTCCATTGACGTGGGATGACCTCCAGAGTCTCGGTAATGTCCTCACCGAGCTTCGACAGTTTGGCCGATCCACAGCAGGCGCAATTGGCGGGAGCGGTAATGACGACGCGCTCGCGCGGCAGGTGTTCGGGAAAGGGCTTGCGTGAGGGACGCTTGCGCTCGAAGGACCTGACGGCTGAGGCTTTGGCTACAATCTCCGCGGCCAGTTCGTCTTCGCCGGCGTCTGCTTCGAGCTCTTCGAGCTGCAGCTCCATCTGTTCAAGGAGACGCGCCTTACGCTCCGACCGGCTGCCGTAGAGTTCACGGCGAACCTTGTCGATCTCCAGCTTCAGCCGCGCGATCAGCGCTTCGGAATGCGATACGAGTGCCTTTGCGCTGGCGGCTTCCGCCTTGGCGATCATTGCTTCCGTCTCGGCTGTGATGCGCCGGGCACGCTCCTCCGCCAAGGCCGCAAGTGCGCTGGCAAGGTTCTCTGGAAGCTGTTCGGTGGCATCGCTCATGACAGGATGGAATCATATTCGACCCCGCTATTCCAGTATTTTTGCTCATCCGGCCGACGTCGGCCGCCAGGTTTTTTGCGGCATCCGCCAGTCTATGCCTTCCAGCAGGTAGCCGAGCTGGGCAGGCGTGATCACCACCGTGCCATCCGCTGCTGATGGCCAGACGAAGCGTCCGCGCTCCAGCTTCTTTGTGAACAGACAAGCGCCCTGGCCGTCATGCCAGATCACCTTGATCAGGCCACCACCGCGGCCGCGGAACACGAACAGGTGGCCGCACATCGGATCGCGCTTCAGCGCCTCCTGCACCATCAGCGACAAACCTGGAAAGCCTTTGCGCATGTCGGTATAGCCGGTCGCCAGCCAGACCTTCACGCCACTCGGGACCGGGATCATCGCAGACCCAACACGCAATCGAGAATGCGGCCCAGCGCATCCGTGTCGATATCGCTGTCCACGCGGACGCGTCTGCCCCGACCAAGTTCGATCGTTACATCGCTGCGCTTCCGGCGTGATGTCATCGGCGATTCCGTGGCCGCGGGTTGGGCTGCCGATGCGGCATCCGACACGACAATCGGCACCAAGGTAGTGGTAGCGTGTTTTGCAGGCTCCTCGGTCTGGCAAAGCTCCTTGCGCCAGCGAAAGAGTTGGCTGACATGAATTCCAGCAGCGCGGGCAACTTCTGAAATCACCGCATCCGGCTCAAGGCAGGCGGCAACAAGCCCTTCTTTCTCTTCGCGAGACCACCGCCGACGGCGCTCCACAGACGTGATGACTTCAATCGGACGCTTCGTCATAGGACTATCCCTAGTGTTTGCACTAGGACTCCGATGTTCTGCGTCGCCTCACAAGACGGCCTTCACCGTGGGCTTAC
>UCJH01000088.1 GCA_900472785.1 Hyphomicrobiales bacterium | reverse complement strand
TTGAGGACATCAACGCGGCAAAACGCCAAGCTCTTCTCTACCTTGCGCAATCGCTTGAAGAGTTTGTAGGAACGACCGGCGTCGTCACGGGTGCGGTAGCGGGATTGGATCCGGCGGGCTCGGTCTTGTTCTCGGTTTCGATGCGTGTGGCCTTTGACGAACCTACTGGCTAAAATGAAAGGACGAAACGGGGTGCTGTGCAACAGCGCTAATGCTCCGTGTCCATCTTCGGCTCATCGATCTTGCTCCATGTCAGCGACCATTCGTCCTCACCGCCTGCATTATGTACAAAGCGGCCCTGACCACCCCATTCCGGGTTTTCAGAAAGGACCCAAGCCCACTGCGTCGGCTTTTCACCCGGAAGTTTCAATATGCGAAGGGTCTCTTCCAACTCCTCGGCATCTGTCACGCGGTGAATATTCTCTTTGTTCCTGGCACTGATAGTCCATTCGTATTTCGGCACGCGTTCGTCTCCCTATATTTTGGCTGCGGCGCCTTACAAAGCGTCGATGAAAATTTAAAGACCCATGCCCATTCGAACGACTAATTACAGTTCTTCGATTTTTCCGATTTCGATTGCCAATGGTTTCAGTACGGCTTGGTCCAATGTCACCGTATCCAGGACAATGCCTTTGCTGTCGGCGATATCGATGGCGAGAACGTCTGTCGGGCGTGCTGCCAAAAGCTGATCAGCCACCAATTGACGTAAAGTTGAGGAGGCCATTTCACGAGCATCCTCAATGGACTCGAAGATCATGCCGTCCTGATCCGCTTCAAATACATCGTCGTGACGAATATTAAAAAAGAAAAGCGGCATCTTCGTTACCCCATGTCCGATCGCTTTCAACGATGGCAATAAAGGTTTGTTCCTGACAGCCCAGAAATGGGCGACTGTATGCTGTCGGTGGGGAAATCGGATGCCCGGAGCGGTTGGACGCCCTGGAGACGCGGCAGGTTCACAGCCAAACCGCATCGACGTTCTATCGGGGAAGCCGTCACACCCGAGCCCTTTCAGGCAGGTGGAGGATGCCCGCATGGCACGGAGGATGCAAGGTGGGTTATCTGAGCGACATCTCACTGAACTTTCTAAACTTGGACCCCCGCGCTTTTCGCAGCACCCCGCTGTGACGGGCGATGCCCATATTCGCTTTTATGCCGGTGTGCCGTTGAATACGAAGGACGGGCATACAGTCGGAACCGTCTGTGCAATTGATCGCCGGCCGAAATCATTCACCGCCAGGGATCTCGGCATTCTTCACAAGCTGGCGGCTCTGGCGATGGACAGGATCGAGCTGTTGCAATCGGCTGCCACCGACAGTCTGACCGAAGCCTTGACCCGGCGGGCCTTCAAGCTGGATTCAGAGCAGCTGATCTCGCTCGCCCTGCGTCACCAGCACGATTTGTCGTGCCTTGTTCTAGATATCGATCATTTCAAGACGGTCAACGACACCTACGGACATGCCGCAGGAGACGCCGTTCTCAAAACGGTTGCGGCGATCTGCAAGACGGCGCTGAGGGCCGGCGACCTATTCGGCCGCATCGGCGGCGAGGAATTCGCAATCGTCCTACCGCATGTCAACCGTGAGGGAGCCGCTGCCGTCGCTGACAAAATCCGGACGCTGATCGCATCCCAACGCATCGAGGGCGATTTCGGGTCGCTCAACGTGACGGCGAGTGTCGGCGTGTCTACGTTCACGCTCGTCGCCAAGGACATCGAGACGCTGTTGGCGCAGGCGGATGCCGCCATGTACCAGGCCAAGCATGACGGGCGCAATCGCTGCGTTTCATGGACGTCCCTTCCCGCCGGGCATGGAACGTGGGCAAGGCGGCGTGTCCTGAAGGCAGGTACCATCGTCTTCAACGACCGCCAATCGAGTATCGACTGCACCGTCAAATCCCTCGGCTTCGACAGTGCCGGCCTTTCCGTTTCTAGTTCGGCCGGCATTCCCGCCGAGTTCGTCCTGTCGATCAAAGGCGAGGGGTTTGAAACCAAGTGCCAGGTGATTGCGCAGGACCGCCAAACCCTGGAAGTGGCTTTCCGATAACGCTTGGAGCGACTAACAAAAGACGAATGAAAGTCGGAGGCACGGAAGTGCTCTCTCGTTAACGCTATTCGATGAGTTCAACCACCACGCCTGGTTTTACCATTGAGCCAAGTTCCTCGACGTCCCAATTTGCGAGACGCACGCAGCCGTGCGAGCCTGTCTTATCGATCAGGGATGGTTCCGGCGTGCCGTGAATTCCGTAGGTTGGTTCCGACAGGTCAATCCAAACGGTTCCTACCGGCCCATTCGGCCCGGCTGGCAAAGTCAGAATGTCGGTATTGCTCCCCTGTTGAAAGTTGACTTTCGGATTGTAAGTGTAGGTTGGCATTCGGGCGACGCCTTTTACTTTGTGTGTTCCGGTCGGCGAGGGCGACTCTTCACTTCCGATTGTCGCTGGATACACGGCAAGCAGCGATCCATCATCTGAGAACGCAAAGACCTGACCTGTTTTCTTGCGTGCTTCTATACGGGTGACACCGCCTGATTTTGGGTCGCCAACCATTGCGACCACAACTGTTTCACCAGGTTGAAAGGCAGCGTTGGGGTTCAGCGCCTTTAGGAGGTCAATATCCATGTGAAACCGCTCAGCGAGCGCTTCTGCGACACTTGTATAGCCCAGGCGCTTAAGTTTTGCCTGCTCGGCATAATCTTCTGGAATATGCTCGACGATGTCTTTGCTATCGTCTTCGGAGATTTCGTAATTTTGGACGGCCTCGGCCTGATCGGTCAGGCGCTTAAGGACGTCATCATCGAGATCGCCATTGACCGGAAGCTTTTGCATGGCTTCGAAGCCTGCAATCGCTTTGCTGACATTTTCCCCAATGTAGCCATCGATGACGCCAGGCGACGCGCCGGCACGGTCAAGCAGGATTTGAAGACGTACGATTGCCGGATTCGGTTCGGAATTTTGTTGAGACGATTGATCCAAGGTCACAGCATCGAGAGCTGCTGAATTGATCGCTTGAGGTTGGAGGGCCTCAGCCACTGCAGGACTGCTGAGCAAGAAGGCGAGCGAGGCTGTTGTTAGAAACTTTTTGTTCATGACCGTTGAACCCAATCGGGCTGAACTTGTTCCCGTTAAGTGCGATCATCCTGCAGATCGTTGAGCCATGCCTCCGAGATCACCTCGACGGTCCGCGCTGAAGCCCCTTCTTTCGGCAACTTGAAATCGTTGACAACCAAAAACTCGCCGGAAACACCGTTGTAGATCGGTCTGACAGACAACGCTGTTCGCGATTGGCGACTAACCAGCAACTCTTGGTAACGCAGCTGGAGCGTTGCAATGGTGATTGCCCCGGAAAACCATTCCTCGAGCCAAGCTAGAAATTGCGGATCATCTTCGATCCTCATTCCGACAGCCTGTTTATCGCGAGCCGACTTTTCCCACGCTTGCCGTCTTTGATCAGGTGTCATGCTCTGTCACTTAAAATGATTAGAATACATTAAAATACACGGGTTGAGCGTCTAGCTTGTAGCATTTTTTGGTTCGCGCATTTTATCGTACAGGTAAAGATAAAATCACACAGGGACAAAGCAGCCTCAGCAAGCTTGAATTGGACGGCCGCAGGCCACAGCGGTATTTCATTTTCCAACGTTGGTCGAACCGAGTGCTGGTGGCAACGCTTCAACGAATAAAGTTGCAATCAGGCGGCGGCGGTTCGCTTTGCCAGGGTCCATCCTGAGGATTTGGCGTCGTATCAAGCGGAGCCAACTTCAACTAGTTCGTCTGTCTCTGTATTCTTACGTCTTCCTGCCCATGCAGAGTGTCCGGTCGAAATTGGGCAGTTCACGTGACAGGATGTCACCAAACGCACATCGGGTTATGGCATCTTCGTTCAGTCGACAGACTGGAGATACGATGTGCAGGAGAAAAAGCTTCGGGAGATCGGTAAGCGTCCGGTGAAGGC
>UCJH01000086.1:21725-22037 GCA_900472785.1 Hyphomicrobiales bacterium | reverse complement strand
TGGCATTGTCGAGGTTCTTGGCGCCCTTGATGATCGACATCGATCCGATTTCGTAGCCGGTGCCTTCACAAGGGGCAACGGAGACGATCGGGAAGCCTTCGACGGTCTGGGCTACAGCGTCGTGCATGAAGACGACACCGAGTGCGGTTTCACCGCGGGCCGCGGCCTTGACCGGTGCCGAGCCGGACTTGGTGTATTGTGAGACGTTGACGTTGAGCTTCTTCAGATAATCGAAAGCCTGGTCTTCGCCCATGATCTGGACCAGCGAGGCAAGTGCCGTATAGGCCGTGCCGGACGAGTTCGGATTGGCAA
>UCJH01000086.1:0-21706 GCA_900472785.1 Hyphomicrobiales bacterium | reverse complement strand
AGCCCTTGGCCTTGAAGATATCGGTGTTGTAGCCCCAGCCGAGCGCGCCGGCATAGACGCCGACGGTTTTGTAACCAGAGCTTTCCGCCTGCTTTTTCGCCCAATCCTGCAACTGGTCCAGCATCGGCGACTTGTATTCGAGCGTCAGGTTTTCAGATGCCGCCTGCAGATGGGGATCACCGGTGCCCGCCCACCAGAGGTCAGTCTTCGGGTTGCGCGCTTCAGCACGGATCTTTGCATAGGTCTCGCCCGAAGACAGCCGCACCATGTTGACCTTGANNCTTTCATCTGCTCGCAGATGACCACATCGGCCGAGCAGATGAGATTGAGATCGCCCGCGGCTTGTGCTGCCGGCGCAGTCGTTATCATACCGGCGGCGACAGCAGTTGCGGCCATAATTGCAGAACGCATGGATATTCCTCCCGTTTGAATGCGGCGCCTCCACGCCGCCCGCCTTGCAAGCGTGTGCAAAGTGTTTACGAACACGCCGCGCCTGTCAATACGACTTGTCACAAAATTGTCATATTAGGTGAAGCTTGATTGTTGTGCGTATCGCAAATGGTGCGTTGCACAGCATTGCATTTTTGTGCAAGCTTATGTGCAGCAACAGGCATGGCGGTGATATGGCTCAGGGTAAGATTTACGTGAGTGCGCTTGAAGTGGCAGAGCGGGCGGGTGTTTCCCGGTCTGCCGTCTCGCGGACCTTCACGCCAGGCGCCAGCGTCTCGCCAGAGACGCGACGCAAGGTGGTCGAAGCTGCCGAGGCACTTGGCTATCATGTCAATCACCTGGCGCGCGGCCTGATGCGCAATGAGAGCGGCATCGTCTGCCTGATCGTTTCGGACCTGGCGACCCCCTACCGTTCCAGCCTGATCAAGGCGTTGACGCAACAGCTGCAAAACGCCGGCAAGATCGCCATGCTGATCAATACCGACCGTTCCGATGGCAGCGTCGACCTGGCATTGCGTCAGGCTATTCGCTACCGCGCGGATGCATCGATCATTCTGTCCGGACTGCCGGACAAATCGATTGCGGAGCTATGCCTGAAAAGCGGTCAGCGTCTTGTCCTCATCAACCGTAATGACGAGCAGGAAGGAACGTTGAAGATCAATCTCGACGACCGCGAGGCGGCGGGGCGCGTGGTCACGGCGTTCGTGCGGGCCGGATGCAAGAGGCTGGCTTTCGCCAATTCCGACGCACGGACGCCCAGCCTGATGGCGCGCGAGGAGGGGTTTTTGAACGCTGCGAAGGCGCACGGTCTTGAGGTCGCCATCGAACGTTTCGGAGGAACGACCTATGAGAGCGGCAAGGTTCTGGCGCAAAAACTGATGACGCGAGAAGAGCGCCCCGATGCTGTCTTCTGCGCCACGGATCTGTTGGCTTGCGGATTTCTCGATGCTGCGCGGCATCAGTTTTCGCTCTCTGTGCCGGAAGAACTGTGCGTGGCGGGTTTCGACGACATAGAGCAGGCGTCCTGGTCTTCCTACAATCTCACGACATTTTCCCAGCCTGTCGAGGCGATTGCGCAAGAGGCCGTATCGTGGCTGGGTGACGAGATGGATTCAGAATTGCGGCAGTCTCGTTCGTCGCGGCGGCTGCATGCCGAGTTAGTCTGGCGCGGTTCCATCCGGGGAGGGTAACGGAATCGCGATCGACAGCGCCGCTTCCGTGCCGGCGCATGCAATCGAACGTGATGCTGATGTTCGGGAGGCTGATCCGTATTTGTTGTCGACTAAGACTTCGGCGCCTGTTCTTCCCGCATGGCATCTTCATGATACCAGTTGCTGTAGTCGACGACCATGACCGGCTTCGGCCGGAATTCGGAAACGGTGCCTGCTTGCTCGAAGCGGCGGCGACCGAATTTACGGCCTCCAACAGGGAATTCGAATATCTGGGCGGTGCCGCTTGTCGAAACAACTGCCATGTTCAAAATCTTTCTGCTCCACGAACCTCTTGGGTCGATTTTTTGAATATAACATGTCTGCGCAGGAAATGCGCGTATGTGATTAAAAAAAAATCAGTTCGCCTAAAAAATAGGCTATTTTTTAGGCAGCCATTGCTGATCAGTGTTTTCGAAACAAAATTTGGGCGTCTGCACGAAAAGGCGAAATGTCGCAACTTCTGTGTAAAAAATGCGCATGAATCCGTTTTTCCTGTCGAAATCGCTTTTGAAATCTCTGGAAATCAAAGCATTTCGCGTAAAAAACTCAATTCCGCCAGTGATTTCGCAATTTCCTGCACGTGAGCGAGCCAAACTTGCGATCAAGAACTGTGCAGCCTCTCAAAACTGCGAAATCACGGAAAATCGCAGTGCCTGCTCGAACTGGCACGCGCCATGCATGTATGTCGGTAGCCGTTGGCGGCGGGGCACGGTTCAGGCTTTCCTGGTGCTGCGCATCATCAACCCATGAGAGGTTTGAAATGACGAAATACAAACTCGAGTACATCTGGCTCGATGGTTACACACCGGTACCGAATCTCCGCGGTAAGACGCAGATCAAGGAATTCGAAACATTCCCGACGCTCGAGCAGCTTCCGCTGTGGGGCTTTGACGGCTCGTCGACGATGCAGGCCGAAGGCCGCTCGTCAGATTGCGTGCTGAAGCCGGTCGCGATCTATCCGGATCCGGCCCGCACCAATGGTGCGCTGGTGATGTGCGAAGTCATGATGCCGGATGGCGTCACGCCGCATGCGTCCAATGCCCGTGCAACGATTCTCGATGACGAAGGCACCTGGTTCGGCTTCGAGCAGGAATATTTCTTCTACCAGAACGGCCGTCCGCTCGGTTTCCCGGAGCAGGGCTATCCGGCTCCGCAGGGTCCGTACTACACCGGTGTCGGCTACTCGAACGTCGGCGACGTTGCCCGCGAGATCGTCGAAGAGCATCTCGACCTGTGCCTTGCCGCCGGCATCAACCATGAAGGCATCAACGCCGAAGTGGCCAAGGGTCAGTGGGAATTCCAGGTGTTCGGCAAGGGCTCCAAGAAGGCCGCCGACGAAATCTGGATGGCACGCTACCTGTTGCAGCGCCTGACGGAAAAATACGGCATCGACATCGAGTATCACTGCAAGCCGCTCGGCGACACAGACTGGAACGGCTCGGGCATGCACTGCAACTTCTCGACCAAGTACATGCGCGAAGTCGGCGGCAAGGAGTATTTCGAAGCCCTGATGGCGGCGTTCGAAAAGAACCTGATGGACCACATCGCCGTTTATGGCCCGGACAACGACAAGCGTTTGACCGGCAAGCATGAAACGGCGCCTTGGAACAAGTTCTCCTACGGCGTCGCCGACCGCGGCGCGTCGATCCGCGTCCCGCACTCCTTCGTCAACAACGGCTACAAGGGTTATCTGGAAGACCGTCGCCCGAACAGCCAGGGAGACCCCTACCAGATCGCTTCGCAGGTTCTGAAGACGATTTCGGAAGTTCCTGTCGCAGGCAGCGCATCGGCCGCAGCCTGATCTCTTTCGTGGCGCCGTTCTACCGACCGGCGCCACGATTCCGTTTAGGCCCGTGTCTGGATTTTTGCGCAGGTGTCGTCGGCCAATCGCTTGTTGCAGATGATGTCGAGGCATGAGCGATTAAAACAGCGCAACGAACGCGCACTCGCAATTCGAAGAGAAGCGGAATGCTTTAGGACCCGGTTGGCGGCTGTCTCCAGGCATCCATGTCGGCGGCCGAGAATTTTCGTTTGCGCTCCCGGTTCCAGGTAATACCCGATTTTACGATTTTGGCCGGCGTGCCGGCAATGACGACGCCGCTTTCCGCAAACGGTTTGTTGACGAACGACATTGCGCCAACCATGCTGTCATCCGCGATCGCCGTACCCTTGTTGAGTATTGCGCCGACGCCGACCCAGACATGATCGCCGATCGTCACGGAGCCTGCTGCGTTGAGGCGCAGACCTGTCTTCCGGTCGATCAACGAGTGCGCATCACTGGTGCGAACCTCGATCTTGCGCGAAAACATGCACCAGCGACCGATCTTGATGTGGCATTGTTCAAGGCAAAGAAGATAGACACCAGCGAAGGTCGTCCCTTCACCGATTGATATGGACTGGTTCGAACCCTTGATCACGATGTCGGAGACGAGATGACATTGTTCGCCGATCGTGACGCGGCAATTGTGTCCGCGAATGAGGATGTGTCCCTTGAAAACGGCGGAGGCGGGCAGTTCGATATGATTGTTGCTACCCTTGATACGCAGACTACCAGCGAAATGGCCCTTGATCGCGACGACATTCTCCCGCCCCCAATCCAGCTTGAGAGCCATCGGACGGATAAAACCAATGCGCGGCCGAGACTTTACGAAACCGCGCAGCTTTGCCCAAACACCCATACTCGAAACGACACCCCTTCATTCCACTTGCCCGGCACCCCTGTCTGTCCATCAGGGGTCACCGAAATTTCAGCCATACATCAGTGGTGCCGCTGTCACGCGACGCCCGTGATCGTCATGGCTTTAGCGGTCAGATCAGGTTCTGTCCCGAATATTATAGTAGCCCATGACGAAAACCGACCAGGCAAATAGCAAGCCGAGCGCCACGAGGAAAGAGTTGAGGAAACGACTTGGATATTGCGCCAGCTGCGACAGCGTCGGTTCGATAAAGACGGCGAGATAACGCTTCCGATTGCCCGCGTCGAGACGGGCCTTTTCAAGGCTTGCGAGCGAGACTGTATAGGCACGTTCGGCGAACTCACGCTCAGTCTCCAAAGCCTCGTATTTCTGAATACGACCGGCGACATCAGACGTTGGCGCAGCTTGCGAATTATCGGCCGTTCCGCTACCAAGCCGCTGCTTTTCTGATTGGATGAGCTGTTCGATGGACGCAATTCTCGCTTTGATCACCCTCATCCGGGGTGTGTCGTCGCTCATCTGGGTCCGAGCCGTCGCAAGATCGGAATTCAACTGGACCAGTTGAGCCTCGAGCCCGCCGATCAGCTGCGCCGCCAACTTTGCGCCCTCGACGGGATCGACTTCCTGCGACTGATCGCGGTATTCGCGGACGCCGATCCGAGCCTGTGAGAGCCGTGTTTCCGCAACCTGAACCTCTTCCTGCGCCGACTTAAGCACGCCGTCCCGCGCCGCTGCGGAAAGACTGTTGATCAGAGCGTCGCTCTGCTCGATGACGAATTTTGCGATGTCCTGCGCCTGCTCCGGTTCGAATGCCTTGACCTGAAGCTGCATGATACCCGAGGCATGATCAAAGTTGATATTGATCATGTCTCGCCAGAAAGCCAGCCTGTCTTCGATCAACTGCCCGCTGGCCATTCCGTAGTAGTAATCGAGCCCGCGAGCAGCATAGATCGCGTCGAGGTCGAATTTCTTTTCGACCTCTTGCAGCATTCTCTCGCTCTGCACGAAATCAATAAGGATATAGCTGTCGGAAACGGTATTTCCCGACGAAGCCTGCGAAAACATGCCCAGAATGTCCGAGCTTGCCGCGGAATCGATGCTGCGCACGGAGAACGATGCCGAGCTGTGATATTGATTGGCAGCGATAAAGATCATGTACAGGGTCGCAAGCGATGCCGGGATAGCGACCAGGAGGATAAAGCTGACGACAATGACGGTATGACGCAACCGAAGTGATTTCAGCCAGCCCTTCTTCTTCGCCACCTGTTTGATCGCTTGAATTTTATTGCGACCTTCGGCGATCGGCGTGATACGATCGTCCTTGCCGAGAAGACCTTCCAGCAGATGAACGCTTTTCGACTTCGGCATCGGATCTTTGCCTGGGACAGGCCTGTCTGCTGCGGCATCCGAAGACGCGGCATTGGATCCGATGTTCTTGATGATCGCCATCAACGTTCCTTCATATTGCTGTCGTGGGCGCGGATAGCGTCCTCAATATCGTCATAATAGGTTAATTTGCCATTTTCCAGCACCACTCCGCAATCACAAAAGGTGCGAATGGTGGATGTGCTGTGGGATACCATGATCACATCGGAATCCTGAAGCCGGCTTTCAAACACAACCTGGCACTTCTTCTTAAAGTTTGCGTCACCAACCGCAGTGATCTCATCGACAAGATAATAGTCGAAATTGACCCCCATGCTCAAGCCGAACGCCAGTCGAGCCTTCATGCCCGAGGAGTAGGTGTTGACAGGCGCCTTGAAGAAGGGGCCGAGATCTGCGAAGTCCGCGACATAGTCGATAAGTTCGCGTGTGTCGACACCATAGATACGGGCGACAAAGCGCACATTCTGCTCGCCTGTCATGCTGCCCTGGAAACTGCCCTGGAAACCAAGCGGCCAGGATACGCGCCCGTGCCGGATGATCCGGCCGCTATCGAGCCTGATGGTACCGGCGATCAACCGCAACAAGGTGGATTTTCCCGCACCATTGCGTCCAAGAAGGCCGATACTTTTGCCGCGTTGAAGGACGAGAGACGCGCGGTCTATGATCGGCTTGGCGATCCCTTTGGTCCGGGCGATTTTTGTTGCTTGTTCGAGTCTGATCATTCTTTTCTCAGCATGCGGCGGAAGATGTGAAAATCAGCATTCCAATAAACAATGTCAGAAATGCGAAACTGTAGATATATCCGGTGTCCAAGGCTGCAGCGTTTGCCCGCGCTATTTGATCCTGATGCAGCCGTAGCTTTAAAACTTCAAGCGTTGAAAGGATACAGGAGGCGTCCGATCAGACGTAATTTCGGATCCTGCAGATCCCGGAAGAAGCTGATCGGGTCTTCTTTATAGGCCTGCACATCGTTGATATTCCCGATCTTGCCGACGAACCTGGCCACAATGGGCGATAGCAGATGCCGCCAGCCGAGAATCCCGTAGGCGCCATAGGGGCGCCAGGGTGGGCCACGGCGGTTGTGAAGCGCATTCGCTTCCGTCGCGTCGGCGCCATCGGCAAAATGTTTTGAAATGCGCGCGACGGTGGTCTCAAAGGTTTGGGATGTCCCCGTGTCCGGGTCGAAGTAGCGCGGATAAAGGAGATAGGCGCCGGCGAACAGCGCTTCGATCGGCAGGGCTCTGCCCCGGCGCGGGTTTGGCTGGCGGTCATCGGTCAAACCCCACCCGGAATAGAACGGGCAGCCACAGGTGGTGACCTTGATGCCGCGTATCAAAGCCTCGAACCCTGCAAGCGAAGTGATCGTGTAGACGTGATCGATCGTTTCGAACGCCTGCGCCATCGACAATGGTGCGCTCAAAATGGTGCAGAGGTGGCGCACCTCCTGCGGATCCGACTGCGCGAGGCGTACGCGGTTCAATATGTCGGGATGCGGCTTGTAAAGAATGTCCGCGTCCGGGTTCTCGGTCGCGGCCAGAGCCACGAGATCATTGTTCGTGATCTTTGTTGCGCACCCATACTGGATGGAGGCATCGTCCTCCACTTGGCCGATGACGAGGACGCGCTTGCGCTCCTTGCGGCCGTAGAGGGTTTCCATATCGACCTTGACGCCGCTGTTGTATTTGCTGACGCCGCTCTCAAGCAGGAAACGGATGCCGGTGCGGGCGCGTTCCAGCAAGGCCGGATCGGCATCGAAGTCATAGGATTTCAGCAGCGTTTCCAGATCGGACGGCGTGTTGCTGTCGAAATAGGCCGTGCCTTGATCCAGCGCCAGAGACAATGGCGGCGTACGGCTGGCATTGGCCTTTACCGACCGGATGAACCCGTCCTCGATGAAATACAGGGGAATATGGTGCGTTTCGGCAAGTTCGAGCAGCCCCGGAGGCGCGCGCTTGCTCCAGACGAAGATTTCCGCGTTCGGTTCAGCCAGGATGCGTCTGGCCCAGGTTTTTTGAAACTGGCGGGCGCGGACGAACATGCTGGGAAATACGAAATCCCGGTCCGGGAAGTAGCGCTCGAAAACGGGCTTTTTCCAGCTGGCGAAGTAGAAGGCAAACGTCGGGATTCGCGCAGCCGGAATGGCGCTGGCTGGTAGCCGGGAAGGATCGTTCTGTATGTTCATCAAACCTCGCCTTTGAGAGACGAGAGGATGCGTGGTGCAAGAAATGCCGTCCGTCTCAAGCGACGCCCGCCCTCAAGAGGTCGTGGATGTGAAGAATGCCGGTTGGCGCGCCACGCTCATCGACGAGGAAAAGCACCGTGACCTTCTGCGCCTGCATGACTTCCATGGCGGCGCTCGCCAGGATCGAGCTCTTCACGACCCGCGGGTGGCGCGACATGACCGCCTCGACATTCTGCAGGAGCAGATTTTGCGACATGTGCCGACGCAGGTCGCCATCGGTTATAACGCCGATCAGCAATCCTTTTTCATCAACAATTCCGAGAACGCCGAAGCCCTTCATCGACATGTGGATCACGGCATCGCTCATCGCTGTGCCGATCGGCAAGAGGGGAACGGTATCGCCGGAATGGGCAAGTTCGCTGACCAGAAGCAGTTGCGAGCCGAGCTTGCCTCCGGGATGGAACGTCTTGAAATCCTCGGCCGAAAACCCCCGCCGTTCGAGCAGGGCAATGGCCAGAGCATCGCCGACGGCCAGTTGGAGCATCGCCGAAGTGGTGGGGGCGAGGCCATGCGGACAGGCCTCGACGACCTTCGGCAAAGTGATGGCCACCGCGGAATTACGGGCGAGCAGACTTTCCGCATTCGAGGTCACCGAAATCACCGGGACGTTGAAACGCTTGGCATAGGCGAGCATGTTGCCGAGTTCGGCGGTTTCACCCGACCAGGATAGCAGAATGAGCAGGTCGTCGGACGTGATCATGCCCAGATCGCCATGACTGGCTTCTGTCGGATGCACGAAATAGGAGGATGTGCCTGTTGACGCCATGGTGGCGGCAATCTTGCGGCCGATGTGACCGCTCTTGCCGACGCCGGACAAGACGACGCGGCCACCGCTGTTGGCGATCAATTCGACAGCCTGTACGAAACTGCTGGAGAGATTTTGGTCGGATGCGAAGCGCGCCGCCAGCGCGCTGATGCCGTCCACCGCCCTTGCCATTGTCCGGCCGATCGAATCGATCACCCCGGCTTCTTTCGCCGTACCCGTATTCACCTGCCTGAGACCCATATGCGCATCACTCCGGATCACAGGACGCCGGCACCGCGAGCGGGGCGTGCAAGGACCAATTCATACGGGCAATAAATATGCCCGACCGATGCCGCAACATAGCCTCTATGATCAGCAATTGCATCAGTGATGTTACAGTTTATCGAAATCGGAGAAAGCGATGCCCGATTCGCAGGAGCGGACATTTCGTCGAGCCGGTTAGCCGGCCAGCTTTTCCACGACGCCGCCCTCGGGCAGAAGCGGCAGGCGTTCGCTGCGCACGAAATCTTCAAGCGTCATCGTATCGAGAATATCCGCGATCGCATCCCTGACCGTGGTCATCGACCGGCGAACCTCGCAGGTCTCCGGATCATTGCAGTCGTCGCACATTTCATAAGCCGTGCGGCTCGCACAGCGGATCGGAGCAAGCGGACCATCCAGCGTGCGCACCACGTGGCCGATCCGGATATCGGCCGCCGGACGGGACAGGGAATAGCCGCCACCTGGGCCTTTCTTGGATCGCAGGATGCCGGCATTGCGCAGTTCAAGCAGGATCGTGTCCAGAAATTTCTTCGGGATATTGTTGCGGCTGGCAATCTCGTTGATGAATGCGGTTTCACCCGGAGCGAGCGCTGCCAGATCGACCAAAGCCTTCAGTCCGTATTTTCCCTTTTTTGTCAGCATGACAGTCCGCTTTTCCCAAAGATGCAGCCGGAACCCCGCGTCATCGCCGATTCCTACAGGCCCGATCCCGCATATCATATGCGTAATCATGGCAAATATACAGATTTTGTGAAAATTTGCCAAACCGGTGACGGGAAAAAGTAAAATTTGCCACGCAATCTCCTTGCAGAAGCATCCTTATGCAGGGAGATCGGTGGAAAAACTCAGGCGACGGCCAGTGTTGCGTGCGCGGCGCGGGGCGTGACCTGGGCTGCAAAAAGTCGCCGAATCGCTGCTCTTGCCTCGTCTGCAGAGCGGAATCTCTGGGCGTCGAGGTCCCAGACATTGTACTTGACTGCGAGAAACGTCATGCCGTGTTCGTCCGGAACGACGACACCAACGGCTTCACCACCATATTCGATAACCTGTTTGTTCATAACGGCGTGCTCCTGCCGCGCAAGGCGCGGATCTTTCAAAGTCGTGCAGAGGGAAAAGACTGAAAAGGCGATCACATTCGGCAAAGTGTACGAATGGACATGGCTTTCATCGGTGCACGACAAAGAGCATTCCAGCCATGGAAAGCGGCAATGCGAATGGTTGCGGTCATGACACTCTCTCCTATGGCTTTTCCGGCGCGATCATCGCGGCGGTCGCTACTACAAATGGAGCCACTTTGGTTCCACGATCAATGTCTAGAATAATCTACTATTTTTGTCAATTAAAAAACGGAAAAGCAGAAATTATTTTCGCTCAACGCTGTTTAACGGGCTCGACTGCATAACACCATGCCTGAAATCGATGACATTTGGATGATCCTTCCAAAAGAAAAAGGCAGCCGTGAGGCTGCCTTTTTCGATTGTTGACCGTGAGGTGGGCGTGTCAGGCCTTGCTAATTTCACCCGGTGCCGGTGCGCGGGTCGCCTCGCGATCTTTCCACCAACGGCTCAGGAACAGGAGGATCGGGCCGCCGATATAGATAGACGAGGTGGTTGCGACGACGACGCCGAAGATCATCGGCCAGGCGAAGCTTTTCACCGCATCGCCGCCCCAGATTGCCATCGGCACCAGCGAAAAAGCGGTTGCCATCGAGGTGAAGATACAACGGGCGAGCACCTGGTTGATTGACATGTCGATCAGGTCGGAGAACGGCATCGACTTGTACTTGCGCAGGTTTTCACGCATGCGGTCGTAGACAACGACCTTGTCGTTCACCGAATAGCCGATCATCGTCAACAGGGCCGCAATGGCCGTCAGGTTGAAATCGATGCCCGTCAGCGCGAAGAAGCCGATCGTCTTGGTGATGTCGAGCAGCAGGACGGCGATGGCGCCCACGGCGAAGTGCCACTCGAAGCGCCACCAGATGTAGAACAGGATGGCGAGCATCGCCAGCACCACCGCGAGGAAGCCGGAGCGTGCGAGTTCCGCGCTGATCGTCGGGCCGACGACTTCTGTGCGCTCGAAGCTCACATCCGGAATGACCTGCGTCACGCCTTCCTTGATCTTGTTGAGCGCGACGGTCTGCTCCTGCTCGCCGCCGGGCTGGCGCTGGACGCGGATCAGCACGGACTTGTTCTGGCCGAATTCCTGAAGGGCGACTTCGCCGATATTCAAGTCTTCCAGTTCGGTGCGCAACTTGCCGAGATCGAGTTCGGTCTTCGAGGTCGCCTCGACCTGGATGCCGCCGACGAAATCGATGCCGTAGTTGAGGCCCGGGGTGAAGAAAAGAATGACGGAGCTCACCGACAGGAAGGCCGACATGCCGATGGCGACGAACCGGCCACGCATGAAGGAGAACGCTGGAAGATGCCGGACGTGGCCGAACAGCGAGGGAATATCAAGCTTCTTCATCTTCCGGCGGATGACGAATTGCTGCATCAGCAGGCGCACGACGGTGATCGAGGTGAACATCGAGATGACGATGCCGAGCATCATGGTGATGGCGAAGCCGCGGACCGGACCGGTGCCGAACATGAACAGCAGGATGGTGCCGGACAGCGTGGTGACGTTACTGTCGATGATCGTCGCATAGGCCTTGTTGAAGCCGATATCGAGCGCCTTCATCGCGCCGGCGCCGCCGGCTGTTTCTTCCCGGATGCGGGCGTTGATCAGGATGTTGGCGTCGACGGCCATGCCGATCCCGAGAATGATACCGGCAATACCCGGCAGAGTCAGGGTCGAGCCGAGCATGCCGAGCACGCCGATCGTCAGGATGGTATGAAGCAGAAGGCCGATATTGGCGATCATGCCCCAGGCGCCGTAGAGAACGACCATCAGGGAAACGACGAGCGCGAAGCCGGCGAGACCGGTATAGATGCCCATGCGGATGGAGTCCGAGCCGAGGTTCGGGCCGACGGAGCGTTCCTCGATGATCGTCAGCGGTGCCGGCAGGGCGCCGGAGCGCAGGAGTGCGGAAAGAACGGTGGCTTCCTGTGCCGTGAAGTTGCCGGAAATCTGGCCCTGGCCACCGACGATCGGCTCGCGAATGACGGGAGCCGTCAGCACCTTGCCGTCGAGAACGATGGCGAAGGGACGGCCGACATTGTCACGGGTGATTTCGGCAAACTGGCGCGCGCCCTGCGTATCGAAGGTGAAGGAGACGATCGGCTCGTTGGTCTGCTGATTGAAGCCGGCCTTGGCATCGGCCAGCCGATCGCCGGGAATAGCGACACGGCTCTCGACCGCATATTTGTTGCCGTCATTGGCACCGGGCAGAATATCGACGCCACGCGGCGCGACACCGTTCGGATCGACGCTCTGGTCGAGCATGTGGAAGCTCATCTGCGCTGTCGAGCCGAGCAGCTGGCGAAGACGTGTCGGATCCTGCAGGCCGGGCAACTGGACCAGAATACGGTCGGAGCCGACGCGCTGGATCAAGGGTTCGGCAACGCCGACCTGGTCGACGCGGCGGCGGATGATCTCAAGGCTCTGGTCGACTGCGGCCGTCATGCGTTCCGTCAGGCCGGCTTCGGTCAGCTTCACCGTGATGGTATCGCCAACCGTCGTGACTTCGATATCCGAGCTGGACGTGCCGAAGCCGAGCGTACCGGTCGGGACCGCCAGTTCCTGAATCTTTGGCAGAACCTTGGTGCGGTTGGCCTCGTCTGCAATGGTGACCACCACGGCATCGCCGTTGATGCGGGCCGACGACGCCGGAACGCGCTCGGCGCGCAGCGCTCCGCGGGTGTCGTCGAGCAGCGTGTTCAGCCGGGCCTGCCGCAGGCCAGCGGCGTCGACTTCCAGAACCAGATGCGAGCCGCCCTTCAGGTCGAGACCGAGGGTAACGGGTTTGACCGGCAGGAACGAAGCGAACTGCTGCTGTTGCGCCGGCGTGAGAATATTGGGAAGTGCGGCGAGAATCCCGAACAGGGTAACCGCCACATAGGCCAGGATGGCCCATTTCGAAGTGCGCATGATAAGGTTCCATTTTGACCCTTGCCGTCAGCGATGGCTGGCGCAAGGGAGATTCATTCGTCAGAAGACTGGGTGAGGCGCGACGGCGCACTCGGCTGCATATCAGGCGCGAAGGGCAGGGGGCGCGCGGACACGGATATGATGGCCGGTCGCATCGGCACGGATTGACGGCCGGACGTGGGTAAGGATCAGAACGCGATCGGCAAGCGAGAAAAAGAGGCCCGTTGCGGGCAGAAGAAACGGTCCCGCGCCGCCCGGCATGGTTTTGCCATCGGGACGGTCGGCGGCAAATCGCAGGTCGGCAGCAGGCGCTGCCCGCAGTGCCGATCGTGACAATATCTGGTCAGAGGAGCCGCTTTCGGGAGCCGAGAAGTTTCCGGCTTTTTCAACCGCCAGGGCGCGTGTGGAAAATCCCTGCGCCGAAAGGACGAACTGCATGGCGAGGGCAGCAAACAGGATCCACAGCACGGCAAAAAACCGTCCTGCCTGATTCTGCCTCGTGCTGTTGCCGTTCATGTCCATCCGGACATTGCCCTTCCCGTCGGTATCACCGGCGCTCAAAAGAAACGTTTCGCGCCGCATTGCCACCGAACCAGTTCACAATCGGGCCTAAAAATCACCAAGAGCCGTGAAAGTCAAACTTTACCACCGGCTATACGGCCTGAATAGCGGTCTCGGCCGTTGCGTGGTGGCTCAAGCGGTGACGCCGGTGGTGCGCGTCTGGTGGATCTCGATCAGCGAGGGACCCTTGCGTTTTGCCGCCGTCGTCAGCGCATCGCCCAGTTCCTCTGCCCGCGAGAGCCGGACGGCCGGGACGCCATAGGCCTGCGCGGCCAGCAGGAAATCCGGTGCCGACGGTTTGACGCCTTCCGGCGTGATGCCCGCCTCGACCATGAAGGATTCGATCTCCTGGTAGCCGTTGTTGTTCCAGACAAGAAAGATCACGGTGGCCTTTGCATCGACGGCTGAGCCGATTTCGGCAAGCGAAAACTGGATACCGCCATCGCCGACAAGGCAGACAACAGGTTTGTCCGGATCAGCCATTGCCGCACCGATGGCGGCCGGCGGCGCATAGCCGAGCGCGCCAAAACCGGTCGCCGAGTTGAACCAGGACTTTGCGCGCGGCGCATCGCAGTAGAGGTTGCCGGCATAGATGGCCTGCGTGGAATCCCCGACGATGACACTGTCGGGCAGGGCCTTGTAGATCGCGTCGATGACGTCGATTTCAATCCTTATCTTCGGTGTCAGTTCCTTGAGCACTGTCTTTCGCGTCGCCGCTGCGCGGTTTTTCCCGTTCGCGCCGGACGTCGTCGTGAGGAATGCCAGAATGCCGGCCGTCGCAGCTTTCGCGCCGGACAGGATGGAAAGGGCGGCGTGCGGCCCCCGGGCGAGCTGGGCCGCGTCGATATCGGTGCGGATGAGGTTGCCGAGGATCGGAAAGCCGCCATCCGCATACATGTCGTAGTCGGTCTGCCCCATTTCCGTTCCTAATGCGATGACCAGATCCGAGTCCGAGAGCAGCGCGCGAACGGCCTTCAGGCTGGGGCTTGCGGGCACGCGCAAGGGATGGCCAGCCAGCATGCCGCGGGCATTGACGGTCATGACCACCGGCGCATCGATGCGTTCCGCCAGTTCGCGGATCTCGGTCTCGGCCGTGATTGCGCCACCGCCGCAGATGATCACCGGACGGGAGGCCGCGGCGCACAGGATGGCCGCCTTCTGCATCGTCTCGGCATCGGCGCGCGGCCGTGTCACGGAAGCCTTGCGCAGGATCGGGCTCGGAATGCGCGCGGTCATGACGTCCGTCGGGATTTCGATATGCACCGGTCCCGGGCGTCCGGAGGTGAGAACCGAGAAGGCGCGCTCGACGACCGAGGCAAGATCGGTCGGGTTGAGCAGGGTCTGCGAATAGAGCGCGAGCGTCTTGATCATGCCGTGCTGGTCCGGCAGTTCATGCAGCATACCGCGGCCATGGCCGAGCGAATCGCGCCGGTTGACGCCGGAGATGACCAGCATGGGGATCGAATCCTGCCGCGCCTGCGCCATCGCGGTGATGGTGTTCGTCAGGCCCGGCCCGGTAATCACCAGCGCCACGCCGGGTTTGCCGCTGACGCGGGCATAGCCGTCCGCCATGAAGCCAGCGCCCTGTTCGTGGCGCGGCGTCACATGGCGGATCGGCGAGGCGGCAAGACCGCGATAAAGCTCGACCGTATGCACGCCGGGAATGCCGAAGACGACCTCGACGCCGTTGGCTTCCAGCAGATCGACCAGCACTTCACCGACAGTTTTCATCGTTTCGTTCATGCGCGGCGCTCCAGGGGTGCGGAAAGGTGCGTCGACAGTGCCCGGATTCGGCGGCAGGCTTCGTCGATCGAAGCCTCCGGCACGGTCAGGCTGATGCGGACGAAGGATTGGGCTTCCTCGCCGAAGGACGCGCCGGGCATGACGGCGACGCCCGCCTCGTCCAGAAGCCTCCAGGCGAACGCTTCGCCGGAAAGCCCGGTTCCGCTGACATCGACCAGGATAAACATGCCCGCTTCCGGCGGCAGCGGCACGATGCCGGGTGCGCCTGCAAGTGCTGTCGCGATCCGGTGGGCGCGCGCCTGATAGGATTGGCGCATCAGGGACGCCGTCTTAATCGGATGGGTGAGCGCATAGGCCGTCATGTCGGCGATGAACGGCTGCACGCCGAACAGCATGGTTTCCGAGACCGGCAGAAGGCGGGCGGCGAATTCGGCGGGACCGATCGCCCAGCCGCTGCGAAAGCCCGGAGCGGCATGCGATTTGGAAATCGACGAGACGACGATGGTGCGATCGGCGAGATCAGGATTGTCGAAGGGCGAGGCAAAGGTTCCGGAGAAGACCAATTCCTCATAGACTTCGTCGCAGACGATCCAGAGATCATGTTTGCGGCAGACGTCGCCGATCGCTGCGATTTCCGATGCCGTCAGCACCGCACCGGTCGGGTTGTGCGGCGTATTCAGAAGCAGGACCCGGCATTCCGGCGTGATCGCCTTTTCGAGATCTGCCGCCTGCATGTGGAAGCCGTGCTCGGGTCGCAGCGGAACCGTGACGCGATGCGCCCCGGTCGACTGGATGACGCCTTCATAGGTCGCGTAGAGCGGATCACCGGTCAGGACGCCGTCGCCGGCCTCGACCAGTCCGAGCATCACGGCGAACAGCGCCGTCTGCGTGCCGGGAAAACACAGGACGTTTTCGGACGTGACGCCGGCGCGGCGGCGGGCATATTTCGCGGTCAGCGCTTCGACGACGGGTGTTTCGCCACGGCCGTTGGAATAGCGGTAGCGGCCGGCATTCATGGATCGCTGACATTCGGCGATCAGGGACGGGTCCGGCGGCAGGTCCGGCTCACCGATGGTCAGCTCGATGACATCCGCGCCGGCTGCTTTCATCTGGCGGGCGCGGATGTGCAGCGCCCACTTTCCGGATCCGAGATCGGCCAGACGGTCGGTGATCGAAGCGTAGCGCATGGCGGTCTTCTCCCTGTTCTCAATGTTTTTCGGCTGTGGTCGCCAGCGGCAGTCCAAGCATAGCTTCGACCGAGGTCATGGCGATGGTCACCAGTTCGGATTCGCGGAAAAGGTCGCCGGCAAGGCAGCCTTCGAGCCAGAGCCCGTCCATCAGGCCGTTGATTGCAATCGCATGGCGACGGCATTCCTCGGCGGTCGGCGTCTGACCCTTGGCCACCAGGAAATCCGCAACCAGGGCTTCCAGCGCATTGCGGAAGCTGAGGTACCCTTCGCGGTGGATGACAGCAAGCGTCGCATCGACGCGCACCTGGCTGATGAAGGCCGCCCAGAGCGACAGACTGCGGCTGTTGGCCACCGGTTCCGTCAGGTTGATGACGATGAAGTCGCGCAGCCGCGTTTCGGGATCCCCCTGCACGGCTTCGGCTTTTTCCGTCAGCGAGGCGATGACCGCGCGATAGGCTTCCGCGACCATCTGGTCCTTGCTGTCGAAGTAATGACGCACCAGCCCGGCAGTCACGCCGGCCCGGATGGCGATCTGGCGAAGGGTCGCGCCTTTCAGGCCGAATTCGGCGATGCAGTCGAGCGTGGCCTCGATGAGGTCCTGCCGACGCTCGCCTTCCGGCGCCCGATGAAAGGCGCGGCGGCTCATGGAGCCCGCCGCAGCACCGGCCGCGTCAGGCAGGTCGGTCCGCCCTCGCAGGCGATGCAAAGCGCATCGGCGTCGAACGTGGTGACGGTGCAACCGGCCGCTTCCATCGCTGCCTTGGTCTTCGGGAAGCCTGCCACCATGATGACCTCGTTGGGTCTGACGGGCAGGACATTGAGGCTCAGCCCGTTGCTGGCATGGAATTCGTCGGCCGGCGCTTCGACCATGGCGACGCCCCATTCCTTGAGCAGCTGGTAGAAGGAGGCCGGCAGCAGCGGCGCAAACACCAGGGCGAGACCGCTGGATAGTGGGCTCATGACCGACATCAGATGCAGGCAGGCCTCTTCCCCCTGCCAGAGCGGCAGGTCGTAGCTGAGCACGGTGATGCCGTGCGGCTGCAGCAGTTCGGCAAGCTGGGTGATGCCTTCCTCGTTTGTGCGCACGCCGCGCCCGACGACCAGCGTCTCCGCGTCGAGCCAGATGCAGTCGCCGCCTTCGACAGTGCCCGGCGCGGTGATCCGTCCGAGGATCGGAATGCCGGCCTTCTTGTAGGCCGCTTCATGAAGCGCCGTTTCGGGGACGCGCAGCGGTTTGCCCATGTTGAGGATAACGGCGCCGTGGTCGGTCATCAGCGACGGGTCATGCGTAAACATGGCGTCGGCGAGGCCGTCGCCCTTGTCTTCCAGCCAGAGAATTTCCGCGCCGGACTTTTCCACCAGCGAAGCAAAGACGTCATATTGCCGGACGGCCTTTTCGCCGTCGAAGGTCGGGCCGTAGTGCCATTTTGCCGGATCGGCCGTTTTCAGGCTCGCTCCCGGCCGGCGCATCAGCACGCGCGTCAGATTGGCCGACATTTCCTGCGAACCATAAGCGGTCATCGTCTACTCCTGTTGGAAAATTGATCATGTGGAGGTGCTGCCAAAATAAGCAGCATTGCCGTTATTATACGCTTGAATAATTTCTGCACAAGTGCAACGATGAGCCCATGAAACAGCGTGACAGGCAAAAATGCCGCACGACAGAAATCAGGGGAACTGTTTTCATGTGTTCAAAACCGGCTCTCTGCCTCACACGGGCAGATCATTCATGACGGATGGCGCCCAGGCGATTGCAGTGACTGACCTGCACAAACGTTTCGGGCCGCTGGAGGTGCTTAAAGGGGTTTCGCTGACGGCGAAGGAAGGCGACGTGATCGCCATCATCGGCGGCAGCGGGTCCGGAAAATCCACCTTTCTGCGTTGCATCAACATGCTGGAACTGCCCACTGCAGGTTCCGTCACCATTCACGGCGAGACGATCGCCATGAAGAAGGACGGCTATGGCGGGCAGATGCCGGCCGACCGCCGGCAGGTGCAGAGGTTGCGCACGCAGCTCGGCATGGTTTTCCAGAGCTTCAACCTCTGGCAGCATATGACCATCCTGCAGAATGTCACCGAAGTGCCGATCCACGTGCTCGGCAAGTCGAAGGCCGAGGCGATGGAAACGGCCGAAGCGCTGCTGCGCCGTGTCGGCCTTTTCGAAAAGCGCGACGNNGGCGGACAGCAGCAGCGCGCCGCGATTGCCCGGGCGCTGGCCATCCAGCCGCTGGTGATGCTGTTCGACGAGCCGACCTCGGCGCTCGATCCGGAACTCGTCGGCGAGGTGCTCTCCGTCATCGGCGATCTCGCCAAGGAAAAGCGCACGATGATCCTCGTCACCCACGAGATGAAGTTTGCCCGCGAAGTTGCCAATCACATCGTTTTCCTCGCTGATGGTCTCATCGAGGAGCAGGGGCCGCCGGCTGCCATCTTCGGCGCACCGAAATCGGAACGGCTGAAGAGGTTCATCAGCTCGATCCACTGACCGTTTCAATGCTCAACAAACCAAAAAAGGGAACAGCAATGAACACCGCACTCAAGATCATCTCCGCCGCGCTCGCGATCGGCCTCTCCGGCGCCGCGGCAGCAGCTGCCCAGGAAATCAAGGTCGGCTTTGCCGCCGAGCCCTATCCGCCCTTCACCTCGCCGGACGCCTCGGGCAACTGGGAAGGCTGGGAGGTGGAATTCCAGAAGGCGATCTGCGCCGAGGCCAAGCTGGACTGCGTCATCACGCCGGTCGCCTGGGACGGCATCATTCCGGCGCTGACATCCAAGAAGATCGATATCATCATCGGCTCGATGTCGATCACCGAGGAACGCCTGAAGACGATCGATTTCTCCGACAAATATTACAACACCCCAACGGCCGTCATCGGGCCGAAGGACCAGACCTTCGAAGCGACGCCGGAAGGCCTCGCCGGCAAGACGATCGGCGTTCAGGTCTCGACCATCCACCAGGACTACGCCAACAAGTATTTCGCGGCGGCCGGCGCGACCGTGAAGGAATACCAGACCCAGGACGAAGCCAACAACGACCTCGCCGCCGGCCGTCTCGACGCCGTCCAGGCCGATTCCATTACGCTCGATGCATTTCTGAAGAGCGAACAGGGCGCCGCCTGCTGCGACAAGAAGGGCAACGTCAAGGATGATCCGACCATCCTCGGCGCCGGCGTCGGCGTCGGCATCCGCAAGGGTGAAGACGAGCTGAAGGGCAAGATCAACGCTGCCATCAAGGCCATCCGCGAAAACGGCACCTACGATACCTTCTCGAAGAAGTATTTCGACTTCGACGTCTACGGCGGCTGATCTTCCGTCACAGGCAATGCCATGGCCGGCGGGAAGCCGCCGGCCCTTCTTCAACGGGTATCACGTTAAATGGCCGCTGATCCGGGTTCGCTCGTCAACTGGAGCCTGCTTGCATTTTCGCCCCCCGGTTGGGGCGGCGTGCTCCTGAAGGGCTTCGTCAATTCTCTGCAGATCGCCATCGGCGGTTATTCGCTGGGTCTTCTGCTCGGCGTCGGCGGCGCCTTCGGCAAGCTCTATGGCGGGCCGATCCTGCGCGATCTCATGGAATGCTACACGACGATCGTCCGGGCGGTTCCGGAACTGGTTCTGATCCTGCTGCTCTATTATGCCGGCACCGACGCCATCAATCAGCTGCTGACGCTCGTCGGCTTCGGCTCCGTCGATATCAACGGTCTTGCCGCCGGCATTTTCGTCATCGGCGTCGTGCAGGGCGCCTACTCAACCGAGGTGCTGCGCGGCGCCATCAAGGCTGTGCCCGCCGGCCAGATCGAGGCGGCGCGCGCCTACGGCATGTCGCCGACCAAGGTCATGACCCGGGTGACGCTGCCGGCTATGCTGCCCTATGCCATTCCTGGCCTATCCAACCTCTGGCTGATCGCCACCAAGGATACGGCGCTTTTGGCGGTCGTCGGCTTTTCCGAGTTGACGCTGGTTACCCGCCAGGCGGCCGGCGCGACAAAGTCCTACATCCTGTTCTTCATGGCGGCCGGCGTGCTCTACCTGGCGCTGACGCTGGTCTCCAACCTGTTCATCAAGATGATCGAGCGTCATGCGCGCCGCGGTTTCGTGGAGCAGTCATGACCGACACCACGACCCATGCCGTCGCCTTCACGCCGGAAGATCTGCCGAAAGCCAGGAGCTTCCTCAAGCCGCACCGGATCGTGCTGATCCTGCTGTTTGCGACGCTGGTTTTCTGCGTCGCCTGGTTCATGCGCTGGGACTGGCTGCCCCGCTACCTGCCCAAGCTCGGAAGCGGCATCCTCGTCAGCCTTGCGATGCTGTTCAGCACTGCGGTGCTGGGTTTTCTGCTTGCCGTTCCGCTGGGTCTCGTCCAGGTCACGGGTCCCTGGCCCCTGAAATGGGCGGCCAGCTGGTTCTGCACCATCATCCGCGGCACGCCGCTGCTGCTGCAGCTCTGGCTTCTCTATTACGGCCTCGGCTCGCTGTTTCCGCAGTTCCCGGCGATCCGGCAGTCCTTCCTCTGGCCCTATCTGCGCGAATCCTGGCCCTATGGCGTGGCGGCGCTGACGATCTCGTTCGCGGCCTATGAGGGCGAAGTCATGCGCGGTGCCTTTGCCGGCGTTCCGGCGGGAGAGATCGAGGCGGCGCGGGNNCCCTGAATGGCGAAACGGTACTGCAGCTGAAATCGACGCCGCTGGTGGCGACCATCACCGTGGTCGATCTCTATGCCGTGATCTCCAAGGTGCGGCAGGAAACTTTCCTCACCTATGAGCCGCTTCTGCTGCTCGCGCTCATCTACATGTGCCTGACCGGACTTCTGGTCTTCGCCTTCAGATATTTCGAAAATCGCATACCGACCCGTGGTGCCTGACATGACAATCAACATTTCGCTGACAAACGCCATTCCGGAACTCGTTGCTATTCGCCGCGACCTGCATTCGCACCCGGAGCTTGGCCTGGAGGAAACGCGCACATCGGACGTGGTCGCCGGCCATCTGCAGGCGATGGGCTACGAGGTCACCCGCGGACTGGCGAAGACCGGGCTTGTCGCGACCTTGAGAAACGGCACCGGCAGCCGGTCGATCGGCATTCGCGCCGATATGGATGCGCTACCGATCCTTGAGGAGACCGGCCTCGACTATGCCTCGAAATCGCCCGGCCTGATGCATGCCTGCGGCCAT
>UCJH01000083.1 GCA_900472785.1 Hyphomicrobiales bacterium | reverse complement strand
GGATGAAGGGCAGGTCGCGAGCCGTCATGCGTGGTTCTCCTGGCATTGAAAATTGCGGCAGCGTCACCCGGACGTCCGATTTGTCGCTCTGGAAATGAGCGGGAACGAAAAGCATCGTACCCAGCGTGTCTTCAGGCTCGTCGACCAGCATGCCGGGCGCGTCGGTTGCCAGCTCGAACAGCGAGCCACCCGGCTCGCGGACATAGAGCGAGTAGAAATACTTGCGGTCATGGGCCGAGGTGTCGCCGGCGCCGTTGTCTTCAAGCGCGCTGCGAACCGCCTTGACGGCGGTGATGTCGGCGGCACGAAAGGCGATATGATCGATCGTGCCCGTGCCGGGCGCCGAAGTCCAGAAGCCGCTTGCATCGCGGACGTCGATAATGTCCCGCGATGTTGATGTCATCCGGTGGATGCTGTCGGTTCTGGCCGTTTCGGCAAAACCGAAATGCTGCTTCAGAAAATCCGCCGTCTCCTGCGGCTTTTCGGTCAGGATCGTCGCGCCGCGCAGCCGCCGGATCGCGTCCTGGCTCGGGATGCCCTTGACTGTCCAGGGTTTTTCAGCGGCAAGGCCATTGGTCCCCACAAGTTTGACGATCACGCCATCGGGGTCCTTGAAGCGCAGCACCGGTTCGCCGAATTCCTGTGTCGGCCCGCTGATCGCTATCTGTTGTTGCAGGGCACGTGTCAGCCAGAAACCGATGCTTGTCGGCTCGATCGCAAAAGCGATCTCGCTCGGCTGGCCATGACCGACCCGGCCCGGCGCGCCGTCTTCCCAGACAAGGAAGGACACAAGCGAGCCGGGAGAACCGGTCGCGTCACCGTAGAACAGGTGCAACTGCGTCGCATCCTCGTAGCCGGCTGTCCGCTTGACCAGCCTCAGCCCGAGGAAGCCCGTGTAGAAATCCACATTCGGCTGCACCTTGCGGGTGATCAGTGTGATGTGGTGGATGCCGCTTGTCATGATCTCAAACCTCTCGTTGCGGGAGGGAGAAAACCAGCAGGCGAGGCCAAGCGCCAGTCCCGCAACACGGAATGCACTGTCAACAAAATAGATACTATCGGTGTTTCAGCGTTCGCCAAACCGCACGGTGGCTCCATCATGATTGCGTTTTTGCCGGTGGTTTTGCCAGATGCGCTTTGAATGCCTCGCCGTAGTCCGGATGCCAGCGCGACAGGGGCGGGCGGTTTTCGACGATATCGCCGGCAGCCCAGAGGATGCGTTTTTCGTCGACGGTGCGGCTGACGTCATTGTCCGGGCAGAGAATGTAGAAATCGTCCTTCTCGAGGCTCTCCATCATGAAATCCACCGTCTGCTGGGCTGTCCATGCGGCCTCCGGCTTTTCGGTGCGGCCACCCGCGGTAAGCCCGGTATAAACGAAGCCCGGGATCAGCAGATGCGCTGTGATGTTGCAGTCCGGCGTGTTGCGCAATTCGTGCTGCAAGGCTTCTGTAAACACCTTTACCCCGGCCTTTGCGACATTGTAGGCCGGGTCGCCGGGTGGCGTCGTGATGCCCTGCTTGGAGCCGGTGTTGATGATGATGCCGGCGGCGCCATGGGCAATCATGCCCGGTCCGAAGACACGCGAGCCGTTGATCACGCCCCAGAGATTGACGGCCAGAACGTCTTCCCAGCTTTTCGAAGGTCCGAACAGGCTGCTGCCCGGCTGAATGCCGGCATTGTTCATCAGGACATGGACGCGTCCGAAGGCTGCGGTGACGTCCCGCTCCAGCGCTTCGACGGCATCGACACGGGAAACGTCCGTCGGAATGGCCATGACGCTGTCTGCGCCATGCGGCGCCAGCGCCGCCGTTTCGCGCTTTGCCTGCTCCAGCCGTTCGCCGGGCAGATCGACCAGAACGACCTTCATGCCGAGGCCTGCAAAGCGGCGGGCGGCGGCAAGGCCGATACCGGAGGCGGCGCCCGTGACGACCGCGACATGGTGACTGGCGAAGGCGGGGTGGTTCATGGGGGCGTTTCCGTCATTTTGTTGTTCATGCTTGAAAGGAAAGCTAGGGCGATGGTGTAATGAAGTCCATCATCTCCAGGCAACAGGGTGAACACAGTCGCATAAAAAATCAAAGCATGCCCCGTTGCGGACTTGCCGGTCTTTTCTACAATGCTAATTTCTTTGCTAAATCAATTGACTGCTGCCTCCGTTCTTCCCTTTAGTGTTAAGGATCCCCATGGCCGCGACGAGAACACGAAACAGCCAACGGACCCCTTGTGAGCAATGTCCTTTGCGAAAGCTCGAGCATTTCCGGAATTTCACGCCGGAGGAGCTGGATTTTGTTTCCAATTTCAAGACCGGTGAACTGGCCGTCGATGCCGGCGCGACGATACTCGTCGAGGGATCGCACAGCGCCCATCTGTTCACGGTGCTGTCCGGCTGGGGGTTTCGCTATAAGATGCTCGATGACGGGCGCCGGCAGATTCTCAACTATATGATGCCGGGGGATCTGATCGGCCTTCAGGGCAGCCTGATGGGAGAAATGCAGCATTCGATCGAGGCCCTGTCGCCGGTGACGCTCTGCGTGTTCGAGCGCGATAAGCTGGGGGGCATTTTCCGCAATCACCCGGACCTCGCCTACGACCTGACCTGGATCGCCGCCCGCGAGGAGCGAATCCTCGACGAAAATCTTCTCAGCATCGGCCGTCGTTCCGCGCTGGAGCGTGCCGCCTACCTCCTTGCCTTTCTTTATCAGCGGGCGAAGGCGCTGCAACTCTTTGACGGCGCACGCGTCTCGATCCCGATCACGCAACAGCACGTCGCCGATACGCTCGGCCTTTCCATCGTCCATACCAACAAGACCCTGAAGAAGCTCGGCGAGCGCAAGATGATCCGCTGGGCCGACAAGGGGTGCGACATTCTCGACGACGAGGGCCTGATGCATCTGGCAGGCTGGGACGGATACAAGGAGAAAAAGCGGCCGTTCATCTGACTGCATTCGAAAAGATCCCGCCATAGAGGCTTTCTAGGCCTTTAGAGGCCGTTCGTCGCGCGATGGAAGCGTGGCATCCGCAGGTCGTTTCCGGCGTGCCAATGGCGATATCGCCTGCGCGGACAAGCGCAGCATTTCGTGTGCTGCATGTCTTATTTAAATGCCTGCTATTCCCGTCCGGCGTAACGTTCCGCTTTAGAATGCCTGGCATCAGGCGGAAAGATATCGCCTTGGAGCAGAGACAGGACTTTTCGGCCGTGCAACTTCCTCCGATATCGTTGTCTATTCGGCGCGTACTCGTGCTCGAAGATAATTTTATCATCGCCATGGAAGCCGAGGATATTCTAAAGTCGCTCGGCATCGAGACCGTCGAGATCGCCACCAATACTCAACAGGCCGAAACTCTGATACTCGAATCGGAATTCGATTTCGCGATGCTGGATGTAAATCTGGGCGCCGAAAATAGCTTTTCCTTTGCTGAAAAACTCCGCTCTCTCGATATCCCCTTTGGGTTTGTCAGCGGTTATGGCGAGACTGCGATGTTTCCCGTCCCGCTTCAGCAAATGCCGCGGATCACCAAGCCGTTCAATGAGGCGTCGGTCAACAGCCTGCTTTTGACAGCAGTGATAACACCGAGCGCCTGAACGCCGAAATTATGTTTCCATCTTTTGTTTTCCGCCGTTGGTGCTTGTCGCCAGCGGCTTTTTTGTCATGGGAACCATCTGCCGCCTTATTTTTCAAAGCGTCCATGATATCTTGCCAATAGAGCAACCGCTGTATAATGAGGGGCCACATTAAATGGTTCTGTATGATTTCTTGAATGAATGGCGGCAGATGACTTCCAATCGAAAATTCCCGGTTGCTACTGTCGGCGCGATGTTGGCTTGCACCCTGTTGCTGGCCTCTTGCAACGAGCAGCCCGAATTGCCTCCCAGGCCCGAAACGCAGGTCCGCGCCATTGACGCGACCTTCGTGGATTATGGCCAGAGCGTCACGCTGACGGGCGAGATTGTCGCCCATGTTCAGACCAATCTATCGTTCCGTGTCAGCGGCCAGATCACAGAATGGGTCGTTGACGTCGGTGCGCATGTGGTGGAGGGACAGGTGCTGGCAAGGATCGACCCGCAGGAGCAGAAGGCCGATGTCGAGGCTTCCGAGGCGGCCGTTCGCGCCGCCGAGGCACAGGTGCGGCAAGCCTCTGCTGCCTTCGAGCGGCAAAAGCTTTTGATGACCAAGGGCTCCACAACGCAGGAATTGTTCGACCAGGCGCAGACGGCCGCGCGCACCGCCGAAGGATCTCTCGAAACCGCCAAGGCGAGGCTCGGCACGTCGCGCGACGCCTTGTCCTACACGGAATTGAAGGCCGATGCGCCGGGCATCGTTACCGTCCGCAATGCCGAGGCGGGGCAGGTGGTGCAGGCGGCCCAGACCATGTTTACGGTGGCGCAGGACGGCCCACGGGACGCGATCTTCGAAGTTTACGAATCGCTTCTGTTCAGCAGGCCGTCCGAACCGATGATCAAGCTGGCGCTCGTCAGCGATCCCTCCGTGAAGACAGAGGGCACGGTCAGCGAGGTCTCGCCGACGATCGATACCGCGACAGGCACCGTTCGCGTGAAGATCGCCATGAAAGACACGCCGGACCGCATGACGCTCGGCGCGTCCGTCACGGGTTTTGCGACTTCGTCTTCGGTCAAGGTGCTGATCCTGCCGTGGACTGCATTGTCGACGCTGGATGGCAAGCCGGCCGTCTGGGTCGTCCAGCCGAATGACAAAAAAGTCAGCCTTCGCTCCGTGAAGGTCAGCGCCTACGAAACCGGTCGGGTTCTGGTTTCGGAGGGTGTCCAGCCGGGCGAGCAGGTGGTTGTCGACGGGTTGAAGATGCTGCGGCCCGATCAGGTCGTCGATGTCGTGAAGGAGCAGGCGCAATGAACCGCAGGATATCATGGCTTGCCTGCCTTCCTTTAAGTCTTCTGGTTCTGGCCGGATGCGAGGAAAAGAAGGAAGCTGTCGCCGAGGTCGTCCGCCCCGTGCTCTCGCAGGTGGTGATGCCGCAGCGTGTGGTGGGCGTGACCTTTGCCGGCACCATCCAGCCGAAGGTGCAGACGGCGCTTGGCTTCCGCGTCATCGGATTGATGGTCGCCCGCGACGTCGATACCGGGGATACCGTCAAGCGCGGCCAGACGCTGGCGGCGATCGATCCGACGACCCTCCAGCTTGCCGTCGGCTCCGCCCGCGCCGATCTCACCAGTGCCGAGGCGACGCTTGCCAATGCCGTTGCCGTCGAGGAGCGCACGCGGGCGCTGTTCAAGACGGGAACGCAGACGCAGGCTGCCGTCGAAAGTGTCGAGCAGGCAACGGCCGCGGCACAATCCGCACTCGTCCAGGCAAGGACGGCTCTGTCCAAGGCCGAAGAACAGCTCTCCTATGCACGGATCACCGCCGAATTCGACGGCGTCGTCACGGCGACCGGCGCGGAAGTCGGGCAGGTGGTATCGGCAGGTGAAACAGTCGTCACGGTGGCACGTCCGGACGATCGCGACGCCGTCGTTGATGTGCCCGACAGCAGCGCATTGCTGCCGGTCGGCACGGCATTCACCGTTTCGCTTCAGATTAATCCGGCGATTACCGTAACCGGCAAGGTTCGCGAGATCGCGCCGGCCGCGGATGCCGCGACACGCACGCGCCGCGTCAAGATCGCGCTCGACAATCCGCCCGCTGCCTTCCGGCTCGGAACGACGATCACCGCAACGCTGGATGCGGCGGTGACGGAAAAGATCAGCGTGCCCGAAAGCGCCATCCTGCTGCGTGACGGCAAGCCCTTCGTCTGGGTCGTGGACGAGACGAAGGCGACGGTCAGCGCGCTGGAAATTTCGACCGATACGACATCCGGAACCTTCGTCGTCGTCACGTCCGGTATCGAGCCCGGCATGCGCGTGGTGACCGCGGGCGTGCACCGCCTGAAGGAAGGCCAGAAAGTGATATTTGCAGACGGGGACCGTTCATGAAGAAGTTCAACCTTTCGGACTGGGCGCTCGATCACGCGTCGATGGTCTGGTATTTCATGATCGTCTTCGGTCTGCTCGGCTTCTTTTCCTATCTCAGCCTTGGCCGGGAAGAGGACCCGTCCTTCACGATCAAGACCATGACGATTTCGGCCCAGTGGCCAGGCGCCTCCGTCGAGGAAACGACGCGACAGGTGACGGAACGCATCGAGCGCAAGCTCGAGGAACTGGAATCGCTCGACTACACCCGCAGCATCACCACGCCCGGCCAGACGATCGTCTTCGTCAACCTCAAGGATACGACGAAGGCGCGGGACGTTGCCGGCATCTGGGTCAATGTCCGCAACATGATCGGCGATATCCGCGGTCAGTTCCCCTCCGGCGTGCTCGATCCGAGCTTCAACGACCGCTTCGGCGACGTCTTCGGCAATATCTATGCCTTTACCGCAGATGGGCTGACGCAGCGGCAGTTGCGCGACTATGTCGAGACCGCCCGGCGGGATATCCTGACGGTGCCGAATGTCGGCAAGGTCGATATCGTCGGTGCCCAGGACGAGGTGATCTATCTCGAATTCTCCACCCGGCAGCTTGCGGCGCTGGGGGTCAACCAGAACGAGGTCATCGCCACACTGCAGGCGCAGAACGCGATCGCGCCGTCCGGCGTATTGCAGGCGCAGGGCGAACGCGTCAGCATCCGCGTCAACGGCCAGTTCCAGTCCGAGGAAAGCCTGAAGGCCGTCAACCTGCAGGTGAACAACCGCTTCTTCAGGCTGAGCGACATCGCGACGATCACCCGCGGCTATACGGATCCGCCATCGACGCTGTTCCGCTTCAACGGAGAAAGCGCCATCGGCCTTGCGATCGGCATGAAGCAGGGGGCCAATCTTCTGGAGTTCGGCGCTGCCGTCGAGGAACAGATCGAAAGAATTCAGGCCGAACTTCCGGTGGGCGTCGATGTTCATCTGGTGTCCGACCAGCCGCTGATCGTCGAGGAGGCCGTCTCCGGCTTCACGCAGGCGCTGTTCGAAGCGGTAATCATCGTTCTGGTGGTGAGCTTCATCAGTCTCGGCGTGCGTGCCGGCCTGGTCGTCGCCCTGTCGATCCCGCTGACGCTGGCGATCACCTTCGTCTTCATGTCCTATTACGGCATCTCGCTGCAGCGCATCTCGCTCGGCGCACTGATCATCGCGCTCGGGCTCCTGGTGGATGACGCGATGATTGCCGTCGAGATGATGGTGGCGCGGCTCGAGATGGGCGATTCTCTGCGAAAAGCCGCGACATATGTCTATACGCACACAGCGTTCCCGATGCTGACCGGCACGCTGGTCACGGTCGCCAGCTTCATTCCGGTCGGCCTCAACAACAGCGCCGCCGGAGAGTTCACCTTCACGCTGTTCGTGGTCATTGCCGTTTCGCTCCTTGTTTCCTGGATCGTCGCGGTGGTTTTCGCGCCCTTGCTGGGCGTCACAATCCTGCCGAAGACGATGAAGCAGCATCACGGAGAGAAGGGCCGCGTCGGCCGCGCCTTCGGCGGCCTGCTCGGGCTCTGCATGCGCTGGAAATGGGTGACGATCGTCGTCACGGTGCTGGTGTTTTCAGGCTCGATCTATGGCATGGGCTTCGTCCAGCAACAGTTCTTCCCGTCGTCCGACCGTCTTGAACTGATCGTCGACTGGTCGCTGCCGCAGAATGCCTCGATCACCGAAACCAATGCCCAGATGGCGAAGTTCGAGCAGGACAAGCTCGTCGGCAATCCCGATGTCGAGCGCTGGTCGACCTACGTGGGTCAGGGTGCCGTGCGCTTCGTCCTGTCCTTCGACGTCCAGCCGCCGAACACGGCGTTCGGCCAGACGATCATTGTCACCAAGAGCCTCGAGGTTCGAGACACGCTGCGCGCCGATCTCCAGGCCTATCTGAAGAAGACCTTCGTCGGCACCGATGCGTATGTGAAGCTGCTCGATATCGGGCCACCGGTCGGGCGTCCCGTCCAGTACCGCGTCAGCGGCCCGGATATCGGCAAGGTGCGCGAACTCGCGCTCGGGCTTGGCAATATCGTCGGCCGCAACCCGCTGCTCGGCGATATCGTCTATGACTGGAACGAGCCCGCCCGCGTCGTCAAGGTCGACGTGTTGCAGGACAAGGCCCGCCAGCTCGGCGTGACGTCCCAGGATATTGCGTCTGCCCTGAACGGTATTGTCGGCGGCACGACGGTGACGCAGGTCCGCGACGATATCTACCTGATCAACGTCGTTGCCCGTGCCAAGGCTTCGGAGCGCGAATCCATCGAAACCCTGCGGGACCTGCAGCTTCCCGGCACGAACGGCAATTCCGTGCCGCTCGCAGCCGTCGCCAATTTCCGTTACGAGATGGAGCAGCCTGTCGTCTGGCGCCGTTCGCGCATGCCGACGCTGATCGTCAAGGCCGGCATCCGCGATGCGACCCAGCCTGCGACCATCGTCACGCAGCTCGAGAAGGACGTGAATGCCTATTCGGAGAAGCTGCCGGTCGGCTACAAGGTTGTGGTCGGCGGCAGCGTCGAGGAAAGCTCGAAGAGCCAGGCGCCGATCGCAGCGGTCGTGCCGCTGATGCTGTTCGTCATGGCGACGATCCTGATGATCCAGCTTCAGAGTTTTTCGCGGCTCTTCCTCGTCTTCGCCGTGGCCCCGCTCGCGTTGATCGGCGTCGTCGTGGCGCTGTTGTCCAGCAATGCGCCGATGGGCTTCGTCGCCATCCTCGGCATCCTGGCACTGATCGGGATTCTCATACGAAACTCGGTCATTCTCGTGGTGCAGATCGAGGATTTGCGCATGGAGGGGCTGCATCCCTGGGATGCCGTTCGGGAGGCGACCGAACATCGGATGCGGCCGATCATGCTGACGGCGGCTGCCGCCAGCCTCGCGCTGATCCCGATCGCCCGAGAAATCTTCTGGGGGCCGATGGCCTATGCCATGATGGGCGGCATCATTGTCGGCACAGTGCTGACGCTACTCTTCCTGCCGGCACTCTACCTCGCCTGGTTCCGCATCAAGCCGCCAAAGGCAAAAGACGATGCTGCCGGCGAGGGTGACACGGGCAAGACGGAGACTGCGGCGGTTCCGGTTTAGGGGGCCCTTCCGTTATCGTTTCCTGTGAAGACGAAATGATGGTGGCGGCATGGTCGTCTAAAGCATCACCACCGTCAGTTCCGTCTTGTCGTAGCCGAAGTCGAGTGGCGTGGAGCCGGTGTGTTCGAGCGTCAGCCAGTCGCCGGCGGCAAGCAGGGCAAGGCCGATGGTGGTGTTGCCGTAGCCGGCGGTCGCGGCGTCGTTATCGTTGATGCTGGCGATGGTCGTCGTGCCGTTGACCTTGACCGATACAGTGAAGGCGCCCGCCGGATTGGCCTCGACGCCGAGGCAGACGAGGTAGGCCGCGCTGACCGGAACGATCAGCCGATTGCCGCCGCCGGCGACGGATGCGCCAAGAGCGAAGCCGCCCTGGTTGACGCTGAGCGTCGCAAAGCCGGTCTGCGAGCCGGATGATGGCGTCACGACGCCGCCGCCGCGAGTGGCGCGGACCAGCGGTCTTTGGGGCATCCGCACCTGTCCCTGACCGGTGATGATCAGCGCTGAAGCCCAGCTTGATCCGTCCGGACTGACCTTGACGGAAAACTCGTCATTGCCGGCGAGCCCCATTTCCGCCCGTCCGGAAAAGCCGGATTGAAACAAAAGGCTTGCCGTTTCGCCGCTCGCCGCCTTGTTGACCTTGATCTGGTGGCCGTAGCCGTCATGGTTGAACAGGCTGGCCGCGGACGACAGGCTCAGCCGGTTGGTAAGATCAGCCGTGGCATTGATGCCGATCTTTGCCGGCGTGCCGATGGCATCGAAGACCTGCCAGGCGCTGCCATCATGGATGCGCAGCCGGTCTTCGGCGAGGAACCAGCCACGCCAGCCTTCGCGTGGGGTGATGTAGATCCAGCCACCGTCCTGCCTGAACGCCAGCTTGCCGTCCCTGGCCGACCAGATGCCGGTGGCGGACGTGGCGATGGCAAAGCAGCTGCCCTCCTGCGGGTCGGAAGGAGGCGCCGTCAGCGTTGCCGTTACCGTCAGTTGCGTGATGGCATCAAGGATCTGCAGGGCTTCGTTGTGGGTCACATGTTTCTGGGCTTGCGAAGGCAGGATATAGGGCATGTCCAGATTGGCTGTCGTGTCGCTCATGGTCGGTTTCTCCGTTTGTAAGGAGAAGCCTAAGCCGTGGCGGGACAGCGGGAACGCAGCGGTGTCGGCGACCTTGGAAACAAACGGAAAATTCGAGAAAATCTGCCCGCTTCAGCTCTTGCCGCGCGAGACGAAATAGGGGTTGGCGAAATCGACATCCCTGGTCTGGTTGCGCTTGCCGTAGGTCAGCGGGTTGCCGTCCATGGTCAGCGTCTCGCCGCCGGCTGCGCGCAGGACCGCATCGCCGGCCGCCGTATCCCATTCCATCGTCCGGCTGAAGCGCGGATAGATGTCGGCCGCACCCTCCGCCAGAAGACAGAATTTCAGCGAGGAACCGATCGCCTCGTAATTCTCGATGCCGCTTTGCTGCAGATAGTCGAGGGTTTCGCGGCTGTTGTGCGAGCGGCTGGCCAGCGCCGTCAGCTTGTCGCCACGGCTGCGACAGCCGATGACGATGCGGTCCTCGATCATGAAAGCCTCGGTGACCGCGAATTTCTCTGCCTTGCCCCGTGCGGCCGCGTACAAAACTCCCAGAGCCGGGGCATAGACGACGCCGGCGATCGGGGCGCCCTTGTCGATCAGGGCGATGTTGACGGTGAAGTCGTTGTGCCGGCCGATGAATTCCTTGGTGCCGTCGAGCGGATCGACCAGGAAAAACGGCCGGTTTTCGATGTCGGGAACGTGGCCGGCCGCGACCTGTTCCTCGGCCACCACGGGAATGTCGGGAAAGGCCGCCGCGAGATCGCGCAGGATGATGTCCTCCGCCGTGTTGTCGGCGTCGGTGACGGGGGAGCAGTCGGACTTGTAGGTCACGTCCGGGCCGGCATGGTAGATATCGAGAATGGCCTTGCCGGCAGCAAGCGCCGCCCTTTCCAGGATATCCAGCATCGTTCTGTCTTTTCCCACCCCCCGGCCGTCGGGCCGGACGTCTTATTTCACTCTGCGCTGATCTTTTGGTCCAGCGAAAGATGATAATCGGCAAACTTTACCCAGAGCTTTCGCAAATTCATTCCATAGGCGCATTTTCTGACGCATTCGGGAACGCAAAATTGCCGGTTTTCAGCAAGAAGAAGCCTGTCCGCACGGCCCGCTATTTATCGCGCCGATCGGTGGTCGCGGTCTTTGATCCACACGCCGCCTGTGCGAGTGTGTCGTTGCAACAAACATGGATTCCTGTCCGGCATGCGCTATTCAGCATTTTCGATCGTCAGAAACGCCCTTTCCGGCAATGTGAACTGGAAGCCCGCCTGGCGCCAGCCGGACCCAAAGCCATTCTACGACGTCATCATTGTCGGCGGCGGTGGTCACGGGCTGGCCACCGCCTATTATCTTGCCAAGGAATTCGGCGTGCGCAACATCGCCGTTTTGGAAAAGGGATATCTCGGCTCCGGCAATGTCGGCCGCAACACCACCATCGTTCGGTCCAACTACATGCTGCCCGGCAACGAGCCGTTCTACGAGTTCTCGATGAAACTCTGGGAAGGCCTGGAACAGGACCTGAACTACAATGCCATGCTGTCTCAGCGCGGCATTATCAATCTCTATCATAATGACGGCCAGCGCGACGCCTATATCCGTCGTGGCAACGCCATGTGGATGGAGGGTGTTCCGGCGGAATTGCTTGATCGCGCGGCCCTGAAGAAGTTGCTGCCCTATCTCAATTTCGACCACGCCCGCTTCCCGATCATGGGCGGCCTTCTGCAGAAGCGCGGCGGTACCGCCCGTCACGATGCCGTCGCCTGGGGCTTCGGGCGCGCCGCCGACCGGCACGGTGTCGATCTCATCCAGAATTGCGAGGTGACCGGCATCAGGCGCGAAAATGGCTTGGTCACCGGGGTCGAAACCTCGCGCGGTTTCATCGGTTGCGCCAAGCTCGGGCTGGCCGCGGCCGGCAACACCTCTCGCGTCGGGCAGATGGCGGATTTGAAGCTGCCGATCGAGAGCCATGTCTTGCAGGCGTTCGTGACCGAAGGGCTGAAGCCCGCGATCGACCACGTCATTACCTATGGCGCCGGGCATTTCTACATCTCGCAATCGGACAAGGGCGGCCTCGTTTTCGGCGCCGAGATCGACGGCTACAATTCCTACGCCCAGCGCGGCAACCTGGCGACGGTCGAGCATGTCATGGAGGAGGGGGTGACGATGATCCCGGGCTTGTCGCGCGTGCGCGTGCTGCGCTCCTGGGGCGGGGTCATGGACATGAGCATGGACGGCTCGCCGATCATCAGCCGCACGCCGATCGACAATCTCTATCTGAACGCCGGCTGGTGTTATGGCGGCTTCAAGGCGACGCCGGCATCCGGCTGGTGTTTCGCGCATCTGATCGCCAAGAACGAGACCCATCCCGCTGCCCGCTTCCTGCGCCTCGATCGGTTCGAGCGCGGGTTTCCCATCGACGAGCATGGCGCTGGTCCCCAGCCCAACCTGCATTGAGATCCCAACGATATGGCAAGCCTGATCCCCTGCCCGCATTGCGGCGTCCGCCCCAAGGAAGAGTTCGCCATTCGCGGCGACGCCTCCCTCGTGCGTCCCGATCCGGAATCCTCAGACGAGACCTGGAACGACTATGTCCATATCCGCGCCAATCCGCGCGGGCGCTATCGCGAGCACTGGCAGCATGTCGCCGGTTGCCGCCGCTGGCTGGTGGTCGAGCGCGATACGTTTACCCATGAGGTTTTCTCGGTCACGGACGGATCCGTGCGCGCCTGGGAGATCGGCCGATGACGGCGTATCGCTTGTCCGCAGGCGGTCTGGTTGATCGCGCCACATCGCTGAACTTCACCTTCGACGGCCAATCGATGAAGGGACTGGCGGGCGATACCCTGGCGTCCGCGCTGCTCGCCAACGACCAGATGCTGGTCGGCCGCAGTTTCAAGTACCATCGTCCGCGCGGCATCGTCACGGCCGGTGCGTCGGAGCCGAATGCCCTGATGACGATCGGTTCGGGTGCGCGGACTGATCCGAATACCAAGGCGACCGTTGCGGAGCTCTATGCCGGGCTGGAAGCCAGGAGCCAGAATAGCTGGCCCTCGCTGAAATACGATGTCGGTGCGCTCAACGGCTTGCTGTCGCCATTCCTGTCGGCCGGCTTCTACTACAAGACCTTCATGTGGCCGGCCGCGTTCTGGGAAAAGGTCTATGAGCCGATTATCCGCAAGGCGGCCGGTCTCGGCCGTGCCGTACTGGAGCGGGACCCGGAAGCCTATGAGAAGTGCTGGGCGCATTGCGATCTTCTGGTCGTCGGTTCCGGTCCGGCGGGCCTGATGGCGGCCCTGACGGCCGGGCGTGCGGGCTTGCGGGTGATCCTTGTGGACGAAGGTTTTCGCCACGGCGGATCGCTGTTGTCCGAAACGACGCCGATCGATGGCGAGCCGGCTGCGGCTTTCGTCGACAAGGCGCTTTCCGAACTGGCGACGCTGCCGAATGTGACGCTGATGGCGCGCACCACCGTGTTCGGCTGGTACGACGACAATGTCTTCGGTGCGCTTGAACGGGTGCAGAAACATCTTGCCGTACCGTCTTCCAAGCTGCCTGCCGAACGCGTCTGGCGCATCGCGGCGAAACGCGCGCTGCTTGCCACCGGCGCCGAAGAGCGACCGCTGGTGTTCGGTGGCAACGACCGGCCGGGCGTCATGATGGCCGGCGCGCTGTCGACCTACGCCAATCGCTACGGCGTTGCCGCAGGCAAGTTGGTGGCGCTCTTTACCAATGGCTCTGCCGGATATCGCACGGCTGCCGATCTCGCCGCCCATGGAATCGATATTGCAGCGATCATCGATAGCCGCGCGGATTCGACGGAGGTCGCGCCCTTCGGGACGCGCGTCATTCGCGGTGGCTCGATCGTCGATACGAAAGGCAGGTCGCGCCTGTCCGGGATCACGGTCGAGCGGTCCGGCTTCGAAGAACGTATCGACTGCGACGCCATGGGCATGTCCGGCGGCTTCAGCCCCGTCATTCATCTCGCCTGCCAGCGTGGCGCAAAGCCGGTCTGGTCAGAGACATTGAAAGCATTCGTCGCACCGGACGTGGGCGCAGGCTTGCGTCTGGCCGGTTCGGCAGCAGGGCTTTATGCGCTGGCGGCCTGCCTGAAGGACGGTGCCGACAAGGCTAGGACGATCGCAAGCGATCTCGGACTTTTGACATCTGCCGCCCATCTGCCGGCCGTGGGCGAGGAGACAACTGCGTCCTTCACGGCGCTCTGGTATGTCCCTGGTGCCAGGTCCAAGGCCTTTGTCGATTTCCAGAACGATGTCCATGCCAAGGATCTCGGGCTCGCATTGCGCGAAGGCTTCGGCCATGTCGAACATGCCAAGCGCTACACGACCAATGGCATGGCGACCGATCAGGGCAAGCTGTCGAACGTCAACGCCGTCGGCATTCTTGCAGGCATGCAGGGCGTCAGTCCGGCCGAACTGGGCACGACGACTTTTCGGCCGTTCTACACGCCGGTGCCGTTTGGCGCACTGGCAGGGACATCCCGCGACGAACATGCGGCACCCAAGCGGGTTTCGCCGCTGCATGGCTGGGCCGCCCGCAACAAGGCGGTCTTCATCGAATCCGGCCTTTGGTATCGCTCATCCTGGTTTCCGCGTGCCGGCGAAAAGACCTGGCGCGAGAGCGTCGATCGCGAAGTGCTGAACGTGCGCGAGAATGTCGGTCTCTGCGACGTCTCGACGCTTGGAAAGATCGAGGTTTTCGGCCCGGATGCCGCCGAATTTCTCAATCGGCTCTATTGCAATCCGTTCCTGAAACTGCCCGTCGGCAAGGCACGCTATGGCCTGATGCTGCGCGAGGACGGCATGGTCTATGACGATGGGACGACCAGCCGGCTTTCGGACGAGCATTTTCTCGTCACGACGACCACGGCCCTGGCCGGCGGGGTCATGTCCCATATGGAATATTGCGCGCAGGTGCTCTGGCCGGAACTGAAGGTTCGTTTCTGCTCGGTTTCCGACCAGTGGGCGCAGATGGCGATCGCCGGTCCGAAGTCCCGTCTTGTCGTACAGGCCCTTGTCGAAGACGATGTCTCGAACGCCGCTTTTCCGTTCCTTGCAGCCAAGGCCGTCACGCTCAAGGGTGGCCTCAAGGGCCGCCTGTTTCGAATCTCCTTCTCGGGTGAACTGGCCTATGAGCTCGCCGTGCCGGCCGGTTATGGCGAGGCGGTGGCCGATAAGGTTATGGACGTCGGCCGCATGCACGGCATCTGCGCCTATGGCCTCGAGGCGCTGAATGTCCTGCGCATCGAAAAGGGGCATGTGACCCATGCCGAACTCGACGGTCGCGTCACGCCGGACGATGCAGGCTTCGGCCGCATGCTGTCGTCGCAGAAGGCGGATTTCATCGGCAAGCGGCTATCGACACGGTTCGGCCTGACGGCAGCCGACCGCATGCAGATGGTCGGGTTGAAGCCGGTGGAGAAGGACAAGGATATCCGCGCTGGCGCGCATCTGCTGCGCGAGGGCGCCAAGCCGTCGACGCTCAACGACCAGGGTTACGTGAGTTCAGCCTGCTATTCGCCGGTGCTCGGCCAGTTCATCGCGCTCGGTTTCCTCAAGTCGGGCCGCGAGCGCTATGGCGAAAAGGTGGTCGTCTGGGACAGGCTGCGCGGCGAGGAAACGCTGGCCGAAATCTGCAACCCGGTCTTCGTCGATCCCGCCAATACCAAGCTGAATTCCTGAGGAGGACGGCATGCCGCATCAATTTCAGGAACGTCACGCTCTTGAAGAACTCGTCTCCATGAATGCTGCAGCTGCGGCCGATCATCTGGCTGTCGTCGCGCGGCAGGCGATTGTCGTCGTTCTGGCCGCTGAGGGGCAGGAGGCATCGGTTGCCGCCTTGCTAACCGCCGACGAGGAAATCTCGGTTCGTTTTTCGGCGCCGGGCGAATGGCTGGTCGTTACCGGCCTGCAGACGCCCGAACTGCTCCAGCAATCATTGGCGGCACTTCTGCGCGAGACCGCCCATTGCGTCGACCAGAGCCATGGGCGGGTACTCCTGCGCCTCTCGGGCGCGAATTCCCGAGCCATCCTCGCCAAAGGCATCGGCATCGACCTGCATCCCTCCGCATTTGTAATCGGCAGTTCGGCGAATGTCCTGTGCGGCCACATCAGCATCAATCTGGCGCTGGTGGACAAAAACAGTTTCGAGATCGTCGTGATGCGGAGTTTTGCCGAATCCCTGCTGCATGATCTGTGCGAAATGGGCCGGGCCTTTGATCTTTCCGTGTTTTTTGCGCCTTGAGAAAAGAATGCGGCATGTCATGACGCATTTGCGGCGTTGACGCGGCAGAAAATGGCGGAAACGGGCAAGACCTGTTCGCACAGCTGTCTTTATCCGGACAGTCTTTCCCAATAGGTTTTCCGCAGATCGTCCTTTTTGCCATCTGCCGGCCGCTCATCGACATGCGCAGCCGAGAACCGGAGAGTTTCAATGAAAAGCCATGCCAGAGTCGTCGTCATCGGCGGGGGCGTCGTCGGGTGTTCGATCCTCTATCACCTGACGAAATTCGGCTGGACCGATGTCGTTCTGGTGGAGCGTTCGGAGCTGACCTCCGGTTCCACCTGGCACGCGGCCGGCGGCATGCACACGATCAACGGCGATCCGAATGTCGCCAAGCTGCAAAAATACACGGTCGAGCTCTACAAGGAAATCCAGGACTATTCCGGCCAGGACATCGGCCTGCACATGACCTCCGGCATGATGCTGGCCGCGACCAAGGAACGTTTCGACTGGATGAAGTCGATCCTCGCCAAAGGCCGCTACATGGGCCTCGATGCGCATCTTCTGAGCCCGAAGGAAGCCCATGAGCTGATGCCGCTCATTGACCCGACCCAGTTCGTCGGCGCGGTCTTCGATCCGGTCGAAGGGCATCTCGACCCCTACGGCACGACCCATGCCTATGCCAAATCCGCCAAGAAGAACGGCGCCGACATCTACCTGCATACCAAGGTGGAAGATCTGGTGCAGCTGGAAAACGGCTCCTGGCGCGTCATCACCAACAAGGGCGAGATCATCGCCGAGCATGTCGTCAACGCAGCCGGTCTCTGGGCACGCGAAGTCGGCCGCATGACCGGGCTCGAACTGCCGGTGCTGGCCATGGAGCACATGTACCTCATCACCGAGGACATGCCGGAGGTCATCGAATTCAATAAGACGACCGGCAAGGAGCTGATGCATTGCGTCGATTTCGATGGCGAGATCTACCTGCGCCAGGAGCGCAACGGCATGCTGATGGGCACCTATGAAAAGGCCTGCCGTCCATGGTCGCCGCTGACGACGCCATGGGATTTCGGCCATGAGCTGCTGGCCGAGGATATCGAGCGCATCACGCCCGAGCTTGAAGTCGGGTTCCGTCACTTCCCGGCGTTCAACAATGCCGGCATCAGGAAGATCATCAACGGCCCCTTCACCTTCTCGCCGGACGGCAATCCGCTTGTTGGTCCGGTGCGCGGCCTCACCAACTACTGGTCGGCCTGCGCCGTCATGGCCGGTTTCAGCCAGGGCGGCGGTGTCGGCCTCGCGCTCGCCAACTGGATCATTTATGGGGATCCGGGCTTCGACGTGTTCGCCATGGATGTTTCGCGCTACGGCGATTTCGCGACGCTCGGTTACACCAATGCCAAGGTCCGCGAAAACTATTCGCGTCGCTTCTCGATCCGCTATCCGAACGAGGAACTGCCGGGCGCACGTCCGTTTCTGACGACGCCGATCTATGACAAGCTCAGGGAAGCCGGTGCGGTGTTCGGTGCCTCCTACGGGTTGGAAGCGCCGCTATGGTTCGCGCCGAAGGGCGAGGAGGACAAGTTCTCCTGGTATCGTTCCAACGATTTTGACGTGGTTGGCGCCGAAGCCAAGGCGGTGCGCAACAGCGTCGGCCTGATGGAGACTTCGGGTTTCGCGAAATATGCGATCACGGGGAAGGGTGCCGAGGCCTGGCTCGACCGCATGCTGACCTGCAGGATCCCGGCGACCGGCCGCATGGCGCTTGCGCCTATGCTGAAGGACGACGGCAAGCTGATCGGCGATTTCACGCTGGCAAAGCTCGGGGAGGGCGATTTCCTTCTGATCGGTTCCGGCATCGCCGAGGACTATCACATGCGCTGGTTCGAGAGCCACCTTCCGAAGGATGGGTCGGTGACGCTGCGCGCCATCAATCTCGGCCTCGTCGGCCTGTCGATCGCAGGACCGAACGCGCGCGCGGTCATGGCGAAGCTCACCCATCTCGATATGTCCGATGCGGCCTTTCCGTTCATGGATATCCGCCGGATGGACCTGAAAATGGCACCGGCCATCGTCGGTCGCGTCAGCTACACGGGCGATCTCGGCTACGAAATCTGGATGAAGCCGGAATACCAGCGGTATATCTATGATCTTCTGATGGAGGCGGGTGCCGAATTCGAGATCCGGCTGTTCGGTCTTCGGGCGCTCAATGCCCTGCGCGTCGAAAAGTCTTTCGGCAGCTGGTCGCGCGAATTCCGTCCACTCTATGGTCCGTACGAAGCCGGGCTCGGTCGATTCGTCGCCCTGTCGAAAGAGGCCGACTTTATCGGGAAGACTGCGGCGGCGAAGGAAAAGGCCGACGGCGGCACGCTGCGGCTGCGCACCTTCATCATCGCGGCCAAGGATGCCGACGTTATCGGCGACGAGCCGATCTATCTCAACGGCGATGTGCGCGGCTGGGTGACATCCGGCGGCTATGCCCACGCTTCCGGGGTTTCGGTCGCCATCGGATATGTGCCGAAGGAAATCGCCGACGAGGTCGATGGCTGGTCGATCGAGCTTCTGGGTGAAATTCTGCCGGCAAAATTGCAACTGCAGGCACTCTTCGATGCCAATGGATCGCGCATGCGATCCTGATCGGCCGCGGCTGATCCCGTCACTCCGGCCGCAGTTCATGCGCGTCGGCCGGAGTGACGCGGTTGCCGCAGAATTCACGGTTTGATGCTCAAAAAGCGGTCTCGAACTGCCATTTTTTTGGTTTGTCGGCGCGTAAAGCGTCAATTTCACCAAACTTTCAAAGATTTTCGGGAAAGCGTCATTTTGCGCTTCACTTTTGTTTCGAAAGCATTATGGAATCCCCCTATTGAAAAGGGCTCGCAAAGAGCCTGCAAAACAAGAGGTCTGACCCAAAGGGGATCGGATCCGGGGGATAGATATGGAGTATTTTGTCCAGCAGCTCGTCAATGGGCTGACGCTTGGCTCAATCTATGGTTTGATCGCCATTGGCTATACAATGGTCTACGGCATCATCGGCATGGTCAATTTCGCCCACGGCGATATTTTCATGCTTGGCGGCTTTGCTGCGCTGATCGTCTATCTTTTGCTCGTATCCCTGTTCGGCGGTGTACCCATCGCCTTGGCACTGTTCATCATGATCCTCGTCGCGATGGTGATGACGGGCCTGTGGAACTGGGTCATCGAGAAGATGGCTTATCGCCCGTTGCGCGGTTCGTTCCGGCTTGCCCCGCTCATCACCGCAATCGGCATGTCGATCGCGCTGTCCAATTTCATCCAGGTCACGCAGGGCCCGCGGAACAAGCCGATCCCCTCGATGGTCTCTTCCGTCTATGAGGTCTTCGGCATTTCGATCTCCCTGAAGCAGATCATCATCGTCTTGGTAACCGCGGTTCTGCTGACGATCTTCTGGTACATCGTCAATCACACGCCGCTCGGCCGTGCCCAGCGTGCGACGGAACAGGACCGCAAGATGGCGGCGCTGCTCGGCATCGACGTCGACAAGACCATCTCGATCACCTTCGTCATGGGTGCAGCGCTCGCTGCGGTCGCCGGCACCATGTACCTCATGTATTATGGCGTCATCGTCTTCACCGACGGCTTCACCCCGGGCGTCAAGGCGTTCACGGCGGCCGTTCTCGGCGGTATCGGCTCGCTTCCGGGCGCCGTTCTCGGCGGCCTGATGATCGGCCTTATCGAGAGCCTCTGGTCGGCCTATTTCACGATCGATTACAAGGATGTTGCGACATTCTCGATCCTCGCCGTCGTGCTGATTTTCAAGCCGTCCGGCATCCTCGGACGTCCGGAAGTCGAGAAGGTATAAATCCATGACAAACACGACTTCCACAACCGCAGGCGCCGACGGCAATCTGATGGCGCGCGCCCTGCGCGAGGCCTTCTATGCCGCGATCGTCGCGCTCGGCCTTTTCATCCTGTTCGTCGGTCTCAAGACCGACCAGAACATCCTGAACGAACTTATTCTCGTGCAGCGCTGGGGGCTTTTGGCCATCTTCGTCGCCATCGCTGCCGTCGGGCGTTTCCTGTCCGTTGCCTATATCCGGCCCTGGGCGGCGGCGCGCAAGGCGACGCGGGCAGCAGCCCCGGCGCGCGAAGCAAATTTCTTCGTGCGCAATTTCAGCATGATCGCTGTCGCCTTCCTGATCATCTATCCGCCGCTCATGGTTGGTCTCTTCGGCGTGCAGAGCTCGCTGAAATGGGTCGACAATTTCGGCATCCAGATCCTGATCTATGTCATGCTGGCCTGGGGTCTGAATATCGTCGTCGGTCTGGCCGGTCTGCTCGACCTCGGTTACGTGGCCTTCTATGCGGTGGGTGCTTATTCCTACGCGTTGCTGTCGTCCTATTTCGGCCTCTCCTTCTGGTTGCTGCTGCCGATGGCTGGCATTCTCGCCGCGCTCTGGGGCATGATCCTCGGTTTCCCAGTATTGCGCCTCAAGGGCGACTATCTGGCGATCGTGACGCTGGCCTTCGGTGAAATCATCCGTCTCGTTCTGATCAACTGGACGGCAGTGACGAAGGGCACCTTCGGTATCTCGGGTATCGCCAAGGCCTCGGTCTTCGGCATCTGGTCCTTCGACGTCAGCGCCACGAACAACTTCGCCAAGGTCTTCGGTCTGCCGATGTCGTCGGCCTACTACAAGATCTTCCTTTTCTATCTGGCGCTTGCCCTCTGCATGCTGACTGCCTTCGTCACGATCCGCCTGCGGCGCATGCCGATCGGCCGTGCCTGGGAAGCCTTGCGTGAAGACGAGATCGCCTGCCGCTCGCTCGGCATCAACACGGTGACCACCAAGCTGACGGCCTTTGCGACCGGCGCGATGTTCGGCGGTTTTGCAGGCTCGTTCTTCGCGGTTCGCCAGGGGTTCGTCTCTCCGGAAAGCTTCGTCTTCCTCGAATCCGCCATCATCCTTGCCATCGTCGTTCTCGGCGGCATGGGATCGCTGGTGGGCATCGCGGTTGCAGCCACGGTGATGATCGGCGGCACGGAACTGTTGCGTGAGATGGAATTCCTGAAGCACATCTTCGGGCCGGATTTCACGCCGGAGCTCTACCGCATGCTGATCTTCGGTCTGGCAATGATTGTCGTCATGGTCTGGAAGCCGCGCGGCTTCGTCGGATCGCGCGAACCCACGGCATTCCTGCGCGAACGCAAGAGTGTCTCCGGTAGCTTCACCAAGGAAGGTCACGGTTGATGGCGACCGGAGTGAATATGATGACAAAAGATCCCATTCTCAAAGTCGAACACCTTTCGATGCGCTTCGGTGGCCTCATGGCCATCAACGATCTCTCGTTCGAAGCCTATCGCGGCGATATCACGGCTCTGATCGGCCCGAACGGCGCCGGCAAGACGACCGTCTTCAACTGCATCACCGGCTTCTACAAGCCGACGATGGGCATGATCACCATGCGCCAGCAGGGCGGCAAGGAGTTCCTGCTCGAACGCATGTCGGATTTCGAGGTGACGCGGGACGCCAAGGTGGCTCGTACCTTCCAGAATATCCGGTTGTTCTCCGGCCTGACGGTTCTCGAAAACCTGCTGGTCGCCCAGCACAACAAGCTGATGCTGGCTTCTGGCTACACCATTCTTGGCCTGCTGGGTTTCCCGACCTACAAGAAGGCGGCCGCACAGTCGATCGAACAGGCGAAATACTGGCTCGACAAGGCCAATCTGACGGACCGCGCCGACGATCCCGCGGGTGATCTGCCCTATGGAGCCCAGCGTCGTCTGGAAATCGCCCGCGCCATGTGCACGGGGCCGGAATTCCTTTGCCTCGACGAGCCGGCGGCCGGTCTCAATCCGCGTGAATCCCTTGCGCTGAACGAACTGCTGCGCAGCATCCGCAAGGATACGGGCACCTCGATCCTCCTGATCGAGCACGACATGTCGGTGGTCATGGAAATTTCCGACCATGTCGTCGTCTTGGAATACGGCCAGAAGATTTCGGATGGCAATCCGGAGCATGTGAAGAACGATCCGAAGGTCATCGCTGCCTATCTCGGAGTCGAGGACGATGAGGTTGAGGAAGTGATCGAAGAGATCGAAATCATCGCGGAAACCGCGCCGGGGGACACGCACTGATGAGCGAAACCCTGCTTCATATCCAGAATGTCGAGACCTATTACGGCAATATCCGCGCGCTGGCAGGCGTCGAAGTCGAGGTCAAGAGCGGCGAAATCGTCTGCATGATCGGCGCCAACGGTGCCGGCAAGTCGACGTTGATGATGACCATCTGCGGCAGCCCCCAGGCACGCACCGGCTCGGTCATCTTCGATGGTCAGGACATCACACGGATGCCGACCCACGAGATCGCCCGGCTGCGCATTGCGCAGTCTCCGGAAGGGCGCCGCATCTTCCCGCGCATGACCGTCTACGAAAACCTTCAGATGGGCGCGAGCCTCGATAATCTGAAGTATTTCAACGAAGACGTCGAAAAGATCTTCACGCTGTTTCCGCGGCTGAAGGAACGACAGGCGCAGCGCGGCGGAACGCTTTCCGGCGGCGAGCAGCAGATGCTGTCGATCGGCCGCGCCTTGATGGCGCGCCCGAAGCTGCTTCTGCTCGACGAACCATCGCTCGGCCTCGCCCCGCTGATCGTCAAGCAGATTTTCGAGGCGATCAAGATTCTCAACAAGGAGCAGGGCCTGACGGTTTTCCTCGTCGAGCAGAACGCCTTTGCTGCGCTTAAGCTGTCCGATCGCGGTTATGTCATGGTCAACGGCAAAGTGACGATGAGCGGTACCGGCAAGGAGCTTCTGGCAAACCCGGAAGTGCGCGCAGCCTATCTCGAAGGCGGCCATCATTGATCGCCGGCCTGTCCGCTGCGGCTTTCATCGGCGGTTGCGGGCGGGGGGAACGAAATCGATATGCGGCAGCGCGCTTTTATGACGCGCAGGCTGCCTTGAGGGAGACACGGGATGCAAGGCATTCTTTTTGAAGAGCCAACGGTTCTGGAATTCGCGCTCATCACGGTGTTGATGGGTGGCTGGACGGCTTGGCGGACCGGCAAGAGCGCTGCCGAGGGATGGAGCAAGTACTCGACGCTGGTGATCTATACGCTGCTTCTCGGCGTTGCGATCCGCTTCATCCACCACGCGCTTTTCAACGGCAGCATGTTGACATTGCAGTACTATGCCGTGGACACGGTCATTCTTTTGCTGTTTGCTACGGCAGGTTATCGCTACTACCGTACGAAGCAGATGACCAACAATTACTACTGGCTTTACGAGAAGGCATCGCCCTTCTCCTGGAAGGCCAAATAACCGAGGGAATCCCGGCATCGGCGCGTCATGCGCCGCCGCCGGATAAAAACACCGGCACGATTATGGTGGGTATTGTGACCGGTTTTAAACGACACCCGCTCAATTTTTTGGGAGTAACAAGATGAAAAAGTCACTTTTGTCAGCTGTTGCGCTGACTGCAATGGTCGCTTTCAGCGGCACTGCATGGGCTGACCTGCTGGTTGGTGTTGCTGGCCCGCTGACGGGTCCGAACGCAGCTTTCGGCGCGCAGCTCCAGAAGGGTGCTGAGCAGGCCGCGGCTGACATCAATGCTGCCGGCGGCATCAACGGCGAGCAGATCAAGATCGTGCTCGGCGACGACGTTTCTGACCCGAAGCAGGGTGTTTCGGTTGCCAACAAGTTCGTTGCTGACGGCGTCAAGTTCGTTATCGGCCACTTCAACTCCGGTGTTTCGATCCCGGCTTCGGAAGTTTACGCTGAAAACGGCATCATGCAGATCACGCCGGCTTCGACCAACCCGACCTTCACCGAACGGGGCCTCTGGAACACGTTCCGTACTTGCGGTCGCGACGACCAGCAGGGCGCCGTTGCCGGTGCCTATATTGCTGCAAACTTCAAGGACGCCAAGGTTGCCGTCGTTCACGACAAGACACCTTACGGCCAGGGCCTCGCTGACCTGACCAAGGCTGCCATGAACGAAGCCGGTGTGACCGAAGCCGTTTACGAAGGCATCACTGCGGGCGACAAGGACTTCTCGGCCCTGATCGCCAAGATGAAGGAAGCCGGCGTTTCCGTCGTTTACTACGGCGGTCTGCACACCGAATTCGGTCTGATCGAGCGTCAGGCTGCCGACCAGGGCCTGAAGGCAACCTTCATGTCCGGCGACGGCATCGTTTCGAACGAACTGGCTTCGATCGCCGGCGACGCCGTCGATGGCACGCTGATGACCTTCGCTCCGGATCCGCGCAAGAACCCGGCTGCCAAGGACCTCGTCGAGAAGTTCCGCGCTGCCGGTTTCGAGCCTGAAGCCTACACCCTCTATTCCTATGCTGCCCTGCAGGTTATCGCAGAAGCTGCAAAGACCGCCGGCGGCAACGACCCGCAGGCAGTGGCCGAGAACGTCAAGGGCAAGGGTCCGTTCAAGACCGTCATCGGCGACTTTGGCTATGACGACAAGGGCGACATCACGCGTCCGGACTACGTCATGTACACCTGGAAGAAGGGTGACGACGGCAAGTACACCTACTTCCAGAACGAATAGTCTTGCGTTTCGGCTTCGATCCGAAGCCGATGATCTCAGGATCGCGAAAGCCCGGGCATGTCCCGGGCTTTTTGCATTGTCGAAGGTGGCATATTGTGGCTGACGTTTGTCGCGCAAGCTCAGCGCAGCATCGAATCGCGGACCTTTGCGAGATCATTTTTCAGGGTCTGGAGCGCATCCTCCGTGAGACCTGTCGCCTCGAGAATGGCAAGCGGCACGGACTTCGCCGTCGCTTCGAGCGCACGCCCTGTCTCGGTGAGCTGGATACGCACCTGCCGCTCGTCTCTCGCGTCTCGCACCCGCTTCAGATGGCCCATTGCTTCCAGTCGTTTCAGGAGCGGCGTCAGCGTACTGGATTCCAGGAAAAGTTTTTCTCCAATGCTGCCGACAGTCTGGTCGTCCTTCTGCCAGAGAGCGACCATGGCGAGATATTGCGGATAGGTCAGGTCCAGCGCGTCCAGAAGCGGCTTGTACACCCGGTTGAAGGCATGGTTGGCGGAATAGATCGTAAAGCACAGGAAGTCATCGAGCTTCATGGGATCATCGTCAGTCTTGGTCATCGCACTTCTCCCTCCGTTCCATTCCTAAAATAATCGCGCACGATTTAATCGCAAGGGCTTGACGAGCAAAATCACTCCATATATGTTTATCGCACGATCTAATCGTAAGCGATTAAAATAAGGATGAGACGGAGCCTTTTGCGCTCTTTCGTGTCGTCAGCGCTTTAATCAGTGAGGCTATGGAAACGTGCCTGCATCCAGCTCGGCTGGAGTTGGTCGCAGGCTTGAGAAAGGACGCTGAGATGGCATACCGCGCCTCGACATCAGATATCACCGCCGCAACATCCTGCTGACCGGCATTGGTGCCGTGGTCGCAGCAGGATTGCCAGCCGGCGCGGCGATTGCATCAGCATCATCAACCCCGACAGCAACGGAAGGAACGAAAGTCATGGGCAGCAAGATCGTTACCAAGGACGGCGTGGAAATCTACTACAAGGATTGGGGCACCGGCCAGCCGGTCGTTCTCAGCCATGGCTGGCCGCTGAGCGCCGACAGCTGGGAAGCCCAGGCCTTCCATCTGGCGTCAAACGGTTTCCGTGTCGTCACCCATGACCGGCGTGGCCATGGCCGCTCCAGCCAGCCTTGGGACGGCAATGACATGGATCACTATGCCGACGATCTGGCGGCGGTCATCGAGGCGCTGGACCTGAAGAACGTCATTCTGATGGGCTTCTCCACCGGTGGCGGCGAAGTGGCCCGCTATATCGGCCGCCACGGCACGTCACGCATCGCCAAGGCCGGCCTGATTTCCGCCGTCCCTCCCTTGATGCTCAAGACCGAAGCCAATCCCGGTGGCCTGCCGATCGAAGTCTTCGACGGCCTCCGCGCCGGCAGCCTTGCCGATCGCTCGAAGCTTTACCGCGATATCGCCAGCGGCCCGTTCTTCGGCTTCAACCGGCCGGGCGCCAAGGTTTCGCAGGGCATGATCGACAGTTTCTGGCTGCAGGGCATGATGGCCGGACACAAGAATGCCTATGACTCGATCAAGGCCTTCTCGGAAACCGACTTCACCGAAGACCTGAAG
>UCJH01000009.1 GCA_900472785.1 Hyphomicrobiales bacterium | reverse complement strand
AATGGGTCGTATTGAGGGAGCGATGCTCTAATGGAAACGGGAGCGTTCTACAGCTCCCGTCCGCCTTAGTAGATCTTGCGCTTCTTGCGGTTCTCGAACGGATTGTCCGAGGCACGCAGGTGGATGCGGATCGGCACGCCCGGCAACTGGAAGTCGTTGCGCAGCCCGTTGGTCAGGTAGCGTATATAGGATTCCGGAACGGATTCCGGCCGCGTGCAGGAGATCATGAAGCCCGGCGGGCGAGCCTTGACCTGCGTCATGTATTTCAGCTTCAGGCGCCGCCCGGATACGGCCGGTGGCGGATGCTGGATCTGCTGGGTCTCCAGCCACTTGTTCAGTTTCGCCGTCGAGATGCGGCGGTTCCAGACCTTGTCGGTGTCGATGATCGCCTGCATCAGGCGGTCGAGCCCATAACCGGTCTGGCCGGAGATCGGCACCGCGCGGATGCCGCGAGCCTGCGGCAGCAGCCGCTCGGTTTTCTCGCGCAGATCGGCCAGAAACGCCTGCGTATTCTCGACAAGGTCCCACTTGTTGAATGCGAGCACGGCGGCGCGGCCTTCGCGGATCACCAGATCGACCAGTTGCAGGTCCTGCTTCTCGAACGGGATCGTTGCGTCGAAGACGATGACGACGGTTTCGGCGAAGCGGATCGAGCGCAGGCTGTCGGCAACGGAGAGCTTTTCGAGCTTTTCCTGCACGCGGGCCTTCTTGCGCATGCCGGCAGTGTCGAACATCTTGATGGTGCGGCCGCGCCAGTCCCACTCGACCGAGATGCTGTCGCGGGTGATGCCGGCCTCAGGCCCGGTCAGGAGCCTGTCCTCGCCAAGGAAACGATTGATCAGCGTCGATTTGCCGGCGTTCGGACGACCGATAATCGCCACACGCAAAGGCTTGGTATCATCATATTCGGGTTCATAGTCGTCATCGACGTCGTCGCCCTCGCCATTGTCGTCGCGAATATCGACATTGGTGGCGGGCTCGTCGATTTCAGGCGGAAACGCCCGATCCTCGCCGATTGCCTCGACGATGGCATCACGCAGATCGATCATGCCTTGGCCGTGCTCGGCCGAGATCGCAACCGGCTCGCCGAGGCCCAGCGTGAAGGCGTCGTAATAGCCGCCGTCGGAGCCCTTGGCTTCGGATTTATTGGCGACCAGAACCACCGGCTTGCCGCGGCGGCGCAGCATTTCGCCGAGCGTCTCGTCGGCAGGGGTCAACCCGGCCTTGGCGTCCACGACGAACAGCGTCAGGTCGGCCTCGTCGATGGCCGCTTCTGTCTGCAGCCACATCCGGCCCTGCAGCGTCTCCGGCCCGGATTGTTCGAGGCCGGCGGTATCGATGATCGTGAACCGCAGATCGACGAGCTTGGCATCGCCCGGCCGTCGGTCACGGGTCACGCCCGGCGTATCATCGACAAGCGCCAGCTTCTTTCCAACCAGACGATTGAAAAGCGTGGACTTGCCGACATTGGGGCGCCCGACGATGGCGACGGTGAAGTTCATCCGGAGATCCTGTCTTAATTCGAGAACGACGCGCGTTCGAGTGAACACGCGTCGTTCCAATTTTCTTGTTGAAGCATCTCGTCCGGTTCAGATGAACCAACCTGAACGCGGGATGCTTTTAGGACGCCTTTTCAGGCGCTTTTCCGCTTGCGGCGATCAGGTCGAGCAGCATCTGGGCGCGGTTTGCCAGATTGCGGGGGCTTTGAGCATCGTCGGCGATCTGCTGGAACCATGTCTTCGCCTTCGGCATGTCTCCAGCCTTGTAGGCAGCCAGCCCCAGAACCTCGCGAGCGGAGTGGCGCATCGCATCCTGCGGCACGGCCATCTGCTCGACTTCGGCGGAAACCTGCTCATAGGTGCCCGTATCGACGAGGAGATAGGCGGCGCGCATGCGGGCGGCATCGCGCATCGGCTTTTCGATCTTGGTGTCCTTGCCGATGTCGGAGAACGCCTGGACCGCAGCAGCCGTGTCGCCCTTCTGTACCTGCAGGGTAGCGGCGCGCATCCGCGCCAGAACCGGATAGGCGCCGTAGCCGTCCTTTTCCAGGTTGGTCAGCGCAGCCAGGGCCTCATCGGTCTTGTTTTCTTTGGCAAGGTTCAGCGCCGCCAGGAACTCGTCGCCGGATTCCGACGCCGAGGTCTCATGCCAGTATTCGTAGCCGACCTTGCCGATGGTGCCGAGCACGATCAGAATGGCAATCGCAACGATCACCCCGCCAAAACGGGTCCAGACTGCCTTGACCTGTTCGGAGCGGAGCTCTTCATTGACTTCGCGGATAAAGCTGTCGTCCTGGTTTGCCATTCCTTGAGTTCCGGATGCCCGGCCTTCCTTGCAGATATGAATGTGAAAGAACGCGCCTTCTACCGCATTTTGCCGCAGTTGTAAGGGGGGCGCTAAAATTACCCCATGACGATCGGCGGGACGCCGATCAACAGTTCATGCAGTTTCCAGACGATGAGGCCGTAGATGACGACGCCGATCACGATCGCCATCACGTCGTAGCGGTAGGAAACGAAGGGCGGATAGGTGATTTCGCCGGCACGAAAGCGTCGTTTCATCGAAATGCGCAGGATCACGCCCCAGATGAGAAACGTGCCGAACAGCAGGACCGAATTTGTTTCCCCGTTGGCGAGCAGATGCGACAGAGCCCAGATCTTGATGGCGAGAACCGCCGGATGTTTGGTCGCGGTGCGGATTCGGCCGGGCGGCAGGTAAGCCGCGACCAGGCAGATGGTGGCGATCAACAGCAGCGTCAGGGCGATATGGGCGAGAAACTTCGGCGGATTGTAGAGCAAGCCGCTCGTCGCGCGCGAAGCGTCGAAACCATAGGCGATCAGACAGAGGCCGATCAACGCCGAACCGCCGTGGATCGCCATCCACAACCCCTTGCCGCCACGCGCCATCACAGAAGCACGCACCCCCGGCGCAAAACTCTTGACGAGGTGGATGCCGAGAAAGATTACGATACCGAGAATGAGAATGGCCATATCAGGCACCCGCCACTGTTGTTGTTTCTTGTCTCCATCGCATAGCGGTTAGCGCCGGCCATTTCCAGTGCGATCAAAGGATTGCCGCATTCGTGGGTCAGGTCTATCGCCCCGCAAATTGCCGCAGCCATCTTCCCGGTCACTTTCAGGTCGTCTTCATGTTCCGATTTATAGCCGCCTCCACCGTCACGCTTGCCGTCCTGTCTTCCGCCGGCGCCGAAGCGAACGATGGACGGGATGCCCCGCCCCGCAAGCAGATCGTCCTCGTTTCCTTCGACGGCGCACATGACAACAGGTTGTGGGACAAGAGCCTCGACATGGGTCGGCGCACCGGCGCGCATTTCACCTATTTCCTGTCTTGCACCTTCCTGATGACCAAAGCCGAGGGCGGGAAAACCTATCAGGCGCCGGGCCACAAGGCCGGCCGCTCGAATGTCGGCTTCGCGCAGAGCCGTGAGGAGATTGCCGCGCGCGTTCGTCATATCTGGCAGGCGCATTTGGCCGGTCACGACATCGGCAGCCATGCCTGCGGCCATTTCGACGGCGAGGACTGGAGCAAGGCGGACTGGTTGCAGGAATTCCGAGCCTTCGATTCGGCTCTTACCGGAGCCTGGAAAGCCGGCGGCATCGAAAACGAACAGCCCGACGGCTGGGCCGATTTCGCCAGGACGGACATCAAGGGTTTTCGGGCGCCGTATCTCTCGACCAGCGACGGCCTTGTGCCGGCGCTGGAAAAGGCCGGCTTTTCCTACGATGCCAGTCTCGTCACCAAAGGGCCTGCCTGGCCGACCGCGCAGCACGAGCTGCAGCGCTTCGGCCTGCCGCTGATCCCGGAAGGGCCCGAGCAGCGGCGGGTGATCGGCATGGACTACAATCTCTTCATCCGCCATTCGATGGGCGTCGAAAACCGCAGGAACAGCGCTGTCTTCGAGGAGCGCACCCTGGCCGCCTATCGCAACGCCTTCAGGACGCAATACGAAGGCGAACGCATCCCGCTCCAGCTCGGCTTTCACTTCGTCGAAATGAACGGCGGCGCCTATTGGCGTGCGCTCGACCGGTTTCTCACCGAAACCTGCACGAAACCGGACGTCGCCTGCATCAGCTATTCGCAGGCGCTGCCGCTGATCGAAGCGCAGAAGAAGGCGGATGGCTCCGCCTTCTGAGGTGTCGGTTCAGGGCTTTGCAGCCTCGATCTCGCCGACCGCGTCTTCGCGTTCGAGATAGCGCTGATCGATATCAGGCAAAGGCTCGTCGTCAATCGCGGCTTCGAAGGCGCGAAGGCGCTTGTAGATCGAAATCAGCTCAACGATCGTCGTCCAGGAATTGACGAGATACTGAAACGAATCTCTCACCTGTCCGAAGACATTCTGGATCTGGCCCATCACACCCAAAGTCAGCTTGCCCGCAACGATCGACGGCACCAGCACGAAAGTCCCGTATAGATTGTCCGCCTGCAGGTAGAAAATCCGGGCAACGTTGAAATACATGTAGTGGAAATAGAGGCGGAAATAATTGCGCCGGACATTGGCGAAGAGTTCGGCCACGGTTATCGGATCTGCGCGATCCTCATGGTCCTCGCCATAGACAAGTTCCTTTCGGTAGGCAGCTTCGACGCGTTGGTTTCGAAACTCAAGGCCGGGGAGCTTGATCCCGACGAGTGCGAGAAAAAACGTACCGAACAGCGACCACAGGATGGCAGCCCAGACCAGCGCATGGGGTATTTCACCGATAAACGGGAGTTCCGTCACCTGCGTCGAGAATTTGAAGAGAACGGGGAGGAAGGCAATCAGCGTCATGATCGAGCTGACAAGGCTGACACCCAGATTCTCCACCGTCGTCGAAAACCGCATCGTGTCTTCCTGAACACGCTGCGAGGCGCCTTCGATCTTTCGCACCCTTGGCCAGTTGGCCATGTAGTAGGCGTTCATCGCGGTGCGCCAACGGAAGATATAGTGGCTGACAAAAAACAGGTTAAGGACGCCGATGGTAATGGCAAGGAAAGCAATCCCGGCAAAACCGGTCATGCCCCAGTAGAGGTCGGGCGCCGTCGGAATAGGCTCCGTCCTTGCCAAGGCGCGCTGTATCATATCGTAGAATGGGCCATACCAAGCGTTGATCGCCACACTGACCTGGACCGAGAAATAGGTATTGAAGATGATCAGGCCGGAACCGAGAACCGACCAGTTTTGCCAGGGATGCGGGCTGAACCGGAACCAGAAGGCGGAAAAGATCGCCATGGCGACGGCATAGTAGATGTAAAACCAGAGAAACGGCTTCGATACAAAGACGGAAACACCGATAACCGGCTCCTGTCCGGCAGGCAGCGGCGGAAGGCCGATCAAGGCTCCCAGTTGGCTACCTCCAAGATACCAGGAAGCGATGACGATGGCCGCCCAGATGATGATCGATGGGAAAAAGAGCCGAGGCGTCGGAAAAAAGGATTGAAACAAGACGGGCACTTTCGCTGGTTGGCGTGGCGGGCATACCGCCCGCCGGATGTGCCGAAACTAGGGCAAAACAGGCGCCGCAACAATCACGTAGCGCTAAAGTTACCGCGATTTAATTCAATTGCGACGGGACCGCTCCAGCGCCGAAAGAATCTGTCGCATCTCCATGCCGGTGATCAGGGCGCAGATGAGCAGCACGATGGCCGCCAGAAGCGTCGGTGTCGTGAAACTGCCGCTGCGCTCGGCAAGCCAGCCAGCGACGACCGGCCCCAGGATCTGCCCGACGCCGAAGGCGGCCGTCATGAAGGCGAGCGCCTTGCGCGGGCTTTCCGGTGCAAGGCCCCGGCCGATCTGGAGGCCATAGGCGGTGATCATGATGAAGGTCAGGCCGAGAAGCACGCCGCCGATCAGCGGCGCCATGGGCAGCGGCAGGCAAACGGTCGCGACGAGGCCCGCCGCTTCCACGAGAAGGCCAATGAGATAGACGCCGACGGCACCGAAGCGCGGAACCGCGAGCCGCCACAGCGCAACGGAGACGGCCGCGCTCAGCCCGGTCAGCAGCCAGGCGAGAAATTCGATGGTCTGATCAGCCGCCCCTTGCCGCGCCATGGTAACCAGAAACGTCGCGGTGATGACGTAGCCGAAACCGAACATGCCGTAGGTCAGGGTCATCGCAACCAGCGGGCGCGTCCAGACGAGCGGTTTTTCGGCTGTGCTACCGCCGGTGGACGCATCGCCTCTCGGGAGAAGCATGGCGACGAGGCAAAGACCGATGAAGGCGATCAGCGCGCCGGCAAACCAGTCCGTTCGCCAGGACTGTAGCCCGGAAAATTCCGCCTGCGCCAGAAGCCAGACCATCAGCGACGACACGGCAATGCCCATCCCGACGCCACCGAAATGGGCGGATTGCACATGCGGCGCGCCGGCACGAAGGCCTCGTCCCAGCACGATGCCGGACAGGAAGATCATGGCAAAGGCGCTGGCGAGACCGGCCAGAAAGCGGATGATCGAGAAAACAAGGAGCGACGAGGACAAGCCCATTGCCATCAGCAGGATCGCGGTCGCGGCAAGGGCAAGAAGACCCAGCCTCCGTTCCCGTCCGGCCGCCCAGCCATAGCCGGCGAGCACCGCGCCGGCGAGGTAACCGATAAAATTGGCGGAGGCGATGACCCCGGCATCGGATGGCGACAGTCCGAGATCAGCCATCATTCCCGGCAAGATCGGCGTGTAGGAAAAGCGGCCGAAGCCCATGGCGACCGCCATGCCGATGCCACCGGCCAGCGCCGTCGGCAAGAGGTCTGCATCGGGTCTGCGCTGCGCGATGGTCATCACCGCTTATCGCAGCGCAGCATCCACCCTTCAAATGACAAAATTTGATCGTTGCGATCAGTCCCGGGAATGGTCAGTCCGGCAACGTCACGACCAGCGGCCCGGAGCGCGTCGCGACTACCGTATGCTCATACTGCACCGTCGGGGCACGGGGCTGGCTGTAGAGCGTCCAGGGATCGTCGTCGCCATCCTGCGCGAACTGCGCGCCGAGCGAGAGAAACGGCTCGACCGTGAACACCATGCCGTCGGTCATCCGGCGCTTCTCGTGCCTGTCCGGCCAAGTGGCGATTTCGGTCGGCTCCTCGTGCAGCGACAGGCCGACGCCATGGCTGGCAAGGTTGGTGACCAGCGTATAGCGGTTCTTCCGGGCGAAGGTGCCGATGGCGTTGCCGATCGCCGACAGGGGCTGGTCGGCGCGCACCTGCTTGAGCCCCACCCACATGGCGCGCTTGCCGTCGCGGCACAGCCGATCGATCAACGGCTTGACCGGCGGCACCGAAAACGACGCGCCCGTATCGGCAAACAGGCCGTTCTTTTCCGCCGAGACATCGATGTTGACGAGATCGCCGGCTTGGATGATCCGCGGCCCGGGAATGCCGTGCGCAATCTCCTCGTTGACGCTGATGCAGGTGGCGCCGGGAAACTTGTAAGCCAGTTCCGGCGCAGACCGGGCACCAGCATCCTCCAGGACCTTGCGGCCGATCGCATCAAGATCCGCCGTCGTCATGCCGGGTTCGAGCGCCTCGCCCATCACCTTCAGCGCATTGGCGCAGATGCGGCCGATATCCTTCAGCCGCTCCAGATCGTTGTCGTTGTCCAGTGTCATGATATCTCGCTTTCGACGCCTATCTAGGACGCCGGACAGCGGCAATCCAGACGGATTCTGAGCGAATCAAGCAGATTCTGTCTCTTTCGCCGCATCTTCGGCCAGTGCCTTTCGCACCAGCGGGGCGACCTTGGTGCCATAAAGCTCGATGCCGCGCATGATCTGGTCGTGCGGCATCAGGCCAATGGCCATCTGCAGCAGGAAGCGGTCGTTCTTGAACAGTCGTTGATGACGGATGATCTTCTCCGCCACGGTATCCGGATCGCCAAGGAAAAGATTGCCGTTGGGTCCGCGGGCCTGATCGAAATGCGCGCGGTTTGTCGGCCCCCAGCCGCGTTCGCGACCGATGCGGTTCATCACCTCCGCCTGCGGCCCGTAGAACTGGTCGGCGGCGGCCGCGGTGGTATCGGCGATGAAGCCATGCACGTTGATGCTGGTCTTCAGCTTTGATGCATCCTGACCAGCCCGGCGCGCAGCTTCGCGGTAAAGGTCGAACAAAGGCGCGAAACGGGCCGGCTCGCCACCGATGATGGCCAGCGCGAACGGCAGGCCCATGGCACCGGCGCGGGCAACCGATTGCGGCGTTCCGCCGACCGCGATCCAGATCGGCAGCGCCTCCTGCAGCGGCCGGGGATAGACGCCCCGTTCATTGATCGGCCGCCGCGTCTCGCCCGACCATGTCACCTTCTCGCTGTCGCGGATGGCGAGCAGCAGGTCGAGTTTTTCGGTAAAGAGCTGGTCGTAATCTTCGAGGTCGTAGCCGAACAGCGGGAAGGATTCGATGAACGAACCGCGGCCGGCCATGATTTCGGCGCGACCGCCGGAAATCAGGTCGAGCGTCGCGAACTGCTGGAAGACCCGAACCGGATCGTCCGAACTGAGTACGGTGACGGCGCTGGAAAGCTTGATGTTCTTGGTGCGCGCCGCCGCCGCGGCGAGTATCATCGCCGGTGCCGAGGCGACATAATCCGGTCGATGATGTTCGCCGAGGCCGAAGACGTCGAGCCCGACCTGATCGGCGAGCTCGATCTCCTCAATGAGATGCTTCACCCGCTCCTCGCCCTCCTTGCCGCGCCCGCCGGGCGCGTCCGGATGCACGTCGCCGAATGTGTAAAGACCGAGTTCCATGACGTCCTGTCTGTTTAAAAAGCCCGGAGGCGCTAAGAAATGTTTCGATAGCTCAGATAATCAACATTGGCAGCGCATCACACCGCAATATTTGAAACAGTGCGTTTCCAGAAGGATCAGGTTTCCCAAGGATTGAGCATGCGGACACCGGTCCCCAGGAAATCCCGGATATTGCGGGTAACCACTGTCAGGTCGTGATGAAGCGCCGTGGCAGCAATGATCGCATCCCGCTCCGGCCGTTTATCTGGAACATGCAATCCAGCACAAACAAGAGCCACCGCATCATCAAAAACCAGAACGCGATCCTCGAAGACCCTGGGAATGTAGTCTGATATCCAAGTTTTAACGCGCGCGGCCTGGAACGGGTCACGACGTCTCAGCGACAGATAACCTACCTCCAACTCCATCATCGTGATGACGGAAAGGTACATCTCTTTCGGATCGACAGTCTCAACCCAATTCTTCACAGACGGATGACATTTGCCGCTGGCGGCCTTCCGAAATTCGGAGATGACGTTCGTATCAACAATAAATTTCACGAGAAATCAGGGATTTTAAAACCCCAGTCTCCCTTCATTTCAGGAAACTCGAAGTCGTCGTCAACATCCTCCAAACCCGGCATAGCCAGAAGTTCGAGTACATTTTTCCTACGGTTCCGCCCGGAGGCCTCCGCAGCCGTAAGATCGCTCCTGTCGCTTGTCAGCTTCCGATACTCTTCAATCGACAACAGCACATGCGACGGCTCGCCCCGGTCTGTAATGAAAACCGGTTCGTTCGCCGCAGCCTTTTTTGCGCGGCCTGTCTCCTGGTTAAATTCGCGGCTAGACATGGTAAGCGTCATGTAAAATCCCCCAAGTCAATTGTAGCAACGTTACTACAATTTTCGAAGGCGATCAACGGTCCTCACCCCTCGCTCAGGGTCCGCTTCACCGCATTGCGCCAACCTTTCAGCTTTCCGGCCCGCGTCTTCTCGTCCATCGACGGTTCGAAGCGGCGGTCGCGGGCCCAGGAGGCGGCAAAGCCTTTTTGATCAGGCCACACGCCGGCCCGGCTGCCGGCAAGCCAGGCGACGCCGAGTGCCGTGGTCTCCAGAATGGTGGGGCGGTCGACCGGCGCGTCGAGCAGATCCGATAGCCGCTGCATGGTCCAGTCGGAGGCGACCATGCCGCCATCGACGCGCAGCACGGTCTCGCGGTCGTCGCTCTTCCAGTCCTTGTGCATGGCATCCAGCAAATCGCGGGTCTGGTAGCAGACGGCCTCCAGCGCCGCGCGCGCGAATTCGGCCGGTCCCGTGTTGCGGGTCATGCCGTATATCGCGCCGCGCGCATCGGGGTCCCAGTGAGGGGCGCCAAGACCGGTAAAAGCCGGAACGAGATAGACCTCCTGCGCCGGATCGGCACTTTCGGCCAGTGCGCCCGTATCCGAAGCGGACTTGATGACCTTCAGCCCGTCGCGCAGCCATTGCACGGCTGCGCCTGCAATGAAGATCGAGCCTTCCAGCGCATAGGTCGTCTCGCCGTTCAGGCGGTATGCAATCGTCGTCAGGAGCCGGTTCTTCGAACGAACGATGTCCTTGCCGGTATTGAGCAGGGCGAAGCAGCCGGTGCCATAGGTGGATTTCAGCATGCCGGGCGAAAAGCAGGCCTGGCCGATGGTCGCCGCCTGCTGGTCGCCGGCCACGCCGAGGATCGGAATTTCTGCGCCGAACAGGGCCTTGTCGGTGACGCCGAAATCGGCGGCGCAATCCTTGACCTCCGGCAGCATGGCCTCCGGCACCCGCAGGATATCCAGAAGTTCCCGGTCCCATTCGTTGACGACGATGTTGTACATCAGCGTGCGCGATGCATTGGTGGCATCGGTAACGAAACTCTTGCCGCCCGTCAGCCGCCAGATGAGAAACGTGTCGATCGTGCCGAAGCAGAGGTCGCCCTTGGCGCCGCGCGTACGCGCACCCTTCACGTTGGCGAGCATCCAGGACAGTTTCGTACCGGAGAAATAGGGATCAAGCAGCAACCCAGTCTTCTTCGTGAAGGTCTTTTCGAGCCCTTGCCGTTTCAGCTTGTCGCAATAGGAAGCCGTGCGGCGGTCCTGCCAGACGATGGCGTTGTGGATAGGCTTGCCGCTCTCACGCTCCCAAACCACGACAGTTTCGCGCTGGTTGGTAATGCCGATCGCGGAAATATCGGATGCGGTGATGCCGGCCTTGCGGATCGCTTCGCGAATGGTCCAGACGACAGTATCCCAGATTTCTTCCGGATCATGCTCGACCCAGCCGGATTTCGGGAAATGCTGCTTGAATTCCTTTTGCCCGGAGCCGACAACCACCTGCTTTCCATCGAACACGATGGCGCGGCTCGATGTCGTGCCCTGATCGATCGCGAGAACATAACCAGCCATGCATCCCTCCCCTTTTGAGACGATTTCTGACTTCACGACCGCTTCTCCCAAAGCGGTCAAGCCATTTCGAAAACTTCAATACAATGCAAAAACGAATGTCAAACGAAAACAAAACGCAAGCACCGATGCCGCCGACGATCCCTGACACTGCGACGGCTGAAACAAAAACACAATTGTCAGCCGAGCGCTTTTGCGCGTAGTTTGAGTGCGTCGCATTACAAGAAGAGACCGCATGACACAGGACGCCGGCAGTATTCGCTTCATTCTGAACGAAACAGAAGTCGCGCTCTCCGATATCGCGCCGACCGCGACGTTGCTGGACTACCTGCGGCTTGACCGCCGTCTGACCGGCACAAAGGAAGGCTGCGCCGAAGGCGACTGCGGCGCCTGCACGGTGCTGGTCGGACGGCTCGTCGATGGCGAACTCATCTATGAGAGCGTCAATGCCTGCATCCGCTTTACCGGATCACTCAACGCCACGCATGTCGTCACAGTGGAGCATCTGGCGGCGAAAGACGGGACATTGCATCCCGTCCAGCAGGCAATGGTGGATCATCACGGTTCGCAGTGCGGCTTCTGCACACCCGGCTTCGTGATGTCGCTCTATGGGCTCTGGCTTTCGAACGATGCACCGTCCCCTGCCGATATCGAGAAGGCGTTGCAAGGCAATCTCTGTCGGTGCACGGGCTACGAGCCGATCGTCAAGGCCGCGGAAGCCGTGGCGAGGGCGCGCCCAAGCGTTGTCTTTGATCCGATCCTGAAGGTTCGCGCTTCGATAACGGCACGCCTGCAACAGCTGAAGACGACGGACACCATCAGCCTTACCTCGGGCGAAGACAGGCTGATCGTTCCCGGCACTCTCTCCGCGCTGGCCGATATTCTGGCCGAACATCCCACCGCCACGATCGTCGCCGGCTCGACCGATGTCGGGCTCTGGGTCACCAAGCAGTTTCGCCGCATCAACCCCGTCGTCTTCATCAATGGCCTTGATGAGTTGCAGACGATCCGGGAGACCGCAGACGGCCTGACGATCGGCGCCGGTGTGAGCTATTCGATGGCGTTTGCGAAGATTGCCGCTGCCTATCCGGTCTTTGGCAATCTGATCGACCGGATCGGTGGCGAACAGGTGCGCAACATGGGCACGATCGGCGGCAACGTCGCCAACGGCTCGCCGATCGGCGACAGCCCGCCGCCGCTGATCGCGCTCGAGGCAACGGTCACGTTGCGGTCGAAAGACGGTGCCCGGACGTTGCCGCTCGAGGCGTTCTACATTGAATATGGCAAGCAGGATCGCCGGCCGGGCGAATTCGTCGAAAGCGTCTTTGTTCCGCGGATGCCGGAGACCGAACGTCTTGCCGTCTACAAGATTTCGAAACGCCGCGACGAGGACATCTCGGCGCTCTGCGGCGCCTTTCGCATCGCCGTTGCCGGGGATGGCAAGGTCACATCCGCCCGTATCGCCTTTGGCGGCATGGCCGGCACGCCGAAACGCGCCGCAAACGTGGAAGCCGCGCTGATCGGGAAGGACTGGAACGAGGCAACGGTTATCTCTGCCCAGAATGCCTTCGATGCCGACTACCAGCCCCTTACCGACTGGCGCGCCACCGCCGCCTACCGGCAGCTTGCGGCAAAAAACCTGCTGATGCGCTTCTACTTGGAAACCGGCGGCGAAAGCGTGCAGTTGCGGCGGTTCGAGGGGGTCGCATGATGGACAACACCACCTTCGAGGAACGCAAGACCATCGCCGGCCCCATGCATGCGACGCTGCGCCATGACAGCGCCCACAAGCATGTTGCAGGCTCCGCCGATTATATCGACGATCTGCCGGAGCCGGCGGGGACGCTGCATGGCGCGCTCGGCATGACGGATCGTGCCCATGCGGAAATCATCTCGATGGATTTTTCCGCCGTTGAAGCCGCGCATGGCGTCGTCTGTGTGCTGACGGCGAAGGACATGCCGCATTCCAACGACATCAGTCCCAGCCATCTCGATGACGAACCCGTGCTGGCCGATGGTCTCGTGCAGTTTCATGGGCAACCGGCCTTTGCGGTGATCGCCGAGACCCGCGACATCGCACGGCGGGCGGCACGGCTTGCCAAGATCACCTATCGCGACCTGCCGCATCTGACCGATATCACCGACGCGCTGGAGAATGGTGCAGCCCTCGTCACCAAGCCGTTGACACTACAGCGCGGCGAACCCGAGGCGGAAATCGAGCTTGCGCCACGACGGCTGAAAGGCCGGATGCGGATCGGTGGACAGGAGCATTTCTACCTCGAAAGTCACATCGCCTTTGCCATACCCGGCGAGGACGACGAGGTGACCGTCTGGTCCTCCACCCAGCATCCGAGCGAGATCCAGCATATGGTCGGCCATGTGCTGGGGGTTCCGTCCAACGCGGTCACCGTCAATGTGCGCCGCATGGGCGGCGGCTTCGGCGGCAAGGAAACGCAGGGCAACCAGTTTGCCGTTCTGGCCGCGGTGGCCGCAAAGAAGCTCAACCGGGCCGTCAAATTCCGGCCGGACCGCGACGAAGACATGACGGCGACCGGCAAACGCCACGATTTTCTGGTCGATTACGATGTCGGCTTCGACAAGGAAGGCCGCATCCATGCGGTCAAGGCCAACTACGCCGCGCGCTGCGGCTATTCCTCCGATCTCTCCGGCCCGGTCACCGACCGGGCGCTCTTCCATGCCGACAGCTCCTATTTCTATCCGCATGTAAAACTGACCTCGCAGCCCTTGAAGACGCATACCGTCTCCAATACCGCCTATCGCGGGTTCGGCGGGCCGCAGGGCATGCTCGGCAGCGAGCGCATCATCGAGGAGATCGCCTACTCGCTCGGCAAGGATCCGCTCGAGATCCGAAAGCTGAATTTCTACGGCGAAACCGGCTCCGGCCGCGATGTCACGCCCTATCACCAGATGGTGGAAGACAATATCATCCACGGTATCGTCGCCGAACTCGAAGCCAGCAGCGAATATCAGGCGCGCCGCGCGGCGATCATCGACTTCAACAAAACCAGCCGCGTCATCCGCAAGGGCATTGCGCTGACGCCGGTGAAGTTCGGCATCTCCTTCACCATGACCGCCTTCAACCAGGCAGGCGCCCTCGTGCACGTCTATCAGGACGGCTCGATCCACCTGAACCATGGCGGCACCGAGATGGGCCAGGGTCTCTATATCAAGGTGGCGCAGGTTCTGGCCGACAGTTTCCAGGTCGATATCGACAGGGTGAAGATCACCGCGACGACGACCGGGAAGGTGCCGAATACATCCGCGACGGCCGCGTCTTCCGGCACGGATTTGAACGGCATGGCGACCTATGACGCCGCCCGCCAGATCAAGGAGCGGCTGATCGCCTTTGCCGCCGAACGCTGGCAGACGGCGCCGGAAAACGTCAGCTTCGTCGCCAACCATGTGAAGATCGGCGACGAGCTGGTGCCGTTCCCGGATTTCGTCAAGCAGGCCTATTTCGCGCGCGTGCAGCTCTCCGCCGCCGGCTTCTACAAGACGCCGAAGATCCATTGGGACCGCAACACCGGGCGCGGCATGCCGTTTTATTACTTCGCCTATGGCGCATCGGTATCCGAGGTCTCGATCGACACCTTGACCGGCGAATACATGGTTGACCGCGTCGATATCCTCCATGACGTAGGAAAATCGCTCAATCCGGCCATTGATATCGGCCAGATCGAAGGCGGCTTCGTCCAGGGCATGGGCTGGCTGACGACCGAGGAATTGTGGTGGGATGCGAAGGGGCGGCTGCGCACCCATGCACCCTCGACCTACAAGATCCCGCTTGCCTCCGACCGGCCGAAGATCTTCAACGTCAAGCTCGCCGAATGGGCGGAAAACGCCGAAAAATCCATCGGCCGATCCAAGGCTGTCGGCGAGCCGCCCTTCCTTTTGCCGGTCTCGGTCTTTGAAGCCCTGTCGATGGCAGTTGCAAGCGTCGCCGATTATCGCGAATGCCCGCGGCTCGATGCGCCGGCGACACCGGAGCGCGTCCTGATGGCTGTCGAGCGCCTGCGCGCCGCGCCTGCCGGAACGGTCTGAGCGGAACCGGGATGAACTTTGCCGTCGACAGTCTCGAAGCTTTTCTGCACCGGGAGTACCGCCTGGTCATCGTCGAGATCGAGGAGGCCCATGGATCGACGCCGCGCGAGGCAGGCGCCTTCATGCTGGTCTCGCCGACCGATACGCACGGCACGATCGGCGGCGGCCAGATGGAATTCATGGCGATCGACAATGCCCGTGCGCTGCTGGCCGGCATCACCGACCGTTTCGAGATGGATATTCCGCTCGGGCCGGATATCGGCCAGTGCTGCGGCGGGCGCGTCCTCATCCGGTTCACGATCGGCGATGATCGCGCGCGGGCAGCGCTGGAGCAGCGCCTGCGGGAAAAACTGGCCGCCCTGCCCGAAGTCTGGCTCTTTGGTGCCGGCCATGTCGGCCGGGCATTGGCGGATGCGCTTTTGCTGCTGCCGCTGAAAATCTACGCCGTGGAAACCCGCAGGAACGAACTCGACCTGATGGCCTCCGGCGCCCGCCAACGCCTCGTCGCCATGCCGGAATCGATCGTCGGCGACGTCGCCCCTGGCGCCGCCATCGTCATCCTGACGCATGATCACGCACTCGACTTCCTGATCGCCAGGGAGGCGCTGGCAAGAAATGACCTTGCCTATATCGGCATGATCGGGTCGAAAACCAAGCGAGCGACCTTTGCCAGCTGGGCCAGGCGCGAGGGCCTTGATGACGAAACGATCAAGCGGCTTGTCCTGCCGATCGGCGGCAGGCAGGTGCATGACAAGCGACCGGCAGTGATTGCCGCGCTGGCGGCAGCCGAAATCATAACGGCATTGGCCGGTTACGACAAAGGATAGCGATCCCGATTTCGGTGGGCGCCCGCCTGCAAATGTTTCGGGATCAAGAGAGGCAGCGATCCTCGGGCTTCGGGAGAGACATCCGGATCAGCAAGCGGGCGGCCTGCCCCGCCGTTTCCATGTAGGACGGGTCGCGCTGCAGGAGAACAACGGTTAGAGCGCCGTCGAGCAGCAGGATCAACTGACGGGCAAGCTGTCGGGCCTGATCCCCGACGTCTGCATTCTCCAGCACGTCGGTAAACCAGTCCTCGACGCGCTTCTTGTGGGCGACGCCGGCCTTAATCGCCGGATGTCCCGGCATGTTGGCAAGCTCGGCGGCGGTCCGGAGAAACCCGCATCCCTTCCATCGCGGATGCCGTGCTGCCTGCGCCAGGGCAAGGAACACGCCCTGCACCTTGTCTGCGACATCACCTTCAGCCTTGGAAAACCAGTTCTGAAACTGCGCAAGATTGGGGTTGTCGCGCATGGAGAGATAGGCGGCGATCAGATCGTCCTTGCTCTCGAAATGATAGTAAAGCGTGCGCTTGGTGATGCCGGCCTTCTCCGCAACGGCATCGACGCTGACAGCGCGGATACCCTCGCGATAGAAAAGCTTTGCGGCGGCCGAGACGATACGGTCGCGGGTGGAAGGAATTGCGCCCGACATAGCCGAAAGTATACCGACCAGTGAATATACACAATCCTGCTTCCAGCGTAGATTTTCCGTCTGTGAACGGGTGACATCATATGCACGAGGCAATCTCAGTACCTGTCGATATCCCGTGCGAGGACGGCACGCGGCTCGGCGGGCACATATGGCCAAGCGCCACGTCGCATCCCTGCGGTACAGTCGTCATCAACGCCGCCACGGGTGTTCCGGCGCAATACTACCATCGCTACGCCCGTTTCCTGACCGGACACGGCTTTGCCGTTTTGACCTATGATTATCGCGGGATAGGGCTGTCTCGCCCCGATACCCTGCGCGGCTACGCCTGCCGTTGGGCGGATTGGGGCGAACTCGATTTCGCGGCCGCCATCGACTTCATCCGGACCCGGGAGCCGAACGCTCCCCTGCTGGTCGTCGGTCACAGCATAGGCGGCTTCCTGCCGGGGCTGGCGCGGAATGCCGGTTCGATCGACCGCATGCTGACCGTCGGCGCACAATACGGCTACTGGGGCGATTATTCAGCGGCCAGCCGCTGGCGGCTGTTTCTGAAATGGCACTTGGCCATGCCCGTCCTGACGGCTGCGTTCGGTTATTTTCCCGGTCGCCGCCTGGGTTGGCTGGAAGACCTGCCCGCCGGCGTCGCGCGGGACTGGAGCCTGCGCCGTGCGCGCATGGAACTGAGCCATCCCGTAGCAGATCGAGACGATACGCTGAACCGTCTTGCCTCCGTCACCGCCGATATTCTCGCGCTTTGCATCAGCGATGATGAAATCGGCACGCCGGATGCCGTCCGGCGTGCCTTGAACTACTATAGGAATGCGCCGACAAAGCAGGTTCTGCTCCAGCCGACCGATTTCGGGCTTGAGCGCATCGGGCATTTCAGCCTGTTTCACGACCGGCATGCTGCAGGGTTCTGGCTCGATACGGTTCTCTGGCTTCGCGACGGCGTGAACCCATGGCCACACAGGCAATTCGAAACACTGACGATCACCCCGTCAGGTCCGAATCCCGTCGCAGGTCCCGACCGTCCATGAAGCCAAGATCCCGCTTCATGTAGTCCGACATCACTTCCAGATCGAGATCGGGATATGCCGGGGAAACCTTGCGGAAGACTCTTCCAAGGGCATTGCGGATCGCTAGCTCCAGACGGGAATATGCGCGCAAGGACGGGGTTTCGATGGTCTGGCAGTCCATGATCGCACCTGTTTTTCCTGATGAATAGGATTGCAGAATGCGCGAATAAATGATGGAATTCCAATCGAACAACCGCACCTATAGATCAAGAGAACTTATCCATGAAAATGTCGAGGCAGATGCCTCTGAATGCATTGCGGGTGTTTGAAGCTGCTGCGCGCCTTCAAAGCTTCACCCGGGCGGGCGACGAACTCGGCATGACGCAAACTGCGGTGAGCTACCAGATCAAACTGCTGGAGGACCATGTCGGCGAGCCTCTCTTCCTGCGACGTCCCCGGCAGGTGATATTGACGGAGGCTGGCGAGCAACTGGTACCGAAGGTCACTCAAGGGTTTTCCATCCTGGAAGAGGCCATGGCCTCCCTGCGCAGTGATGTGGGCCAACTCCTGCATATCGATTCGACAGCAACCTTCGCCCAACAATGGCTCACCCGTTATCTCGGCGGCTTCCAGCTCAAGCACCCGAATATCGCCGTGCGGCTGACGACGTCGCCTTTCATCATCGATTTTGCCGGCACGCGTGCCGATGTCGCCATTCGCTGGGGCAAAGGCGAGTGGCCGGGACTGAACGCACACCGCGTCCTGCGCATGGATTTCGCGCCGATGCTCAGCCCCAAGCTTGCGGCCTCCATCGGCGGAATCCACGAGCCGGCGGACCTCTTGAAACTGTCGATCATCAGCGCCACCGATCCTTGGTGGAAACAGTGGTTCTCTGCCGCCGGCATCGAAAATCCGGGTCTTGATCGCTTTCCGCCCAATGAGCTTGGCACGCAATCCTTTGATGCCGGCATGGCGATCGCCGGCCAGGGTGTCGCCATCGTCAATCCGCAGCATTTCCAGGAGGAAATCGAAAGCGGTCGGCTTTACCAGCCGTTCGCGCTGACCTGCAACGACGGCCGCGACTATTGGCTCGTCTATCCCGAAGCGCGCCGGAACATCCCGAAGATTCGCGCCTTTCGGGAATGGCTTCTCAGCGAATTCGTGCCGGCCGTGGCTTCCGGCGAGGCGCTGGCGACGAAAAATGAAACGAATTAATCATCTTGCAAAGATTCCACTGGAAAAGTTCAGGACACGCATAGAGCGTACTTTCAATTTGGATTGCCGTGGTCATAAACGCAGATGATCAAGGAGCCATTCATGTTGAAAATGATTATCACCTGCCTATTCCTGACCTTTGCGCTCGCCTCCTGCACAGGGACGACTGTCGTGCATTTGGAGACGGACGCCTATGCCAAGCTCGCTGACGTCAAGCTCGGCGCTTCATCGGGCGATGTGGTGCGTGATCGCGCCATTGCCAACGAAGCGCGACGCCAGTTCAGCAAACTTGTTCCCGATCCCCAACCCTATCTCAGCTATACCCTGACGATCTCGCCGCCTGAAAAAACGAAAAAGACAGATGCCAAAGACTACAAGGCGATGCAGAGCGAATTGAAAAAGGATGCCAAGCTGCGGGAGAAATTTTTGCAGCTTTGCCGCAAGGAACTGGCGGCACCGGACGCTGTCGCCGAAATGGCAGTCTACACCCACACGTCGTCCGCAAAGGCACTTGAAGTCGCTTGTCAGCGCCTGACCGCCGCGCTCGCCAGCGGGCGCCTGTCATATTCCAGCTTCGAGAAGGCACGCCAAGGCTTGAAGACAAAAGAAATGATCGCAATTCTCGCAGGGCGATAGAGACATCGCATTTGCCTCTTTCCCCTGCCGTCGTTTTTTCGCACAGTGACGAAGCGGGAGGCAAGAATGGGGACACTGAATGTATGAATTCGCGATCGCCTGGGAATGGCTCGCTTTTGCCGTCCGCTGGCTGCATGTCATTACCGCCATCGCCTGGATCGGATCGTCGTTCTATTTCATCGCGCTCGATCTCGGGCTGGTGAAGCGCGCGCATCTGCCGGTTGGCGCCTATGGCGAGGAATGGCAGGTGCATGGCGGCGGCTTCTACCATATCCAGAAATACCTGGTGGCCCCGGCGATGATGCCGGAACACCTGACCTGGTTCAAATGGGAAGCCTATACGACCTGGCTGTCCGGCTTCGCCCTGCTCTGTCTGGTCTATTATGGCGGTGCCGATCTCTTCCTCGTCGATCGCCATGTGCTGGATATTTCCTCGACGACCGCCATCCTGATCTCGCTGGCATCGCTCGGCATCGGCTGGATCTTCTACGACCTGCTCTGCAAGTCGCCGCTCGGCAGGAACACCTGGACGCTGATGGGCATTCTCTATGTCGCGCTGGTGGTCATGGCCTGGGGCTATACGCAGGTCTTCACCGGGCGTGCCGCCTTCCTGCATCTCGGCGCCTTCACCGCGACAATCATGTCGGCCAACGTCTTCTTCATCATCATGCCGAACCAGCGCATCGTCGTCGCCGACCTGATTGCCGGGCGCACGCCCGATCCGAGATATGGCGTGATCGCCAAGCAGCGCTCGCTGCACAACAACTACCTGACGCTGCCCGTCATCTTCTTCATGCTGTCGAACCACTATCCGCTGGCTTTCGCCACGGCGTTCAACTGGGTGATCGCGGCGCTCGTTTTCCTGATGGGTGTCACCATCCGCCACTGGTTCAACACGACGCATGCACGCAAGGGCCAGCCGACCTGGACCTGGATCGTGACGCTGATCCTCTTCATCCTGATCATGTGGCTCTCGACGGTTCCCAAGGTGCTGACGGACAGCGAGGCGGCCGAGGTCGCTCCCGCCTTCGAGCGTTTTGCGGCCAACGCCCATTTTCCGGCGGTGAAGGACATGATTTCGACGCGCTGTTCCATGTGCCACTCGGCAGAACCGGTCTATGAGGGCATCAATCGCCCGCCGAAGGGGGTATTGCTGGAAAACGACGCCGAGATCGCCGGGCATGCCCGCGAAATCTATATTCAGGCCGGACGCAGCCATGCCATGCCGCCGGGCAATATCACCGAGATGACGACGGAGGAACGCCAGTTGCTGGCGGCGTGGTTCGAAGGTGCGGCTGCGGAAAGCAGGAGCCGATGACGACAATGCTCATCCGCGGGCGGACCCTGAGCTTCCTGCGCAAACCGGAAAGCCTCGACGATCACGCTGCCTATGCCTATGAAAGCGATGGCGCCCTGCTTATTGCCGAGGGCCTCATCCTTGCGAGCGGCGCCTATGAAACCGTCAAGGCGCAGGCGCCCGAGGGCATTGCGGAGATCGATCATCGGCCGCACCTGATCCTGCCGGGTTTCATCGACACCCATCTGCATTTTCCACAGATGCAGGTCATCGGCTCCTATGCCGCCAACCTGCTGGAATGGCTGAACACCTATACCTTTCCGGAGGAATGCCGCTTCGTCGAAAGCGCCCATGCGCAACGCATCGCCACGCATTTCTTCGACGAGATGATCCGGCACGGCACGACCACGGCCGTGGCCTATTGCTCCGTCCACAAGTCGTCCGTCGACGCCTTCTTCGCGGAGGCCCTGCGGCGCGACATGCGCATGATCGCCGGCAAGGTGATGATGGACCGCAACGCGCCGCAGGGCCTGCTCGATACGCCGGAAATGGGCTATGACGAGACCCGCGCAGTGATCGAAGAATGGCACGGCAAAGGCCGAAACCACGTCGCTATCACGCCGCGCTTTGCGATCACCTCGACGCCGGAACAGATGCGGGCAACGCAGACGCTGATCCAGGAATTCCCCGATCTGCATGTGCAGACGCATCTGTCGGAAAACCGCGACGAGATCGATTTCACCTGTTCGCTCTACCCGGAAGCGCAGGACTATACAGACGTCTACGCCCGCTACGGCATGCTCGGTCCAAAGACATTGCTCGGCCATTGCATCCACCTGTCGGAACGGGAAATGGATGTGATGAGCGATACCGGTTCGGTTGCGGTGCATTGCCCGACCTCCAACCTCTTTCTTGGCTCCGGCCTGTTTCCGCTCAAAAAGCTTGGTCGTCGCGCCAAGCCGGTCCGCGTTTCCGTGGCGACCGATATCGGCGGGGGGTCAAGCTATTCGATGCTGCGCACGCTGGACGAGGCCTACAAGATCCAGCAATTGCAGGGCGAAAGGCTCAATCCGTTCGAGAGCTACCACCTGATGACCCGCGGCAACGCCGAGGCCCTGTCGCTGGCCGACCGGATCGGAACCTTGGAGCCCGGCACCGACGCCGATTTCGTCGTGCTCGACATGGCTGCAACCCCGGCGATGGCGCTGAAGGCCGAAGTCGTCAATTCGCTCGCCGACGAACTCTTCCTGCTCCAGACCATGGGCGACGACCGGGCGATCACGGAAACCTACGTCGCCGGCAAGGCGGTCAAGACCGGTCTTTGAAGTGACCCGGAGACACGGGGCGTGGTGGCAAAAGCCTGCGGCAATGGTGTCTCCCTCCTGTCACACCTGACGGGAATGCAAAATCCTGCCTCCGAAATGTCCGAATGGATCATTCTAGCTGTACGGGCGTTAACGCTCGTCGGAATCCAAGAGGCCCCACGAACCAAGCCCGGCCGGCAGCGATTCAAGCAGGAGAAAATCCATGAACAAAATTCTCGCCACAGCGCTTCTTGCAACGGCACCAATCTTTTCAACCGCGATCGCCGCGCACGCCGCCGACCCTGTGTATGAACAAGCCCCGGCTCCCTATGAAGAGGCTGACGACAGCAACGGCGTCAAGATCGGTTATCTCGATTGCAGCATCGGCGGCGGCGTAGGCTATGTGCTCGGCTCCGCCAAGGAAGCCGATTGCGTCTTCCAGTCGACCGTGGGGGCGAAGCGCACGGATCATTACACCGGCGCCATCCGCAAGATGGGCGTGGACCTCGGCTTCACGACACGCGGCCGCTTGGTCTGGGCGGTGTTTGCACCGACAGCCGGCTACCATCGCGGCTCATTGAGCGGCATCTATCAAGGTGCCAGCGCCGAAGCGACCGTTGGCGCCGGCATCGGCGCAAACATTCTTGTCGGCGGCACATCCGGTTCCATCCAGTTGCAGACGGTCAGCGTGACCGGCCAGTTGGGACTGAACATTGCCGCAACCGGGACGTCCGTGACGCTCAACGCTGTCAACTGAACCCTTATCGCTAACAGCGATTAATCGAAACACCGCAAGAGGTAAATTTATTTTACCTCTTGCGGTGTGTGCTCTTAACAAGCCTTCCCCGGACGTGGTATGGCGGTTTCTCACGTCAATGGAACCCGGTCATGTCCAAGCCCCTCGACATTCGCGAACTCAAAGCGCTGGCCAAACGGCGCGTGCCGAAAATGTTCTTCGACTATGCCGACAGCGGCGCCTGGACCGAGGGCACCTATCGGGCAAACGAAGCCGATTTCCACGACATCAAGCTGCGACAGCGGGTCCTCGTCGACATGACAAACCGGTCGCTGGCAAGCACGATGATCGGACAGCCGGTTTCCATGCCGGTGGCGCTTTCGCCGACGGGCCTGACCGGCATGCAACATGCCGATGGCGAGATGCTGGCGGCGCAGGCGGCGGAAGCGTTCGGCGTCCCCTTCACGCTGTCGACCATGAGCATCTGCTCGATCGAGGATGTCGCCTCGGTCACAAAGAAGCCGTTCTGGTTTCAGCTTTATGTCATGCGCGACCGGGACTTCGTCAAAAACCTGATCGATCGTGCCAAAGCGGCAAAATGCTCGGCGCTGGTGCTGACGCTCGATCTGCAGATTCTTGGCCAGCGTCACAAGGATCTGCGCAACGGCCTCTCGGCACCGCCAAAATTCACCCCGAAGCACATCTGGCAGATGGCGACGCGGCCCCTCTGGTGCATGCGGATGCTGAAAACCCAGCGCCGCAGCTTCGGCAACATCGTCGGTCACGCCAAGAACGTCTCCGACCTTTCCTCGCTCTCTTCCTGGACTGCCGAGCAGTTCGATCCGCAACTGTCCTGGGAAAATGTCGCCGAGATCAAGGAGATGTGGGGTGGCCCTCTGATTCTCAAGGGCATTCTCGACGTCGAGGACGCGCAGATGGCGGCCCGGACAGGCGCCGATGCCATCATCGTCTCCAACCATGGCGGCCGCCAGCTCGACGGCGCGCGGTCCTCGATCGGCATGCTGCCACGAATCGTCGATGCGGTGGGGGACAAGATCGAAGTCCATCTCGACGGCGGCATTCGCTCCGGCCAGGACGTGCTGAAGGCGATCGCGCTCGGCGCCAAGGGCACCTATATCGGCCGCCCTTTCCTCTACGGCCTCGGCGCGATGGGCGGGCAAGGCGTTACGCTGGCGCTGGAAATCATCCGCAAGGAACTCGACATCACCATGGCGCTCTGCGGCAAACGCGACATTCGCGACGTCAGCAGGGATGTGATTTCGGATTGACCAGAGCATCGTCTCTTGCTTTCGAAAACTTAATTGTGCGCATCACACGCTCCCGGACAAACACACTTGTACGAAATATCGTATAAGTGTGATGCTCTATCGAGGATAACCGACCTCAACTCCCCCTATAAGTCGAGTAACTGAATGGCGAAAGCAGGAGCGGCACGTGATAGTGGCTGCCGGCATCGGCGATGCCGAAGCGTAGCGGGATCACATCGAGGAAGGCGGGTTCCGGCAGCTTGACGCCGGTGGCGCGCAGATAGTCGCACGCATGGAACAGCAGTTCGTAAGTTCCAACTTCGAAGGCAATGCCCTCAAGCATCGGCCCATCGACGCGGCCGTCTGCGTTGGTGACGACCGAGCGGATCAGCGTTCTGGTTTCCCCCTCGATCCGGAAAAGGTCGATGGCCAGGCCCCGCGCCGGCTTGCCGAGTGCCGTATCGAGAACATGCGTCGTCAGGCGTCCACTCATAGATCCGTATCCCTTACCGGTTCTTCGATGAGGAAAGCCTCGTCGTAGAAGAATTCTTCCAGATTATTGCCGGGGCCTTCCCGGTCGGCAATCAGGAAATCGCTGACGCCATCGAGCGTCATGAGCGGATGATGCCAGACATTGCGGTGATAATTTATGCCCTGCCGCGGCCCTGCCAGGAATGCCAAAGGCCGGCCGGGGCGCCCACCGGCATCGGGCGCAACCACGACGAGCCACGGACGCCCCGAAAGCGGCGTAAAACTCTGGCTGCCGAGCGGATGTCGTTCCATCATGTCGATGGCATAGGGAAAGCGGCGCGGCTGCCCCCGGAAAATGTTGAGAATCGGCCGCGCGCCTTCGCCCGCCACATCGACGGTTGCCAGTGCATGGAAACGTTCCGTCGTGCCGCCATTGATCAGTCGCATCCGCGCCGGGTCCGCCTCGATGACGTCTCCAAACGGGCGAAACGCTTCGGCAGTCAGCGAGCGGATCGGCAGAGCGCGCATCCATCAGGCCTTGGTGCCGAACAGCCGCAGACGGCTGGTGCCGCCATCCGGATACATGGCATAACGCACATGCGTCACCGGGCCGATCGCCTGCAGGGCATCACCCGTATACTCGTGGATGTGGTCCATCTGCAATTTTTGGCGCGTTAGGATCGGCTTCCAGGTTTCGGAATCGGCAATCTCCGCCTCGCTGAACGTATCGGAATGGCCGGGCAGGTTGGCTCCCAGCAATTCGCAGGTATCCGGGAAATTCCCCTTGAAATGGGCGGTATCGACGACAACGCGGTTGATCAGGCCGGGATGGCCGAGCCGGATGATCGCCCAGTCATGGCCGGGTCCCCGGCGACGGGCCGTCTCCCAGCCATCACCCATGTTGATGCCCCGCCCCGGACCGAGCATCTGGTCCGGAACGCCGTAATGCGCATTGGACCAGGCCAACGACTTTGCGCCGTTGTAGATATAGGCAAGATCGACCACTTCGGTGGCTCCGACCTTGCTCCAGTCGAAATGTGCCGTGCCGTAGACGCGCAGGCGTGCGATGCCGCCATCCGGATAGATATGCAGCCGCAGATGCGTCCATATTCTCTCCGCAGCGGCACCGGATGTCCGGAAGAAATGATGCGCGGCCGCGCCGATACCGGGGCCGAGTGGTGACTTGGCGATGATTTCGGTCCAGGCTGTGGCATCGTCCGGATCGCCGCTTTCGATGAAGGCCGCCTCGATGCTGCAATAGGGCGGATAATTGCCGGTGAAATGGCTGGTATCGACATCGAAGCCGTGGATCACGCCGGGCATGGCCAGCCGGATGACGCCGTGGTCATGGCCGGGCACGCGTTTGCGGCGGCTTTCCCAACCGTCCATCCATTTGCCGTTGTCGTCGTAGACGTCGGGCAGGAATTTCGCGGGCTCATCCTGCAGCATCCGGTCGAGCGGCGCGAAGAAGTCGTCCGTTGCATAAAGTCCCCGCGCGCCGAGACGGGCGGAGGCGAGATTGACCGCGCCAACCGTGAAATCGGGCAGGTCGGTGGACGTGGTGTCAGACATTGTCTTCTCCTGGAAGCATGAATTGCAGGCGCAAACGCGCGATCTTCTCGACCTGCGCACAGGCCGTTGCGAATTCCTGATCGCTGCCGTTGCCAATTCTGTCTTCGAAAGCAGCAAGAATATCGTCCTTCGTCAGCCCCTTGACGGCGATGATGAAGGGAAAGCCGAATTTTTCGACATAGGCCGTGTTCAACGCCGTAAAACGCGCATGTTCGCCCGGGCTCAGGCGATCGAGGCCGGCGGACGCCTGTTCGGCCTTCGAATCGTCCGTCAGGCCACCGGCGATGGCCAGCTTTCCGGCAAGATCTGGATGGGCGCGCAACACGCCCAGGCGCTCTTCGGCCGTTGCAGCACGGAAGGCGTCGCACATCGCGGAATGCACTGCATCTGCCGTCAATTGCATCTCGGGCGCGGCATCGAAGGCACGTTCGGCGACAAAGGGCGAATGCTCGAAGACGCCGCCGAAACGCGCCACGAAATCACTGCGGTCCCCCATCACGGTCCGCCCTCCGGTTTGTGATGCGCGTACCAGTGCCGGGCGATATCGATCCGCTTCGGCACCCAGACCTTCTCGTGATCGAGAACATAGTCGATGAACCGGGCTAGCGCTGCGGCGCGCCCCGGGCGACCGACCAGCCGGCAATGCAGCCCAATATTCATCATCTTCGGGAAACCTTCCTTGCCCTCCGCATAGAGTACATCGAACGTATCCTTCAGATAGGTGAAGAACTGGTCACCGGAATTGAACCCCTGCGGCGTGGCAAAACGCATGTCGTTGGCATCGAGGGTGTAGGGAATGATCAGATGCGGCTGGTCTTTCGTCAACCCGGGAACCCAGTAGGGCAAGTCATCGGCATAGCTGTCGGAGGAATAGACGAAGCCACCCTCTTCCAGCACCAGCCTCAGCGTGTTGCCGGATGGCTTTCCCTGATACAGGCCGAGCGGATGGGAGCCGGTCAATTCCTTGTGCAGACGCACCGCCTCGAGGATATGCCTGCGCTCTTCCTCTTCCGGAAAATCCTTGTATTCCAGCCAGCGATAGCCGTGGCTGGCGATTTCCCAGCCGGCCTCCTTCATGGCCGCGACGGCTTCCGGATTGCGCGCCATGGCCAGCGTCACGCCATAGACGGTGACGTCGATCTTGCGGCTGGTCAGCATCCGCCAGAGCCGCCAGAAGCCGGCGCGCGAACCATATTCGTAGATCGATTCCATGTTGAGATTTCGCTGACCGGGCCAGGGCTGCGCCCCGACGATCTCCGACAGCAGCGACTCGGAAGCCTTGTCGCCATCGAGGATCGAGCTTTCGCCACCCTCCTCGTAGTTCAGAACGAACTGAACCGCGATCCGCGCATCGCCCGGCCAGCGCACCTGCGGAACGTTGCGGCCGTAGCCGACGAGATCGCGCGGGTAGGAACTGTCTTTCATCAAATCATCCTTCGAAATATGCCGGAACGGTAACACCCGAGACCGGAAAGTCGAGATCAAATTCGAAGGGACAGATAGTTTCAAAGAGGATTTCGCAAGTCTTCTCCAGACGTTGCGGTCTAGGCGAAGGCCGGCAGGCGGTCCGCTACCAACCGCCGTCGAGGCCGCGTATGGCCCGCGCTGCGGTTCGCTCGCTAAAGGCAAAGCCCGTCTCGGCAACGGGCAAGTGCCCCGGCCGCCCCTCGGATGGCGATGGCCGGCGAGCAGAAATCTTGCCCAGCGGATGCTGCGAATGGACCCGCAGCGGCGCACCCGGCTCGGGCTCGACAAAGAGAGCAAGGCTCGCAATCTTCATCGGTTCAGCGAGCACGGGCTCGAAAACCTGGCGCAAGGCCGTTTCCAGCCGATTGGAACTCTTTGCGGCAAGCGGACCGGTCAGCATCATATGAAACCGGTACTCGTCCATGACGTATGGATAGCCCCAGCGGTGGAGATTGGCGAATTGCGGCGCGGTGAGGCCATACGGATCCCGACGTTCGATCTCCGCCTCGCCGAGCGGCGCGCGAAAGGCGTCGAAAACCTGGACCACCGTTGCGGCCAGAAGCTGCATTGCATCGCTCGGGATCACCGGCGCCAGTCCATAAAAATCGCCCAGCCTCGCAATCTCCATGCGTGGCATGTCGAATGGCGTGATACTCCCGGCGAACTGCATCAGAGCCTTGAGCAAAGCCGCCTCGTTGGCTTCCGGATGAAGATGGAAAGGCGCCTTGATCGTCGCGTGAAACCCGTAGCGGCGGGGAACCGCGGTATAGAAGGCCAGTTCCTGCGAACTCAGGCCGATGCCGGACGGGCGCTCGACTGTTTCTCCGGAGTAGACGTTGCGACCAAACCAGCTCGCCGCCGCAATCGACAATGGATCGTGGATGGAAGGCGTGAAATAGATGGCGTAACGCATGCGGCGGCTCCGGTCGGTCTGACCGCCAAGTCCCTAGGTGATTTGCGTGACAGAATGACGAATCCAGCGCCGAAGATGTGACCGGCTTGCCGGGTTGAAAAACACCGAAAAGCGCCCTGCTCGGCTCGAAAAATGTTTGGAACCAACGCGCTGCTGCTCCGTTAATCGTCCATATCCATTCGATTAAGGGAGAAAACGATGACCTTTCACAATCCGAATTTGCAGGATCCCAGCATCAAGGAAACCCACGATTTGATTGCCAGCGACAAGGTCGAAGGCACGCGGGTATATGGTGCGGACGGCAAGCACATCGGCTCGATCGAGCGCGTTATCCTGGAAAAGCGCAGCGGCCGTGTCTCCTATGCCGTTCTCGGCTTCGGCGGGTTCCTGGGCATTGGCGAGGACCACTATCCTCTGCCTTGGGCGAAACTCAGCTATGATGAAAATCTCGGCGGCTACAGGACGGATGTGACCCGCGACCAAGTTGAAAACGCACCGAAATACCGTGGTGACGACGAGTATGACTGGAACAAGGAAAACGGTCGCCGCGTCTATGATTATTACGGCGTTCCGCCCTACTGGATGTAATGTCCGTCAATCCTTCTCAGGCCCTGCTGCCGTCCGGTTGCAGGGCGTTTTATGTACCCAGCATCAACGCGATATGGCTCTCACACCGAAACGAGCCTGGCAGGTCTATGCGATTGTCGCCGGTGATCTCACTGACAACGAAGGCGGCGATCCGTTGTGCCAGCCCGAAGCTGACCTTGAAGCCGCCCGTCATCGTCATCAGATGCGGGAAATCCGGGTGACGGCCGATCATGGGCTCGCGTCCGATCGCTTTCGGTCGCAGGCCCGCCCAGCGTTCCAGAATTTTTGCCTCCCGAAGCATTGGCGCCACCTCAACGGCCCGCTGGATGAGATGGTCAAGCCGCGCGTCGCAGGTCAGCGGATCTTCAAAGCTGTTTTCGCTCGTGCTGCCCACGGCAACACAGCCGTTTTCATGCGGCACGATATAGAGACCATCCGAGAAGATCACCGGCCAAGACGGATCGACATCGGCTTTCAGGAGAGCGGCCTGCCCTTTTACAGCCGTTCCACTCGCCTTGAAGGCCCCCCCATGCAATGCGTCGATCAGGGGAAAGGATTGCACGCCGGCCGCGAGAATGCAGGTTTTAAAAGCGATCATTTCGCCGCCTGCAAGCTCGGCCTTGCCGGCAAGCGGGTCGAGACGGAGGACATGGGTGCCTTCCCGGACATGGGTGCGAGGAGCGTTGCGCAGCACCGAAACAAGCATGTCGAGCAGCGACCGCGGTGCGAGGCGGGCTGCCAGCGTATCGAAGACGACGCCGCTTTCCGCCGCCGCATGATCCGGCCAGCCGGCGTATTGAGGCGCTTCCCGGACATGCCAGAAAAATGAACGATCCGCGGATGTCCAGTTTTCGAGAGCTTCCTGTTGATGCTTGAGCGCAATGCCGCGCAGATGCGGCTTGGATAGCGGAATGATGCGGCCGGATCGCCGGTAGCCCGCCGACAGGCCGGTTTCGGCCTCGAGCATGGCGATCTCCGCTTCCAGCGACACCAGCGCGTCGAACTGGAACTGCTTCTTCTCGTTCCAATTGTCCGGCATATGCGGCATCAAGGCGCCGAGAATGCCGCCGCTTGCCCCCGCGCCGATGGCGGCACGCTCGACAAGTGTCGTCTCGATGCCCGCGCGTTGCGCCATCACAGCCGCCCAGAGACCCATAATGCCACCACCGACGATCAGCAAATCCGTCATCGATTGACCTTCTTCCGCATGAGGATTATCCGACGGGATATGACAGCCGACCAGATCGAAGATCCATCATCGCCGGAGCGCCAGACCCTTGAATGGCATGAGGGCGATATGCCCTATTCGGCCGAATTTGGCGATCATTTTTATTGCCGCGAGGATGGCCGGCTGGAATGCGACTATGTCTTCCTCGGTGGCAACGGCTTGGTCTCGCGCTGGCCGGAGACGATAGATTTCACCATCGGCGAACTCGGTTTCGGGACGGGGCTGAACTTCTGCGAGACATGGCGGCAGTGGAAACAGCAACGGCGTGACGGCCAGCGTCTGAATTTCATTTCCTTCGAGCGTTTCCCGATGCAGGCGGACGAGATCGACCGTGCATTGTCGCGCTGGCCGGAAATCGACGCGGAAAAACAGGCGCTCTGCGGCGCCTGGCCGGAGCGACCGACAGGTGACGTCTCAATCGACTTTGGCAGCGATGTGCGGCTGACCGTAATCATCGGGCCTGCCGAGATACGGCTGCCTTTCTCCGCGCCGGTCTTCGATGCGTGGTATCTCGATGGCTTCGCGCCGTTGCGCAATCCCGACCTGTGGTCGCTTGATCTCATGCGCTGCGTCTTCGACAGAACGGTGGCCGGCGGCACTTTCGCCACCTATGCCGCAGCCGGTTTCGTCCGGCGCAATCTGCAGGCTGCGGGATTTACGGTTGAACGACGCCGGGGTTATGGCGCAAAACGCGAGATGCTCTGCGGCGTAAAACAGCCAGCGTGACGCGTCTGGAATAGCAGCCGGCGCCTGCAAACGGGCACGATTTCGATGCGGTTTCCTTTCAAGGAAGTTTGCTGTCGCAAATGGTGGCGCGTCGGCAGGCGCAAATCTGCAACATCTCCTTTGTGTCCAAACGCGATGGAAATATCATGAGCGACAACGAATTTTCCTCACCTCCCCTGCCCGATCAGACCGATACCCCCGTCGAGCGCCGTCGGCGCGCAGGCGGTCGCGGCGGAGACAGAACATCGCGCCGATCGACAGGAAACTCGAAATATCTCAATCTCGTCAATACGATGGCGAAATCGACCGTGCTTGGTGAAGACGCGCTTGAGGCGATCCACGATGCCTCGCTGACTATCCTTGAAGAAATCGGCATGGACGTGATCCTGCCGGAAGCCCGAAGCCGCATGAAGGCCGCAGGCGCCGATGTGGCTGACGGCACTGACCGCGTCCGTTTCGACCGCGGCCTGATCATGGAGATGATGGCCTCCGTGCCGCCGGCGTTCACGCTGCATGCCCGCAATCCAATCCGCAACGTCCGGATCGGTGGCAACAACCTCGTCTTCGCCCAGATCGCCTCGGCACCGTTCGTCGCGGACCGTGAAGGCGGCCGCCGCGCCGGTAACCAGGAAGACTTCCGCAAACTGGTGAAGCTGGCGCAGTCCTACGACATCATCCACACGACCGGTGGCTATCCTGTAGAGCCGATCGACATTCATGCGTCGGTGCGTCATCTCGATTGCCTGTCCGATATGGTCAAGCTGACCGACAAGGTTTTTCACTGCTACTCGCTCGGACAGCAGCGCAATATCGATGCCATCGAGATTGCCCGGATCGGCCGTGGCATTTCGGCCGAGCAGATGGAGCAGGAACCGTCGCTTTTCACCATCATCAACACCTCCTCGCCGCTGCGCCTGGACGGGCCGATGCTGCAGGGCATCATCGAGATGTCGTCGCGCAATCAGGTGGTGGTGGTCACGCCGTTCACGCTCGCCGGCGCCATGGCTCCGGTCACCATTGCCGGTGCCGTCGTGCAGCAGAATGCCGAGGCCCTGGCCGGCATCGCCTTCACGCAGATGGTGCGCAAGGGCGCGCCCGTGATGTATGGCGGGTTCACGTCGAATGTCGACATGAAGACCGGTGCGCCGGCCTTCGGAACGCCGGAATATATGAAGGCCGTGATTGCTGGCGGCCAGCTCGCCCGCAGGTACAACATCCCCTACCGCACCTCCAACACCAATGCCTCCAACACGCTCGACGCACAGGCAGCCTACGAGTCCGGCTTCTCGCTCTGGGCTCTGACGCAAGGCGGCGGCAATTTCATCATGCATTCGGCGGGCTGGAGCGAGGGCGGCCTGACGGCGTCCTTCGAAAAATTCATCCTCGACGTCGACATGCTGCAGATGGTGGCGGAGTTTCTGACGCCGCTGGACGTCAGTGAAGACGCACTCGGCCTCGATGCCGTGCGTGACGTCGGCCCGGGCGGCCATTATTTCGGCACCGCTCATACGCTGGCGCGTTACGAGACGGCCTTCTATTCGCCGATCCTTTCGGACTGGCGCAATTTCGAGACCTGGACCGAGGCTGGACGACCGACGACCTATGATCACGCCAATCGTGTCTTCAAGGAAAAACTCAACGAATACGAAAAGCCGCCGCTCGATCCGGCAATCGAGGAAGAGCTCGACGCGTTCGTCGCCCGTCGCAAGCGCGAAGGTGGCGTTGCGACGGACTTTTGATCAGGTTTAGTTGAACATGACCGACTTGACCGACGCGATCAGCTTGTCGGTCGGCAAGTTGCTGTAGTCCTTGTTGATCTCAACCGTGGTTTTTTCGCGCACTTTTGCAGACAACATCGATCGGAAGTCACCCAACGTCTGGGGCGCGGCGCACAGGACCAGTCGGTCAAAAGCGCCCGCCTGCGCATAGCCATCGATCTTGCTGGCGACGTCGGAGGTGAATTTCTGCTGTTCCTCGCGCACAGGGTCACTGCTGTATTCCATGGCGGAGCGGCCATGCCCCACTGATGAGTGACTGCGCCCGGGCTTGTCGGCCATGATATCCTGTGCGCGTTTGGTATCCAGTTGGAAAACCTCCTGTTCAAGGTTCTGGTTGTCGTCCTTCAGAAAGTTGACGCCCTTCAAAAGGCGGGCCTGATTTCCGTCGGCGGCGAGAATCCATGTGGTGGTCATTGTCTGCTCCTGGATCATGCTTTCCAATGCTCATTGGCGGCAGGCCCGAACGGCCTATGCCCGAGCAACTTTCCCCAACGCCCACAGGAGTCGGATGGTTCCTTGAAAAACGGCAGCGATCCAAACTTGGTGGGGAAAGTCGCGGCGCGCGCCTGTTTTGCGCGATCTGTTGCCATATGATCGAACCCAACCCCTTGAGGACAACATGGCCGAACCGCTGAAAAACCTGCTCTATCCGGGCCTCGTCGAACGCATGGCCGGGATTGTCTCTACCGTCGACGCCGCCTTCGACAAGAGCCGGTTTATCGATATCGCGGCGGCCGGCATGGATGCGCTTGAACTGATGCACCGGGCGCAACAGATCCGCGACGCGTTGATCGAAACCCTGCCGGTGGATTTTCCGCAGGCAGCCGCGATTCTCTCGGCAAGTCTTCCGAAGGACGGCAGGCCCGGCCTGTCGGGTTGGGAACTTCTGCCAGTCAACCAGTTCATCGCCGCAAAAGGGCTGCCCCATCTCGATATCGGACTTTGGCTTCTCAAGGCCCTGACTCCGCATTTCACCGCAGAATTCGGTATTCGCGCCTTCATCCATAGTGATCAGGACCGCGCGCTGGCGACGATCCGCGGCTGGGTCGGCGATCCGAACCATCACGTCCGCCGGCTCGCGTCCGAAGGCACCCGCCCCCGCCTGCCATGGGCCATGCGGCTGCCGGCGCTGATCCGCGATCCAAAGCCGATCCTGCCGATCCTCACCGCACTGATCGACGATCCGGAAGACTATGTCCGCCGCTCGGTGGCCAACAGTCTGAACGACATCGCCAAGGACCATCCGGATCTGGTTGCCGCTTTCGTGCGTGACGCCATCGCAGGCGCTTCAGTGCAAAGGCGTCAATTGTTGCGACATGCGTCCCGAACCCTTCTGAAGAAGGGACATGGCGAAGCGCTTGCCAATTTCGGATTTGCCCCGGCACCGGCGGTTCGGGCCGACCTGGCCATCGAGACGCCGGTGGTGGAATTCGGCACGCAGCTTCGGATGGCCGTCACGCTCGTCAATGCGGGACAGCAGCCGCAAAGGCTGATGATCGACTATGCCATCCATCATCGCAAGGCCAACGGACAACTCGCGCCGAAGGTTTTCAAGTGGACCAGCCTTACTCTCGGTTCGGGCGAAACCATCAGCCTGACCCGGCAGCATGCGATGCGCGCGATCACCACGCGGCAATACTATGCCGGCGGCCATAGCGTCGATATTCTCGTGAATGGCGCGGTGCTGGGCCGTGGTGATTTCCAGCTTGCCATGCCGTGAACGCAGGGCTGCCCTTCGCAACTGCAAAAACTATCACTTGACTTTTACCGCCAAAACAACGACATGGGGCGCAGCGTCACCTTCCGGCCGCCGCGTGAGCGGCCTGCGGGATCTCATTGATCCCTAACGAAGGATAAGCGCACCAGAGAATGTTTTGCCGACCGTGGCAAAATCAGCGCAGACCGCTTTATCAACCTACAAGTTCCCAAATCACGCGGGGTTCTTGACGCCAATCGACACCGGAACCGCATGGTGCTGTTCCGGCGAATGCGTTTGGCGCCCCGAAAAGGCAATAAAATTGACCACTTTCAAAGACCTTGGCCTCTCCGAGCATATTCTTTCGACCCTCGCCGCCCAGGGGTTCGAAGTGCCGACGCCAATCCAGGCGCAGGCAATCCCGCTCGTGATGGAAGGCAATGACCTGATCGGTCTCGCCCAGACCGGCACCGGCAAGACGGCCGCTTTCGGCCTGCCGATGATCGAGAAGATGCTGGCCAGCGGCAAGCGTCCCGACCCGCGCAATATCTGCGCGCTGGTTCTGGCCCCGACCCGCGAGCTGGTGAACCAGATCGCATCCAACCTCAAGGACTTCGTCAAGAAGACCCCGCTCAAGATCGGCCTCGTCGTCGGCGGCGCCTCGATCAACAAGCAGTCGGAACAGCTTGCCCGCGGCGTCGATATCCTCGTCGCAACGCCCGGCCGCCTGCTCGATCTCATCGCCCGCAAGGCCGTCACCCTGACCCAGGCCCGCTTCCTCGTGCTCGACGAAGCCGACCAGATGCTCGACCTCGGCTTCATCCACGACCTGCGCAAGATTTCCAAGATGGTGCCGAAGAAGCGCCAGACGCTCTTGTTCTCGGCCACCATGCCGAAGGCGATCGCCGAACTGGCCAGCGAATACCTGACCGATCCGGTCACCGTGCAGGTTACGCCTCCGGGCAAGGCTGCCGACAAGGTCGAGCAGTATGTGCACTTCGTCCAGGGCGCCAGCCAGAAGACTGAAATCCTGAAGAAGACGCTCACCGAAAACCCCGATGGCCGCGCCATGGTTTTCTCGCGCACCAAGCATGGTGCCGAAAAGCTGATGAAGCACCTCGAGCATGTCGGTTTCTCGGTCGCCTCGATCCATGGCAACAAGAGCCAGGGCCAGCGCGAGCGTGCCCTCAAGGCTTTCCGTGACGGCGAGACCCGCGTTCTCGTGGCAACCGACGTTGCCGCCCGCGGTATCGACATCCCCGGCGTCACCCACGTCTACAACTACGACCTGCCGGAAGTGGCGGAAGCCTATATCCACCGCATCGGCCGCACGGCCCGTGCCGGTCGCGACGGCATCGCCATCGCTTTCTGCTCGCCGGACGAAATCCGCCTGCTGCGCGATATCGAACGCCTGATGAAGATCGAGATCACCACCGCCAGCGGCGAAGTGCCGGCTGATCGCGCCCGCCCGAAGGGCTCGCGTGGCGGCCAGCGCCCGGGCGGCGGCAACGGTGGCGGCCAGCGCCACGAACCGCGCGCCGATCATGCGCCGCGTGCCCGTCCGGCAGCAGCCGGCGGCTTTGCCGGCGACGAACTGCTGAGCGATGCAGACACGCAATCCAAGCAGCACCGCAAGGGCCAGGGCCCGGCGGCACAGGCTGCCCACGAAAAGGCTCTTGCCAAGCGTCCCGGCGGCAACCGCAACGGACGTCCAGGCTTCAAGCAGGGTGAGTCGCGCAACCGCAACCATGGCGGCGGGAACAGCAATGGCCAGTCGCGCGAAGGCAATCCGAACGGCGCCAATGGCATGCGCAAGCGCGCCAGCGGCCAACGCCGCGACGAAGCGTAAGCTTTCGTAGCCAGCACATTCAAGACTGACGAGCGGCGGGGAAACCCCGCCGTTTTTCGTTAAAGGGTTGCGCTGTTCTCCCGACGCGGGCGCGTCTCAAAGCCAAATCGCTGGCGACCGATTTCAATGAAATTTGCCTGCCCCATGGGTCGATTTGCCAAGTCGTGCGTTTATCGTACTTCCAAGCGAACCCAAGGAGACCATCATGGACAGGACCTTCGACCTCACAGACTTTTCCGAAGACGAACTCGATGCGCTCATCGGCGAGGCGACGAGCCTGCGCGATTCGAGACGCAGCGACCGCGCCCGCGAATTGCCGGAGGCCGCGGACGGCTCGAAAGGCCAGGATGTCAGAGATCCGGACCATGGCGCCATAACCGCACCCACCCCCCGCGAGGTCAAGGAAGAAGGTCCGGCGCACGGCGCGTAGAAACAAGCCCATCGCGTAGCCGGCTGAGCGGACACGTGCAAGAACGGCTTGAACGCATGCCAGCCTTGGAGGCTTGTTTTTCCTCCGCACTCAGGCCTGAGCAGTGACGACCTTGCGGTTGGTCAGGTAGACGCCGATCACGACAACAACAGTGCCGATGATCATCGGCACTGTCAGCGCTTCGTCGAAAAGCAGCGCAGCCTGTATGGCTGCCAGAGGCGGCACGAGGTAGATGAGCGACGCCGCCCTTGAGACCTGCCCACGGCGGACGAGATACAGGAGCAGCGCGATTGCCCCCATCGAAAGGCCCAGCACCGACCAGGCAAGCGCTGCGAACAGTTCGATATTCCACGTCACATGCAAATCTTCCAGCATCAACGCGAGCGGAATGGTGACGATAAGGGCGCCGATATACTGCAGCGTGGCGATGGCGCGGATATCGACAGCTTGCAGATATCGTTTCTGATGGATCGTCCCGTAGGTCGCGGCCGCCATCCCGACGATGTTGACAATGACCAGAAATGCGGCAATCGGGGTGACTTCGGTATCGATGGCAAGAACCTTCGGAAGGACGGCAATCGCGATGCCGACAAAACCGATGGACAGGCCAAGCCGCTGCTGACCGGTCAACCGTTCCCCGATCAGGCCCGGCGCGACGGCCGCTGTCATCAGGGGCTGCAGTCCGGCGATGATGCCAGAGAGCGCTGCCGGAACCCCCTGCCCAATCGCCCACCAGACCGAGCCCAGATAGAGCCCATGCAAGAACATGCCGGAAATAACCGCATGCCCCGCCTCGCTTCGGCTTTTCGGCCACTGCGCGCCGGTAACAAGGCAGAAGACCACGAACAAACTCACGGCGGCCAGATAGCGAAGCACGAGAAAGGTCAGCGGATCGGCAAAGAGGCCGGCATATTTCGCGACCACCCATCCCGTCGACCACAGGAGGACGAAGATGGCCGGAGCCAGGCGGTCGAGGGTCATAACGTCTCCTTGGTCGATACAGCAGCGCCTGCGATAGAGAGGCGGACAGTGTTGGTCAAAACAAAATTCGTGATGATGACATTCAGGAAATCGCGATGACGGTCGATCGGACAGTGTCCAACCAGGATGCAATTGCCCAAATCCAAGGCGCGATCGGGCGCAGCAGACCAAGCCGATCGGCTGAGGCGCAGGGAGACACCGAAAGGCGTGGCTCCGCGAACCATCGGCTCTGCGGTATTTCGTTCAAAAATTTGGCATTTCAGCGCTCGAAATTTCTTTTGCCCTGAAACGAGCATGCTTCTTGCATTGCCTTAGCTGTTGTACTCAAATGACAAAAAAAGGGGATCACACCGTTGGCATTTGACGAAATGATGAATGCGGACAACAGCCCGCGCCAGCCTTATACGACTTACAATGATTGGTACGCAGCCCAGGACAGAGCACGCCTGATTGCAAAATCGAAAGACGCCGAAAATATCTTCCGCAAGACAGGCATCACCTTCGCGGTCTACGGACACGCCGACAGCGCCGAAAAACTCATCCCCTTCGACCTGATCCCGCGCATCATTTCCGGTCGCGAATGGCGCAAGCTGGCACAGGGCATCGAGCAGCGGGTCATCGCGCTCAACGCCTTCCTCGACGATATCTACCACAAACAGGAGATCATCAAGGCCGGTCGCATTCCACGCGAACTGATCGAACGCAACGTCGCCTTCCTGCCGCAGATGATCGGCTTCCGGCCGCCGGGCGGCGTCTATACCCATATCGTCGGCACCGATATCGTGCGCACCGGCGAGGACCAGTTCTACGTTCTGGAGGACAATGCCCGCACGCCATCCGGTGTCAGCTACATGCTGGAAAACCGCGAAACGATGATGCAGATGTTCCCGGAACTCTTCCATCAGAACCGTGTGCGGCCGGTGGAAAATTACCCCTACCTCTTGCGCCAGAGCCTCGCTTCGCTCGCCCCTCCTGGCTGCGAAGGCAAGCCGCGCGTTGCCGTGCTGACCCCTGGCATCTATAATTCCGCCTATTATGAGCATTCCTTTCTCGCCGACATGATGGGTGTCGAACTGGTCGAGGGCTCGGACCTCAGGGTCATCGACGGCAAGGTGAAGATGCGTACGACGCGCGGTTACGAGGCGATCGACGTGCTCTACCGCCGCGTCGACGACGACTATCTCGACCCGCTCACCTTCAAGCCCGAATCGGCGCTCGGCATTCCCGGCATCATGGACGTCTACCGCGCCGGCAACATCACCATCGCCAATGCGCCCGGCACCGGCATCTGCGACGACAAGGCGATCTACTCCTATATGCCGGAGATCGTCGAATTCTATACGGGTCGCAAGCCGCTGCTCGAAAACGTGCCCACCTGGCGCTGCGCCGAACCGGACAGCCTGAAATACGTTCTGGAAAACCTCGCCGATCTCGTCGTCAAGGAAGTTCATGGCTCGGGCGGCTACGGCATGCTGGTCGGGCCGACGGCTTCGAAGAAGGAACGAACGGCCTTTGCCGAAAAACTCAAGACACGACCCAACAACTATATTGCGCAGCCGACACTGTCGCTCTCGACGGTGCCGATCCTCGTCAACAAGGGCATTGCGCCACGCCATGTGGACCTTCGGCCTTACGTTCTCGTTTCCGACAAGGTGCAGATCATACCGGGCGGGCTCACCCGCGTGGCATTGAAAGCCGGATCGCTGGTGGTGAATTCCAGCCAGGGCGGCGGCACCAAGGATACCTGGGTTCTGGAGGACTGACGCATTATGCTTGGAAGAACCGCAAACGGTTTGTACTGGATGTTCCGCTATATCGAGCGCGCGGAAAACAGCGCTCGGCTGATCGATGCCGGCCTGCGCATGTCGCTCACCCGCTCCGAGGCCACGGAAGACGACTGGGATGGTGTGCTGCAAAGTTCGGGCGTCCGCGACATCTACGACGACACCCATGAAAAGCTGACCAGCGCCGACGCGATCGATTTCCTGCTGCGCGAACGCAGCAATCCGTCGAGCGTCATGTCCTGCATCGACGCCGGCCGCAACAACGCCCGCATGGTGCGTACGGCGCTGACGCGCGAAACCTGGGAAGCGACCAACGAGTGCTGGCTCGACCTGAAGACGCTGTTGGCCCGTCGCGTCAAGGCAGCGGACCTGCCCGAGGTGATCGACGCCATCAAGCGCAAGACGGGGCTTATCCGCGGCGCGTTTCACGGCACGATGCTGCGCAACGAGATCTTCAACTTTTCGCGCATCGGCACCTTCATCGAGCGGGCCGACAACACCGCCCGCATTCTCGACGTGAAATATTATGTCCTTTTGCCCGCCGTCAGCCAGGTAGGTTCCTCGATCGACAACGTCCAGTGGGAATCGATCCTGCGCTCGGTCTCGGCACATCGTTCCTATGGCTGGGTCTACGAGGCGGAGTACAAGGCGTCCAACATCGCCGACTTCCTGATCCTCAACGGCCGGATGCCGCGCTCGCTGGCCTATTGCTACGAAAAAATCTCCAGCAATCTCGGCTATCTGGCGCGCGAATACGGCGAGGCGCACAATGCCCATGCAACAGCCGAGGAAACGCTGGCTTCGCTGCGCAGCCACTCGATCAAGGATGTCATGGATCAGGGCCTGCACGAATACATCGAGAACTTCATCAGCCACAATAACCGTCTGGGACAGGAAATCTCCGACGGCTACCGGTTCTACTAGGTTGGGCTGGGGGAGAGCGACATGCGTCTGAAAATCAGCCACACGACCGAATACACCTATGAGGAACCCGTACAGTATTCGCTGCAGCGCCTGCGGCTGACGCCCCTGACGCAGCCGGGACAGACGGTGCTGAGTTGGGAAACCTCCGTCGAGGGCGCCCGGATGGAGGTTGGATACGACGATCATTTCGGCAATCGAACCAACCTCGTCAGCGTCAACGGCGACCAGACGTCGATCCGTATCATCGCGAATGGCGAAGTCGAGACGGAGGACAAGGCAGGCGTCTTTGGCGTGCATCAGGCCTATGCGCCGCTTTGGCTCTATCTGCGCGAAACGCCGCTGACGAAAATGGCAAAACCGATCCGCAATCTCGCGAAATCGATGGTCGGCGAAACCGATCTTGCCAAGATGCATGCGCTGATGGCGACGATCGCCGAGACGGTCGAATACCGACAGGGCGAGACCGGCACGGAAACGACGGCCGAGCAGGCGCTGCTGCAAAAGAGCGGCGTCTGCCAGGATCATACCCACATCATGATCGCGGCGGCTCGCACGCTCGGCCTGCCGGCCCGCTATGTTTCCGGCTACCTGATGATGGAAGATCAACCGGAGCAGACGGCAAGTCATGCCTGGGCGGAGGTGCATCTCGCCGCCATCGGCTGGGTCGGTTTCGACGCCGCCAACAAGATGTGTCCTGACGACCGCTATGTCCGCATCGCCTGCGGGCTGGATTATCGGGATGCGGCGCCGATCTCCGGACTTATCCATGGCGCTTCCAGCGAAACCCTGAAAGTGGCTGTAACGGTGGAGCAGCAAGGACAAAGCCAGAGCCAAAGCTGAGCCCGTCATTTTGGTATTCCGTAATGCCCGCCGGATTTATCTGGGGATTTGACTGGCTTTGTGGCATGACCGGCCAGCGGTTATGTTCGGGCAAATTCAATGTATATTTCTGAAATCTTCGCGCTCGCGGCAGCCACCTGCATTGCGATGAGTGGCATGCTGGTCGGCGAACTGAAGGGACGCATCAACGTGTTCCGGCTTGCGCGCTGGCAAATGGTCGCCTCTTTCCTGATGACGGGTGCCGTGTCGATTGCCGTTGGCGGCTGGCGCTCGCTCGAAGCCTGGCAGTTCGGATACCTTGCCGCCTCAAGCGTCTTCGGTATCGTCATCGCGACAACGACCTATTTTGCGGCAATCTACACCGCCGGCGCACGGACGACAGCACTTCTGTTCTCGCTTGCTTCGCCTTTCGCGCTCCTGCTCGGTTATGCCGTGCTTGGAGAAACAATCAGCCTGCGACAGGGTTTTGGCGTCCTACTGGTGCTTGTCGGCATTGTCCTGGCCGTCGGCTTCCCAACCAGCTCGACAAAGACAGCAACAGCGACGAAGACATTTTGGCTCGGTATCGGCTTGGGCGTGATCACGGCTGCCGGTCAGGCTCTCGGTAGCCTATGTGCCCGCCCGGCCATGGCCGCCGGTGTGGAGCCCTTTACCGCAATGACGGTGCGTGCGGGTATTGCGGCATTGGTCTTTATCCTTGCCACCCTGCTCCCGATCGCCAGTCTGAGAGATCGTTCGCCTCTAACCACGCCGACGCAACTGATTGCCCTCGGATCCGCCTTCTTCGGCACGGGTCTCGGGATGTCGCTGTTGATGGCCGCGCTTGAAAATGGCAATGTTGGGATTGTCTCGACGCTTTCATCGATGACGCCGGTGGTCATCCTCCCAATGGTCTGGGCGCGCACCGGCATCGCTCCACCAAAAGCAGCCTGGCTGGGCGCGGCGCTGGCTGTCTGTGGCACCGCGCTGATCAGTCTGTGACAGTTTGATGCCGCCAATAAAAAAGCGAGATTTTCACCTCGCTTTTTTCCATGGATTTCGATGTTTCGTTTGTGCCGTGTCAGTGGCTGTCCTTGCCGACAGCACTGCCGCGACATCCCTTGAGGAAGTCGAGGTCGGCGCCGGTATCGGCACCCTCGACATGTTGCTGATGCAGCCAGGCATAGCCAGATGTCGGCAGGTCATGGTTCGGTTGCCACTCGGTCAGCCGCTGCGCCAGTTCCGCTTCCGAAATATCGAGATGCAGGCGGCGGTTCGGCACGTCCAGTTCGATGAAATCGCCATTCTTGACGACGGCCAAAGGACCACCGACCGCTGCTTCCGGCGAGGTGTGCAGCACGACGGTGCCGTAGGCGGTGCCGGACATGCGGGCATCGGAGATGCGCACCATGTCGGTGATGCCCTTCTTGAGCACCTTCGGCGGCAGACCCATATTGCCGACCTCTGCCATGCCCGGATAGCCCTTCGGACCACAGTTCTTCATGACCATGACGCAGGTCTCGTCAATATCGAGATTGTCGTCGTTGATCTTGGCCTTGTAATCGTCGATGTCCTCGAACACGACCGCACGACCACGGTGCGTCAGCAGATGCGGCGAAGCGGCGGACGGCTTCAGTACTGCCCCCTTCGGCGCGAGGTTGCCGCGCACGACGACGATGCCACCCGACTGCGTCAGGGCCTTCTCGGCCGGCAGGATGACATCCTCGTTCCAGTTGATGACCTCCTTGACTTCGTCCCAGACGGTTTCGCCGGAGACGGTGAGCGCGTCCTTGTGCAGGAGACCGGCTTCGCCGAGACGCTTCAGCACCACCGGCAGGCCGCCGGCATAGAAGAACTCTTCCATCAGGTACTTGCCCGATGGCATCAGGTTGACGATCGTCGGCACGTCGCGACCGCAACGGTCCCAGTCGTCCAGCGTCAGATCGACGCCGGCGCGGCCTGCCATCGCCAGCAGATGGATGACGGCATTGGTCGATCCGCCGATCGCCGCATTGGTGCGGATCGCGTTTTCGAAAGCCTGCTTGGTCATGATGTCGGATGGCTTCAGATCGTCCTTGACCATCTGGACGATGCGGCGGCCGGTCAGCTGCGCCATGACCTTGCGGCGCGAGTCGACGCCCGGGATCGCGGCATTTCCGGACAGGGCCATGCCCAGCGCTTCTGCCATGGAGGCCATGGTGGAAGCCGTGCCCATGGTGTTGCAGGTGCCGGACGAACGGCTCATCGACGCCTCTGCCTCGAGGAACTCGGCCTGCGTCATCTCGCCGGCCTTCACCATCTCGGAAAATTTCCACAGATGCGTGCCGGAGCCGACGCGCTCGCCGCGGAAATAGCCGTTTAGCATCGGCCCGCCGGTGACGACGATCGATGGAAGATCGACCGATGCCGCGCCCATCAGAAGCGACGGCGTGGTCTTGTCGCATCCGACCAGAAGCACGCAGCCATCCATCGGCTGGCCACGGATCGCTTCCTCGACCGCGAGTGCGGCCAGGTTGCGATACATCATCGCGGTCGGGCGGAAGGTGTTTTCCGATGCCGAGAACACTGGAACTTCCATCGGGAAGCCACCAGCCTCCCAGATACCGGCCTTCACCTTTTCCGCAAGCTCGCGCAAATGACCGTTGCACGGCGTCATATCCGACCATGTGTTCAGGATGCCGATCACCGGCCGGCCGTCGAACAGATCGTGCGGGTAACCCTGGTTCTTCATCCAGCCGCGGTGGTAGATCACGTCACGGCTCGTGCCGCCGTACCATTCCTGCGATCTCAGCCTGCGCGGCCATTCCGCTTTCTTATGCATTGTCCCTTATCCCTTTAAGCACCGCCCGGTCCAACCGCAGCAGCGAGAAACGTTAAGCCAGCGTGTAAGCCGTCTTCACCACGGTGAAGAACTCGCTGGCGTATTTGCCCTGCTCGCGCGGGCCGAAAGAGGACGCCTTTCGTCCGCCGAACGGCACATGGAAATCCACGCCTGCGGTCGGCAGGTTGACCATCACCATGCCGGCTTCGGAGTTGCGCTTGAAATGCGTCGCATGCTTGAGGCTGGTCGTCGCAATGCCCGCCGACAGGCCAAACGGCGTATCGTTGGCGACGCTGAGCGCCTCGTCGTAATTCTTGACGCGGATGACCGAAACGACGGGTCCGAAGATTTCCTCGCGGCTGATGCGCATCTGGTTGGTGGCTTCGGTAAACAGCGTCGGCTGCAGGAAGAAGCCCGGATTGTCGCGGGAAATGGTTTCGCCGCCAAAGGCAAGCTTTGCACCTTCCGACTGACCGATGGCGATGTAGTCGGTGTCCTGCTTCAACTGGCCGGCATCGACAACCGGGCCGATATGCGTGCCGGCCTTCAATGCGTCATCGACAACCAGCGTCTTCAGTTTTTCGGTGAGGGCTGCGACAAACTTGTCGTGAATGCCTTCCGTGACGATCAGGCGCGAGGATGCCGTGCAGCGCTGGCCGGTCGAGAAGAAGCCGGAATTGGCGGCAGCTTCGACGGCTACGGTCAGATCGGCGTCATCGAGCACGACCATCGGGTTCTTGCCGCCCATTTCCAGCTGGAACTTGCGGTTATGCTCGATGGAGGCCGCCGCGACGCGCTTGCCGGTACCGGTGGAGCCGGTGAAGGTGATGGCGGCGAGATCCGGGCTGTCGAGCATGGCCTGGCCGACGACCGAACCTTTGCCCATGACGAGGTTCAAGACGCCCTTGGGCAACCCGGCGCGGTGCAGGATGTCGGCGATCGCCCAGGAGCAGGCCGGTACGAGTTCCGCCGGCTTGAAGACGATGGTGTTGCCATAGGCAAGCGCCGGCGCAATCTTCCATGCGGGAATGGCGATCGGGAAGTTCCATGGCGTGATGATGCCGACGACGCCGATCGGCTCGCGGGTGATCTCGACACCGATGTTCGGGCGGACGGAGGGCAGCACCTCGCCCGACAAACGCAGGACTTCGCCGGCGAAGAAGTCGAAGATCTGCGCGGCGCGAATGGTTTCGCCGATCGCTTCCGGAAGCGTCTTGCCCTCTTCGCGAGCGAGCAGGTTTCCAAGCTCTTCCTTGCGAGCCAGGATCTCGTCAGAGGTTTTCTTCAGGATCGCATGGCGCTCCAGAATGCCGGAGCGCGACCAGGCCGGAAAGGCAGCCTTGGCGGCAGCAATCGCGTTCTTGGCATCGTCCGCGCTGGCGCGGGCATAGACGCCAACGACCTCGTTGGTATTCGACGGATTGATGTTTTCGACACCGTCCGCGCCGACCCATTCGCCGGCAATCAGGTTTTGGTGGAGAGTCATGGGCTTCAAAGCCTCCTTGGTGTTCGCGCGCACCGTCTTGGGACCGGCGCATCGCTTTCAAATTGCAACAACAGCTCAGAGCTGTCCGATGGTGATCTCGTCTTCGCCCGACAAAGCCAGCGTATTGCGCAGCGCCAGGCCGAATTCGGCCGCCTCGATCTCGAAGACATCGCCCGGCTCGGTCTTGATGCCGTCGCCGAAGGACAGCGTGGCGGTTCCGAACATATGGACATGCACATCGCCCGGCGCACGGAAAATGCCGTATTTAAAGTGATGGTGTTCGAGGTTGGCGAAGGTATGGGACATGTTCGCTTCACCCGAGAGGAACGGCTTCTCCCAGAAAACGGCGCCGTTGCGGATGATGCGCGAGGTACCGCGAATATCGGCCGGCGGCGCGCCAATCCGGATTTCCGGACCGAAGCTCGCGGGCCGAAGCTTGGAATGGGCGAGGTAGAGGTAGTTGATCCGCTCCGTCACGTGATCGGAAAATTCGTTGGAGACGGCAAAGCCGACGCGAAAAGCCTGACCATTGTCGCCGATAACGTAGATGCCCGCCATTTCCGGCTCTTCGCCACCATCAAGCGCAAAGGATGGCGAGAGAAGCGCACCGCCCGGCGGCGTGGCCTGCGTGCCGTTACCCTTGTAAAACCATTCCGGCTGCACGCCGATTTCGCCGGCTTTCGGCTTGCCGCCTTCCAAGCCCATCTTGAACATTTTCATCGTGTCGGTGGCGCCTTCTTCCACCTTGGAAACGGCGGCGTGCATGGCATCGCGCGTCGCGGCCGAACCGAGATGCGTCAGGCCCGTACCCGTCAGATGCAGGTGCGCCGGATCGTCATGGGTGATCGGTGGCAGGAAACGGCCATCGGCATAGACCGCCTCGAGATCGATTTCGTCGCCAAGGCCCTTGGCTTCGACGACAGCCTTCAGGCTGCGGCCCGAATTGGCCGCCTCGAGCGCCAGGGCGTGAACACTGGTCGCACCCTTGACGGCATGCGCCACGCCGCCGGCTTCACGGACGGCAACCGTGATCGAACCATCTTCATTCCGAATCTGCGATATCAGCACAGTCTTATCCTCTTTCTGGAACGGGATGCGGTGATGCCAAGCCCAAAAAGGCCGATTTCAGGCAACAACTATCCACGGAGAGGGTTTGCACCCTCTCCTTTCGACGGCCACGCCGTCCATTTGCATGTTTTGTACTGCGATTGACCGACCTTGACGGTCAGCCCTTGTTCTTGTTGTAGACGTCAAAGAAGACGGCAGCGAGAAGCACCAGACCCTTGACGAGCTGCTGATAGTCGATGCCGAGGCCCATGATCGACATGCCGTTGTTCATGACGCCCATGATCAAGGCGCCGATGACCGCGCCGGTGATCTTGCCAACGCCACCCGAGGCCGAAGCCCCGCCGATGAAGCAGGCGGCGATGACGTCAAGCTCGAAGCCGACACCGGCCTTCGGCGTTGCGGAGTTCAGTCGGGCCGCGATGATCATGCCGGCCAGAGCCGCCAGCACACCCATGTTGATGAAGGTGTAGAAGGTCAGCCGTTCGGTGTTGATACCGGAAAGCTTCGCCGCCTTCTCGTTGCCGCCCATCGCATAGATGCGGCGACCGATCGTCGAGCGTGTCGTTATGAAGGTATAGACCGCGATCAGTAGGCCCATCACGACCAGAACGTTCGGGAAGCCCTTGTAGGTCGAGAGCATGAAGCCCAGGAAAATCGAAACGGCTGCAATGATCGCCATCTGGCCGGCAAAAAACGCGAAGGGTTCGTTTTCCGTACCGTGCTTCTCATTGTCCCGGCGATCGCGAAGGCCGTAATAAATGGCGAGAGCGACAAGCGCGACGACGACAACGAGCGCGAAGAAGTTCGTGACTGTGCCGGGTATCGGATTGAGGAAATAGAAGAAGTCAGGAATGAATCCTGTCGAAAGAGACTGGAAATCCTTCGGGAAAGGGCCGATCGGGCGGTTCTGCAGGATCAGATAGGTCAGGCCGCGGAACACCAGCATGCCGGCGAGCGTCACGATGAAGGACGGAATTTTCTGGTAGGCGACCCAGTAGCCCTGAGCCGCTCCGACGAGACCGCCGAGAATAAGACACAGCGGAACGACGATCGAGAAATGGATGCCCCATTTGACCAGCATGATCGCCGACAGGCCGCCGGTAAAGGCGACGATCGAGCCGACCGAAAGATCGATATGGCCGGCGACGATGATCAACAGCATGCCCAGCGCCATGATGACGATGAACGAGTTCTGCAGAATGAGGTTGGTGATGTTGACGGGCTTGAACAGAACGCCATTTGTCACGACCTGGAAGAACAGCATGATGACGACGAGCGCGACGAGAAGGCCGTATTCGCGGATGTTGTTCCGGAGGTAGTCCCCGATGGATGGTGTTGTTTTCTGAGCGCTGGTTTCGGCGACCATTAGTGTTTCTCCCCGGAGCGCATGATGGCGCGCATAATGGATTCCTGGCTTGCTTCGCCCTTCGGAAGCTCGGCGACGATGCGACCTTCGTTCATGACGTAGATGCGATCACAGGTTCCGAGAAGCTCCGGCATTTCCGACGAGATCATCAGAATGCCTTTACCTTCTGCTGCAAGCTGGTTGATGATTGTATAGATTTCGTATTTCGCGCCGACGTCGATGCCGCGCGTCGGCTCGTCGAGGATCAGCACCTCGGGATTGGTGAACAGCCATTTCGACAGCACGACCTTCTGCTGGTTGCCGCCGGAAAGATTGACGGCCTCCTGATAGATCGAATGCGAACGGATGCGCAGCTTGGTCCGGTAACCGGTAGCGACTTCCCGCTCCCTGCGTTCGTCGATCACACCGCTTTTGGCGACGCCGTCGAGATTTGACAGGGTGGTGTTGTGCATGATGTTGTTGTTGAGAACGAGACCGAGATGTTTGCGGTCTTCGGTCACATAGGCCAGCCCCGCCTCGATGGCGCGCGGAATAGTGCTGACATCGACCGGTTTGCCGTGCATGAAGACATCGCCGGTGATCTTGTGGCCCCACGACTTGCCGAAAAGGCTCATCGCAGTCTCGGTCCGGCCGGCGCCCATCAGACCCGCGATACCGACGACTTCACCGGCACGGACCTTGAAATTGACGTCATGCAGGAACTGCCGGTCGCGGTGGTGCTGATGGAAGACATTCCAGTTTTTTACCTCCAGCAGCGTCTCGCCGATCTTCGGCTCGCGCGCGGGATAGCGGTCTTCCATGTCGCGGCCGACCATGCCCTTGATGATCCGGTCCTCGCTGATGTCCTCGTTGTGACAGTCCAGCGTTTCCACCGTACCGCCGTCGCGGATGATGGTGATCTTGTCGGCGACCTTCTTGATCTCGTTGAGCTTGTGCGAAATGATGATCGAGGTCATGCCCTGCTTGCGGAATTCCATGAGCAGCTTCAGGAGCGCATCGGAATCCGTCTCATTGAGCGAGGCGGTCGGCTCGTCGAGAATGAGCAGCCGGACCTTCTTCGACAGCGCCTTGGCGATTTCCACCAACTGCTGCTTGCCGATGCCGATATCTGTGATCCGCGCCGTCGGCGGCTCGTTGAGCCCGACTTTCTTCAAAAGTTCCTTCGTGCGGGAAAACGTCTGCTTCCAATCGATGACGCCGTTGGTCGCAATCTCGTTTCCGAGAAAGATATTTTCGGCGATCGAGAGCAGCGGCACGAGCGCCAGCTCCTGGTGGATGATGATGATGCCGATGTGTTCGCTGTCGGAAATCGTCGAAAAACTGCGAACCTGATTGTCGTAGTGGATCTCGCCGTCATAGCTACCAGCGGGATAGACGCCGCTCAACACCTTCATCAGTGTCGATTTACCCGCGCCGTTTTCGCCGACCAGCGCGTGGATTTCACCTTCGCGAACCTTCAGGTTGACATTGTCCAGCGCCTTGACGCCAGGAAACGTCTTGGTGATCCCGCGCATTTCAAGAATGATATTATCCATGTTCAAGCATTCCAGCGCCAGTCCGTGAAAGATGAGGTCAGACCGACCGACAGTACAATTTCCCTCATCTGGATAAAAGAGGCCCGCAACGAATCGCGGGCCTCGAATAAGGAAGACGGATCAGTTGTTGATCTGGTCTTCGGTGTAGTAGCCGGCGCCGACGAGAACGTCCTTGACGTTGGTCTTGTCAACCGAAACCGGCTTCAGCAGGTAGGACGGGATAACCTTGACACCGTTGTCGTAGGTCTTGGTGTCGTTGATTTCCGGCTCGCCGCCGCTCAGGATCGCGTCGGTCATCTTGACGGCAACCTTGGCCAGTTCGCGGGTGTCCTTGAAGACCGAGGAATACTGTTCGCCAGCGAGGATCGACTTGACGGACGGCAGTTCGGCGTCCTGGCCGGTGACGATCGGCATCGGCAGATCGCCCGAGCCGTAGCCAACGCCCTTGAGAGCCGAGATGATGCCGATGGACAGGCCATCGTAAGGCGACAGAACGCCGTCAACCTTGGCATCGGTGTAGGTCGAGGAGAGAAGGTTTTCCATGCGGGCCTGTGCAACAGCACCGTCCCAACGCAGCGTGCCGACCTGTTCCATGCCCATCTGGCCGGACTTGACGACGATCTTGCCACTGTCGATCAGCGGCTGCAGAACCGACATCGCGCCGTCGTAGAAGAAGAAGGCGTTGTTGTCGTCCGGCGAACCGCCGAAGAGTTCGATGTTCTTGACGCCCGTGTCGAGCTTCAGGCCTTCGACGAGCGAGGTTGCCTGGAGAACACCGACCTGGAAGTTGTCGAAGGTCGCGTAGTAGTTGACGTTGCCCGAGTCGCGGATGAGGCGGTCGTAAGCGATGACCTTGACGCCAGCGTCGGCAGCCTTCTGCAGGATGTCGGACAGCGTGGTGCCGTCGATAGCGCCTATGACGAGAACCTTGGCACCCTTGGTGACCATGTTCTCGATCTGGGCCAGCTGGTTCGGAATGTCGTCGTCAGCAAACTGCAGGTCCGGGGTATAGCCGGCTTCCTTGAACAGCTTTTCCATGGTCTCGCCGTCGGAAATCCAACGGGTCGAGGTCTTGGTCGGCATCGAGATGCCGACAACGCCCTTGTCCTGGGCCAGTACCGGCGCGACGAATGCAGCCACGCTGATCGCAGCGGCGGCAAGTAGCGAAGTAATCAATTTCATGCGATCTCTCCCATCTGTGTTGATCGAGACCGGAACTCAAAGCCGGCCTTGATATGTGCAGCGCTTCGCGTGGCCGGGGGACCGAAGTCCCCGGCGGAGGTTCAAGGGGGTGAAAGAAAGCCCTCCCAGGCCTTAACGCTCCAAAGCACGCTGGCGCACATCGCCGCAAACTGGAATCAATCATCATAACTGTCAAATACAATATCGGTGTATCTTCATATCAATTTCGATATAATAATGCAAAACAGTGTGATTTTTCGCAAATGCGAGCAGCGGAGAGGACGGAAGATGGCGGAAATTATCGACGACAGGATTTTGCCGGTCGCTCCGTCCGTCGACTATTCCGAAGTAGGGATATTCCGTATCGGCCTGAAGATCAGCCATCTTAGACTGATTCTCGCGATCGAGGAGCATGGCCAGATCAGCGCGGCGGCGGATGCGCTGAGCATCTCTCAACCGGCGGCCTCGCGCATGCTCGGAGAGATCGAGAATATTCTGAAAGCACCGCTTTGCGCCCGGGTTGCCCGCGGCGTGGAACTGACGCAATACGGCAAGGCACTTGCGCGCCGGGCACGCACCATTTTTCTGGAGCTTCGGGAAACAGCGCGTGAAATCAACGAGTTGAAGACGGGAAGCGGCGGTTCGGTATCGCTGGGGTCCGTAACCGGTCCCGCGCTTAATCTGGCGGTCCCTGCCATCCGGCAGGTCTCCACCGCCTATCCCGGCATCGAAATCAATATCCAGATCGAGAACAGCAACGTCCTGGTGCGCGAATTGCAGGCGGCGCGGCATGATTTCGTGATCGGCCGCATTCCCGACGACCTCAATCCGCGCCTGTTCAATCTTGTCGAGATCGGTGCCGAAGATGTCTGCCTGATCGTCAGGGCCGGCCATCCGCTTCTGGAAAAGGACGTCATCGTCCCAGCCGACCTCCCGGGCTATGACTGGGTGTTCCAGCCGCAGGGAACATTGTTGCGGCGTGCGGTCGAGGATAGTTTTCTTTCGGCGGGGGTCCCCCTGCCCGCCACGATTATCAACACCTCCTCGATCATCCTGACGATCTCGATCGTGCGCAACACCAATGCGGTTGCCCCTGTCGCCCGGGATGTCGCCAATCTGATCGCCGGCGACGACAGCCAGGCTGGCCATATTCGCGTTCTTCCGATCACGTTCGACATCCAGATCCGGCCGTACAGCCTGATCACCGCCAAGGGACGGGCGCTCCCCCCGAGTGCGAAATTGCTCTACGACCTGATCATGAAGCAAAGCACGGCCTGACCAGCCTCGCAAAATCCTGCCATGCTTTGACAAGCCTGGTTTCATCGGAGCAGCAGATGTTCGGAATGTCGGTTTTCCAGTCGGTGCTGGAACGATTGAAAGCGGAAGAGGACGAAGCACAGGCCGGGGCTGACGAATCGTCGCCGCGCAGTGTCCGCGGCCTTGGCCCCGGCTTCGTTACCGGCAGCGGACAGACGGCGTCCGCCGATCACGCGCTGGTCTACCGTGCCTATTTCGATACCGCCGGCGATGACATGCTGGCGCCTGCCCTGCCGCTTGCCAAACCAGTCATGCCCGATCACCTGGCCCGCACGCGCCCCGAAGACATCGCTGCCGATCTCGCGCTGGCCGAATCGGAAACCCCCGCAAGCCTCGCGGCCAAGCGGCGGGCCTTTGCCGCACAAAACCATCCGGACCGGCATAGTGCCGACTTTCGCCTGAATGCGACGACCCGGATGAAAATCGCCAACATGCTGATCGATGAGGCGATGCGACGGATCAGCGTGATGCAGAGGCTCCGCTAGACTTGATCGCCGGACTTCGTTTCAGTCCCGGTGACTGGCTCGGGCGCGACGGCATCCGCTTTCGCTTCTTCGACGGCAACTGGTTTCGGCTTGAAGAAGATCAGCAGGGTGCAAGCGGTATAGGTGGTGACCGCAAGAAAAATCATGCCCCAGGTATTCTCGTCATTGCGAAACTCAACCGCCGTCCAGACAGCACAAAGTCCGATGATCAGCAGTCGGATCCAGAGAGGCCGGTAGAAAGGGTGATCCGGATCGATAAGCTTGATCATCAAAGTATCCTTGGTATGAAAGGCGGTCCTGGCACCCGTTCAGCGCCGTGCCGTGGTCTGCACATCTTTATGGTCAAAAAGACGATGGCTGCAAGCGCATAAGGCTCCTGCGCGCTTGACGGAACGGGAGCGAATAGAATAAATATTCCGAAAATAATAAATATTGCTCTTTTATTCCGAAGAGACGATTCGGAAAGATCAGAGCAACGGGAGATCACACGGCACAGGCAATCAACGCCTACGCCCTGCACCAATTCAAACCAGCGCAGATTTCGGTCTGCGGCGCCTTCGCGGGATGAGCGGCATCATCCCGTCCTTTGCAGCCCCATGCTGCCTTTCGAAAGAGATGAAAGATGACAGTCAGATTTGGTCTTCTCGGCGCCGGACGTATCGGCAAGGTCCACGCGAAAGCCGTCAGCGGAAATCCGGACGCCGTTCTCGTCGCGGTCGCGGACGCTTTTCCCGATGCGGCCAGCGCCATCGCCAAGGCATATGGTTGCGACGTTCGCGCCATTGAAGAAATCGAGACGTCGAAGGATATCGATGCCGTCGTGATCTGCACGCCGACCGATACCCATGCCGACCTGATCGAGCGCTTCGCCCGCGCCGGAAAGGCGATCTTCTGCGAGAAGCCGATCGACCTCGACGTCGATCGCGTCCGCGCCTGCATGAAGGTCGTCGCCGAGACCAAGGGCAAGCTGATGGTCGGCTTCAACCGCCGCTTCGATCCGCATTTCATGGCCGTCCGCAAGGCGATCGACGACGGCAAGATCGGCGATGTCGAAATGGTCACCATCACGTCTCGCGACCCGGGCGCTCCGCCGGTCGATTACATCAAGCGTTCCGGCGGCATCTTCCGCGACATGACCATTCACGATTTCGACATGGCCCGCTTCCTGCTGGGCGAAGAAATCGTCGCCGTGACCGCCACCGCAGCGGTTCTGGTCGATCCGGAAATCGGCAAGGCCGGCGACTACGACAGCGTCTCGGTCATCCTGCAGACGAAGTCCGGCAAGCAGGCGATCATCTCGAACTCGCGCCGCGCCACCTACGGCTACGACCAGCGCATCGAGGTGCACGGCTCGAAAGGTGTCGTCTCGGCGGAAAACCAGCGTCCCGTATCGATCGAGATCGCCAATGGCGACGGCTACACCCGCCCGCCGCTGCATGATTTCTTCATGACCCGCTACACCGAAGCCTATGCCAACGAGATCGCCGGATTCATTTCCGCGATCGAAAAGGGCACGGCGATCACACCGTCCGGTGCCGATGGCCTTGCCGCCCTGGCGCTCGCCGATGCCGCCGTGCAGTCGGTCAAGGAAAAGAAGCTGATCGCCGTCGGCTGATCCTGCTCACATGAACCAAGCCAGATGCCGGGTCGATGATCCGGCATCTTGCGTTCAGGCTTCCTGTCTCGAAGCCGCAGCGCTTCCCGAGACCACACGCGATGCGGCGATGTCGTTGTCGATGTCGGTCAAGGCCCGGTCCAGATGCCCGTCGAAGACCAGACGCTGCTCGTCAAAAATGATCGAGATGTCCGGCGGACCCTGCCGGCGCACCTGATGCGACTGCGCAAGCCCTTCATCGATGCCCTTCTGCAGAAGCTCGAAATAGCGCGTTCCCGGCCCCGTGATGAAGATCGGCATGCGATCGTAGAGACTCAACATGCGCGACAGCCCGTTGCCCAGCGCAATGCCCGCCTGGCGGAAGGCATAACCGGCCATGCGATTGCCCTGCCGGGCACTGACGGCAATCTTGTCCATCTCCGCCAGCGGGACAAATTTTGCCGGTATCGTATCGGGCGGCACCTCGAAGGCGGTGCGCAGGATCCCATAGAACCCCGCCGACGCCTCGACGCAGCCATAGGAACCGCAGCGACACAGGCCGGCATTCGGCGAATGCAGCATGTGGCCGAAATTGGGTGCCGTGACTTCCAGTTCGCCGAACCGATCCTTGCGGGCCACCCCGACGCCGATGCTGTGGCCCAGCGAAAGCGCCGCGAGCGCGCGAAAGGTGCCGGCGCCCGACTTGTCGGCCTTCAGGCCAAGCGCCTGTGCGACGAGCAGCGTTTCATTGTTGAGCGTAACCTTGGCGGACCAGTGGGGCTGCAGCAATGCTGCAAAATCGATCTGTTCGTTGCCGAATACAGGCGACCACAGCAGGCGCGGACGCTCGCTGTCGACGATACCCTTGCTGCTGATCGAAATGGCAAGAACCTGTGCTTTTTCAAGACGCGATCGCAAGGCGAGACGATCAAGCGCATCGAGCAGGCTGCGGGCGAAGGGCGCCGTTCCGGCAACGCCATGATTGCGTGGTTCCTCCAGCCGGTCGATCAGGGTACCGCTATAATCGATCATGGAGTACTGGACGACATCGGACGAGATCCGCACGACGATCAGATAACCGCTCGCACGCCTCTGGGAAAAAAACACCCGCGGCCGCCCTCGACCACTATGGGCGGGCTGCTCCGACTTCTCGATGACCAGAGCACGCTCGAGCTCGGCCGTGATGACGGAGACGGTCGCCGAGGCGAGACCGGTCTGCGCGGAAATGTCTGTGTGGGAAAGCGGGCCGGAGCGCCGCAAGGCTGAAAGGACCAGAGCACTGTTCTGCTGACGCACCGATTCAGTGCTGGATTTGGTCAGCATTGCGCATTTCCGTTGAGCCTGAACATTCCAAACACATGCCCCTCCCAAAGCATCTGCTCGCTGGCAAAACAAGACGTGACAAGCCTTGTTGACAGCCTTCTAAAACTCTGACATCTATTTTCTCGACTGTCGAGAAAAAACTCGCCACCGAAGTTGGCGATCATTTCGATAGTGTTTTTTGGCTGACCGGTGGGTCGTGCGGGAGGTTCGCACGGGCGGTCAGCAGTCTCTTGGGAGGACTACATGAAATCAGTTTTCAAGCTGATGGCAGGGGCTGCCATCATCGTTTCCTTGCACTCCGTTGCCATCGCGAAAGATCTCACGATCGGCGTTTCCTGGTCGAACTTCCAGGAAGAACGCTGGAAGACGGACGAAGCCGCCATCAAGGCAGCGCTCGAAGCGTCCGGCGATAAGTATGTTTCGGCTGACGCTCAAGCTTCTGCCGCAAAGCAGCTGACCGACATCGAATCGCTGATTGCCCAGGGCGCAAACGCCATCATCGTTCTGGCCCAGGATTCCGAAGCCATCGGCCCGGCGATCGAAAAGGCCGCTGCTGAAGGCATTCCGGTCGTCGGCTACGACCGCCTGATCGAAAATCCGGCTGCCTACTACATCACCTTCGACAACAAGGAAGTCGGCCGCATGCAGGCAGCCGAAGTGTTCAAGGTCAAGCCGGAAGGCAACTACGTCTTCATCAAGGGCGCATCGACCGATCCGAACGCAGACTTCCTGTTCTCCGGACAGATGGAAGTGCTGAAGGAAGCCATCGATTCCGGCAAGATCAAGAATGTCGGCGAAGCCTACACGGACGGCTGGAAGCCTGAAGTCGCGCAGAAGAACATGGAACAGTTCCTGACCGCCAACGACAACAAGGTTGACGGCGTCGTTTCGTCCAACGACGGCATGGCCGGCGGCGTCGTTGCTGCTCTCGAAGCCCAGGGTCTTGCCGGTTCGGTACCGGTTTCCGGCCAGGATGGCGACAAGGCCGCCCTGAACCGCGTCGCTCTCGGCACGCAGACCGTTTCGGTCTGGAAGGATTCGCGCGAACTCGGCAAGAAGGCCGGCGAAATCGCCGTAGCACTGGCCGGCGGCACCGCGATGGACGCCATTCCGGGCACTGTGAAGTTTGCCGGTGGGCCGAAGGCTGTGGAGATGCAGTCTTTCTTCATCGCTCCGCAGCCGATCACCAAGGACAACCTCAACGTCGTCATCGATGCCGGCTGGATTTCCAAGGAAGAAACCTGCCAGGGCGTCAAGGCTGGAACGGTTGCCGTCTGCAACTGATCCGATCCTGATCGGGGGCATGTAAGGTCCCGTCAAGAGCGCCGCAGCGACCTCGTTGCGGCGCTTCTATGATGGGCGTCACCTGATGGCAGGATCGCCTGGGTCAGCTTTGATTCAGGGCGGAATTCTGCAGCGATCCAAGCGTTACAGCGTTCCTGTGTACCCAAAAGGCACGCGGCGCCGTAGAGACAAGAATAAGGGGGAGTACCCGGGATATGGCAAACAACACCATTGCCGCACCTGCCAGCAGCACGCTCAAGACCCAGGGACCTGCCTTGCAGCGCTTCCTGCAGGCAACCGAGATCGACACGCGCCTTCTCGGCATGATCGGTGCCTTGCTGATCATCTGGCTCGGCTTTCAGCTTTTTACCGGCGGCCTGTTCGGCGGCCTGTTCCTGACGCCCCGCAACCTCTGGAACCTGACCGTTCAGGCATCCTCGGTTTCGGTGATGGCGACAGGCATGGTTCTGGTCATCGTCACCCGCAACATCGACCTCTCGGTCGGTTCGATCCTCGGTTTCGTCGGCATGATCATGGCGATCACCCAGGCCAAAATCCTGCCGCCGCTCATTGGCTTCGACAATCCGACGACATGGATCATCGCGCTTGTGGTCGGCATCGCGCTTGGGACGGCGATCGGCGCCTTCCAGGGCATGATCGTCGCCTTCCTCAGCGTTCCCTCCTTCATCGTGACGCTGGGTGGCCTTCTGATCTGGCGCGCCGGCGCGTTCCTCGTCATCAGCGGCGCCACCGTTGCGCCGATGGATACGAAATTCCGCATCATGGGCGGCGGCGCGGACGGCTCGATCGGGGCGACGGCGAGCTGGATCGTCGGCGTCATCGCCTGCGTCTTCATCGTCCTGTCGATCGTCAACTCCCGCAAGCAGCGCAAGCGCTTCGGTTTCCCGCTGCGTCCGATGTGGGCGGAGTATTTCCTGTCGGTCATCGGCTGCCTCAGCGTTCTCGGCACCGTCTGGGTTCTCAACAGCTATTACATGCCGGTCAACCTCGCCAAGAAGTATGCCGAGCTGCACAATATCCCCTGGCCTGAAGGTGGGCTGCAGATTCCGCTCGGCATCGCCGTTCCGGTTCTGATGGCCGTCGGCATCGCCATTGCCATGAGCTTCCTGACAACGCGCACCCGTTTCGGCCGCTACGTCTTCGCCATCGGCGGCAACCCTGAAGCTGCCGAGCTTGCCGGCATCAAGACCCGCTGGGTGACGGTGCGTATCTTCGCGCTGATGGGCGCCCTCTGCGCCATCGCCGCGGCGATCTCGACGGCTCGCCTCAACGCGGCAACCAACGCCCAGGGCACGCTCGACGAACTGTATACGATCGCCGCAGCGGTCATCGGCGGTACATCGCTTGCCGGCGGCATGGGCACGATCGCCGGTGCGGTTCTGGGCGCCATCGTCATGCAATCACTGCAATCCGGCATGGTTCTGCTTCGGGTCGATACGCCGCTGCAAAGCATCGTCATCGGCGTCGTGCTGGTCATGGCCGTGTGGCTCGACACCGTTTATCGCGGCCGGGCCAAGTAGAGGAGTACGAACAATGACCCAACAGCGCACTCCCCTCGTGGAGATGAAGAACATCTCCATCTCCTTCGGCGGCATCCACGCCGTCGACAATGCCTCGGTCGATCTCTATCCCGGCGAAGTCGTTGCCCTTCTCGGTCACAACGGCGCCGGCAAATCGACGCTTATCAAGATCCTGTCTGGCGCCTACAAGCGCGATTCGGGAGAAATCCTGATCAACGGCGAACCGGTGCAGATCGGCAATCCGCGCGATGCCAAGGGCTACGGCATCGAGACGATCTACCAGACGCTCGCCGTCGCCGACAACGTCGATGCCGCCGCCAATCTCTATCTCGGCCGCGAACTGCGCACCCCCTGGGGCACGCTGGACGACGTCGCGATGGAGGCCAAGGCGCGCGAAGTCATGGGGCGCCTCAACCCCAACTTCCGCCGCTTCAAGGAGCCGGTAAAGGCACTCTCCGGCGGTCAGCGCCAGTCCGTCGCCATTGCTCGCGCCATCCTGTTCGACGCTCGCATCCTGATCATGGACGAGCCGACGGCAGCGCTCGGCCCGCAGGAAACGGCGCAGGTCGGGGAACTGATCAAGCAGCTGAAGCGCGAAGGCATCGGCATCTTCCTCATCAGCCACGACATCCACGACGTCTTCGACCTCGCCGATCGTGTTTCGGTAATGAAGAACGGCCAGGTCGTCGGCCATGCCCGCACCGAAGACGTGACCAAGGACGAAGTGCTGGGCATGATCATCCTCGGCAAGGTCCCGCCCGGCGCCATCGCCGGTCCGGGCGCCATGCAGACAGCCTGACCGATACCGCTTTCAGAGAAATGATGCCGCGCCCATGAAGCGCGGCATTTTTTGTTGTGCGCCTACCATTCGATCGACTGGCCGTCATAAGCGAAAAATCCGCCTGTTCGGGATGAGTCCAGCCCCTCAAGCACGGCAAGCAGCTTCGCTGCCGCCTCGGCTGGCGAGAAGACTGCGTGGTTGCGACTGAAGTCCGCACTCAAGGACGTCTCCACGGTACCGGGATGGAGCGCCACGACCAAGGACAGCGGGCGGCTTCGAGCGATCTCGATCGCCGCAGTCCGGACGATCTGGTTCAGCGCGGCCTTGGCCGCACGATAGGAAATCCAGCCGCCCAGCCGATTGTCGCCGATGGAGCCGACACGCGCCGACAGCGTTGCGAACACCGCGCGGCGATCCCTGTGCAGCAAGGGTGCGAAATGTTTCAGAAGCAGCGCGGGCCCGATGGCGTTGACCGCGAATTGTTTTGCCATCGCTGCCGGATCGATCGCCCGAATGGTCTTCTCCGGCCCCTGTCCATCCATGGCAAGTGCACCCGTTGCATCGAAGACCAGATCTATAGTCCCGAAACGGTCACCGACGTCAGATGCCGCCTGCCGGATGGTCGCCTCGTCTACGAGATCAAGACCAGTCTGGGAGCGCGAAAGCCTGATGACGGAGGCATATCGGCGATCGGCCTCCAGCGCCGCAGCGACCGCCAAACCGATGCCGCCGCTCGCGCCGACAACCACCGCCTTCAGTCCTGTCTCAAGCGACGTCATCCCGTTTCCCTGACTGTTGTAGAGCCTAGCCGAGAGATCCCTCTTTCAATCCTCTACGGATGCGACCGTCCTGCGGATTGCATCCGCGTGCCCGCCCGGCCCCGATGCGGGAAATTCCTTTGGCTTGAGATGCATTCGCCATTGAAGCGGCGGCAGTCCTGAGCTATGAACCGGTCACAGCCTGCTTCGACGGCACCGCCGTCCAAGAATGCACCCGTAGCTCAGCTGGATAGAGTGCTGCCCTCCGAAGGCAGAGGTCACTGGTTCGAATCCAGTCGGGTGCACCAAAGCTTCTGTAGTGCTTGGCAACAGCGTACACCAGCTTGCCAACAACGTGCACTGGGCTTGGCATCAGCGTACACCCAGTTCAAAATAACCCAATAAAATCAGTAAACGGCCTCCGATAAGGCATTTTGTGGCCGGTCGTCGGGCAGTTAGCATTGATCTGCCGCAGCCGCCTGCATGGCCCCAGGGCAGTCGATCGAAACGAGAGCGGCAGCACCGCTCGGCAGGCTCTTTTTCCGATCATTTTGTGGATGTTTTTGGAACGGCGAAGAAGGCGCTAGCACGTCTCCACAAGGATTGAGTCCTTGAGAGTAACGCTCAAGCTCAACATCGCTTCGGAATGGGTTGGAAAATAAATTTCGGCCTATTTTTCGTGCAACCGCGCCAAAAATTGCGAGATTTCACCGGATCTATACACCCTGACACACAGAATTATGCATGTAATTACGGCACGCGGATATCGGCACCGAAGTTACATTAAAAAGACGCAAGAAATGGCTTAGAATAGTAAAAATATAGCTTCAAACACGGTACATGGCTCTCAAGCGCAGGCGCCAGAACGCGTATCACAACCCTACCACCAATAGGCCGGAAGGATTAAATCCTTGGCTCCGCGAACATATCGATCGCGATCTCCAGCATCCGCTCGCGATGGAACGCGATCTCCCTATCTTTTTCGGCGATCACCTGGGTGTAGATGCGTTCAAATTCTGAAAGCATCACGACGGTGAAGAGGAAATTGTCGAACCCATCCGGGCCGAGAACATGCTCCTTCGGCCTCGACGGTGAGAATTCCTTGAAGAGGGCAACCTTGGTTTCGTCCGGAACGTCAAATACAAGTCGGTGGGCGAACTTGTTTCTATGACGGTTGATGGACTTCAGCGTCACAGCGATCTCGTCGTCGATAATCGCAAGCGCCTGACATAGTGCAACCTTATCTGCGAATGTCTTGTAGCCGCTCTTCAGATAGGATTCGGCTCTCGGCATATGATCCGTCAGGGCTGCTGTGAGGATGTGGTCGAGATAGATGTGGCAAACGACCAGCTTCCCCCAATCCTCTGCTGCAGCAAGCCGCGCGGAAAGCTCCCGGGGATCAAAGCTCAGACGATCGAAGTCCAGCCGCGACAATGCCGAATCCTGATCACCAACACTCATATCTGGATGAACCTCGGCTCCTGTGCATCCTGTAGGATCCACGAACGCGATTTGCGTCGCAGTGCGCCTTGAACGGAAATGAGCTGACCTTTGCCATGAGCTTCGACCGCGGCAAGGTAACCTGCCGGACTCAAGCCGATTGAAACCTTGATGAGGCCGTGCTCGGGGCTATCCCAGTTCGCCTGAACGATGCGATCGACGTCGGCATCTAGCAGGTCATCGGGATCGAGATCTGCGTGCAAGTTGACGATGCGGCCGACAACTGTAACAGGTTGCGCGTCGTCCTCAGAGGTCAGTCGGGCGGATGCGTCCTTCAGCAGCTCTCGATATCGGGCATCGATGTGGAAGGCCGGCGGTGGCGGAACGTCGGGCTCCCACTCGGGCGAGAGCACAAAAGCGATATCGATCCGGGGGATCTCTGACCGATCGATTATGCTGACCAACTCGCTGCACATGTTGGCGTTGAGACCATCGGCAGCGTCCAGGATCGGCGATAGACTATCCTCACTGAAGGACTTTACAACCGACTGGAGGCCGTTCGCGATGCGGCGGATTACCTTGCGACCAAATGGGATCGTCGGCTCGATGAACGCAAGTTCAGTCTGGTCATTGAATCCTACTGGAGATTCGATAGCGAGGCCGAAGCTGCCCTTGAAGGTATGCGCGAACCGGCACCTGTCCGCATAGTCCGAAGCCTCCTTGTTCGTTCTCCGGAATGTCCGCTCGCCTGTCAGCTCGCTCATCGCGGATGCTGCGATCAAGCCCTTCATTCCATTCAGGTAGGATCTGGCCGCACGAAGCTCTATGGATTCGTTTCTGATGTAGTCGTCGGGGATCGTGGCGAGAATCTTGTCAAACGCCAGGGACGTCAGGCCAGCCCGCAAAGCTGGTTCGGAGAGATTGTAGACCTGCCGGATCACCTCCAGCGCTGCAGCAGCTTCGTTTACGCGCACGTCCAGATCGTCGGTACTCGAAAAGAAGATATTCACGGCTCCGTTCAAGCCTTCGTCGCCCGTGAGCTGGTACCTTATCAAGGACGCGTCTGCGCTAACCTGACGCTTCCAGCCACGATCATCGAGGTAGCGCTCTATGTTTTGGCGACTGATCTTCATGGCGCTTCCTCGGCCCTTGGTGCGAAGAAGCCGTCGAGGCGGGTTCTATTCTGCTCGAGGATGCTCAACAAGCTCGATGAATCCAGAAGATTGGTCCTGGGGATCCTGATTTGCTTCGTGGAGGCGTCATTTTCCAGTCGCGGGCCAGATATCGTGGTGAAGTAGCAGCACTTACGAAGGACGAGCGAATCTTCCGAGAATTCAGCCCACGGTGTCTGATCATCCGGAAGGCACATCAGGATGAGAACGGACGGTATCGCACCCGCACCGCGTCCTGCGAGCTTGTTGTACGCGCTAGACTTGATGCTCCAGACGATGTCGTCACCGATCTCGGTCCAGTTCTGCGAACACTTGAGCTGGAAATCGATGACATATCCGGCCTTTATGAGTTGCCGTCGACCGTCTGGATCCACCCGGATGTCCGCGATCAAGTCGAGCTGGCCATCGAATCCATAGTCGAATTCGTCCTGCATACTCATCCATACTCGCGCCGTGGATGACACCGCTTGCATGTATGCCCGGCTCAGCCCCTCCTGTGCGTGGTTCTTTGTGAGCACGTCTCCCCCGCCGTGACCGACTCCCCTGTCGCGGCAGCCTCGCACGAAAAGGTTGAGAGATCACATAGAAATCAATCCGGCTCGTCGACACTCCAGCCAACCGGAAAATTTCAGTGGGGCCCGTTGACGTCAGAACAGAAACGGAACATATGGTTTCTCGCAATCCATACGGCTCCCCGGCTCATGATGATGCCACAGCCGAGCCACCAGGATTCCATGAAGGAAACATGGCGATGCACACGATGCGAATACGAATAGGAATCCCTTCGCGAGCCTAAGGCCGCGCGTTCGCACGCGACTGCGAGACTTCAAAGATTCAAAGGCACCACATCGTCCCTGCCGCGGGTTGCGCTGTCGGGTCGTTTGACTTCCGCAGATGCTACGCCGTCTCGATTGCAGAGCCTGTCGGTGCTTGCGATCTACTTGCAACGATGTCCCAAAAAGGACTCGGCGCAGGACTCGCTTGTCGCGATATACTTGGCGCACGCCTCAAGGATCCATCGTCGAATCCTCAATCTTATCAATTTGTTAGCGGTTCCACAGCTCTTGCCGAGCGGTTCGACCTGTGGGACCTTGCATGCGCGCCAGGCGAAATCCACCCGTTCTGGCCGATGTCAACAGATAGTTCATCGAACGCGCTCCGGCACCCGGGGCGTGAACGGAGAGGCATTGCCAATGATCAGTCATGCTCACAGCCCGTGCGTACGCAACATGCCGATCGATATCGAAAATCTCGAAAAGTTCGGGATCTCGACATCTCTGCTGAAAAAGCTGGCTCCATTGGCCGCCTCGCCTGCCCCCGCCCTGGCGGACATCGGTGAGCTGTCCTTTTTTCACGTAAAAAGGAGAGTCAAAATGCCAAGTCCTCATCGCCCTGCCCGAAAAATGAAGAAGCCGACCCGCGTAACGAAGCCGTTGCCGTCGGATGACCGCAAGCGATCGACACTCGATGACTACAAGGTGCTCCTGCAGTGCGTTCCTCATGCGTCTGAATGGAAGCCCGAGCACTTGCGCCGCACGTTCGAGTATCTGTTCTCGGCGGATCACGAGCCGCGCGTGTCGTTTCCGGCCCGTGTGCGCGAGCACAGTCGCTTCAAGTTTACGACGAGGAAGGTGCGGTCATCCGGCATGGTGATTGCCCGGGGACCATGGATGTTGCATGGACTTACGCTGCTCGACGGCGATCCGGATATCATCGCCATCGCCCCCTTCCCGATTACGATCCGCTACATCGCGGCCACGCGCGATGAAACGAGCACCGAGTGGAAAGATCACATTCCTGATGTAGCCGTGCTCCGCCGGAACGGCACGGTCGGATTCATCGATTTCCTGCATGACGTCGATGCAGCGCGGTGCAGCAAACGTAATCGGGAACTTGGTCTCTCCTTAGAAAAAGACTGCGGCGCAACCTATGAAATCATGTGGGCTGGACAGATCCTCAGTCAGCCTCGCTTCTACAACCGCAATCTAATCCACTCCAATAGGCCGCGATGGGGTGAAACGGATCTCTCTGCCGTCGAACGCAGCATTCTCGATCACCCGCTGCCAGCTACCGTGGCTCATCTGTCCGAGGCGGTGCCATTCAACGTGCTGACGGAACGATGGCAAGATGAGGCACCTGAAGCCGCTCGTCCATGTGCTGGCATAAATGTCGTAGCCAGCTCGATCCTACGATTAGCGTACGTGGGCAAGATCGAATTCGACATGAGCCGCCCGTTCGGACCATCCACCACCGTGTCCAGGAGGCTCGGATAATGTCTTTCGTCTCCAAACATTTTGAATTCATGCAGCCGGTATTGACGGCACAGGATCTCGAGCTTCCGGCTATCGTACCGGGTGAGGTTGACGGCCAGATCTTCGACCTGAAGCCAGGTGATCGTGTGCTGCTCTTTTCCGAGGGCAGGCAGAAGTACAGCGAAACACGATTCAAAGAGTGGCTGCAGCTTACCCAGATGTCCACGAAGGTAGCGATCTTCACCCGCCTTGAAAACGGCGAGCAGGTCCCGCTTTCCAATGCTGGTATGCGGAAGCTGGAGAAGGCGGGGCGTATCGTCCCCGTCGGATCCGATGGCAGGCGTCGACTGCCAGGATCGGCGCTAGCCTTGGCGGAAGCCGATCGCCTCGAGGCCGAGCGCGCGATGGACTATGTCGATGAATATTATCCGTTCTTTGAGAAGGTACGCTCTTCACGCGGCCCGTCGAAGAAGATCACCCGGGAATTCCTCGCGGAGATTGCGGCTAGAAGAGGTGAGGAACCTCCGAGCTACGAATGGCTGCGAAAGATGGTTGGAAGGGATCGCGGTGGCACGCGGTTCGACCGTCTGATGAACTTCGCAAGGAAGAAGCGTGGCGGCAATGAAACCCTGCGCCTGCATCCGCTGATCCACGAGGCACTCGAGATCGCCGCCCATTTTGCATGGTCGCAGCCGAAGGGCGACTACAAGACGATGCAGGATCATTTCATTGAGCTACTCCTCAACGATCCGCGCTTTGAGACTGTCCGGCACCGGGGAGTCGATAGCGAGGGCGTGTTGAAGATCGGCAAAAGCTCGTTCGACGAGAAGCTGAGCTCCGTTGATTTCTACACGAGGGACCTGCTTCGCTTCGGTCAGGAAACTGCCGCGGCGAAGAACCAGCAATACATTCGTATCGCGCGGCCTCAGTGCCTGATGGATATCGTGGACGTCGACCATCTCAAAACGGATATCGTGGCGTATCTCGATGCCAATCCCCTCGCCTTCGGTCGTCTTGACCTGCTTGTCTTCCGGGAGCGGATGACCGGAATTGTGATCGCTGCTCTGCCGAGCTTTGGCGACCCGTCGTATACGACGTTCTTGAGGGGGCTCGAACTTGCGATCTTCGGTCTTGAAGACCGCCTTCTAGCGGGCGTGTCCTGGCCATGGTTCGGACTATTCAACCGCCTTGGCGTCGATAATGCGCTGCATTTTATTGGTGACTCGATCAGTGCGGCGGCCAGAACCCTTGGTTTCGATATCGTTGAGTACAGGCCAGGGCGCCCCGGGGACAAGGGCGCGCTTGAGAGAGCCCTGGGAACCATCACAAGGGATGTCTTCCATGCCCTGCCCGGCTCCACCATGGAATCCCCGAAAATTCGGGAACTGTTCGGAGAGGATCGCGACATGGCAGTGCCCTTGCTGTCATTGTCCGAGGTGGAGACCGTGCTGCAGCACTGGATCGCCACTATCCATCATCAGACACCGCGTGCGGGTCTGGGCGGTGACCTTCTCACCTTCGAGGGAGTTCCAGCAGAACTCTGGGCAAAGCACGAAACATCGATCCCGCGCCGCCCGCTGCTCGATCGTTCGATCTTCGCCCGTCTAGCCGGAGAGCATCGGCGAGTGACGATCCAGAAGGATGGCATCCGCACCGATGGAATCCACTACAACGCACCAGGCTTGCTTGCTTTGTCGCTACATCCGAAGACGAAGAGAGCCAGGCCCGGACACGCCACGACCACATTCGATCTCACCATCAACGTCAACAACATCGGGCAAGCCTGGGTAACCGACCCCTACCGCGAGGAAAGCATCGAGGTGCAGGCGGTGGGACCTGATCTTGAGTACTGCAAGGACATGAGCATGGACATTCACAAGATGGTCCTGGCCTACCGTCGCAGCGAGGCGAGAGCGAAAAGGCAGGTTCCCACCCTCCTGGAGGCGCGTCGGAGGATGCACCGAATGATCTTGGATCTGATCGAGGAAAACCGGAAGAAGCTTGATCCGGCTCACAAGTTGGCAAAATTCGTCCAAGGTCACGTCATTGCCGATCGACGAAGGAAGACGCTCGAGCTTGCCCGCCAGGAAGCTAATGGCGCGATCAACATGTCAACAGCGGCAGCGGTCAACACCAATCTTTACACCCTTCCAATCGACATCAAGGAGAATGTGCCGCCGTCCGCCCCCGTTGTGCCGGAGCCTGAGACTCCTAAGACGCGCAAACAGAAGAAGGCCGATGGCACCCATCATGGGCCACTTCCTCGTGAGACCGCTCCGCCGCCTGCTCTCGATGACGACGACGACATCGATGACCTCCTCGCTAGAAATCCAACGTGGAAAAAGTAGCCATGATCACTCATTTTCACACCACCAAATTCGAGACCCCGGAAGCCCGGCGTGCCGTCAGTATGCTTGGCCGCCTGGAGCGGAAAACACTGATCGATACTCTCCTCGTCACCTATCCGGTCTTCGATGACATCACCGCTTTCATCGAGAAGCTGCATTATCCTGTTGCGGGCGGCAGCCATGGAACCCGCATGGTCGCGGGGTTGATGGGAAAGACCCGTGCTGGAAAGACCGACATCATCAAGCATTACTGCAATCGGTGGCCGCCGTTTCATACCGATCATGGAGTCGTTCATCCAGTCATCTACCTGCCGGTCACGGGTGAGAATACCCCGCAAAGCCTCGCTGAAATGATCTATGAGGCCACAGGCCCGGGAACTGCTCCGAAAATCAAGGTCGCCAGTCTTATGAGAAATGCGGTCGCGAGGATTGTCCGCGCGGGAGCGCAATTGGTAATCATCGATGATGCCCAGTTTTTCTTTCATGATCGCAGCAAGAACCACCGGAGGGATTTCTACAGTTTCCTGAAGCAACTCGCCGACACCGAAGTCCTCAACGTGCTGCTAGTAGGCGAGGAAGACATCTACGGGTATGTCCAGGCCAACGCACCATTGGCCGGACGAGGCGGATTTCCCAAAATGATCCTCGCGCCATTCGGAGAGGATGCTTTCGATCAATTCCGGCTCCTGTTGCGGGAAGTCAATCTCCGGCTTCCGTTTTCGGAATCCTCTGGACTGGCAAGCAAGTCCATCGCGCGCGACCTCTTTGATTTCACAGGAGGTGCGATCGGGCAGGTATTCAACGTCGTACGTCCAGCCGCATGGCAGGCCCTAAACGACGATGCCCCGCGGATTCTTCCTCGTCATCTGTATGAGCAGGCTGCCATCCGGCAGCGTCCCGGCGACACCCGCGAATACTTCAAGATGGGGGCCTGAGATGAACCATTCCGTCCGGAAAGGCCGCCTTCCCTTCGCTTCATGGCAGACAAAACCCGAAACGGGCGAGCCAGCACAGGACTATTTCGCCCGTCTTGTCGGTGAAGGCTATCAGGCCAGTGCGCGCGTCCATGCCAATGAAATGGAGATCAACGGCCGCAACATCGTCCTTAAGGAGATCCTCAACGAGCTGCTCCTCCTCCCTCTTCCGGAAGACAGGAAGCAATCCCTTGTCAGATGGACTCCGGTTTGGAACGGCAACTTTCACTGCCTGGCGGGTCAGACTCTCCGTAAAAGGCAGGTGTCCTTCTATAATCGGCGATTTTGCCGAGCATGCTTGGCGGAGGGGCCTTATCATCGATCTTGGTGGGACATCATTGATTTCCAGATCTGCCCCCTGCACAGTGTCCCCATCGAACAAGAGACGGCGGCAGGAGATCGCATCAAGTGGTGGTTTCCGTCATTTGAAAGCGCTCCCGACGGCGAATACCTCCCTCGTGCACGGCCTCGCTCAGAGGAATCCGACGGGTTCGAATGGTATGTGTTGTCCCGGCTCGGCTACGTGGCCGGGGCAGAGCGCCCGGTCCTGGATTCAGCCCCGCTGCACGAGGTGATCGACGCCTGCGCAATGGTCGGTCGTCTTGTGGCGAATCCATGGACCACGAAGACACCTCGAGCGGATCCCGGACACTGCCGCCGTGGTTTCGAGACCTTGCGTGGATCCGCGACCGAGGTCGAGGCAGCGTTCGTCCGCTGGCTCGAAGAGCATGTCTCGCAAGACGAACGCAATCGCGGGGTCAAGAATGCTTACGGCTGGTTTCGGCGCGCAGCGCTATGGCCGGATGTCGACAACGCGTCTCGCCGCGCATTCGCGTCCGTCGGGCGTATCGGTCGACAAAACCTCAAGATCGAGCTACCGCACCAGGAGTTCACGATAAAGGAAGCCGCCGGCGAGTTCGGAGCCGATGTCCGTGGCCTGAGGAGACTTGCCCAGCAAGCCGGTCTGGTGCCGAAAGATGCGTCGGCCGCATCCCGCGCCTTCCTCAGCCGAGAGCGGGTGGACGAGCTTCATGCTGTAGCGCGAGACCTGATCTCCGTAAGCGAGGCTGCCAGTCGGCTGGGATGCAGCCAGCAGTGCGTACGGAAGCTGGCGAAAAGCGGTGTGATCACAGGCTTCAACAATACGCGGCTGTTCGGCGCGGCGGGCCATGGACTTGCGTTGCGAGGATCCGAGATCGACAGGGTCGCTCAGAGCATTCGCGGTGTCACCTGCACGAATGGATCCGGCCAGGTGCATCGCATCGGGTATCTCGCCCGGCAGATCGGGTGCACTGATGCCCAGATCGTCGAGGCCGTACTTGCCGGGAGGATGTCGGTCTGCAGGATCGACCGGAGGCGAAAAGGTATCTCAGCTTGGCAGTTCGAGGCCATTGTCCATAAGAAGCCGTTCCGGCGGCAAGTGGGCGACCGGGAAATCCGAAGGATCGAAGCCGCCGAACTCATGGGCTACCAGCCCGAGGTCGTGACGATCCTGGTCGACGCGAACCTGATCAAGACCCGCGAGGGCGAAGACGGCCGTGTCTACCTTGATCGAAGGTCCTTTGAGGACTTCCATGGGAAGTACGTGAATGCCAAGCTCTACCTTGATCGTCTCGGATGCAAAGAGGATCATCTCGAAGCCCGCTTACTGGAGTTGGGCATCCTGAGACGGCATGCCAGGCTGCCGACCCGCAACAAGGTCTACATTGTCGAGCGGAAGTCGATGGAGCTCGCAATCGGATCCTTGGGGCACGGAAGTGGCGATCCGGCGATCTGGCCGCGGTTCCGGGAGGAAATGGCAAGCGTCTGCCCTTCATTCGTTCTCCCGACGTCGATGGGAGGCCGAGACGTGAAGGCGTACACCGCGACGCGCGCGACCTATGTCGAGCTTCTGGTCAATGGTAACGACCTCATCGTCCGAAAGACCTTCAGGAAGTCATCCTCGCGCGAATGGCCAGTCTTCGTCGCCAACCAGTGGCAGATCCGCGAGGAATGGTCGGTTTTCAAGTGGTCGAAGAAGACCGCGCGGGAATCCGTCACTGCGGAATTCAGGATCCGCACGGCTTGGGATGTCGAAGTTGCGGCTGTGGCGCTGCGGTCCCTGTACATGCACTTCAAGAACCCGAGGAAGCTGAAGAAGGAGTAAGCTCCGACAACGCCAGGGCCAGGCTATCTTGCACCCAAAGGGGATTCCTGCGATCCAGAGGGCAATCTGGAGGGGTGGCATGGCTGGCGAGATATTGATTGCAATGACAGGGGACGCGAACGAGCTGTGGGCGGATTGCCTGGAGCGGAAGGTCGTGGCTCTCAGCTACGACCTTCCTTACTTCGAGGCATGGCGCGCCGGAGATAGGGAGGAATTTCTCCGGCTGGAAATGAGGGCGGCACCCAAGGGTGTAACCGAGAGCGACGTCAAAGGCCGAGCTACGACTTGGTTCAATAGAGCAACCCGGATCGCTGAAAGCGAGGATGACATCTGGCTCCACCGTGCTGGCAACGACCTTTACTGGGCCACCACGACAGAAGCCGATCCGGTGTTTGAGGAGTACGACGGGAAGGTGATGATCGCGAAACCCGTCACGCCTTGGTCACGCCGCAACCGTCGTACTGTCCCTCTCACTTGGAACTCAATCCATCCTAAGGCCAAGGACTACCTGACGACGCAGCAGGCCGTCTTCCGCGTGGCCGATCCGATGATGAAGGAATACATCGCGGCATTGATCGACGGCGATGACCTCGACCAGTGGCACCAGCTCCGGGAGTGGAGAAACCGCCTTGGCGCAGACAAAGGAAAGAGCCTTGGAAGTAACGTCGAGCTTTCGGAATTGGTGCTCTCCCGTATGATGATGACGATCAGGGACACTGTGCGAAACTCGAACGGTCAGCAGGTCCTCCGAACCCTGAAGGATAAGAGGCTCCTCTGCCCTGAGCCGGAGATGAAAGCGCGCCTTGCCGATCTCATGATCAAGCAGGAGGGCATCTGCGCCATCACCGGGCTACCTCTGCACGTCGACGGTCAAGAGAACCTAGACTACGACATGCTTGCCTCGGTGGATCGGATCGACAGTAACGGGCACTACGAGCCCGAGAACGTTCAGCTCGTCTGCCGTTTCGTGAATTTCTGGAAGTGCTCGCAGGAGAACGGGAAGTTCTTGGAGCTGCTGGAGAAGGTTGTCGCTGTCCGTCTTTCTACTCCCTGATCGATCTCGCCGCTGTCCGGCCGAACTCCTTGCGATCGAGTTAGCAGGATGCAAATGTTCAGGTAGCCGCAGGCCAGTCGTTCGCAGGTTCGTCGATCACAGTGTCGTCGTCAGCGGGATCGGGATCATATTCATAGGCCTTGCAGAGATGTTCGATCTCCGTGCGGACCGCCTCGATGACTTCTCTATGCTCGGCTCCCTCTACGACGAATTTATCGACCAGATCCTCCAGCTTGAGCCGCAGATCAGCCCGCCATTCTGTGCTCATGACTTTCTCCGTTTCTTGATTGGCTTGTCGGCGAGTTCAATCCAAACCGGGGCATGGTCGCTCGTGTGCTCCCATCCGCGGACGTGCTTGTCCACTTCAGCCTTCCCGAGCCGATCGGCAAGATCGGGGCTGAGTAGGAAATGATCCAGTCGAAGTCCGGCATCCCGCCCATACGCATTCCTGAAATAGTCCCAGAACGTGTAGATGCGTTCTCCTGGATGTAGCTGCCGGAGAGCGTCGGTCCAGCCCTGCTCGACCAGCTCGCGGAAAGCTTCGCGCACTTCGATGCGGAAGAGCGCATCATCCTTCCACCGCTCCGGCTTGTAGACATCAAGCTCCGTGGGCATGACGTTGTAGTCCCCCGCCAGGATGACAGGCACCTCTAGCTCCAGTAATTCGGCTGCATAATCGTGCAGGCGTTTGAACCAGCGAAGCTTGTAATCGAATTTCGGACCGGGATATGGATTGCCGTTCGGCAGGTAGAGGCCACCTACCACGATGCCGTCTATGACTGCCTCAATGTATCGGCTCTGATCGTCTTCCGGATCACCCGGAAGCCCTTTCCTCGTAAGCAGAGGATCCTGACCGCGGGCAAGTATCGCGACCCCGTTCCAGGACTTCTGGCCGTGCCACACAGCCCCGTATCCGGCCTTCTCGATCTCCTTTACCGGAAACTTGGCATCAGGGGCCTTAAGTTCCTGGAGCACGACAGCGTCCGGCGCCGCCTCGGCTAGCCAGCGAAGCAGCACATCGAGCCGACCGTTCACGCCGTTGACGTTGTATGTTGCGACCTTCACGTGCGCTTGTGGTCGCCTTTGTCGCCCTCCCCTGGCTTCGCATCGTGCTTCGCCTCGTGGCGCTTGTCAGCGGACAGAGATCTGCCAACATCGACAGACGCCTTGAACTGGCCATTCTCGTCACGGCGGACGTAACGCTTGTCGGTTCCTGTATCGATCAGCTCGCGCTTGCTCATGGGACTCTCCTGCGGTTGCGGTACGACGGTAACTCGCGACCTGGCGAAAAGATGCATCGATTCCAGCGGCTTGGTTCGACTCCTCTGGTTGTGGTGGAAACTGAATCAAGCCATTGAAAAAGAGTCGCTTTTTGGTCCGGAACGATTCGCCAAGTGATTCGGTTGAATCGCCAAAGTTGTGTCAGTTGCGTGGGAGAGTTCGATGGCAGGCCAGCGTGCACAGTGGAAGGGCTTCATCAAATTCGGCGAGGTGTCCGCAGGGGTAGCCCTCTACACCGCCGCCTCGACGTCGGATCGCATTACGTTCAATACTATCAACACCGCCACCGGAAACCGCGTCAATCGAGTATTCATCGACAGCGAGACCGAAGAGCCTGTTCCGAAAGAGGCGCAGACCAAGGGGTTTGAGATCGAGAACGGCCAGTACATCATCATTGACCCTGATGAGGTCGCAGCAACGATCCCGGAGAGCAACAAGACGCTTGAGATCGAAGCGTTCATACCGTGCTCGGACGTGGACGACGTCTACTTCGACAAGCCTTACTACCTGACCCCGGACAGAATGGGATCCGATGCCTTCGCGGCCCTCCGCGACGGCATGCGGAAGTCGAAGGTTGCTGCCATTGCCAGGACGGTGCTCTTCCGCCGAATGCGAACTGTCCTGATCCGCCCCCACGGCAAGGGGCTCATCGCCACCACCCTGAACTACGACTACGAGGTCCGCTCATCGAAGAAGGCGTTCGAGGGAATGCCGAAAATCAAGATCGAAGGCGAGATGCTTGATCTGGCGAAGCACATCATCAGCACCAAGAAGGGCGACTTTGACCCGGCAACCTTCGACGATCGTTACGAAGCCGCGCTTGAGGAGATGGTGAAGGCGAAGATCGAGGGCAAAGCGCTGCCGAAACGCAGTAAGGTTGCGGTCTCCAAGCCGAACGACCTGCTGGCCGCGCTCCGGGAGAGTGCAGGCCTGATGAAGGCGGCGGAAGACAAGCCGAAACGCACCGCCGCCAATGCCAACGCTGGTGCTGGCAGGCAACGCGCCGCGCGCGGGACGGCACCGAAGACCGCGTCGTCGAAGGCTGCCCCGCAGCGCAAGGCAGGGTAAGGAGACAGGACATGGCGCTTCGCCCCTATTGGAAAGGCTATCTCAAGCTGTCGCTGGTCACGTGTCCAGTCGCCATGACCCCGGCGACGTCCGAGAGCGAAAAGGTTCGCTTCCACACCCTGAACAAGGAGACGGGCAACCGCGTCGTCTCACAGTACATCGACTCTGTCTCTGGCAAAACTGTCAAGAACGAGAACGAAGCCAAGGGCTACGCGCGCGGGGAGAACGATTACGTCATCCTCACGGACGACGACCTTGACAATGTCGCGCTCGACACCGTGAAGACGATCGACATCGAGAAATTCGCTCCGGCCGACTCCATCGAATGGGTCTACTTGGAGAAGCCCCACTACCTGATGCCGGACGACGCGGTAGGCAACGAGGCCTTCGCCGTTATCCGTGATGCGATGAAGGCCGACAAGGTCGTGGGGATATCGAAACTCGTCATCGGCCGCCGGGAGAAGGCGGTTGTCCTCGAACCGCGCGATGACGGCATCGTCCTGTGGTCGCTCCGCTTCGGCGATGAGGTCCGACCTGAAGAGGCCTATTTCGAAGATATAGACGACGAAGCCGATCCGGATCTGATCCCTCTCGTTCAGCAGCTCATCAAACAGAAGACAACCCGCTGGTCGCCTGACATGGTGAGCGACCCTATCCAGGAAAGTCTGCTGAAGCTCATCGCTGAGAAGAAGAAGGCGCTCAAGCCGAACAAAGTTGCGAAGGGCAAGAAATCTGAGGTCGCCGAGGCGAAATCGAACGTAGTCAACATCATGGATGCACTGCGGAAATCCGTCTCGGATGAACTCAAGAGTAGGAAGGCGGGCTGACATGAGCGAAGTCGAGATAACCCTCTGCGAACCCGCACCGTTCATCTACTACGAAAACGGACAGATAGCCTTGACTGACGGTGCCTCGGTCTGGCTGGTCATCGTCACATGCGAAGCCATGAAGGTGACAGCACTGCCCCCGGAGAAATCCCTCAGACGACTTGTCCGCTTCGCGGAATACTATCGCGATCTCGCCGCAACCGCGATCCGTCGTGGCGAATACGTCGACGGCAGGGTCTGGGTGACAGAAGCGATGGTGCTCTCTTCACCGCCTGCGCCCGCGTTTGCGCGGCGCGACGAGCCAGTATCGTCCGACCATCATTTGCGGCACGGGACTCGCCAGGATGTGCGCCATGCCCAGCATGGTGCGTGAATTCAAAGGATATCGTATCGCGATCTATAGCCCAGGTGGGCACTTCGCGGTGATCACCGCACCCGCGAGCAACCGCGTCCTGGATCTCAAAGATGGGCGACCTCAATCAACCGTCGTCGAAGGCGCACTGGTGTGTCTAGCACGCGCCGAGACCGTGGTGCAGGCACTTGTCGAACGATCGGCCGCTGTTACTGAAAGGAACCAAACCCTTTCAAATGCCGTTTCTTAGATGGTTCTAACAATCGGTCACTTCAATGTACAAAGTCGCCAAGCTCACCAGCATCGCTGCTTTTAGCGGCATCTTCCTTGTCTCCTGGCTGACGACTGCGAACGCCTTCCAGATCCCGGAACCCGCGACTATTGATGTCGGTGGACAGGCCGCTTCGGCGTATACTGAAGAGAGCCTCGGTTCCACAAACGGGGTGTCTTCCGTCCTCTCGTCGAGCGAGGTCAGGCACATCACGTGGTGCGCCGCTCGCTATCGTCTGGGTTATGATGCGCTGAACGACACTTACGTCAGCAACGACGGTGAGAGGGCCAGATGCATTTCTCCGCGGTAGCTCCAGCCAGAGAGCTCTTTTCGCCGGAGGGGGCAAGATCACCGCTGGCTTAGCTTCCAGGTCCCGCAATCAAGAGTACCGACATCATGTGCAATGACTATGAGCAGCACATCGCCTATGCTGAATATTGCAAGATGATGCAGGATCTTGAGTTGAGCGTTCCTTCACACCAGACGGAACTCGATCTTCCGCAATCAGACGACATCAGGATCGGTGACATCGGTCCGGTTATGCGCGCCATAGATCCGGACACCGTAGAGCTGGCGGCCATGAAGTTTGGGTTCCCGCCTCCCGCAGGTCGCAAGGGTGGCCCGGTGTTTAATTTCAGAAGCGAGGGCCGTCACTTCGCAGACAGTCGGCGCTGCCTCATCCCAGCTTCGGCGTTCTTTGAATTCACAGGCAAAAAGTACCCCAAAGCGAAGCATCGGTTCACCCTCAACAAGGTCCCGTTCCTCGCAATAGCAGGTTTGTGGAGAGAGGGGGAAGGCAACCAGCCGCCGTCCTTCACGATGCTGACAACCTCACCGGGGCCAGACGTAGCACCGATCCACGACCGTCAGATCGTGGTGCTTCGCCCGGAAGACTGGCAGCACTGGCTGCATCTGACGAAAGATGAGGAAAGTCTGCTAAAGGCGTTGCCGGAGGGGAGTCTGGCGGTGAAGCAGGTGCGCCAGGGGGCCGACTGAGCTGTCGATGCAACGGAGGCAGTGATCATGTTCAATGACCATTGATCTCTGCTTTCTGAAAACAAACAGAGGGCGCTCGACCCGTCATGGGGAGCGCCCTCGTCACCCGCGACAGCGAACGCGCAACCGTCATGGTTACTGCAGGCCGTCGACAATGTGGGTGGTGATTCCTAGATGAGGATCGCCCACCTGTTTTTCAAGTTCACATAGACTTCGCAGTTGTCTCCATCCAAGCACGGTGTCGCAGCTCGTCTTCGTGAGCCTTCATGAAGAAAGCTTTCGACTGCGGGATCGCATCCTCATGCCGGGACGCGCGTTCGTACGCCGTTACCGTGTCATCCTCGTTTGTCTTCATCGCCTTGAGGATTGCCGAATCTCCCATGAGGTCGGCGAGCGCAATCTTGCCCGTGGTCAGCATCTGCTTCATGTCGCCTTCGGTCGGGGCCTCGATACCGAGTTCGCGTGCCATCTCGTTCAGAACGACGACGTGCTGCAGATGGTCCTGCTTGAACTCGGCGATCTTCGCGCCGAGCGTCTTGTCATCGAGCCGTTCGACGCAGGAATCGTATGCGGCGATGGCGTCGTGTTCAAGGTAAAGCAGATCCTTGACGAGTTTCGCGATATTGCCTTCGTTTCCGACCATGGTGACCATGAATTCTCTCCGTGCAGGGTATGGGAACCAGCTAACGGCCCGCCAAAAGGAATGTTCCAGATCACGGCGCGCTCAGTGGATGGAGTGGCTCTGGGTGATATGACAGAGACAATGAGCGGTACGCGAAACGCATCCTAGCCAGTGTTGAACCTGGACAACGCCAGACCCATTTACGCGCGATGCCGAAGAAGAAAATAATCGTTCCCCCGTCCCTCGTTCAGACGTGGCCGCTGTCACCGACGGCATCGTTCGGATCGGCCGTCCGCGCTAAAGGCATCCTCCTGGAGGTTCGAGCGGGCCTTCCCGGAGCGGTACGGAAGTCTCTCGACGTGGACGGGATGACGCTGAAACTTGGGATGGCGGAGGTTTGCGAGGATGAATTTGCCTCGACCTCAATTGCCGTCACCAAGGCGCTGGAAGGAATCGAAAACCTGCCGGTCATTCCGCGCGAAATCCAGGATATTCTAGGAATTTCAGTGGGTGAGCGCCATCGCTGGCTGAAGGACGGTCGTCTTCCAAGTGCCGGAACAAGGACGGTGAGGCTGAACGGTCGTGCGAGACAGATAACATTCCACGTCTTCGATCCCCGTGTGATCGAAGACCTCCTTGACCGAGGCATTGTGGATGAATGGCGCGAGGAGGATATTGCCGCAAGGGCCGAAAACCGACGGCAGGCAGCGTATAGGGCGAAACTCACCCGCTCACTTAAGAAGGCAGCTAAGGCACGGAAAACGACTGGGGCACCGATCGATGAAACGGCCACCGAGCTACAAGGCTGGGATGAGTTCGATGTCGATGGGCTTCTGCGGTAAACTGCTCCGGCCGCATGCGACGGTGCCTTCACGCGGCTTCCGATAACTGAAGTCTGCCGAGTTCTATCGAAAGCGCCGTGTCGACTGACAAGTCGCTCCGGATCAGTCCATGGCTCCAGCGACGGCCAGAACGCGGCGAGTTCCATGGAGGGCAATCGATGATCGGATACCAGCACACGCCGACGATGTCAGCACCGTGCATCCGGGCGATGTCGACCTGATCGAGGACATGCCGTAGCCATGCTCCTTTGTGGAAGCCGGGATGTCGGCGGTGATGGACAGGATGCCCGTCATGCCAGCTCGTTTCCGACACCATGATCGGCTTCCTGTACCTACGCCAGGTCTTCAGCAGCACCTTCGACAGGATCGTTCGTGCCGTATGAGGGTAGTAGTTGACACCGATCACGTCCACCTCGACTGCGGAGACGATGGCATCGGTCGCTTCGTACTGCCTATCTCCCACTCCGGTTATGGGATCGTTGGTGAGGATTCCGACATTCGGATGATGGTCTCTTGCTGTGCGCGCCATCGTGACGGCCATGTCGATGGCTTCGTGTCGGGGCATGCCTGCCAGCAGCGGGTACAGCGACGGCTCGTTGACGGGGCAAAGCCATAAGCGCTCGTTGCCTGACACAGTCATTGATGCCTCCGCGACTATCCGTGCGCAGCGAACGGGGTCGAGGTTGCGATGATAATGCGAAAGATCCCAGATGCCTTCAACCCCAGCGGCGCGAGCCGACTTCAGCCGTTCGATCACGTGATGGCCGGGAACCAGGCCGTCCCTCACGGTCACCATTCCATGCCCGGCGACGATCTCGAAATGAGCGCGCATTCGTTCCGCAGCGGTGTGCCGTGTCGTCGCGAGCAGGTCGTGACGGCCACCATGCACGAGACCGCATTCGAAGCCAGCGATCATCTCGCTCCGGAAGATGGGCTTCCTCACTCCGAAGCGAAGCTGCTGTTGGTACACGTCCATGATTGGTCTCTACGAGATTCGTGGCATTCGCGACAACGCTAATGAAAGTTGCGAGCCTTCACCTTCAGCGTATCGATGTGCAGATCCCTGACGTAGATGTCCCTCGCCTCCGGCATCGGCTTCGGCTTAGGCCGGTCACGGGAATCTCCTCCTCCGGGAGATCCATGGGCGAATTCATCGCCGCGTCCTGACGGCAGCTTGAAATCGATGTCGCGGTCGGCCAGCGCCGACAGATCTCCGGAGAGATCCAGAAGCTGTTGCGCGACGAGATGGACGACGTCGCCTTCGCGCTGGATCCTTCCGTGGACCGCCATCATGCTCGCGCCCAGAACGACGCGCCGCCGCTTCTCGAACAACTTCGGCCAGACGACGATATTGGCGGGGCCGGTCTCGTCCTCGATCGTAATGAACATCACGCCCTTCGCGGATCCTGGTTTCTGACGGACGAGAACCAGCCCGGCCGCGCAGACCCACCTGCCATCGCGGGCGTTCATGGCCGCCTCGCAGGTCACTATGTTCTGCCTTTCGAGATCCTTGCGCAGGAAGGCGATCGGATGCTGTCGTAGGGTCAGGCCCGTGTGGCTGTAGTCCTCGATGACATTGTGGCCATCGGTCATCTGCCTGAGCGTGACCTCGGGTTCCTGCTGCTCGGCGATCGTCCGCTCCTCGCGCGCGGCGGCGGCAGCGAACAGCGGCAGTGGTTCGTCCCTCAGAGCCTTGATCGCCCACAGAGCATCGCGGCGCTCGAGCTCCAAGGACGGACGGAATGCATCCGCCTCCGCGAGCTGCACGAGAGCTTCGGCAGGAACGCCTGATCGCCGCCAGACGTCATCGACGCTGTCGAAGTCCGTCATCATCCGGGCAGCGGTGATCCGGGCGGCCTCGGCCGCGGCAAGTCCCTTGACCATGCGCATGCCCAACCGGACTGCGTGGCGGTCGGTGTTGCCGATCCTCTCGAGCGTGCAGTCCCATCGGGAACGGTTGATGCACACAGGTCCGACTTCGACGCCGTGCGCGCGCGCATCGCCGACGATCTGCGCCGGGGCATAGAAGCCCATAGGCTGCGAGTTCAGGAGCGCTGCGCAGAACGCGTCCGGATGGTGGCATTTGACGAAGTTCGACGCATACGCGATCAGGGCGAACGACGCCGCGTGGCTTTCCGGGAAGCCGTAGGATCCAAATCCTTCGAGTTGGCTAAATGTCTTCGCGGCGAAGTCCAGGGTGTAGCCATTCTTCACCATGCCGTTGACGAGCTTGTCCTTGAAGCGCGAGACCCCTCCAGTGAATTTGAACGTGGCCATCGACTTGCGAAGCTGGTCGGCCTCGCCGCCCGTGAATCCGGCGCAGACCATCGCGACGCGCATCGCGGATTCTTGAAAAAGTGGCACCCCGAGGGTCTTGCCGAGCACCGCCTCGAGTTCCGGCGTGGGATACTCTACCTTCTCCTTACCCTCTCGGCGGCGAAGATACGGATGTACCATGTCCCCCTGGATCGGCCCCGGTCTGACAATCGCCACCTGTACTACGAGATCGTAGAATGTCCGTGGCTTGAGCCTGGGAAGCATCGCCATCTGGGCGCGGGATTCGATCTGAAAGGTGCCGAGAGTGTCGGCTTTGCGGATCATGGCGTAGGTCGCGGAATCCTCCTGCTTTATCGTAGCCAGGTTCAGATCCTCGTCCTTGTGGTCGCGGATGAGATCGAACGCCTTGCTCATGCAGGTCAGCATCCCGAGCGCGAGCACGTCGACCTTCATCATCTTCAACGCCTCGACGTCGTCCTTGTCCCACTCGATGATCTGCCTGTCCTTCATGCTCGCCGGCTCGATCGGAACGAGGTCGTCCAGCCTGTCATGGGTCAGCACGAAACCACCGGGGTGCTGGCCGAGATGCCGTGGCGCTCCCATGAGCTGCTGCGCGAGTTGCAGGGTCAGCACCAGTCGGCGGTCGTCAGGATTCAAATTGAGTTCGCGGACATTCCGGTCGCTGACCTCCTCGGACCACGACCACATGCCCGACGACAGCGCCTTGATCAGATCCTCCGGGAGGCCGAGCGCCTTGCCGACGTCACGGATCGCGCCCTTCGCACGGTACCGGGTAACGGTGGCGCAGAGGGCGGCCTTCTCACGCGTGTAGGTCTTGTAGATCCATTGGATGACCTCCTCCCTGCGTTCATGCTCGAAATCCACGTCGATATCCGGCGGCTCGTCACGCTCCTGACTGACGAAGCGTTCAAAGAGCAAGTCGTTGGTCGACGGATCGATGCTGGTGATCCCGAGAATATAGCAGACAGCAGAGTTGGCTGCCGAACCGCGGCCCTGACACAGGATGTTCTGGCTTCTCGCGAACCTGACGATCGAGAACACCGTCAGGAAATACGGCGCGTACCGCATCTTCTGGATCAGGTCGAGTTCGTGCCGGACGGTCTTCAGGACATCGGGCGGCAATCCTTCCGGATATCGATCCGGGATGCACTCCCATACATAATGCTCAAGGGATTCCTGTGGCGTCTTGCCGGGAATGATGGCTTCCTCAGGATATTGGTAGGTGAGTTCTTCCAGCGAGAATTTACATCGGCTGGCGATCTCCATCGTACGGGCCAGCGCTTCCGGATACCGGGGAAAGAGACGATCCATCTCCTCCGGAGGCTTGAGATATCTATCGGCATGGCGCTCGCGTTCGAAACCGACCTCATCGATCGTCGTGCCCATGCGGATGCAGGTGACGATGTCTTGAAGCTGCCGCCGTCCAGGTTCATGGAATAGCACATCGTTGGTTATGACGGTCTTCACCTTGAACCGCGTCGCCATGTTCGAAAGCTCGTGGATCCTGAGTTGGTCATTCGGCCGACGGCGCAGGCAGAGGGACAGATAGGCTCGATCCTCGAACACTTCTGACATCTTCCTGAGATGCACGGCACAGGTATCGTCGGCGAGATCCGGCACAAGGATCCCGATCATGCCCGCCGAGTAGGTGATGACGTCGTCCCAGTGCAGGATGCAGTTGTTCTTTCCGCCACGGGACTTCCCCAGCGTGATCAGGCGCGTCAGCCGGGAATACGCTGCGCGATCGGTCGGATAAACGAGTACGGACATCCCGTCCTGGAGATCAAGGCGGCAGCCGACAATGAGCTTGATCCCAGTTGCCCGGGAAGCCTCCAGTGCGCGGACAATTCCTGCCAGAGAGTTACGGTCGACCACGCCGATGGCGTCGATGCCGAGTTCCTTGGCACGCTCGAAAAGCTCGGCGGCCGAGGACGCTCCGCGGAGGAAATTGAAATGGGTCGTGACCTGGAGCTCTGCGTACCTCATCCAAAGATCCCTTGGACAAACCACCGATGGGATCCGGTCTCACCGTCGACCCCGTCACCCGACCGGAAAACCCAGAGCCTTTCTCCCGATTCATCCTCGATGACGAAGTAGTCGCGCACGGCTGCCCACTCCGATGTACGCTGCCACCATTCGCCGAATATGCGCTCAGGTCCGTCGGCACGCTTCACCTTCCGGCGCTTGCCACGCCAGGTAACGGAAACTGGCGGGTGATCGGGCATGAGGGCGATGACCTCTGCAAGCTCCGGATAGGGAAGCAGCCGTATCGGGCGTGGCCAATGGCCTGACCAGGTGGCCTCCTCCGGTTCCGACGCGGCATCGACCTGCGCAACCGAACGCTCCGGAACGTCGGATGCGAACGGTGCGACCCTATAGACCCGCTGCCCGCGGTTGCCGAAGATGTCGATCAGCGGCGTGATGTCGGCCACCTCCTCTTCGACGAGCGACGACACCTTCTGTGTCTCGTCGAGCGGCTCCGCCCACACCGCGACCAGCGTCAGCTTCTCGATGCCGAATCCGGGTTCGATCTTCTCTGTGCGGTCTTTGAACAGCTTCGTCAGCCACGCGACGTCGCGGGCGGGTTTCGCAGTTCCCGCTCGTATGGCCTGCCGGGTGTTATCGACCTTGTCGACGATGAGGTCGACGCGCCGGGCACCCAGACCCTTCTTTTGAAGCTCGTCGACAAGCTGGATCACAAGGCGGCCGACATACTTGTTGATCGTCTCCGCAGCCCCAATTGGCTCTTGAAAGGATCTGGTGACGGAAATGATTTCCGGCCCTCGGATGGGATCGATCGGCTCTCCGGCTCGACCGAACATCTGATCCAGTCTTCGTCCGATCTCCGGCCCGAACCTCAGCGTCAGTGGCGCACGGGGCTTGTTCGACAGTTCTCCGATGGTCTGGAAGCCGAGCGTGCGCAGATCGCCTACGACCTTATCCGGCAGCCGCAGCAGCGAGATCGGAAGCCTTTCGACGGCACGGACGGTCTCACCGCGTGGAACGATGACGGTGTCGCGGGTAATGGCGCGGGCGCAGGCATGGGCGGCTCCCCACGTATCGGCAATCGCGACGCGTGCCGTCAGGCCCCTGCCGCGGAAACGGTTGGCAATTCCGGTCAGCATCGGCGCCTCGCCACCTTGCAGATGGTCCGCGCCCTCGGTGTCCATGACGATCCCGTCCGTGCCATCGACGGCGACGATCGGGGAATACTGGGTCAGCGCCCACAACGTGATCTTCTCGAGCGCCTCGGCATCTGCAATAGGTTCTGCGTCGACCATCATCAGGCCCCGGAACAGAGCCTGCGCTTTAGCTGCAGGCATTCCGACGCGCAGGCCAGCCTTTCTCGCTGCGGCATCGGCGGCAGAGACCCATCTCTTCGATCCCGACTTCCCGATCACTGCGATCGCCTGCTCAGCCGGAATGGCGGGATCGTCCCGCCTGACTCGGTCGGTCGGCAGATCGGGAAGAAATATTGATACGACCCTGGCCATCACACGCTCCGACGTAAAACTCAGCACACTCGCCCGCACGCGATCTCATCAGTTCAAGCAGCCACCTTGGTCTCCCGACACCGGGCACCGGAAGCTCCTCCGACGGCATCACGCTGACCCGCCACCTGGTGGTCGATGCCGTGGGCTGGCCGAAATCATTGGCTTCGGTCTGCCGCCGCCATCTCCTCACAGCCAGCGCGATAGTCCCTGTACGCTCCGCGACAAGCTGAAGCCGCCTGCTCACGACCATCGGCAGCCTGACCAACTCTCCGACGACAGCACTACAGCCACCGAACGACAGCGCCTCCTCCATATTGGCCGCAACATCCTCCTCCTTGTCGCTCTCGACGAAGATGACTCGTTTCGGATGCAGTCCTGCCTGCGCGAGTGCCGGGAAGAAGAGATCCGGTCGCGTCAGGCACCATACGATCGGCCCCTTCGTCCGGGCGGCGATCCCGGCGGCGAACAGCGCCGCGGCAGCGCCATCGACCGTTCCGGATCCACCACCCGCGAACTCGTGCAGCGCTCCATGGGCCAGACCCCCGCCGGGCAGAATGTCATCGATCTCCGTTACTCCGAACGGAAGACAGCCTGACTTCTTCGCGCCCTCTCCCTCGATGGACGAGATGCGTTCGCGTAGATCAGCAAGGACTTGATCACGCAGGACAGCCGACATCGTTCGCGGAATCCTCTCGGTTCGCGTGGTAGGAAATGACGACATCATGTCGCCCAGAATGCTTGATGTTCTTCTTCTGTTCCTTCATAGAAGCTGAGTCAAGCCGGTCAGAAACTGAGGGATCTTCACGTTATCTGAGCGAATCTGCCGATTTTCGTTTTGAATCAGATCGCTAGGAACGCATCATAAGTGACCGGCTTTATTGAAGAAATTTTTGTTGACACCAAAAGGGAGAGGAGCGTGCGCTCGAACCGGAGTAAACCGCCTCTCGGCTTGGCATCCACGCTGCGTCAGGTGCGGGACACTGTCATTGAGGTAGAATGCCGAGCTTGCGGGCGATCCGGTTCGCTCGATCGGACTGCTGTTGTGAAGAAGCACGGGGCCAGTGTGACCTTCGCACGGCTACGCAGGATGGCGGCAATGGGGTGCGACCGGATGGTCGAGGATGACGATCGGTGTGGAACGCGCTTTCCGTGTCTTGAGAGGTAGCGGCTCTTACGAAGATGGGCATACTGCGTGACGAGGTTGTCGAGATCAGCGCGAGCTTTGGGGGTGTCTGTGGCAGGGACAAAGTGGCTGGGCCTGCTGGTCGGGATAGTGCTCTGCGGCAGCGTGTCCGCGAAGGGCGCAGAAATAGAGAAGATAGATCTTCCAGGAATTCCCGTTCCGCTGATCAGCCTCCGGGGTCCGATCGAGGAAGGTGATGGCGACAGGTTCTCAAAACTGGCTGAAGGGCTGAACCGAGCGTCCGTTATCCTGAAAAGCCCAGGCGGATTGGTGAAGGAGGCGTTGCAGATCGGGGCGACGATAAGGATGTCGGGCTTCTCGACGATGGTCGCCGCTGATCAGGAATGTTTCTCCGCCTGTGGACTGATATGGGTATCCGGTGTTCGGCGATATATGTCCGACACTTCCCTCATCGGTTTCCACGCGGCATACCGAGAAGAAAACGGCGAGTATCGCGAGAGCGGTGTGGCGAATGCTGAGATCGGCTCCTACCTCACCCATCTCGGCCTTCGCATCGAGGCTATCCGGTATTTCACGACTGCGGGGCCGAACGACTTCCTTTTGCTCACGCCAGACCGCGCCCGGATGCTGGGCATCGAAACCTACAAGGTGGATGGTGGCAACGTCACCACGCCGTCGGCGAACCCCACGGTCGACGTCTATGCCGATCAGTTCGTATCGCTATCGCTGCTGCAGTCTCGGTGTGCACCGTTTCTTCAACCAGACGTAGCGATGGTGAAACGTGCCCATGAGGCCGTGTTCGCAGAAGGCAACAAGCTCGTCGGAGCTGAGAAGTGGGTCGATCTATGGACACCGCTCCTCGATGAAGTGAAGGCGGAATTGAACAAGAAAGGCGCACTCATACTCTGCATCGAGACGGAGGCGCACCTGCGAGGACAGGGGCTGGCAACTGGCATCGATGGGCCAAGCTTTTCGTGCACTGCAGCCGCGACGCCCACCGAGGTGTCCTTGTGCCGACAGACGGAGCTCTGGTCGAAAGACCGGGCCATGAATTCCATCTACATGTGGGTTCGCAACAACGTGGAGAAGAACGTTCGCAAACGTCTGCTCGATGTGCAGCGAAGATGGCTCAAAGACCGGAACGATTGCGGCGGCGACGCGAGATGCCTGAACGCCGTATACGATCAGCGGCTAAATGAATTGCGTGCCATCGACCTTCCGGGCTGACACCAGCTATTTCGCGCGCGGGTCGACCTTTGCCGCTCATGGACGCGAAAACGTGCAGGCTAATTTTCGTGCCGCGGCGGTTCCGCCTCCATCATCACCACGATGTCGTCGCTCTCCAGGCAAGTTAGGCAGATGCCGCACCCGTCCTCATCGAAATCGGTCGCTTCTCTAGGAAGTCGGCAACAGTCGCAGACGACTGTCTTTCTGCATGGTCGCCGGACAGGCACGAGAATTTCCATGAGAAGATGTTCGACGGCGCGCGCGGAGGGTCCGGGCATCGCAACCTCCCTGATCTAGTTGATACCTAGAGAGATGGGATCTTGAGCGAAGTGAATCCAGGGGCCGCAACAAGCATCTGTGTCTATTGCCGATCAACGTCGTTTTGAGCATGATCGCGTCGGCGTGTGGGTGGGGAACTGTGATGACGTGGGGCAGAGGTCTTTTCAGGGTCTGGGTGGTTCTGACCATCCTCTGGATCATCGTCGTGACGCTTTTCATGTGGCAGAGCGTGGCGAACCCCTACATCGCCTGGGGCGGCTTCAAGATGGGCCAGGGAGAACCCGAATATCTCGAGCCATACGGCGAGAAGATCTCTGCCGCGCGCGAGCTCAAATCGAGAAAGCTGCTCGTTGAATACGAGATTGCCTACGATAAGACCGCGCTCCGGGAAACAGCATTCTTCTTCCCAGCGACCTCGGTTCATGAGGATAACCTGAAGGCTATCGAGGCCTACATTCCCAAGGCCACGGCAATCCAGGACGCAAAGATAAGGAAGGCTCGGTTCGAGACCCTGCAGGATGCTCTGTGGGGTGCCGTTCTGCCTCCTGTCATCCTATTGATGCTTGGCTTGGCGATACGGTGGGCATTGCTTGGCTTCCGAGCATGAGAAGCGAGTGATGGATATGCTCTGGGTCGACACCACGACAGATGAGGAGGCTCGCGCCCTTGATCGCGGGATGTGGGAGATGGTGGGCAGCAAGCAACCCGACGGTACCTTGGTTGCGCAGGCTGCGGGGCCAGCTCCTGAGAACGGTGAATTCTGGTACGACGCGCTTAACCGCATAAAGGACGATCCCGACAAACGGTACGCGATGGCACGTCGCCACCTTCCGCTGCCCGCTGCCTGGCGCAAGATGGCTGTCTCGCTACGAATGAAGATACGGGCCGCACGGAAAGCGAAGACGGGATACGAGGCTGAGCTGCGGGAACTACATCACCTGGCAGCGATGGACAGCTATGCCGGGTATGGCCACATCCAGCGGGTTCCTTACGCTCGTCTTGCCGCGCTCGACCTCTCATATGACCGTGTCGGATGCGATCGCCTATCTCTTCTCGGTGTCACCGATTGCAAATGGATGCGGGAGCTCTGGGGCGAGGCCGAAGACCAATCCACAGCCTCTGAACTCTACGAGGACATGCTGGCCGCTGACATACAGAGGATCAAAGCGGATGAGGAGCAGGAACGGGACGAGAGGAGCGAACGTCTATTTGGCAATCTATACCGCGAGATCGCCGAGAAAAGTTTGCCGTCCGCGTCACCGCCTGAGAAGAAGCGACGCGGAATACTCGGCTGGCTGTTCGGGCGCTGACGCTGTTCCATGCTAGCCTGATCGCAGTGCCCAAGGCTCGATGTGACCATCGGCATCGAGTGCATCCAGAACCTCCTGCCCCGACAGTTCGAGCCCCGCCACCAGGGCATCCACCAGCCTTTCGCAGACTGGCCGATGCCGCTCCAGGATTTCCGTGGCGCGCTCAAGCTGCTCCCGCAGGATCTTGTCCGCCCTTGCGAGGAGACTTCGATCCATCCGACTGATATCGACCAGCGGTGCTTCTGAAATATCGCCGAGCGATGCCAGCCCGTCGCCCATCCCGAACGAGCGGTCCAGCAGGATTGCGGTGCGGGTCGCGTCGTACAGATCTGAACCCCGGCCTCCCGCGACGCCATCATCGTGACATCCCATCAGCAACTGTTCCGCTGCCATACCTCCCAGCCCCATGGCGATGGCATCGAGATAGTGCGCCTTGGTGCGGCGCGCCCAGGGGCGGCGACCGAATGTCGCCTTGCCGACGGGCTGGTTCTGCGCCGTCAAAAGGATCCGTGATGAGATCTCGACGCTGACCAGTTCCATGCCGAGAACGACGCCCACGACCGCATGACCGATCTCGTGAACGGCATTGACCCTCAACGTCTCCGGAGGGATCTGCGCCGGGATCGGAAGGTGCAGCAGGACGTCCGCAAGCGAGACGGGCCTTCGAAGCCCCCTTGCCCGACGGCGGGCGTTGCGGACGATCTTCTGGATGTCGGCGCCAGAGGCTCCCTCAGAAAGTTCTGCAAAGTCCCCACAGCGGCCTTCATCGAACGCGCCCCGCAAGTGCATTCGGAAGATGGCCGTCCGAGCTTTCAGATCCGGAAGCGGAATCCTCACCTGCCGATCTAGGCGACCGGAGCGGAGGATCGCGGCGTCGATCTTGTGCGGATTGTTGGTGGCGGCGACGACAATGACCCCTTCGCGCCCTTCGAGGCCATCGAGCTGCTCAAGCAGGCCGTTGATTGCCTTGGTGTCGTAGGATTCATTCTGCGTGCTGACGTTGTCCCTCGACCCGAAAGCGTCGATCTCGTCGATGAACAGGATGCCGGGTGCGTTCTTCCTAGCCTCTTGGAAGCTTCTCTGCATCGCCTTGAGAAAGTCGTTGAGGTGGCCCTTCGCCTGCCATTTCGCATATGAGCCGACTACGAGACTTGCATCACAGGAGGCGGCCAAGGCCTTCGCGAAGATCGTCTTCCCAGTTCCGGGTGGCCCCGAAAGGAGCACACCGCGGTCGACGTCGTCCCACGTGATCTTCCCTGCCCGCCACTCCTCGAGATCCCGAGCGAGATCGAGACCCCACGTTTTCGCGTCACCGTATCCCTCCATATCTTCGAGCCTGATATCGGCAAGGGCCTCGCCACCTCGAGTTGGTGCGCTTGGTACACGTGGTGCGCCTGCCTGTACCATCTTCTCGACGATCGCGAGAACGCGCGGCATGGGACGGCCCCATGTCATCGCTAGCTTCAGCCGCCGCCAGTCGCAATTGATCAGGGCTTCAGCCTGGTCGTCAGTGACCGTCGTCTTGTAGCCCCATCTGACCACCCCGCGTGCCTGGCGGATGTCGGGTGGCTCGATCTTAACGACGGTGTCGAGAGCGAAGCGGAGATCATGCGGGATAGCATCCTCCGACCGGAAGAAGATGATGGTCTGCTTGTGCTCCAGCATGTCCATCACCGCCTCGATGTGGTGGTCCGAACGGGTCTCATCGAAGATCTTGACGTGATCCTGGTAGCGGTAGTCCGACTTCCTATCGATGAACATGACCGCAGCCTGTACGTAGCTGGTCTTGCGTTCCCAGTTCTCTAGGACGAGGCCGATTGCGAAATGCGGAACGCGTCTGTAAGGCCGCATGGCCCGACTGATGCTTGCATAGGCGAGAAATTCCGGCAGCGAGAAGCCTGCGCGGTCGCGAAGTACGTTTTTCATTGTGTGATCCCGAATTGAAGATGATGAGGTCGGCGCTCATGGGCGCGTTGCGTCATCCTCGTATCCGGCGAACCTGGCTCTCCGGACTCAGCAGGTCATCGTCGAGATCGACCTCCAGGAATCCTTGAAGGATTAGTGATGCCAGCGTCGGCATCGGCCGTCCTTCTTGAATTGCTGACAGGCATTCCGCGATGGTGAGCGACCCCATCTCATCGAGGCCGGCCAACAGACGAATCCTGTCGCCAAGCGGCGGGCGGTAGAATCCATACCGCAGAAGATCCTTCGCGTTCCGGAGGCGGACGCTGTCGGCGAAGTCGATCATCGCCACAGATCGGTATCGATGCCCCATGGATTCGATCTCGGCGGACAGCCAGATCGGCGGCATCGGCTCCTCCTGGCCGACGTCGATCAGGAAGGATCCGCCCTCTGTCAGGACGACGAAATCGACCTGGTACTCGTCGTCGCCGTTCCGGAGCAGCGGCGGTGCCGTGCTCCATCGGGCGACGTCGGGGTCGAGATCCAGCAGGCAAGCGAAGTCCCTCGCCTGCTGGGATCGGAATTGTGCGCGGCCATCGCACTTGATGGTCGCCATCGGTGTGTAAATCGGTGAAAGCGTGACCTTGTGAGGGACAGCATCGTCCCTTCGGTCATCAGAGACTACCTTCATGGCATCCCTCGAAAATGAAACGCAGAACAGGGCGACACCGGACTAGCCGGAGTGCGTCAGCGTATTCGTATCGAGTGGCGCGCGAGGGTGTTCATGGGCGGGAACGAATATAGAACACGCAGGATGGCGTCAAGCGCTGATGGTCCGCCTTTTTGGTGACACGTCGCGAAATTAAATAGCACGGATGGAGACATCACCATCTGTCCGTCGACGAATGCAGAACACGCATGGCCGGGACAACCCTTTCGAAAAATCCGTTCGGTCGGCGCTTTACGCGCGCGGCATTCGATATCGCATTCACTATCCCGCTCCAGAAATGAGGCGGATCACTTGTGATCTTGCCATACCGGGCAGAAAGATCCTGGTATTTCTTGATGGGTGCTTCTGGCACGGATGTCCGGTACATCCCCCTTCGGTTAAGAAAAACTCCGATTTCTGGTTGGATAAGATTGAAAAGAACCGCACTCGAGATGCTCGAGTTTGCAAGCACCTTGAAGCGCTGGGTTGGATCGTGCTGCGATTCTGGGAACATGAAGAGGTGGCGACGATCGTTGACACGATCGTCGCCACCTTCAGGAAGGCTCAGGAGCAGAGGTAGTCACTTAGCGATCGATCGGGCTCTCTGCAGGGCGATCAGCGGCCTGCGTGATAGTTCGAAACTGTCGACGGCTACATAGTTTCGATCGATGCCTAGCTGCGAGAAGAGAGCTTTCGTGTCCCACAGTGGGTGGACGACAACACCCCATTTTGTTTGGCGATCATCGAGCGAGAAGGTCGCGAGATCCGGTCTCCCGTCGATGCTGGCAGCGATGTTACCAGGTATGAACGTTCGCGTCTGCTGAGCAAGATCGTAGCTCGTCATGATCCAATCGCAGAGTTCGAAGTAGCTGATATTCCCATCGAATGCGCATTCATACGTCGGGTCGGATATAGCCCTGAGATACGAAAGACCAAGTCTCCAGTCGAGCAGCCCGTGGAAATTTCGGTTGTTGTATCGCTGGACGCATTTGTAGCAAGACGAGCCGCATTTACCCATGTGCTCGACGCTTCCAACTGCTGTCCTTGGCCACTCCGCAGGGTCATCGAGGATGCTTCTTATGAGACCCGAAACAGGAATCGTGCTGTCCCCGAGAAGATGGCGGCAGAAGCCCGAGCCATTGGGCAGGGCATCTGATATCTGCAGGTAAGGTAGGCGTTCCCCTGATCCCAATACCATGATGTTTGGAGCGAGCGCGTCGAACTCCTCGGGGGCGATGTCAAGTTCAAGCGCAGCCCGTTGCACCAACAGCTCGGTGGCGGAGATCGCTGCTGCACGCACGCTTGTGCGAGAAGGATCGCGGCGATTTGAAAGTCCGACGTCCATATCGAGCAGACGTAGGTGAACGTTCAACTTGATCGGGCTGATCTGCAGGGAGTTCGTTATCTTCGTAGATGCGAGCCACGCGCTGATCGGCTCCTCGTCCTCAGCCTTAAAGCGGTTATCCTGATCCTCGGCCAGCACTTCTTCGCTTACTGCCTGGCCGCCTAGCTTCAAGAGGGGTTTGGACTTGGGCCACCAGGCAATTCGCTTTGCACTGGTATCGGTAGCCTTTTGAATCTGAAAGCCAGTGAACTCGTTCTCATCCCTGAAGCCGGGATTGACCAGGAATATCTCGGACTGCTCAGCAAAATTCACCCGAAGGTTCCCATCGGTCCTCTGATTGTCGATTTTTCCCATGCTAGCCAGCGTCATTCGCTGTCCGACCTTACCCGACAGGTTTTCGTCGGTTGGTCTGAACTCGGTTCGATACGCCGCAGGTGTGACGCACCGGATTCCCTGCTCACTTGTTGGTAGCCCGCACGACTGGCATGTTGTCGTCTCGTTGCCTCCTCTGCTCCAAGCGCCGCAACCTGCACAGAAACGGAGTCTGAAGTCGTCTTTCCACCACGGACTGAATGGCGAGACTGGCGCGTTAAAATCCGTTCCGTGTTCATGGACGTCAGGCAGCACTCCCGTGAAGCCGATGCAACGATGACGCAATTTTTCTCGCGTTCTAACGCTACCCGGAGCGAAGTCGAAGATCGCCATGTCCTGGTCTCGGTCGATCGTATCCCACTCCGGTTGATAGCCGCCCTTTTCCTTCTTGAGGTCGACATAGAGATTACGTGTACGGGTAGGCATGCCGTAAAGTGGAACCATTCCTCGCTCGGCCAGGGCAGCAGCGATGCCAACGCTCTGAAGAGCGAACTCCTCCCTTAAGCCCTCAATCGCTGCAAGAACGGTTCCCGCAGTGACGGCCGATTCAAGCTTCTCTATTTCGCATCCGGAAATATCGGCGAGTATCCGCGCAAGCCGGAGGCGTCGGTGGTCAGTCTGTACGAGCGCAACCGACAGCTTGCTCGGCCACTGTCGATCGTCACGGAAGTACTCGTTGCAGTACAGGAATTCTCCGTGGATATCGCCTGGCACCACATCGTCACCAGCCCAGTCACCGTCGGCGCTATTCCTGAGTAGTTGGAAGGCCTCCACCAGCCAGAACTTCCGCAGAAGGCGAGATGGAATATCGATTAGTCCAGTCGTAATGAACGGCGGAGGCGGAGCCGACCCGGTGATTTCGATCGGGTTATGGAAGTAGTGGATGTCGTGACTCTTGCTTCGGCAGACTGTCAGTACCGTCGAAAACGCCTGCCCTCTTCTGCCAGCGCGACCGACACGCTGCTGGTAATTAAAACGTTGCGGCGGCATGTTGCCTTGATACACGGCCTGAAGGGACCCGATATCGACGCCTACCTCCATGGTCGTCGTGACTGAAAGCATATCAACCGTGTCAAAGAGCTTTCGCCACTCGAACTCATCGTCGCCCTCTCCATCGCCTTTAACGAACACGCCCTTAAATTGTTGCAAACGCTCGGCGGGATCGTTGGTCTGCCCCGTCAGTTCCTCGCACTTCAACCGAAATAGGGGTTCCTCACCGCTAACAGAGCGGATTACCCTCCGTCCAAGAAAGTTGGCATCTGCAATCGTTGACGCATTCAGGTCTTCTGGACGGGTGAGGGTTTCGCCACACCTAGTACACTTCCCGAATCCCTCATGGAGGTGCACTCGCCCGCACCGTTCGCATCTCCATGCCTTCCCCGATGGCGGGGCCGCTCGAAAGAACAGCATGCTTATGTCGATCGAGCCTGCCGCTCGGGTTTGCTTGAGTTCAGTGCGAAGCTTGTTTAGGAAATCGTCACACTCTTTTTCTGGATGCTGGAAGATTTTCGATAGAAGGCGACGCATGCGGCTATCTGGGCCGCCCAACATATCAAAGGCCGTGCGCCAGTCCGTGCGTGCCTCCTCCTGGAACTGGTTGGGTGTAATTCGATACGCGTCCGCGAAGATTCTAAGCATAGCATCATCGCGCGACATCTCTGCGGTATATTCGCGCGGCCCATAGAAGCTTGGCCAACCGAGGCCTGTCTCCTCCAGCGCAAAGTACGTCTTGCTGAAAAGCAGGTCGGTCGCCTCGGGTGGCTGCCCCTCCTGGACCTTCTCGCGGGCGCGGTTGATAAGCGAAACCCTCTCAAGAAGGTGCTCCTGCTTCCAGGATACATGGATGCCCTTCTTCTCAAAGAATTCGAACCACGGCCTGTTTTTCACCCGTGTGTGAATCGTGTCAGCCCCCTCGACAGGGGTCGAGCCAAGCTTCATCAACTCTGAAAGGATGGGCCGGGCGTCATAACTCACACTCTCTCGAGCGAATTCGAACAACTGGTTTAAGGGAACGCTAGGAGGATGTCCGGCCGCCGCCTTTCTCCTCTTCAGTTCCTTCTCCTTTGGTACAAGGTGGTCGTAGTCCTCGTCCGCACCCATCAAAGCACCGATGGTGGCCTTCAGTTGCGCGAGCTCGGCCGCATCGTCCTCAGTGAAACTGAGATCGTTCGCCATCCGTGTTGCAGCAGTCACGAGAATTTCTCGTCGTAGGTCGCGCTGATGTTGAACCTCCACATCCAGAGCTAGCGTGGCAGCATCTTCACGGCTGTCGGAGAATGCGACGAGCTTCCCGTCGCCCCCTTGCGATTTCAGAGCCGCCACGAGTTCGGTTGCTAAAAGCTGCGACGTCTTTCCGAAGCCGGTTCGGAAGCTTCGGATCGGAGAGAGACGTCCCTCCCGCTTCTTCGAGTTCGGTTGCCGATATCGGCCGGAGTAATCGGTTCCGCACTTCGCGCAGCAGAACGGAACCGCGGTTCCATCATCTTCCATATCGCGGGACTGGAACTTATCGGGTCCCCTCCATCGAAGAAGATGGCCGCGAACGGCGTCGTCATGCGGTGTGTCGCTGACAATGCCCGTACGAGGATCGAGATATCCCGGTTTCCATTCATAGGGCGAGCGCTCGTGCCGGATCTCACGCTCGGGCGTGCTCTGATAGGGCCAGAAGAGTGCGAACTCCCGATAGCTGGCATCCTCGAACCTTAGCGACGATGCGCTCTCTGGGAGTTTTTCGAGTTCTTGGGGCGCTGGGAGAAGGGATACGCGTGCCGACTTCCCAGGTTCCACCTCTCCGCGCTTGCCGCCGAGATATAGGTCACCACACGCTTCGCAGTAAAGCATCTCGAAGAGGCGCTTTCTTGAGCCAAGCGTCCAATCGTAGTCTTGCCCGCGCTCGATACTGGGTTTCCCCCATGCCACACGCCCGCCATCGCCCATGGCGACAGAAGCAAACAAGCCCTCGATGTTTCTAACAAACGTATGCATCCTGAAACCCGGCAGGCCGACAGTCGCCCGTCCCGAGGGACGTAGGTGTGGCGGCAGTACACTTTCAGGAAGATCGGGAATTGCCCGAAGCGCAAGAAGACCCCGAACAGCATCGCGGTCGTCTTCCTCGAATAAGATTTCACCGATCTCCTTCACGGACCGGGGGCGCTTGCTACCAGGCTTGCTCTTGTCCTGCATTGCGAAGTCGAGCATGGAGGAGGCAACCGAAGTGGCTTCGAGCATGAGGTCGGCCGACACATCCTGCGCACCGCCGTCGATCGAGCGTGCCGCCGCGATGAACTTTTCCAGGATGCCTGCTGGATCTTTCTTGTAGTCGATAGTCTTGAGAGCTTGAGCCAGTTCGACCAACGCTTCCCGCGACGGTCGACGCTCTGGGTGGTCAACGGGAACGGTGACGCCCGTAACCACGCTACCTTTCCATGCCTCATCCAAATCCTTGGCGCCGGCAGTGCCCGCATCGCCGAACATGTTCTTAAGATACTCGATGCTCGCGGCGGTGTTATCGCCGTCCACAGGGAGCGACGCGGATGACGATAGGATCCGGAGTTTGTGGGCGTGTGCCGGATCCGCAAGCCCTAGCCGTTCAAGGAGCACCTTGAGCATACCAGCCATCTCTGCGCCCGCGGAACCGCGGATGAGGTGGAGTTCGTCAAGAACGAGATAGAAACGGGCATTGTCATCGGCGGTCAGCCATTCCCTCGTATCTGATAGGATACGGCTCTCAACCTCGCGTACCAACATTGCATTTAGGATCGATTGGTTGGTTACGAGAATGTCCGGCGGCGTCGCCTGCATGTCCCATCGCGTGATCAATTCGCTGCCGTTTGTGCTGGGGAATATGTAGCGGAGGTCAGGATCAGTATCTGCATCGAGCCGTGCATGGATGGACTGATAGCGTCGAAGCTCATCCCGCAGTTCGGTACGAGCGCGCCTGTTCCGCTTTTTCCAACCTTTGTCGTTGCTTCTCCGTGGGTGCGTCTCGAAGCCTGTAACAGGCGACTTTCCTGTGTAGCGGCCGAAAAAGATACGGTTGCCTTTGAAGTGCTTTGCCATGACCTCCTGGGCATCCTGGGAGTCCAAAGCCTTCCTAAGGCGGACCATCTGATCCTCGACCAGTGCGTTGAGCGGATAAAGGATGAGCGCGCGGATTGCTTTGGGGCGGCCCGGATGCTCGTGCCTGCGATGATGAACGAACTTACCGTCGTCTCCGATCCAGGTGTCATCAACAGGCGCGTTCGGAGCTGGCCAGGTTGTCGCCTCCTTAGCGAGCTGGGCGAGGATCGGAAGCATGAAAGATTCTGTCTTCCCGGAGCCAGTTCCAGACGTCACGATCCCCGGCGTACCGTCGGACACGCCCTTGGTGAGCATCTGGATCTGATGGAGATACGGCTCGTAGGCCCCCTTAAGAACCTTGCTCTCTTTATCGCGGTCGAAGAGCCCCGCCAAAGCCAGTTCAACGAAAGCCTCTCTTTGATGGCGCTCGAAGCCCGGGAGTTTTCCATCGGGTGTGTCTATCAATGTTTCGAGCCCATGCCCCGCGCCACGATATCGGGGCACTGTTTCAAAGATCGGGTCGAGAGCGAGCTGACCTGCGCTGGTCAGAAGGCTTCTCCGGGTAGCTGACACTGTTGGGTCATCGATGCGGTACGCCGTATCGAGATACACTAGGAACTGCTCGATCATTCTGTCGAAGCCACCAATCGGATCAAACATGTTCAGCCCTCGATGTTTTTGAAGTATTTATTGAACTCGTGCTTGCCTTCCGCTCCGAGTGAAGCGAGCCAGAGGGCATTGCTGGCGAACAGGTCGGCTACGGCAGCCATTTCTGCCCCGGGGAGAATACGAGACAGCGCTCGAGTATTTCTGTCCAGGACAGCACCATCTATATCGCCTCGGTCTGACAGGAGGTCCCTTGCTTCAGCAAGCCTGCCCCTGTTTGGTTCCAGCTCTGCAGGCCATGGTCCGGAATACAGCTTCCGCACTGGCTTCGCGACCTCTGGAACCAGCACAGGCATCAGGTGATGCAGGATGGAGTCGGGCATCGATACGCGCATCCCGTCTACGCCCGCACTCGCAAAAATTACGAGGTTTCGTGGTATCCGTCCGATGCGCCTGGATTCCATGAACTGCGGGATCCAGTACTCGCATGGACCGCTGGTAATATTACATATGGCAACTGGCATCAGTATTTCCGGATTCGCCCTCGCTCGGGAGACTGCTGCAGCCAACCCTGAAGACTCATCTTGGAGAAGATCCTGCCAGGATATTCGCGTTGGGTCACAAAATACCACCGCGGCATCGTCGCCACCGATGGCTGTCGCGAGATCAGCGGCAAACGCGGATGCCTTCGTGCCGATTAGAACGGGAATGCCGTCCGTTGCTTGCATAACGATCCCGGCAACGTGGCCCGCTGGCAAACCGCTGGCCTGGCGGAGAGCTGCGATGATGCCGCTTCGCCCTTCGTCTGCCACCATTTCCACACGTCCGACTACTTCGGCCGTTACGGGTTCAGAACTCGGATCCGGCTCCATCCTTGCGCTCCCGACATCGGCCGAACTGGATGCCTCCGGCGTTGGTGTCGGACGTGCGATGCCCACGATCATTTCTTTGAGCTTTTCGACCTCGGCACGAATATCGCGCGACTGGGTGCTGGATGCCTCCGTAATCTGTCGAGCAGCCTCTGCCACCCTCTCTCGTATGCTCTCGTCGTGTTTTTCGCTCTCGACACGCAAGAGCGCCTCTCGATGGGTAACAAGGGAGAGCCTGCTCTCTGCCTCGGCCAACTCGTTCCTTATCGCGGTCAGGCGGAGCTGCTCCTCTTTAAGCTCGGCATCCACCCTGGCGCGTGTGGAGTTCCTTACACGGTCTCGCTCTTCGTGCTCGAACGCTTTCAGCCGTTCCTGCAACAGAGGTTCACGAAGCATGATCTGTGGGAGGATATCGAGAAGCGGCTCTCTGCCCGCCAGCAATTTGATCGAAGCAATTAAGTCGGCCTTCTCGTTCGCTTCGATGGTGCTTGCGAGGTGTTTCCGCAGTCCCTCCGCGAGGTCGTCCTCGGAGCCTGGGGCGGAGCCTACTGACTGGCGCGCTCGAGACAGCCACATCTCCGCCGCTTCTACTATCTCGCTCGAAGATCGAAGATCCACTGCCTCGCCAACGGACCAGTTCGGCTGGGTTGCGAACACCACAAGGCCGTTCGGCAATTTGATGGTCTCCACCCGGTTGGCGATGCCGGAAACCGTGATTGACCGGATGGAGGCCCCGGCGTCGAAGCCGTAAAGGTCAGACTTGTGTCGTGAGATTTGAGATGTGACCCAGGCTCCAGGTCTCACTTCAATGGCGGTGATGGTGGCGTTCCCAGGGATGGGGAGATTGCCGGTCCTGAGAAGAGCGACAGTTCCTTCGAAATCTTTGTCTTTGGGGCTATAACCGACAGAGAGCTGAACTGCAGACGAGAATGATCGCGCCTCGTGCCTACCAGGATCGAGGAATTGCTCGACTGTCGCAGGCAGCTCGAACTGCGAGCTTGCTCGAATGGGCACGATCAGTTGTTGCGGTCTCCAAGATCGGTTCGACGCTGCGACGTCTCCATTCTCTAATGCAAGCTTCGGTTCCTTTTTCTCGCCCGTCACCTGCCAAAATGAACCGACCGCACCCAACATCATTCGAGGATCTTTAGTTTCGCGCACCTGTCCTGAGGCTCCGTCGCCATCCTTGACCGCAGCGATCACAGCAACACCATCTCGAGCATGACGAATGATCTGATATATGGGTTTCTCGGAAACTGACATGTACTAACTCTTCTCGTTTATGCGCGGCGCTGCTGAACGAACTCTCCTTGCGCGACTGTCGTGAATGGCCCGCTCGCGGTTCGATACGGAGAGCAGGAATCTGTCGATCCAGAGCGTGGTGGTGGATTCAGACGTCTGAACTGGGAGCAATTTCGCTATCGCTGAGACAGTGGGGCCGACGACCGGATACTGGTAGCGCCATCCACCCTTCTCACGCATTGGACCTGCGTTACAGAGGCACGAGTTCGAGAGCCACCGGGCCCAACTGGAAGGAAGATACGTCCTCGCTCGAATCGCCGACAGTGCGTTTCTTTCCAGCGTAAACAGCGCGCCACCTGTTCTAAGGCGGTGGGATAGTAAAGCCACCGAAGGCGACAAGTAATTCTGATCCTGTTTGCCATCGATGACCGAGCGGTACAGAAAATGGCTGTTCGATCCCGGTCTGTCGAGGCGATAAAGGCCACCGACCATCTCAGAGGCGAAGCTGGCTGCAAAATACCCTCGATCTTCGCGAAGTTTGCCGACGATCTCATATCCGTGGACATCGCCAGTATCGGCCTTGTCGGCTTCCGCCTGGACAAATGAGGGAGCGGGCGGCAACGCTGCGCGATCGAGAAATTCCTGCTGCGAGCGCAAATCCGGAGTGCGGATGAGATATCGGGGTAGTACCCACTCCGACGGCCCGAACCACTCTTCCAGGGTGCCACCTGTCGCAATCGCTGCCACTCGGAGCCGGTCTAGGACGGCCAATGGTGTCGGGCCATGGATCGTGATCGCGTCATCACCGACTAGGGAGTGTGACAGTTGACGCTGCAAGAGGCGCCTAGCCGGGTACCGTCGCTGGAAAGTAGATTCGAACCATCCGGCATCCGCAAATGAGCGCAGTATTTCCCACTCGGAGGGAGCGCTGTCGGTCCGTGAAATACCCTTTCGAACTATCTCAACCGCTTCAGAAAGCGGAAGTCCTCTAGCAGTTCGCTCATACAGCGCCTCGGAAATCGTGATGAGCTCGTGCGACGGTGTTGATCGCTCTCCCTTCCATCGCTCAAATACTGCCAGAATGGATGGAGCGGTGCCAAAATGGAATTCGTCTTCAGGAATGTCGTTCGCAAGATCGAATGCCAACCTTCGTGCATCCCCGATTTCGCTGGCACGGGGAACCATAAGTATTTCATGGGAGCCGCCGGGTCCTTTCGCCAGCGCGATGCCGGAATAAGTACCCGTCGCAAGCGCCATTGCGTTCTCCACCCGGATCAGATCGACAGGTTCGCCCGAAACCACGACCGAGATTGCTGACGGCAACGGCCCGGCAATTAATGGCGTCAGTGGCGCGCGACCCAGATAACCGCCACCAACCCTGATGCCATCGTGCCAGCCGAACTCTCTGCTACCTGATGCGGCTGGGGTTTGTCCGAGGCTGTCTCTGAAGGAAGCCAGTACCCAGGTGTGATTGATGGAAGCAGAGAACCTGATTGTGTCCGAGAGCTGTTCCGACAGCTTCGACTTCCGCATCAGGACGGTGGACGAAGCTAGCTTGGTCTGGGCACGAAACTTGCCGAAGCCCAGGCTCTCCAGAAATACTTTTCCGTCCTTGATGGCTTTTGCCAGAAGCTTCGGCACCGCGGCGCTGGCCTGCTCTGGATCGGAAATCGGTTTACGGTCGCCGACTGGAGATACGACGAAGAGCCGATACTCGCCGAAATCACTCTCAACTACCTCAAGCTCTTCTAGCGTGTTCTTTTCGGCCACGACAGAATACCACGCGTGCCAGAACGCCGTATCAACGAATTCGCGCCCACCCCGCTTCCGTGCCCGCTCGAAAATCTGAAAGTTGTATTCGAGTGAAGGCATCTTTTCGTCCCACACGTGGCGGGAAGTCGAGACTTTTCCCGAAACAGTTAAAGGGTCGAGAAGCAGGTCATGTCTGAGATCGTCGCGTAGCTTCCTGAGTACTTCCTTGTCCCGCCACGTTGGGAACGCGATACGTAGGGTCCGACCGATCTGGACGTACGGATAGATGTCGGGAAGGTCGAGATCGACATCGTAGACTGCCTTTAGGTGATCGCGAAGACGATCCCACATACCGTTCAGACCATTCATATTAGCTGGTTTGTAACCGGTATGGCTTTCGAACATTTCACGGAACTCCCGGTCTCCTTTCACCCGGGTCTTCGTTGTCTGCATCCAGCAAAGAAAAAGGAGTATCTTGAGAGCCGGCGATATGCGACCCGGCAGCAGGGTCATATGCCCGGCCAGGTAGTCACGCAGGATGGACATGGGCGGGAGCGATCGCACAAAGAGACGCCGCGCCTCATCCAGATCGGTGACCCCGAAAAGCTCCGGAAGATCCTCGTCTGCAATGTAGATGCTGCCAACAGGACCGTTATTTCCTGGTATAAGGAAGTACCTCTCGATACATTCCTCTTCGAAACTGGCCACCGTACCCCCCGAATCGCCCCTCCCTATATAAGGTCGAGCACAACCACCATCGGCGCAAGCGATATCAACCTTGAGTGGACATATGTTCGCTCGAACCAGTCTTTCCTGTAACGACCGAGCTCCAGTGCAGAACAAGATGTGGTCCTGCGATCAGACGTTCACCAGCAATCGCTTGATCCTCAAACGCCAGATGGCCGAAGTACGTCTCGTTTTCATAATGGCCGAAGCGGATGATCTCCGTCTCATCGATGATGGTCATCGCAGGCAGGCATGATGCTGCATTCTCACCCAGCTCCTCGTGGAGAAGCTTCATTCGTGCGCGCAGGTAGCGGACCGGAGAGGCAATCTCCAGGTGATCGCCTCTCGATCCCACAATGGCCAGCAACTGAACGATGGCGCGATCGATCGCATCAACGTCGCCCTCCTTTACAAGAGGTAGAGCCACCGACCCGATCGGCACTGTCCTGAGGCGCTGCTCGTCATAAACCTCCATGATATTCTGGTTCGTGAAACGATCACGGTGCACGCGCCACTCGTCGCGGCGGCGATAGCGCAGAGGCGTGTCTGTAAGGCGATAGCCATTGGCTGCAACGGCATCAGCCGGAATGGGCTCGCCCCAGCCCGCTGGCCAGTATGTCCCGCCACCGTATCCGTCTCGAGACCTTGCCGAGTCGTTTCTCTTGTTCATGAAGCGCTTAACCATCGGAGGCAGCTTCCGACCGCTGTCGAGAACATCTGATGTAATCCTGGCAGGTTCGCCAGTGGCTCCGCTTTGGATGTGTTCGACCAGATGCTTCATAAAGAACGGCGGCACCGCGTTGCCGACCTGGCGATACTGCGCCTCGCGGGGCCCGAGAAACTCGTACGCGTCTTGGAAGCCTTGCAATCGGGCCCCTTCCCTTACCGTAAGTGCGCGATCGTGGATCGGATGGGTAAAGCAGCCAGATGTCACGTTGCTGAACCCGGCCGATATCGTGTAGGCCGGAGAAGCCTCGTGAAGACGACCATAGAGCGTGGCGTAGTCTGTCAAGCGAACTCGGCGAAACCTGTCCGGAAGGCACTCCGGCGGAATATCCTTCCAGCAACCTCCCTGCGGCACATGGGAGACGCGCTTCCGGTTGACTTCTGAGAGCTTGTTGGCGTGATGGTTTGGCGCGAGCCCATAGTTGTTTCTCACGAAGCGCTGGAATGGCGTTCCCTCGACTTGCTCCGAAAGTTTCGCCACGGTCGGCTCAACTCGATCTTCCGTGAGATCCGCAATCGCCTCCCGAACCGAAACATACTCGTGGAGATCCTTGGAAGCGACAGGAGCGTGTGTGTGGCTTGGAAAGGTGGGAGGAATCTCATCGACGGTGGCAACGAGGATGAAGCGGTTCCGGAGCTGAGGGAGACCGTAATCCGCCATGTTCACGACGTCGGCAAAGACGTGGTACCCGCGCTCGGCAAAGAGCTTAAACAGCTCCTTCACAATGATGAGATTGCGCCCGTAGACCACGCCAGGAACGTTCTCCATCACGACATGGCGAGGCTTTCGACCGACGGCGGTGAACCCGTCAAGCAACCGGATGAAATGAACGAACAGCGCATTGCGCGGATCTTCGAGATGGAACACGCCCATTGTGCTGACGGCCTGGCAGGTCGGCCCAGCGAAGAACCAATCGATCTTGTCGATCCCCGCCCTCGCCACTACATCTGTCGCGGAAACCAGCGAAACGTCACAGCAATCGACAATCGCTTCTGGATGAGCATTTTTAAACGTCCGGGAAGCGTTCTTGTCGATGTCGAGCGCCCATTTGACTTCGAGGTCGGGTATCGCTGCCGAAGCTCCGGCCGACATGCCTCCACACCCAGAATAGAGATCGATTGCGGTCTGGCCCATGATTCCCCCATGCATTGCAATGAGACTAGCAGTGCGAGGCGCATCCAGCGATACCCAAACTTACCAAGTCACACATCGTGCACGACGGATACGTTATATAACGATAGATGAGAGCCCTTCTCTAATAAATCGACGTCGCTTTTGGTGAGGAAATAATGAAAATCGCATGCTTGGGATGGGGATCACTCGTCTGGAATCCAGGGGAGCTACCGCACCGTTCGCAGTGGCATCCCGATGGGCCGCAGGTCCGGGTGGAATTCGTTCGCCAATCAGGTGGAGAACACGGGCGCATTACTCTGGTCATCCTTTCATCCGCGGAACAGGTGGCATCGTTGTGGGCGGAGATGAACTGCGCCGATGCTACCGCTGGCAAAGAGGCTCTCCGCATCCGGGAGGGAAAACCGCATCGGCACCATATCGGGCTGTGGGAAAGCGGGAATCCTGATCCGAGGTCGCTGCCGGGACTGACTGAGTGGGCTGCTGCACGCGACATTGATGCCGTAGTCTGGACCGATCTGCCACCAAAGTTTCAGGGAGAGGACGGGCGGGTTCCAACCATCGAGGAAGTTGTGGCGTATCTTGACGCGCTGCCGGATGAGGCGAAGGCAGCGGCAATCGAATACATTCAGAGGGCACCGACGCAAATAGATACCGCCTACCGTCGCGAGATCGCACGAGCGATACCCGAGACCGCTGCTGGATGACGGTCGCGCTCGACCACCTCCATCGGACTGGCATCATTCCCCGCATGTCGGCTTGATGATGCAGGACCGGCGATCGCCGCTCTTGCAAACTAGATGAGATACGACATGACTGAGACCGACATACACCTCCGGGTTAAGCGCATTGCTCGGGGCGAACAGCGGGCAGATGATTTCGATCGACTATTCCTTCATCTGCGGGGCTCCCTGGACAAGCAGAGCAGCGTTCGGGACATCGGCGATTTCGTCGCCCATCGCGACAAACGAGACAGCGGGCTGGTGAACCAGCATGTGCACGATCTGCTGACAAGCTTTCGGAACTGGGCGATTCCGGCTCTTACCAGACAGCCACCGTCGGTGAGCGCGATGGCGGACGCCGGGGAAGCGAACTTGAGGATCGCCTCGAAAGAGCAACTGAAAAGCGCCATGCGTCTTGACCGAGGCGGGGCAACGTCCGCCTTTCGAAAGGGTATTGCCAAGCTAAGGGACGGAGAGAGGCTGAGCAAAAAGCAGGAGCTCGCCGTGAAGTACCTCGGCAACACGTGGATTTGGCAGCCGGCATACAACGACGTCTCCGTCTTCGACGAACTTGTGCGGCTCCTGAAGGACCGCCGATACCTTGAGCATCAGGACATTGTCGGTTTCGAAGCCGCAAGACCATTTCTAACCAAACACATCGTCGCGCTGCTTCATGGCGTAAGGATCATGATGAAGGACGGTACCGAGGGCGAGTTGGTGGCGAAGCATTCGCGAGCCGAGCGGCTCCTTGGAGTGAAGATGGTGATGACGGTGCACGATGTGGCGAAGCCGATCTCTCAGGACGTCTTCCTCTTCCACACATCACTGGTAGCGGACGACCACTGCGACCCGGCGCTGCTGGCCATGAAGAGCTGGAAAGAGATACATCTCGATGTCCGGCAAGATGGATTGCTCAGCGCCCTGGTATGATGAGGCATCTTCGGAACGGTGGCGCTCATGAGAGGGGCTCGGCCGCCGCTAGCGACTACGTTGCGAAGCCGCCCTCGCCGCCTCATCGGCCATCTGGTTACCAGCAATCCCGGAGTGCCCCTTGCACAAATGAATCCTGATCCGCGGGTTCCGTTGCAGCAGTGCATCGAGTTCTTGCCATAGCTTCGCATCCGGAATCGTCCGACGTCTGTCTTGTAAATTCGCTCTCACCCGCTTCCAGCCGTTGCCGCGCCAGATGTGGCGCCATTGGCTGCAGCCTTCGACCACGTGAGCGGAGTCCGTCCAGATGAGCGCCGTGGCCGTCTTCGCTTCGCGCGCTAGCCAGGATGCCGCCTGAACGACCGCCAGGACTTCGAAGGTGTTGTTCGAGGAGCCAGTCGCGGCACCTGCGGCAGCGTGGATCTGGCGGTAGGCGTCCATAACTACGAAGGCCCAGCCTCCGGAGCAGGAGGCCGCATCGAAGGAGCCGTCGGCGTAGATGGGGAATGGCGCAGACATGGGGATATCCTATGATGTCATAGTCGTGACGTCACCTCACTGTTGTGATTGACGGGCGGGGTGTTCCAGGATGGAGTTTAAGAGCAGCATACGAGGTGACGATGTCCGCACTGAATTTCAAAGAAATACCTGAGGCGCATACAGGCCCCGACCGAGATCGCTTCGAAATTTTTGCGCGAGAGTTCTTCGCCGCGAAGAAATTCCGGATCGTTGAGCATCCTGACCGTGGTCCGGATGGCGGGCGGGACCTGATACTTGAAGAGGATCGGTCAGGTCCTGGCGGAACAACCATTATCCGGTGGCTAGTGAGCTGCAAGCACAAGGCACATGGCACGTCGTCCGTGCAGCCGCCCGATGACTCCAACATTCGGGATCGACTTGGCACCCATGGCTGCCAAGGATTCATCTCTTTCTACTCGGCGGTTCCTAGCTCAGGCTTGGCGAACATACTGAACGGATTGAAGCCGACGTTCGAATATCTTCCGTTCGATCCCGGCAGTATCGAACGCTTCCTGTTGGACACACCCGAGGGCCGGTCGGTGGCGGCTCGGTTCATGCCTATCTCGTTCGGTGAATACATGGAGCGGACCCGGCAGGCCGCGAAGACTGCTCCTTTCGAAGAAAGGACTGGGTTGCTCCAGTACTTCATCAGAGAACCTCACACAGAGCTTGAAAAAGCCAAGGATGAAGCCGGTGCACGCGGTCTGCCCATCATCGCTGTAATCTACGATCCTGATCATCCGTCTTGGGGAAAGTTCGCCTACTCGCTCGGTTACTTCATGGAGTTCAATCTTACAAAGCGGCTCGTCGACGAGCACTTTGTCACGCTAGTCGGTCCATCGAGCGACGCCAGCCTTCAAGAGCTTGTTCCCGAAACCGATCCCCTGGAGCAATGCTTGATGGTGATCCTATACCCAGATGGTAGTGTGCTGGATAAGAGGGGTGCCGCTGCCAACCCAGAATCGGGGCTTGCTCTGGTGCGAAACTGGATAAAGATGGTTGAAAAGCGCACCTCTACCGCTTCGACCTGACTTACCAGATGCCAGGCTGCGCGATTTTCCAATCCGTGTGCGGTCAAGCGAAAAGATAGCCAGCCCTGAGCAACCTTCATTCGGTAGCCTGAATGCACAGTCGAATACAGAAATGTCCAGTGTCCGCTGATGCCAAGCAGGTGGACCTCGGTGCACGCTGTTGGCAAGCGCGGTGTACGTTTCGAAAAGAGGTCGATCTTGAAAGCTCAATGATTTCTATGGGGGCCAGTGTGCGCTGATGGCAAGCGCCACAGCTTCTTCCCTACGCACTCAGCTCGCATGTCCCACGCCGCTGGCGGATACTATCGTTTCATGCCATCTTTGGCAGGGGAACGCCTCTCGGATCGCGGGATGCCGCAAGGAAAATTGCAGCTTGATCCGGCAGAGCGGGAATTCGGGGGAGCGCATGAGGACGATTGTTTTTGCACCGATCATCGCAGCCTGTGCCGCCATTGGCGCGCCGCAGAACGCGATGGCTCAGGCCAAGCAATATTACTGTGGTGAAGAGAGTTTCGTGACCGTCAACACGATCGACGCCACGACAATCAGCGCCGGGCTTATCGGCGGCAAGACGATCATGTTGGGGCAACTTCCCAACACGAACCGGTATTTGTTTGGTAACACCACCATCGAGGTCTCTGCCGACGGCAACAATATTCAGATTCTGCAGGGCGAAAACGAAGCCATCGGCTGCGTCTTCCCGATTCCGGCCGACGTGGTCACGCCCGGTGGGGCAAACGCCAATATCCAGGCGCAGTCCGCCCCCGGTGCAAAGCCGGATGCAGCGATCAAGAACGACGTATCCGCGGTGGCCACCACCAACAACACAGGCAGTTTCCCGGCCAAATCCTGGGGTGGCGTCGTCCGTGACGGTCCCGGCATGGAACACCGGAAGGTTGCGAGCCTTGCGGAAGGCGACAGCATCACGGTGGAGCAATCGACAGGCGTCGAGATGAACGGTTACCCTTGGTTCAAAATCCGCTTCGCCGACAATCGCAGCGGTTACCAGTGGGGCGGCATCATCTGCCCGATCGGAAAGGAAATGCCGGGCACATTCCAGAAATGCGAATGACCTTCACCATCCCGGCGACAGCTCAGCCGGCGGGCGACGCGTCGGTCGCTGTTCGCACAAAGCCCTTGCTGGCGACCATCAGGTCCTTGGTATAGGTCTGCGAAACCTCGCCACGTGCGAGATCGCCGGAAGACAGGCGCTCGACCACCTTGCCCGATTTCATCACCGCCAGACGTTCGCACATATGGGTGACGACGCCGAGATCGTGGCTGACCATCAGGAAGGTGAGATTGCGGTCGCGTCGCACCTGTTCGAGCAGGTTCAGGACTTCGGCCTGCACGGACGCATCCAGCGCCGAGGTCGGTTCGTCAAGCAGAAGGATCGATGGTTCGATGATCAGCGCGCGGGCGATCGCAATGCGCTGGCGCTGGCCGCCGGACAGCTGATGCGAATAGCGGAAGCGGAAGCTTGAGCCGAGGCCGACTTCGTCGAGCGCCCGAAGGATGCGGGGCTCCGCATTGTCGATGCCATGGATGGCCAGCGGTTCGAGCAACAGCCGATCGACCGTTTGCCGCGGATGCAGGGAGCCGTAGGGATCCTGAAAAACCATCTGCACTTTGCGGAAAAACGCCTTGTCGCGATAACGGGCCGCAAGCCGCTGGCCGTTGACGGTGATCGTGCCGGCGCTGACCGGCGCAAGACCGGCAATCGCCCGCAGCAGCGTGGATTTTCCCGAGCCGGATTCACCGACGAGGCCAAAGGACTGGCCGGCGGCGACCTCGATCGACACTGTGTCCAGCGCGAGAAAGCCGTCATAGTCGACCACCAGATTTTCAACGGAAACGGCGGCCGTCATAGCGCCCACTCCGGCTTGCGGTCGAGCACCGGAAGCGGATGCCGGCTGGTGCCGATCGACGGCATGCAATTGAGCAGTCCTTGCGTATAGGGGTGTTTGGCATTCGAGAGGTCGCTCGCCGCGATCTCCTCGACGACCCGCCCAGCATACATGACGATGACCCTGTCGCAAAAGGACGAAACCAGCCGCAGGTCATGTGAAATGAAGATCAGCCCCATGCCGCGATCCGCCACCAGCCGGTCGAGAATGCCGAGCACTTCGAGCTGAACCGTGACGTCGAGCGCAGAGGTCGGCTCGTCGGCGATCAGCAGTTCGGGACCGGCGATCAGCATCATCGCGATCATCGCGCGCTGGCCCATGCCGCCGGAGACTTCATGCGGGTAGAGATCGAAGACCCGGGCTGCATCGCGGATCTGCACCGCCTCCAGCATGGCGATTGCCCGGTCGCGCGCCTCTCCGCTGCTGACCTTCTCGTGCGTGCGCAGCGTCTCGACGATCTGCCGGCCGATGCTCATCACAGGGTTGAGCGAATATTTCGGATCCTGCAGGATCATCGCGATGCGATTGCCGCGCAGGCTGCGGCGCAGCTTCGGTGTTGCAGTCAGGAGTTCGATGCCGTCGAAATTGAGCGACCGGGCGGTGATCTGCGCATGCGCCGGCGTCAGGCCCATGATCGCCCTGCCTGTCTGCGACTTTCCCGATCCGCTTTCGCCGACGATGCCGAGCCGCTCGCGGCCGAGCGTGAAGGAAACACCGCGCACGGCCTCGATCACACCGGTGCGCGTCGGGAAGCTGACCCGCAGGTCGTCGACCGTGAGCATCGTCGTCATTGGCCGCTCTCCCGCGGATCGAGCGCATCGCGCAGGCCATCGCCCAGGAGGTTGAAGCCCAGGCTGACCACGAGGATGGCAAGGCCCGGCATGGTCGCCACCCACCACTGGTCGAGGATGAAGCGGCGCCCCGACGCGATCATCGCGCCCCATTCCGGCAGCGGTGGCTGCGCTCCGAGCCCGAGGAAGCCGAGGCCGGCCGCCGTCAGGATGATGCCGGCCATGTCGAGCGTGACGCGCACGATCAGCGAGGAAATGCACATCGGCATGACATGGCGCAGCACGACGCGGAACGGCGAGGCTCCCATCAGGCGAACCGCCGCGATGTAGTCGGAATTGCGCACCGCCAACGTTTCCGCCCGGGCGATGCGGGCATAGGGCGGCCAAGAGGTGATGGCGATGGCGAGGATGGCGTTTTCGATGCCCGGCCCCATGGCGGCGACGAAGGCAAGCGCCAGGACAAGCTTCGGAAAGGCGAGGAAGATATCGGTGATACGCATCAGGACGGCATCGACCCATCCGCCGGCATAACCGGAGACGGCGCCGACCAGAAGGCCGAGAGGCGCGGCGATGATCGCCACCAGAATGATGACCAGCAGCGTCAGGCGTGATCCATGCAACAGGCGCGACAGGATATCACGGCCCTGATCGTCGGTGCCCAGCAGGTAGCCTTCGCTGCCCGGCGGCAAGAGCCGCGCTCCGGCGAGATTGCCGATCACCGGGGAATGCGGGGCGAGCAGATCGGCAAAGATCGCGATCAGAACGAGCAGCAGGATGATGCCGAGGCCGACCATGGCGAGACGATTGGACGAGAAGCGCCGCCAGGTCATGTAGGCCCGCCCGAGCCGCGCCTGCATGCGTGATTGCGGGCGGTCGGAGAGCAGCCATTCGCGTCTGGACAAAGGCGGTGTTTCGCTGATCTGGCTCATCGGGCGCGGGTCCGTGGATCGAGAGTGCGATAGAGGAGATCGGAGAGCAGGTTGATGGCGATGAAGACGGAGCCGATGACGATCGTTCCGCCCAGCACCGCGTTCATGTCGGCGTTCTGCAGCGAATTTGTGATGTAGAGACCAAGGCCCGGCCAAGAGAAGACGGTTTCGGTCAGAACCGAGCCCTCGAGAAGGCCGGCATAGGATAGCGCGATGACCGTGACCAGCGGCACCGCCGCATTGCGCAACGCATGACCCCAGATGATCCGGGTTTCCGAAAGGCCCTTGGCGCGCGCCGCGACGATGTATTCCTGCTGCAGTTCGTTGAGCATGAAGCTGCGGGTCATGCGGCTGATATAGGCGAGCGAAAAATAGCCGAGCAGGCCGGCCGGCAGGATGATGTGGCGGAAGACATCCTTGAAGACCTCCCACTGCCCCTGCCAGAGCGAGTCGAGAAGGAAGAAACCCGTCGCCGGGGTAAAGGAATATTCGTAGACGATGTCGATGCGGCCGGGATAGGCGACCCAGCGGAGTTTTGCGTAAAACAGCACGAGTGCGAGAAGGCCAAGCCAGAAGATCGGCACGGAATAGCCGACCAGACCAATGACACGGACGACCTGGTCGGCGATCGAGCCTCGGCGCACGGCGGCCAGCACGCCGAGCGGCACGCCGATGAGGCTGCCGATCAGCGTGCCCACGGTCGCCAACTCCATGGTCGCCGGAAAGACCCTGCGGATATCATCCATCACGGGGTTCGTGGTCAGCACCGAGGTGCCGAAATTTCCGGTCAGGGCATCGCGCAGATAGACGTAGAACTGGTAGTAGAGCGGCTCGTTGAAGCCCAGGAGTTCACGCGTGCGTTCGACCACATGCGTCGGCGCGCGGTCGCCCAGAATGGCGAGCACGGGATCGATGGGGATGACGCGCCCGATGAAGAAGGTCACGGCCAGAAGGCCGAGATAGGTGGTGACGATCACCACAAGGAACTTGAGGATGCTCGTCGCGCGCCCTTTGGCACGGGCGCGCGAGCGCCCGGCCAGTTGTGTCGTGGTTTCCGGAATGGTCACCGGCGGTCCCCGGCCTACTTGGAAACCGTGAAGACGTAGTTGGTGTCGAAGCTCGGGCCGAGTTTGAAGCCTTTCAGCTTGCCGCTGTAGCCCGCGACTTCCGTCTGCTGGAAGACGATCACGAACGGGCTCTTCTCAAGCACCTTCTTCTGCAGGTCCTTGTACATGTCGGCACGTTTCGTGGCATCCTTCTCGAGAAGTGCCGCCTTGCTCTGTTCCGTCCATTCCTTCGGAACATCCCAGGTGTTGCGCCAGGCGAGCGTCTTCACCTTGCCCTCGTCGGAATTGTCCGGGTTGACGGTGAAGGTTTCGGCATTGGAGTTCGGATCGAAATAATCCTGTCCCCACTGGCCGATATAGATGTCGTGCGTGCGGGCGCGATATTTGGTCAGCGTCTGCTTGCCGTCGCCGGGGATGATTTCCATCTTGATGTTGGCCTGCGCCAACGTTTGCTGCACGGATTCGGCAATGCCGGTGACCGGCTGCGTGTTGCGCACATCCATGGTCACTGAGAAGCCATCGGCAAGGCCAGCCTTGGCAAGCAGTTCCTTGGCCTTGGCCACGTCCAGCTTGTAAGGGTTTTCCTGCAGTTCGCCGAGAACGCCCTTCGGCAGGAAGGTTTGGTGGATTTCGCCGATGCCCTTGATCAGGGTCGAGCCGATCGCGTCATAGTCGACGAGATACTTGAAAGCTTCTGCCACTTCAGGCTTGGCAAGGTTGGGGTTCTTCTGGTTGAGGCTGAAATAGTAGACGGTGCCCTTCGGCGCGCTGGTGCTGGCGAGATCCGTATTCTTGGAGACCGCCTCGAGATCGCCGGGCTCAAGATTGCGGGCGACGTCGATATCGCCGTTTTCCAGTGCCAGGCGTTGGCCGGAGCTTTCCTTCATGTGACGATAGATGACACGGGCAAGCGGCGCCTTCTCACCGAAGTAGTTGTCGTTGCGCTCAAGCACGACAACTTCGTTGGCGCGCCATTCGCGCAGCTTGAATGCGCCGGAGCCGGCATAGCCGGTCTTCAGCCAGGCATTGCCAAAATCATTGTCGTACTTGTATTCGTCCGACGGGGTAACGGCGGCGACATGTTCGAGAACCAGCTTCTTGTCGACGACGGAGCCCACCGTTGCCGTCAGGCAGTTGAGGACGAAGCTCGGCGCATAGGCCTTGTCGACGGTGAAGACGAAGGTATTTGCGTCGGCAGCCTTGGCTTTCTCGGCAATGTTGTCGCCGGTCAGGCCGAACTGGGTGAGAATGAAGGCCGGGCTCTTGTCGAGCTTGACGACGCGCTCGAACGAATAGGCAACGTCTTCCGCCGTGATCGGGTTGCCGGAGGCGAACTTCAGGCCGGGCTTCAGCTTGAACGTATAGGTCAGGCCATCATCGGAAACCGTCCAGCTCTCTGCAAGATCGCCGACGATCTTCGACGTGTCGTTGAGATCGAGGCGGACGAGATAGCTGTAGGTATTGGCGGTGATTTCGGCGGTCGAAAGCTCGAAGGCCTCGCCCGGGTCCATGGTGATGATATCGTCGAAGGCGAAACCCTCGACCAGCGTATCGGCCGGCGTTTCGGCAAAAGCCGGCGCGCCTGCCATCAGGATCAGCGACATGGCGGCGCTTGCGGTCAACATTCGGAAGTGCTTGTTCATCGAGTGCATCATCGTTCTGTTCCCTTGTTTTCAGCCCATGATGGGCTTCTGTCTTTCGGCTCAGTCGGCTTCATGCCAGGCTTGAGCCAAAACCCTCAGCCAGTTTTCCCGGCATATTTTTGTCAATTCGGCGTCACCATATCCGGCGGCCCGAAGTGCTGCAATCAGGCTCTGGTTGCCGGCCGCATCGCTAATCTCTTCCGGAATGGTTGCGCCATCGAAGTCCGATCCGAGTGCGACACAGTCGATCCCCATGCGCTCGACCATGTAGTCGACATGGCGGACCATGTCGCTGAGCGGCGTTTTGGCATTTTCCTGGCCGTCGGGGCGCAACATGGTCGTCGCGTAGTTGAGGCCGGCAAGACCCTTGCTGTCGCGAATGGCGTCGAGCTGCCGGTCGGTCAGGTTGCGGGCAACCGGCGTCAGCGCATGGGCATTGGAATGGCTGGCGATCAGCGGCTGATCGGAGGTTTTGGCGACGTCCCAGAAGCCCTTTTCGGTGATGTGGGCGAGATCGATGAGGATGCCGAGTCGATTGCATGCCTTGACGAGATCAAAACCCGCGGCGGTCAGGCCTGGTCCGGTATCGGGATCCATCGGATAGGCGAAAGGCACGCCATGACCGAAGATATTGTGGCGGCTCCAGACCGGCCCGAGCGAGCGCAGGCCGGCGGCATAGAAGGTTTCCAGCGCTGAAAGATCCGCACCGATCGCCTCGCACCCTTCCATATGGAGAACGGCGGCAAACACGCCTTCGGCGATCGATTGCCGGATCTCGCCGGTGCTGCGGCAGAGGTTCCAGGCGCCCGCACGCTCCAACTGCAAGGCAATGGCTGAAAACTCAAGCGCGATATCGAGCGAGGGCTGGCGTTCCAGCGGCGCCGACATCGGCGTCGCATAGTGGCCGTTCTCATCCGGCTGCTTCAGCACAAGATCACCGGACGGAATGTAGATTGCGCAGAGACCGCCGACGAGGCCGCCCTTCAGCGACCGCGGGCCGTCTATATGCCCTTCGGAGATACCCTCGACGAACTCGGCAACGGGATCTGCCCCGGCCTTCGCATGGCTCCACAGACGCAGAAGGACATCGTTGTGACCATCGAAAACCGCCTGCATAAAGAAAAATTCCTTTTAAAATCCCGACAATTAACTGGCACGATCACCTGTCGTGCAGAAGAAATCCATATAAATGCTATTGAATTCATCACCGCCTGACAATGAGGCAGAAGACGATTTCCACACAAACTGATATATCAGAAGACGCAAATTAAAACGGAAGCGACACGAAGCGCAGCAAGAAAATATGCAACACTTCCGGGCGGATTGCGAAAAGTCGGCACGCTCCTTGATAATTCCGATGTTGCCGCCCGGGAAAATCTGGCAAGGGTGCGGCCCAGACAATCCGGCTGCCCGAATGAAATGGGCACCGTGCGACCAGTTGTGAGGACGCAGAATAGAATGACCGATGATCGGATTCTCCGCGATGTCCGTGCTCCCAGGGCATATGTTCGAAAGATGGCAATGCTGCTCTTCATGGCGCTTGCGGCAGGCTGCGTGGGAAAGCCGGTGGGTGTCCTTATTCCTTCTGGAACCAGCCCCGGCGCCAGTCAGGTCGATCTTCTCGTCGCCACCACCCGCGCACCCTCCGATCAGCCGGGCGTGCTCTACGGTGGCGAACGTGCCGAACAATTGTCGGCAGCGGAGATAACGGTTTCGATCCCGCCGGACGCAGGCCGCGAGATCGGCCAGGTCCAGTGGCCGAAGAAACTGCCGGCCGATCCCTCCAAGGAATTTTCGACCGTCAGCGTCAAACCGCTGCAATCCCCGGCGCAAGCCGAAACCTGGCTCAAGGCGCACCTGCCGAAGAGCCGGCGCATCCTGATTTTCGTGCATGGCTTCAACAATCGCTATGAGGATGCGGTCTATCGATTTGCGCAGATCGTCCACGATTCCAATACGGACGTCGCGCCGGTCATGTTCACCTGGCCCTCGCGCGCCTCGATCTTCGACTATAATTACGACAAGGAAAGCACCAACTACTCGCGCGATGCGCTGGAAGAGTTGTTGCGCCGTGCATCGCAGGATCCGGCAATCGGCGAAGTCACAGTCATGGCGCATTCGATGGGATCGTGGCTGACGGTCGAGGCATTGCGGCAGATGGCGATTCGCGACGGGCGTGTGGCGCCGAAGATAAAGAATGTCATACTCGCTTCGCCCGATCTCGACGTCGATGTTTTCCACAAGCAGTGGGAAGCGATGGGCAAGAACAAGCCGAAGTTCACGATCTTCGTGTCTCGCGACGATCGTGCGCTGAACATATCACGGCGGATTTCCGGCAATGTCGAGCGGTTGGGCCAGATCGACCCTTCGCAGGAGCCCTATCGCAGCGCCCTGGAAAAGGCGGGCGACATCACGATCCTCGATCTCACGGCCTTGAAGGGCGGTGACCAGCTGAACCATGGCAAATTCGCCGAAAGCCCGGAGGTGGTCAAACTGATCGGAAACCGACTGATCGCCGGCCAGACAGTGACCGATTCCGATATCGGCATCGGCGAGCGCGTCGGCGCCGTGGCGCTCGGCACAGCGCAGACGGTGGGCAGCGCTGCCAGCATCGCGGTGAGCACGCCCATCCTGATTTTCGATCCGAAGACCCGGGAAAACTACAGGGGACAGGTCGATCAGTTCGGTCGCAGCCTGGGCGGCACAATCAGCTCCACGGTGGGGCAATGACGCAGGAGAAGTCGGCTGAACCGGCGCACATGCGCCGGCATGTCCTCGGCACCGTGCTGCGCGGAATCTTCGCCTTGGCCATTCTGGGCTTTGCCGTCTGGGGCGCGTTTGCCCTTTACTACCAGATGCCAGCAGGGCCGGCCCTGCGCATTGCAGCAGCGTGCGTCTGGGTGCTTCTGTCCCTCCTTTGCCTGATCGTCTATCTGCGGCGTATGTCCCGGCTGGCAGCGCTGGTCTATCCGCTGGCGATCGCCGGCCTTCTCTCCTGGTGGGGTGCAATCCCGGCCAGCAACGATCGCGACTGGGCGGACGAACTGGCGCACATGACCGCCGCCGTCGTCAACGGCCCGGAAGTGACGCTGGCCAATGTCAGAAACTTCGACTGGCGCACCGAGAGCGACTACACGGCGAAATGGGAAACCCGGAGCTACGACCTCGACACGCTGGCTTCCGTTGATCTGCTTTTATCCTACTGGTCGAGCCCGGCGATTGCCCACACGCTCGTCTCGTTCGGCTTCACGGATGGTCGCTTCGTGACTTTTTCAGTGGAAATCCGCAAGGAGAAACACGAACGGTTTTCGGAAATCGGCGGCTTCTTCAAGGAATTCGAGACCAGCGTGATCGCCGCCGACGAGCGCGACATCGTCCGGCTGCGCACGAATGTCCGCAAGGAAGACGTCTATCTCTACCGGATCAGAATGGCCAAACCGGCCATGCGCTCGCTCTTCATGGCCTATGTCGATGAAGCCAACAGCCTGACCGAGACGCCGCGTTTCTACAACACGATCACCGCCAACTGTACGACGATCGTCTACGACATGGTCGCCCGCATCGTCCCCGACCTGCCGCTCGACTACAGGCTGATCTTTTCCGGTTACCTGCCCGAGTACATCGAAACAGTGAAAGGCCTGACGCCCGGCTTCACCGTGGAGCAGTTGCGTGCCGCGGGACGGATCGGCACGCGGGCAGAGGCCGCCGACACAGCACCAGACTTTTCGGCCCGCATCCGCGACGGCATCCCGCCCCTCCCCCTTTGATCGTTGCCAAAAGCGTCCTAAAAGGAGAAGCACACAAGGACGACCACGCATGAACCTCAAGGAATTTGCAAGCCGGCTTGCCTTGTCGCAGACGACGGTGAGCCGTGCGCTGAGCGGTTATCCCGAGGTCAAGCAGGCAACACGCGAGCGGGTGCTGAAGGCTGCTCTCGAATACGGCTACCGCCCGAACACGAGCGCGCTTGGTCTTGCGACCGGCCGCGTCGGCGCCATCGGCATTGTCTTTCGCGGGGGCGGACAATTCGGCCCGCACACGAGCGAATTCATGGGTGGCCTCGGCACACGGCTGCAGCAGGACGAGGTGGATATCCTCGTATCGACGGTCGATTCGCCCGAAGCCGAACTCAACACCTATCGCAGGCTCGCGGCGAGCAAGCGCGTCGATGCCGTCATCCTGCATTCGCCGTTTACCGAAGACCCGCGCATCGCCTTGCTCACCAAGCTGCGCCTGCCCTTCATCGTACACGGTCGCACAGAAGCGGAAGGCGATTTCGGCTGGCTCGACATCGACAATTTCGGCGCCATCCGCCAGGCGACCAGCCATCTGCTCGATCTCGGGCACCGCCGCATCGGCTTTCTCAACGGCCATCGCGGACGCGTCTTCGCCGATCATCGGCACGAAGGCTACCGGGCGGCGCTTGAAGCCCGCGACATCGCTGTCGATCCGGACCTGTCCGGCAATGGCGAATTCACCGACGAGATGGGCTTTCGCCTGATGCAGGGGTTCCTCAAGCTGGATGAACGCCCGACGGCCGTTCTCGCCGGTTCCATGATGTCGGCGCTCGGCGCCATGCGCGCCATCCGGATTTCGGGTTTGAAAGTGGGCGAGGACATCTCGCTGATCGCCCATGACGACGTCTTTCCCTACATCAGCCCGGACAATCTCGTGCCGACGCTGTCGACGACGCGGTCCTCGATCCGCGCGGCAGGCGCCCGGATCGGCGAGATGGTTTTGGAGCTTTTGCAGGGAATACCGGCCAGCGACCTGCGTGAGGTCTGGCCGGTGGAACTGGTGATCCGCAACTCGACGGGGGTCTGTCCGTCAGACCGTTAGCTCGCGCCGTTGCTTTTCCGTCAGCATGGCGAGATCCAGCACCTTCTGCAGGTTGGCGGCGTGGCGGAAACCCGGTTCGACGCTCTTGCGGGCATGGACGGCATCGGCGAAACGCTGGTAGTTCGTCAGCACGTTGCCGGCATCGACGTCCTTCCAGGCCCCCGTTTCGACGTCAGCACCGAGGCAGGCGCGAAGCGTCGAGCCTTCCGGCGTGTGGATGACCTCGATCGCCCCCTTTTCGCCGTGCATGCGCAGGCGCAGTTCGTTGAGATGGCCGGTCGCCCAGCGGCTGGCATGGATCACGCCCATGGCACCGTTGGCGAATTCCGCCGTCATGGTGAAGCTGTCGTTGGCGTCGAGATCGTAGTCGCCGATCCGGTTTCCCGGCGCCTTGTCGAAGGTCTTCAACCGCGCGAAGACATGCTCCACATCGGTTGCGGCGCCGTAACCGGCAAAGTCGAGAATATGGATGCCGACATCGCCGAGCACGCCGTTCGAGCCGTGCTTGGTCGACAGCCGCCACAGCCACTGCGTTTCCGTCGACCAGTCGCCCCAGGCCTTGGAGACGAGCCAGCTCTGCAGATAGGAGGCCTCGACATGGCGCACGGTGCCGATCTCACCGGCGAGCACCATCTGGCGGGCCTTCTGGATTTCGGCGACGTTGCGATAGGTCAGGTTGACCATGGCGACCAGCCCGGATTTTTCCGCGGCTGCGGCCATTTCGTCGGCCTTGGCATAGTTTTCCGCCAGCGGCTTTTCGCAAAGCACGTGCTTGCCGGCCGCAAGCAGCGCCAGCGTCGTCAGGTGATGTATGCGGTCGGGCGTGACGTTGGCGACCGCGTCGAACTCGCCCCATGCGATCGCCTCGGAGAGCGAGGTGAAGGTGTTGGCGATATCGTGACGCAACGCAAAGGCGCGTGCCGTGGCGAGATCGACATCGACCGCAGCCACCAGTTCCACGCCCTTGATGGTCGAGAAATTCATGGCATGGGTGTTCGCCATGCCGCCGGTTCCGAGAATGAGAAGACGCATGGCTGACCTCACTTATATCCGGCTTCACCGGCCTGGTGCAGCTTCGGACCGCGCTCGACGATCGGCTCCAGAGCGTTTTCCACCGGCACGTTCGGTGCATCGTGAATGGCGCTGTAGGTCCCCTGCGGATTGTAGGCCCACTTCACGGCATTGCGCAGAACCTTCTGGACATTGCCGTCGTGATAGGTCGGATAGGTCTCGTGACCCGGGCGGAAGTAGAAGATATTGCCCGCGCCCCGGCGCCAGGTCAGGCCGGAGCGGAACACCTCGCCGCCGGCAAACCAGGAGATGAAGACGGTTTCGAGAGGCTCGGGAACCGAAAACTGCTCGCCGTACATTTCCTCGTTCTCCAGCACGAAGTTCTCGTCCAGCCCCTCGGCGATCGGGTGGCGAGGATTGATCACCCAGAGGCGTTCACGTTCGCCTGCCTCGCGCCATTTCAATGCGCAGGGCGTGCCCATCAACCGTTTGAAAGGCTTCGAAAAATGGCCGGAATGCAGGACGATTAGGCCCATGCCTTCCCAGACGCGCTTGGCGACGCGCTCGACGATCTCGTCGGAAACGGCGCCGTGATCCTTATGCCCCCACCAGAGCAGCACGTCGGTGTTGGCGAGGCGCTCGACGCTCAGGCCGTGTTCCGGCTCCTGCAGCGTGGCGGTCGTTGCCTCGAGGCCGACATCAGTATTCAGCGAAGCGGCAATCGTATTGTGCATGCCGTTCGGATAGATGCCTCTCACGACATCGTTGGTCTGCTCATGGATATTCTCGCCCCAGACGACGGTTCGTATAGTCATGATCAACTTCCTCTTTTGCCGCGCGCCGGCCTCTTTCAGCAAAGCCGAAAGCGTGTTGGACACAAGCAGACGCTAAAATTGAAACCGCTTTCAATTTTCAGCGATAAAGTCGGAACATGACTTTTGCAAGGAAAAATTCAAAAGGATTTTCAGCTAGTGGAAGGTGGATTTGGAGAAGAGATTTAGAACCACAACCCCGGCAATGATCAGCCCAAGACCGAGAATAGCAGGCAAATCAAGCTTTTGCCCGAAGAAGAAGGCGCCCACCAGCGAAATCAGCACGATGCCGAGACCGCTCCAGATGGCATAGGCGATACCGACCGGAATGACCTTGAGCGTGTAGGACAGAAAATAGAAGGCGATGGCGTAACAACCTACCATCACCAGCGTCGGCACGAGACGCGTGAAATGCTGCGCGGCCTGCATCGCCGAAGTGCCCAGCACTTCGAAGATGATGGCAGCAACAAGCATCGCATAGAGCATGGTGTGGTTCATGGAAGCGCTCCGGAAAAGGAATTATCGCAGTGACATCGCTTTGAGATGCGAAAGCATTGTGCGGCGAATATCTGCGGAAAGGTCGTGGCTATGTAGAAGGTCGGCGAGCCAGATGCCATCCGCGGCAAAGCGCGCAAGCTGGCAATCGGCCGAGGAATCCGTGCCGATATACTCATCGGCGCGGTCCGCAACCCATTGTCGCCAACGATCGCGCAACGACGGTTCGGCCAGAAGCGCGATCGTCAGCACGCGCCAGGCATGGGCGTCGCCGGTCTCGGTTTCGGCAGTCTTCGCTTCCGCTTCGTCGAAGGCAAAGACGGTCGAGACATAGGCGCGCGTAAACCGTCCCTGTGAAACCGGATCGCTGCGCATTGCATCGGCGATGGCCGTATCGAATTTCTCCGTCATGTCGTCGAACAGACCATTGAGCAACGCCATCTTGTTGGGAAAATGATGCAGCAGGCCGCCCTTGCTGACACCGGCGGCCTGAGACACCGCATCCAGCGTGATATTGCCCAGGCCGTGGTCATAGGCGAGCCTGGCCGCCACCTGCAGCAACTGCTGGCGAACCTGTTCCGGCTGTTTTTTTCTGTGATGCGCGATGGACATAAAACATAAAGATACCGTCTGGACGGTTTGTCAACGACATTTTCGGTAATCTGGGTTCCGCGGTGAAACGCCGCAAGCCGCCCGGCGGACCGGAAAGCCATTGTGAAGCCGGTTTCGCCCAAGTAAAAAGTAGCGACAATGGATGGATGCAGGATGACGGACGCCGGATCGACAACTCTTTATGATGCCATCGGCGGTGACGCGACGGTCGCGGCGCTGACCACGCGCTTCTATGAGTTGATGGACACGTTGCCCGAAGCTGCACGCTGCCGTGCCCTTCACCCGGCCGACCTGTCGGGCAGCCGTGAAAAATTCTACGAATACCTGACCGGCTGGCTCGGCGGCCCGCCACTCTACACCGACAAGCGCGGCCATCCGATGCTGCGCCGCCGTCACTTCGGCGCATCCATCGGTGCGATCGAACGGGACGAATGGCTGCTCTGTTTCCGCAGGGCTCTGGAAGAGACCGTCGCTCATGCGCAACTGCGCGATGTCATTCTCGAACCGGTCACCCGGCTTGCCCACCATATGCAGAACAGGGAAGAGTAGAATATGAAGACGACATCGTTGCGATCGTCGATGCTGTTCGTGGCCGGCCTGATGGGTCTTTCAGGCGTCATCAGCGCAGCCGCGGCATCGCATGGGGCCGATCCACGCCTGCTGGGGGGCGCATCGGCCATGTGCCTCGCGCATGCCCCTGCCCTGATCGCGCTTTATGCCGCCTGGCCGCAATTCCGCTCCGCAGCGCCCGCCGCCATTCTCCTGGCCATCGGCACCGCCCTGTTTGCAGCCGACCTGACAACGCGGCATTTTTTCGGACACGGGTTGTTCCCGATGTCCGCCCCGACCGGCGGCGTGCTGATGATGGCGGGTTGGCTCGCGGTTGCGCTCGGCGCCGTCCTGCCGCGACGGGAAGCTTGAGCATCCGGCGCGTTAAAGCTGCGGGGTCCGGCCGAAGCGCAGGAGATTGCCATGCGGATCGTGGATGTAGAACTCTTCCATATTCCATGGCCGGACAGTCATCGGGCTAAGCCGCGGCACCGCACTTGCGGTAAACTCGCGATGCAGATCGCCAATTCCACCGCCGCGCAGATAGACTGACGTGCTCTCGCAAAGGCTTCGGTCCTTGGCCAGCCAGAAATGGATTTCCATCTCCTCCCGGCGCAGGATGAGATAGCTGTCGTCCTGGTGGACCACGGTGGAGAAGCCCAGTTTGCCTCGGTAGAAATTGAGCGTCTCGCTCAGATTGAGCGACGGCAGGACGGGCAAAACCTCGATGCGGTCATCCTCCGACCGTGCCGACATCACGCGCCCTCGACGACCGAAAAGCCCTCGAACTTCGGCGGACCGAGATACATCGCCCTGTTGTCGCCGGCATTTTTATGGGCCGCGCGGAAATTTTCGGATTTTGTCCAGGCGCCAAAGGCGTCGCGGTCGCGCCAGATCGAACTGGAGACGAACAGCGTATAACCCTCGTCGGCAACCGTTTCGCCGCGCAGCAGCTTGAACTCGATGAAACCAGGCATTTCCGCCAGGCTGGAATCGCGGTTCTTCCAGACGGCTTCAAACGCCTCTTCATGGCCGATCGCGATCCGGAAACGGTTCATTGCATAAAACATCGGGCGCTTACCTTCCATTGATCTGTGCGGCTGGCATATCGGCCGCAACTGGGAAGGAAAGGATATTGTTCTGCGCAATCGGCGCAACTGCAAATCCTTCGCGAACCGGCGGACGTGCCTGCCAGGCCGGAAATTCCACGACATTCGGATTTTCCTCAAGATGGCGGCTACGAGACATCAAAAGCTCGTAGATCTCAGGAACAAGGCCGTCGCCGACCTGCGCAGCCATCTTATGAAGCCCGATCATTATGTATCGATCCGGACGCTCTTCGTGCATGTCTTCCTCCGTCGCCGCGCGAGCGCAAGTCTGGCGCGCCGAAAACTCTGATGGATCAGCTGGCGCGGGTCTGGCTGGTGCTCAGTTCCTGGAACGCCCGCTCCAGGCTGGATTTGCTGCCGTTGCGCAATGGGACGAAGGCCTTGCCCCACTTCTTGCAGCCGGTTTTCACGCGCAAGCACGCGTCATGGCTGATGCAATCGATGGGGCAGAAAACGCAATCGACCGAGGGCAGGACATTGTCGATCCGCGACACCGCCTCACGCAGGCCGCCGTCGTGGTGGATCAGCTCCGCACCATAGGAACTGGCGATCTGGCGCAGATGCGCCACCTGACAATCGCGCCCGCCGACATAGAGAAAGCTTCGACCCTCCAGCGTCGAGGCCAGCGCCGGACGGGCGACATCCACGGACTTTTCGACCGCAGCGGATGGCTGGTCGTAACGGGCTTTCGTCCGCTGCTGACGCTTCTTGTCGTGCATGCCTGTCGTCTCCGCCCTTGCGTTCGCTCACACCGGCTTCCGGCGCAAAATCGTCCGTTTCGATTCTTCGATAAGGCGACCCTATAAAACTTGATAAATCGAGTAAAGTATAAACATGAGTTTTTTTATCATATTTTAACGCCTGCCTTTTCCGAAATCGGAAAATCCGTATTTTAGCGCGTGAACGCCAGCGGAATCGTAAACGACCAGTTGCTCCTGCCAGCGCCCTCCGGGATCGCGGGAAACGGAGATGCGCGATGAACCGCTTCAATTGCCGCCTGATCGAGAACGGGCGAACCGGCGCTTCTTGCGATACTGACGCCGCTGACCGACCCACTTGCGGAAACCGTGAAACGCACCTGCGCAATCCCACGCAGCCCCTCGCGCTTGGCGGCGGCGGGATAACGAAACGCCCGGTTCAGCTTGGAGCGGATCTTCCCGGAATAATTGGAAACTGCAGCGTTGCCCGACTGCCGCGACTGCGCACCTTTCTTGCCTTGAGAGGTGCTCACCTTTGCATTCTCGGCACCGTCCGCCTGCCCTTTGCTTTGTGACGCAACGTTTGAACCGTCGTCACCCGTCTTCCGGCGCGTTACCTTCTTCTTGACGGGCTTTTCCTTCTTGGGCTCAGGCTTCTTGATTTCCTTCTTCTCGACCTTTTCTGGCTCCGGCTTCTGCTCGGGCTTCTCCTCCGGCACGACGGTCTCCACGGGCGGGACACTCGCCGTCACCTCTGCTTGTGCAACGGCAACAGGCGGCAGTTCATCGGAAGGCAGGATGATATCCGCCTCGACGGGCGGCACGTCGGTTGGCGTTTCCGCGGCAACTTCCGACTGGATCGGCGGGATTTCCTGGGGCACGGCCTCGGCGACTTCCGATTCGATCGGCTCGACCTCTTCCGGCTCCTCTTCCACAGGATCGACGGGCTCGGTCGGATCGCCCGCCTGAAGCGTATCCTCGAATGCATTTCCGAGTAGCGTGACTTCCATCGCCTCGCCGCCGGCAATCTCTGCCTGTTCCGGCGGCGCCTCGAAGAGCGTTGCAGCCCCCGCATGCGCGAGAAGCGACAAGGCGATCGCGACAGTCCATTTCAGCGTGGATTTCATATCAATACCAGTTCTGTCGGCGCAGGCGTTGTCAGCCCTTGAGCTCGACGGGCGATTTGGAACCCGTCTTCAAGGCCTTCATACAGGCGTCTTTCGCCAAACCCTCGCCGGCGCAGACCGGCGTATCGTTGATCAGCAAGCTCTTGACCGCGTCGCATTTCGTTCCGGGCAGGTCGAACTGCCGAACCTTCACCTTGCCCGATGGCAGATCGCGGAAATCGAGTACGGCCATGCGCTCGACCAGCCCCTTCTGATCGAACAGCACGAATTCGAACGAGACCTTGGACAAGGACTGCGAAAGGCCATTGTCGGCGACGAAGGTGAACTTGCAGCCTTTTTCACTGGCAACGAGATCGTTCAACTCGATGCTCAGCGCCCCGGTGGCGTTCTGCGCGAACACCGGACCACCCAAGCAGGTGGACGCAAGTATGACGCCCATCACGATTTCCTGAAGTCTCTTCATGTTTTTTCACCCTTTATCGGCGCCTGGACGAGTGAGGTCCTATCGCCCGCCGCGGATATCAACCGCGTGATACTAGACTTAAAAATCCGGTATTGCGTCCATAATAAAAGATGAGTAATGAAGTCAAGATACTAATCGCAACGACACGGCGCTGGCGGGTGGAATGCCCTGCTTTCTGCCGCCATGATCAGGACATCACGCCTGTTATGCCAACCGACACCGACACAGCACAGGCTATCCCGCGATCGACCATGCAGGGCCAGACCCAGCGCGTGGTCGAAAGCCGCGATCTCTTTCGCGGGGAAAACGAAATTCTGATCGCCCATGACGGTTCGATCTACCGCATGAAAATCACCCGTCAGGGCAAACTCATACTGAACAAATAGGCCACCCATGACCGAGAATACGCTTGCCTCCCCCGCCGAAATCCGCGCCTACCGCGCCGCCAACCCCAAGCTTCGCGAGCGTGACATCGCGGCCCAGCTCGGCATTTCCGAAGCGGCCCTCGTTGCCGCGGAATGCGGTCTGACTGCGGTGCGCATCGATGGCGACGCCAACAGGTTCCTCGGACGCGCGCAGGAGCTTGGTGAAGTCATGGCGCTGACCCGCAATGAAAGCGCCGTGCACGAAAAAGTCGGCGTCTACGACAATGTCACGCCGGGCAAACAGGCAACGCTCGTGCTTGGCGCGGACATTGACCTTCGGGTTTTTCCAGGCGCCTGGGTGCATGGCTTTGCCGTGACCAAGACCGATGGCGAGGAAATCCGCCGCAGCCTGCAATTCTTCGATGCGCAGGGAACCGCCGTGCACAAAATGCACCTGCGCGCCGCCTCGAACCTTGCAGCCTATGAGAAGATCGTCGAGGACTTCCGGCTGGAAGACCAGAGCCAGACCTTCCGCGCTGAACCGAAGACGGTTGCGGCTGCGGAGGCTGAAAGCATCGTCGACCACGCCGAATTGCGTAGCCAGTGGGAAAAGATGACCGATACGCATCAGTTCCACGGCATCCTGCGCCGGCTGAAGCTCGACCGCCGCCAGGCGCTGAACAGCATCGGCGAGGACTTTGCCTGGAAGCTGGACGCGTCGGCCATCGAAACGATGATGGTGCAATCGGCGGACATCGAATTGCCGATCATGTGCTTCGTCGGCAATCCCGGCATCATCCAGATTCATTCCGGACCGGTTGCCAGCATCAAGACCATGGGGCCCTGGCTGAACGTGATGGATCCCACTTTCCATCTGCACCTGCGCACGGATCACCTGGCCGAAATCTGGGCGGTGCGCAAGCCGACGGCCGATGGGCACGTGACCTCGCTGGAGGCCCTGGATTCCAAGGGGGATATGGTCATCCAGTTCTTCGGCAAGCGCAAGGAGGGCGTGGCCGAACGCTCCGAATGGCGCGCGATCATGGAAGGCCTGCAACGCCTCGATACCACCGTAGCGGCTTGAAGGAGCGCGGCTCATGAAGAACGGATATGATTTCCGCAGGCTGCGGTCCTGGGAGCTGGCTGTCGCCGTGATCGCCGTGTCGGCGCCCTTCTTCCTTCCGGTCGCAGCGCCGGGCACAGCATCCTTTGTCCGCGCGGCCGTTGCGCAGGAGATGCAGCGGCCCGATACGTCGCGGCTGGTTTCAGTCGGCGGCGCCATCACGGAAATCATCTATGCGCTTGGCGAGGAAAAACGGCTGGTCGGGCGGGACTCGACCAGCGTCTATCCCGAAGCGGCGCTAAAAATTCCGGATGTCGGCTACATGCGCCAGCTCTCCGCTGAAGGCGTCATGGCGACCAATCCGAGTGCGATCATCGCCGTCCAAGGCAGCGGCCCGCCGGAGGCGCTGGCCCTGCTCGACAACGCCAAAATTCCGTTTGAAACCGTTCCGGATGCCTATGACGGCGCCGGCATCATCGCAAAGATCAGGACTGTCGGCACATTTCTCGGCGTTCCGGAGAAGGCGGAGAAGCTTGCCGTTCAGGTCAAGGCCGATCTCGACGCTGCCGTCGCGGATGCGGCAAAGCGTCCGGCAACGGAGCGCAAGCGCGTGCTGTTCATCCTCAGCACGCAGGGCGGAAAGATCATGGCTTCCGGCTCCGGTACGGCAGCGGACGGTATCATCCAGCTCTCCGGCGTGGTCAACGCCACGGATAGCTTCAAGGGTTACAAGGCTCTCACGGACGAGGCGATCATCGAGGCGAAACCGGATGTCGTGTTGATGATGACCCGCGGCGGAGATCATTCGGCGAGCGATGCCGATCTGTTCGCGCACCCGGCTCTTAGCCTGACGCCTGCGGCCAAAACAAAAACCGTCATCCGCATGGACGGCTTGCACCTGCTTGGTTTCGGTCCCCGGACGGCTGCCGCAGTGCGCGAATTGAATGCCGCCGTCTATGGAAAAGCGAATGTCTCGCAGTGATACGATGATGGCTGATGGTCATGGAGCCGGCTTTTTTGTTCGCTTGAGATCAGACTGGCTGTCCGGCGATCGTTCGCGCTTGGCTCGTCTGCTGATCGGCGTGCTGGTCCTCGTCACGGCCATCATGTTCTGCGCCTCTATCATGACAGGCGCGGCCGATGCTTCGTTGTCGAACGTGATGCGGGGCGTTCTCGGCCTGAACGATATCGAGCAGGTTCTGAGCGTGCGCGACCGGATCATCATCCTCGACATCCGCCTCCCCCGCGCGGTGCTCGGTCTCATGGTCGGCGCGTCGCTCGCCGTCTCCGGCGTGGTCATGCAGGGGCTGTTCCGCAATCCGCTGGCGGATCCCGGACTGGTCGGAGTTTCCTCGGGTGCCAGCCTGGGTGCGGTGCTGATGATCGTGCTCGGCTCGTCAGTGTTCGGGCCTCTGTTTGCAGTGTTCGGCTTTTACACGCTGCCGGTCGCGGCTTTCTTCGGTGGGCTTGCAACGACGCTGCTTCTCTACCGGATCGCCACGCGCAGCGGCCAGACCTCGGTCGCAACCATGCTTCTCGCCGGGATTGCGCTGGGAGCCCTTGCCGGAGCCGTCACCGGCGTGCTGATCTTCGTTGCCGACGACAAGCAACTGCGCGACCTGACCTTCTGGGGCCTCGGGTCACTTGCCGGTGCAAACTGGACGAAGATCGTGGCTGCCGGCCCGATCATCCTTCTGTCGCTGGCCGTCGTTCCCTTCCTGGCCCGCGGCCTCAACGCCTTGACGCTTGGCGAGGCAGCGGCCTTCCACATGGGCATCCCGGTCCAGAGGGTGAAGAACATTGCCATCGTCAGCGTCGCGGCCGCAACCGGCGCATCGGTTGCCGTCAGCGGCGGCATCGGTTTCGTCGGCATCGTCGTGCCGCATGTCTTGCGTCTCGTCATCGGTCCGGACCATCGATATCTCTTGCCGGCTTCGGCGCTACTGGGGGGCACGCTGTTGATCTTTGCGGACATGATCGCCCGCACCATCGTGCCACCGGCAGAATTGCCGATCGGCATCATCACTGCCTTTGCCGGTGCGCCCTTCTTCCTGTGGATATTGCTGCGCGGCCGCTCGCATATGGACCTTTGAGACAACGATCATGATCAGTGCATCCAATCTCTCCGTCCGGCTTTCGGACAAACCGGTCCTGCATGGTGTGTCCGTTGAAGCCCGGGCGGGCGAGCTGACTGCCATCGTCGGGCCGAACGGTTCCGGCAAGACGACGACACTGAAGGCCATCGCCGGCGAGGTCGCCTATGACGGCACCGTCCGCATCAACGGTCACGACATTGCCGCGCTGAAACCTTGGGAGCTTGCATTGAAGCGCGCCGTCCTGCCGCAATCGACGGTGATTTCGTTTCCTTTCACCGTTCGGGAAATCGTTCGCATGGGTCTGTCGATCGGCGGTACCGCAGGGGCAGCACAGACAGACCGCATCGCCCAGGAGGCACTGGAAGCCGTCGATCTCACAGGCTTTTCCGGCCGCTTCTACCAGGAATTATCCGGCGGCGAGCAACAGCGCGTGCAGATGGCCCGGGTCCTCTGTCAGATCTGGGAGCCTGTCACAAGCGGAGAACCGTCTTTCCTGCTGCTTGACGAGCCCGTTTCCAGCCTCGACATCCGCCACCAGCTGACCATCATGCGGCTGGCGCGTGATTTCTGCAGCCGAGGCGGCGGTGTCATTGCCATCATGCACGACCTTAACCTGACGGCGATGTTCGCAGACCGGATGATCATGATGAAGACCGGTCGCGTCCATGCGGCGGGCTCGCCGCAGGAGGTCATGACGGACGAGATCATGGAAGCGGTTTTCGGCTGCGCGATGCGTGTCAATGTCACGCCACACGGAACCGTTCCCTTCGTGCTTCCCCACACTGCCGCTCACTGAACTTGGGTTCCGCTCAAGGAACCAAAGCATACTTCGCGCGTTACCGATGTGAACCGCTGGTACGGCAACGATGTTGCGTGCCGGCATGCAACGGAAAGGTCCGGCCCTTCAAGCCGCCCCGGAATGTAGGAGTACCCACAATGGCAACAGGTCTTTTTTCAAGCTCCCGTACAAAGAAGCACAATGGTGGATTCCTCGACACTCCGGTCGAAGACCAGATCAGCGAAATCCGCAACGATATCGCGGCTTTGGCAAAGCTTCTGTCGCAGCGCGGCAGCGATGCCTCCAGTGATGTCCGGTCGCGGGCCCACGATGTTCGCGATCACGCTGAAGCGGGTCTGCATGATTTGCTGAGCAACGGCGAACAGCTTCTGTCGGAACTGCGCTCGCGTTACGCCAGCACTGAAAAGCAGGTCCGCCACACAGTGCGAGAACACCCGGTAGCAACGCTGGGCGCCGCCGCGGTTGTCGGAATCTTCCTCGCAGCGCTTCTGCGCCGCTAGGAAAACAGCATCGACGGCGTCGCATCGCGGTGCCGTCCTTTGCTCGTTGTTCCGACAGGGCGCCAGCCGTCGCGTTAGCGCCTGAAACAATCGATTTCTGGAGAAGATGAATGGGTCCGTTGGGTGCACTGGTTTCTGCCCTGCTCGTCAGCGATGTCGGTCATACCGTCTCGCGATACAAGCGCAATGCGGCGCTATGGGCTGTTGCCGGCGTGTTCTTCGCGACAGCCTATATTTTCGCGCTGGTGGCAGGCGCAGTCTATCTCAGCACAATCTATACCCCTCTCCAGGCGACACTCATTCTCGCCGGTGCATCTTTGCTCATCGGTCTCGTGATCGTCAGCGTGATGTTTGCGCTCAACGCAAGGGATGCGCGGCTTGCTGCCGAGCGTCGCCGTCGCTCGATGGCGCAGGCCAATCTGGCAATGGCCGCATCACTGTCGTTGTTTCGCAAACAACCCTTGCTGGCGGCCGGTCTTGCCGTGGGAATCGGTGCGCTTCTCAGGCTGACGAGAAAGTCTCGTCACGAAGACTGAGTTTGCGACGACTGCCGTTAAAGCGGTAAACGGACAATAGCCGTCAGTCCAGCCGGAAGATATTCGACCTTCACCGAACTTCCAAGCACCTTGTCGAGGCTGCGCTCGATCAACACCGAACCAAAGCCGCGTCGTGACGGGGGCTGAACGGGAGGACCGTTGACTTCGGTCCAGGTCAGATGGAGTACCTGGCCGGTTTCCTCCGTCAGGCTGCGGGCCGTCAAAATAATCTTTCCGCCCCGAACCGACAGAGAACCATATTTCGCCGCATTGGTCGCAAGCTCGTGAAGCACGAGACCAAGGCCGACGGCCTGGTCGGGACCGAGCGAAATGTCGTCCTTGTGAATTTCGATCTGCGTTGCGTAGTCGAGAACATAAGGCGAGATCTGCTTCGAGAGCAGCGCGGAGAGGCGTATCTGGCCCCATTCGTGATCCGACAGCAGACCGTGAGCTTCGGAAATCGCCTGCAGCCGTCCGGCAAAGGCCGTCATGAACTGCTGCGGATCGCTGGTCTGCCGCAAAGTCTGACGCGCGAGGGACTGCAGCATGGCCAGCGTGTTCTTGACGCGATGATTGAGTTCCCGCAGCAGCAGGCGGGTCCGCTGTATCGACGTCTGTTCGTCCGTCACATCCAGGTTGATGCCGAGAAACACGATCGGCTTGCCGTTTGCGTCCCGCTCGTGAACCCGTCCACGCCCCAGAATCCATCTCCCCGTGGATTGCACGCGGAAAAGCCCGTCATACTCCTCGTCCTGCAGCATGGCGTCGCGCAATTTGCCCAACGTCTTGATGCGGTCTTCGGGGTGAATGCTCGCAAAGATATCCTTGGCACGCAATTGGCCGCCGCTGGTCGGCAGATTGAACAGCCGGTTCATGGCGCCGTTTCCCGAGACGTTGCCGGCGCGGATATCCCAAAGCCAACTGCCGACATTGGCCGCATCGAGCGCCATGGCGTGGCGGCGCCCGTCGCGCGACAGGGCCGCCTCCTTCAATGCGCGCTTGCGCGCCTCATCCTTGAGCTTGAACAGCGAGGCGGCAAGTGCTGCCAGACGATGCAGCTGTTTGGTCAGCCCGGGATCCGTCTGCGGTCGCGGGACGACATCGAACACGCAGACAGTCCCGATCGCCTCGCCATCGATGACAATGGGAACGCCGGCGTAGAAACGCAGGAAAGGCGCACCGATCACCTTCGGTTGATGCGCAAAGAGCGGGTCGATCGACGCGTCGGCGACGATGAGGGCATTGTCCGGACTTGCGATCGTATGCGCACAAAAGGACTCTACGGACGGCGCCTGGGTCTCGTGGGTTCCGACACGGGCCTTGAACCATTGCGTGTGGGCATTGAGAAGGCTGACCAGCCCCACCGGAGCAGCAAAGATATCAGCTGCAATCTGTGCAATCGAATCGAACTCGGAATCGAGCGAGTGCATGTCCGGAACAACGGACTGCAAGACGCCAAGACGGGCCGCCGAAGCAAGACTGTCAGCCACGGGGACCGGCAGATCCGGTACTGTATCGTTCATCAGTCCCCAACCCCGTTACCGGGCATGCTTGTGGTCGCCAACTGCGTGTCCCGCATCAAATTCGAACATTCCGCCATACTTCGCATGGCTCCATCCTGCGCGCATGGCGTCATTCGAAACCCACTAGCCTGGCCCATTCATCTTAAACAGGATTGCGCGACGCTCAGCGACGCGCAATGTCAACATCGGTCGTTTCAGGACACGAAAGCACGCGAGGTCAAAGGGGCGGAGGTTGCATCCGGCCCATACTCGTTTTCCCCTGTCACCTGGAGAATGTCCTGAAGGCGCTGGCGTGCACGATTGACCCGGCTCTTGATGGTCCCGAGCGCACAGCCGCATATTTCGGCCGCCTCGTCATAGGAAAATCCTGAGGCTCCGACAAGGATGATGGCTTCGCGCTGGTCCGGTGGCAGCTGGTCGAGAGCCCGCTTGAAATCCTGCAGATCGAGCGAACCGTACTGGGCCGGGTGCTGCGCGAGCGATTCCGTGAAATAGCCGTCGCTATCCTGCACCTCGCGACCGCGTTTGCGCATCTGGCTGTACAGCTCATTGCGCAAGATGGTGAACAACCAGGCCTTCATGTTGGTGCCCATCTCGAAATGGTCCTGTTTGGCCCAGGCCTTCATGATGGTATCCTGAACCAGGTCGTCGGCGCGGTCATGCCGGCCGATCAGAGACATGGCAAAGGCGCGAAGACTCGGCAGGGCCGCAAGCATTTCACGCTTGAAGCTCGGCTCTTCGGATTTCACTGCTCCACTCATTCAGCCGTACCCACAACGGATTGCTGCTGCTCGACAGCGTCCAATTGTTCGAGAAGATTAAGAAAGCGATCAGGGATGGCCTCCTCTTGTACAGAAAGGTAAAGCGCCCTTAATTTCGTTGCAATCTGCGTATTCGGATCGTCAGCGCGCACCGGTTTTATCGTCCCGCGCTCTGCCCCTGTTTTATAGCTCATGTACATTCATTACCTTTGGGTCGTTCATCAGGGTGCATAATGCATGAGCGAAAAATTTGTTCCGCAGAAAGGAACCTTTTTTTTGCGCAGGCGTTACCGGGGGGTGAAGGTCATACGCAATGGCCTGCTTGAGGGAGTTCATCTATGTCACTTTCAAACCGGATCGCGCCGTTTTTGCCTTATCTGCGCCGGTATTCACGTGCCCTTACGGGATCTCAGACATCCGGCGACGCCTATGTCGCCGCCGTTCTCGAAGCCCTGATCGCGGACGTTACAATATTTCCCGAAGCAAGCAATGACAGGGTCGCATTGTTCCAGCTCTACACAAAGCTGTTTGGGTCGTCTTCGGTGATGATCCCTGAGCCGGTCTCCCCTTTTGCCTGGGAAAAGCGGGCCTCGATCAATCTTGCATCCGTTTCGCCAATGGCGCGCCAGGCATTCCTGCTCGTCTCCGTCGAGGGCTTTCGCCCTGCCGAGGCCGGTGAGGTTCTTGGGCTCGACGAACCCGGCATGCACCAGCTTCTGGAGCGCGCGTCCGAGGAAATCTCGCACCAGGTCGCGACCGACATCATGATTATCGAAGACGAGCCGCTGATCGCCATCGATATCGAGCAGATGGTCGAAAGCCTCGGCCATCGGGTCACCGGAATCGCAAGAACGCATGCGGAAGCCGTGACGCTGTTCAAATCCACCCGCCCAAGCATGGTTCTCGCCGATATCCAGCTGGCTGATGGCAGCTCCGGGATCGATGCGGTCAATGATATTCTCAAAACATCCGCAATCCCGGTGATCTTCATCACAGCCTTCCCGGAACGCCTTCTGACTGGAGAACGTCCCGAGCCTACATTCCTGGTGACCAAGCCCTTCAATCCCGACATGGTGAAGGCGTTGATCAGTCAGGCCCTGTTCTTCAATGAATCAACGAAAGCTGCGGCTTAAGATCCGGTAATCGTTGAGGGTGCCGCTGCACACAGGCGGCACCTCGATACGGCGAATGGAAAATTGGCAACGTCTGTCCCACTCGCCGGCAAGCGAGCGGAGGCACTCCTTTTCGCTGTCGCTTGAACCACGGCAGAAATTCCGAACCTGTGACGGGAAGTATGCGTGATCACTGCAGAAAAATCAGGGCAGATCGGGGCCATCCCTGAGACACGGGCTGTCTTGATGGAAATGGCACTGAAGAAGACCGGCGTCGGCTTCATTTACCAATCGGCCGATCTCAGCGTCGTGCTTTCCGGAAATCTACCGGCCCGATTGCTTCCTGCAGGCACGGCAATTCCCGAAAACGGCGACCTCTTCGGCGGTGACGAAGGCGTTCGGTTGACGGCCCTGAAAGGTGCCGCTTTACGGGAACAGCAATCGACGACCACGCAGGTCGAGACCCAATCCAACGGTGGCGCCATCTCCTATCGGATCGAGATCGAACCGGTACCGGCGGCTGATGGCGGTGGCGTTCTAACGCTGATTACCGACATTTCGGATACGCTGCACCGAGAGCGCATTCTCAAAACGCTTTTGCGCGAACTCAGCCATCGATCGAAAAACCTGCTTGCCATCATTCAGGGGATCGCGACACAGACGGCCCGGCAGGCTCTGTCGCTCGACGGCTTCCTGACCACCTTTCGCGGCCGCATCCAGTCACTGTCCTACTCGCAGGATTTGGTGACGGATTCGAGCTGGCGCGGCGCCTATCTTTTCACGTTGGCCGAACGGCAATTTAATTCCTATTGGCCCGACCAGGAAAATCCGATTGCCGTGACCGGCATCAATGCGCATCTATCCCCGAATGCAACCTTGCATATCGGGCTCGCATTGCATGAGCTGATCGTCAATTCCGCCTCGCACGGCGCGATTGCTGCCGGTGTCAATTCGCTGACGGTCAACTGTTTCGAAACGGTTTTCAATGCCCAAAAGGCTATTGAAATGCACTGGATCGAACATCTCCCAGACAGCAAAACGGTACCGAAATCCGATGAACATACATTTGCGCGCACCGTGCTGGAACGAGTGGTTCCGATCGCAATCGGCGGCAAGGCAATCTATATAACGGATAGCGGCCGGATCGAATATCACCTGACCGTGCCATCCCACGAATATGAGATCATTACCCGCGTCGAAGAATAGGTTTCGGTCCCGTTCCATAAAAATAGGGACCGATCGGCATGTTCTGAATGGGAGAAAAGAAACAGCCAGTGCCGGGGGAAGGCACTGGCTGATATCAACAACTCACCGAGGGGGCGTGTGAGTCGGAAACCGGATACGTTGGGGCCGGTTCGCATTGGGGGCGATGCAAACCATCATCCGGACATCCCATAAACGGGCGTCGGGAGAATAAGTTCCAGCCGAAACGAATTTTTTCTGCGCGTGCGAAAAAAATAAAACAGCATCGCCGGGAAGCAGATTTAAACGGTTGCTTCAAGTTCCGCGCGATGCCGGTACAGCATCAGGAACTTTCGATAATCACGATCATACCGCGCCCGCGTCGCTTGATCGGGTTGGCGCTCGTGACCGCCCGGATACATCGATTGGCCGGCCGCGCCAAGATCCGGATAAAGCTTTCCGGCGACGGCCGCGACCATAGCGGTGCCAAGCAGGACGGCATCGCTGGTTTCCGGGACGACGACACGGCAACCGGTGACGTCGCAATAGAGTTCCATCAACAGCGGATTGCGGACATGACCGCCGGTGACGTGCAGGGTGTCGAGATCGTAGCCCGCATCCTTCATCATCTCCAGAATATGCCGGATGCCGAGCGCGATGGAAACGCAGGTCCGCCAGTAGAGCCGGCAGAGGGCGTCGAACGAGGAATCCAGGGTCAGGCCACTGACCACGCCGAGTGCATGCGGATCGGCCAGCGGCGAGCGATTGCCATGAAAATCGGGAAGCACATGCAGTCGTCCCGCGAAATCCGGGCCGTGGACCGCTCTCAATTCCTGGATTCGCTTGACGATCGATCCATGCACTTCCGTATCCGGCTCGCCGCCGGCGCTGTGGCTGCGGACGATATGATCGAGCAGGGCACCGGTTGCCGATTGCCCGCCTTCAATCAGCCAGCTGCCTGTGAATGCCGCTTCGAAATACGGGCCCCACATTCCGAAGCCGGGCCTCATCTGCCCGGAGAAGGCAACGATGCAGCTCGACGTTCCGGCGATCAAGGCCAGTTGGCGTTCCAGTTTTTCCGGCTGCCCGGCAAACGCCCCGAGCGCGCCAATCGCCCCCGCATAGGCATCGATCAGGCCCGTCGCCACTTCGCACATCTCGTCAAGGCCGAGATCGGCGGCGGCAGCCGGCGTCAGTCGTCCGGTCGAGCGACCGACGGCGACGGTTTCGTCCGAAAGGCCGCCGCGCTCCAGAAGATCGGACAGACCGATCGCCTCAAGGAAATCGTGCTGCCAGCCGTTCGCTTCATGGGACAGGTAGTTCCATTTCGCCGTCAGCGTGCAGCGAGAGCGTGCTGCGCTGCCGGTCGCCCGCCACGACATGAAATCGGCGAGATCGAAAAAATACCCGGCCTTCTTCCATTGCTCCGGCAAATTCTGCTTGAGCCACATGAGCTTGGGCATTTCCATTTCCGGCGACATCACCCGTCCGGAATGATTGAGCACAGGATGTTTCGTCGCCGTGCAGAAATCAGCCTGGTCGAGTGCCCGATGGTCGAGCCAGACGATGGTGTCCCAGCGCGAATCGCCTTTGCGGCTGACGGAAAGCGGCGCACCGTCGCGATCGCGGACGACGAGGGAACAGGTCGCGTCAAAGCCGATCGCTGCGATCGAGGACGCCTCGACACCGGCCTTGGCACGGGCCGTCTTCACGGCGATGCATGTCGCCATCCAGATGTTTTCGGAATCGTGCTCTGCGTGATTTTCTTCCGGCCGATTCATCGCGATCGGATAATCCGCCCTGGCCAGAAGCGTGCCCTGCCTGTCGAAAATACCGGCGCGTGCGCTGCCTGTGCCAATGTCGACCGCCACGACCAAATCGCGCATTAAAGAATGTTCCCGTCCCTTTGTTCTTGCCGGACAAAGTGTATCAATTCCCGCATATCGTCAAACAGGACATCAGGCTCGAGCTGCAGCAAGGCCGACTTGTGACGCTCCGTGCGGGCGTGGGATGCACCGGCGAAGGCAAAGACGCGCATGCCTGCGGCCTTGGCGGCCTCGATGCCGGCAGGGCTGTCTTCGACAACGATGCAGTTTTCGGCTGGAACCCCCATCTGCGCTGCGGCATGCAGGAAAAGATCCGGCGCCGGCTTGCCGCGCGAGACCATGGAGGCGCTGAACAGATGCGGCTCCAGACGACCAATCAGGCCGGTAATGGTCAGCGAAAGCCGGATGCGTTCCATCTGGCTGGAAGACGCCACGCAACGCGGGATATCCAGCCCATCCAGTGCTTCGGCAATGCCGTCGACGGCCTGCAACTCCTTGCGGAACCGTCTGTAGAGGTCAAGCCGCATTTCCTCGAGGAACTTGTCATCGACGGCAAGCCCATAATCCTCATGCAAAATATCGGACATGGTCTTGAGGCTCTTGCCGAGAAACCGGACATAGGCCTCTTCGGCATCCATTTCGACGCCGGCATTGTGCAGGACCCGAACGAGCACATCGACGGACAAGGGTTCGCTGTCGACCAGGACACCGTCGCAATCGAAAATCAGGAGGTGGGGAGCGTGCGCCATCGATCAGGCCCGTGCCAGCGCGCGGAAGCCGCTGTTGACGACGGCAGCGTTCCGCGAGCGGCTGAAGGGCATGGCATCAATCTCCGAGTTTGCCGTCAAGATAGAGCTGCAGGGTCTGGCGCGTGCCTTTTTCCCAGAGCGTCTTCAGCGCATGGGCAAAGCGGCGCTGGAAAAGCTCCGATTTCGCAACTTCGCCGAAGATATCCGAAAGCGCAAGAAAGGCCTGTGGATCGTCCTTGGCCTTCAAGGCGGCGGCCTGCAGACGATCGGCGCTGGCGTCGTTGAAAGCGATCGCCTTGCCGCTGTCAGTGGTTCCCGCGAAATAGCGGCACCACAGAGCGGAGACAAGAGACAGGCCGACGACATCCTCGCCGCGGGCCAGACGATCGGCTGTCGATGGCAGGATGAATTTCGGCTGGCGATTGGAGCCGTCCTGCGCCAGACGCGGGATCGTGTCGCCGATCTTCGGGTTGAAGAGGCGGCTCTCCACCAGTTTGTAGTAATCGTTGAGATTTGTATTCGGCACCGGCGGGATGACCGGAATGATCTCGTCGAATTCGAGCTTCTGCAGGAAGGCCTGGATCAGCGGTTCTTCCATCGCCTCATGGACGAAGTGGATGTCCATCAGCGCGGCCGGATAGGCGATTGCCGCGTGTCCGCCGTTGAGAATGCGGATCTTCATGTGTTCATAAGGCGCGACATCCGGCACGAACTGGACGCCGACGCTTTCGAGCGCCGGACGACCCGCCGGAAAATGATCTTCCAGCACCCACTGCTTGAATTCCTCGCAGAACACCGGCCAATTGTCGTCGATGGCATATTCCGAGGCGACGATGCCGACTTCGCGGGGGCCGGTCGCCGGCGTGATGCGATCGACCATGCCGTTCGGGAAGGCGACATTCGCGTCGATCCAGTCGGCCAGCGCGCCATCGGACAGACGTGCCAGCCCGCGGACCGCGGCATGCGTGACCTCGCCGTTACCGGGAATATTGTCGCAGGACATCACGGTGAAGGGCACGAGGCCCTTGGCCTTGCGGGCCTTGAGGCCGGCGATTATCAGGCCGAAAACGGTTTTCGGTTCGTCAGGATTCTCAGCGTCGGCGACGATCGCCGGATGCGCCGGATTGAACTTCCCCGAGGCTGGGTCGATGAAGTAACCGCCTTCCGTGATCGTCAGCGAAACGATGCGGATCGCCGGGTCCGCTAGCTGCGCGATGGTTGCCGTCGCGTTGCCCGGTCGCAGATAGTCGATCATCGGGCCGGTCACGCGGGCCGCGCTCTTGTTGTTGTCCTGTTCGACCACCGTCGTCAGGAAATCCTGCTCGGCCAGCTTGGCACGCATCGCTTCGTCGGAGGGCAGAACCCCTGCCCCGATGATCGCCCAGTCATGATCGCGGCCGCTGTTGAAGAGATCGTCGAGATAGACGGCCTGATGGGCGCGATGGAAATTGCCGACGCCGAAGTGGACGATGCCCGCCGAAAGCTTGGCCCGGTCATAAGCCGGAATGGAGGCCGTCGCCTGGACCTTGTCCAGCGTTGCGAGCGAAAGTTTGGTGGTCATCGCATTGTCCTTCGTCAAGCGGAGCCTTGGGCTCAGCTCATCCAGTTGCCGCCGTCGACGTTGTACGTCTGGGACACAATATAATCGCTCTCGCCGGAAGCGAGGAAGATGGCCATGCCGACGAGATCCTCGGCCGTGGCCATGCGTCCGAAGGGAACTTCCGCGCCGACAAGACGCTTTTTTTCACCGATCGGGCGGTTTTCGTATTTGGCAAACATTGCGTCCACGCCGTCCCAATGTTCGCCGTCGACGACACCGGGCGCGATGGCATTCACATTGATGCCGTGCGTAATCAGGTTGAGGCCCGCCGACTGCGTCAGGCTGATGACGGCGGCCTTGGTTGCGCAATAGACTCCGACGAGCGCCTCGCCGCGGCGTCCTGCCTGGCTTGCCATGTTGATGATCTTGCCGCCACGTCCCTGCGCGATCATCTGCTTTGCCGCCGCCTGCATCGTGAACAGGGTGCCCGACACATTGATCGAGAACAGCTTGTCGTAACTCTGCCTGGTTATCTCGACGATCGGCGCCAGATCGAACAGCGCCGCATTGTTGACCAGGATATCAAGCCCATGAGCCTTTTCGACGACTCTTGCGATCGCGTTGTCGATCGATGCCTGGCTCGTCACGTCCATCTCGACCGCATAGGCGGCGGGACCGATCTCCGACGCGGTCTGTTGTGCCCGCTCCAGATTGATGTCGGCAATCGCGACTGTCGCGCCTTCCCTGACATAGGCCTCGGCAAAGGTGCGCCCGATGCCGCGAGCCGATCCGGTGATCAGGGCGCTTTTTCCGTCGAGACGTTTCATCGAATTGCCAGCCCCTTGACATCGAAGCGATGGATGCGGTCGGCATCCGGCGTCAGGAACACCTTGTCGCCGTGTTCGACCGCCACGTTGCCGCCGGTCCGGACGGTGACCATACCGATGCCGTCGACATGCACATGCAGGAAGGTGTCGGAGCCGAGATGTTCGGCGACGCCGACGACGCCGGCCCAGCTGCCGCTTTCCCTGGAGATCTGGGTATGCTCCGGCCGGAAGCCGATCGTGTGGGCGTTGAAGGGTGCCGCGACCTGGCCGGAGGCGAAGTTCATGCGCGGCGAGCCGATGAAGCCCGCAACGAAGAGATTGTCGGGCTTGTTATAGAGCTCCAGCGGCGAGCCGACCTGCTCGATATTGCCGGCGTTCAGCACGACGATCTTGTCGGCCATGGTCATGGCCTCGACCTGGTCATGGGTGACGTAGATCATCGTTGTCTTCAGCTGATGATGCAGTTCGCTGATCTCGAGCCGCATCGTCCCGCGCAGCGAGGCGTCGAGGTTGGACAGAGGCTCGTCGAAAAGAAAAGCCGACGGTTCGCGTACGATCGCGCGGCCGATGGCCACACGCTGACGCTGACCGCCGGAAAGCTGTCCCGGACGGCGGTCCAGGTAATTGGTCAGGTTGAGAACCCGCGCCGCATCGGTGACCTTCTTGTCGATCAGCGCCTGATCGAGCTTGGCCATTTTCAGCGGAAAGGCGATGTTGTTGCGCACCGTCATGTGCGGATAGAGCGCATAGGACTGGAAGACCATGGCAAGGCCGCGCTTGGCCGGCGCCTCGCCGGTGACGTCGCGGCCATCGATCTCGATCGTGCCGGATGTCGTGTCTTCAAGCCCGGCGATCAGGCGCAGAAGAGTTGACTTGCCGCAGCCGGATGGTCCGACGAAGACCACGAACTCGCCGTCCTGGATATTGAGGTCGATGCTCGGGATGACCTGCGTCTCGCCGAACGATTTATTGACCTTCTTAAGTGTGATGTTACCCATGCGTGCCTCCCGGTATTTTCTATTGTTTGCTTATTTCACGGCGCCGAACGTCAGGCCGCGCACGAGTTGTTTCTGGCTGAACCAGCCCATGATCAGGATCGGTGCGATGGCGAGCGTCGAAGCGGCCGACAGCTTTGCCCAGAACAGGCCCTGCGGCGAGGAGAACGAAGCGATGAAGGCGGTCAGCGGCGCCGCATTGGTGGTCGTCAGGCGGATGGTCCAGAAGGCTTCGTTCCAGGCGAGAATGATGTTGAGCAGCATGGTCGAGGCAATGCCGGGCACCGCCATCGGCGTCAGCACGTACCAGATCTCACCCCAGAGCGAGGCTCCGTCCATGCGTGCGGCCTCCAGGATTTCGCCCGGAATTTCGCGGAAGTAGGTGTAGAGCATCCAGATGACGATCGGCAGATTGATCATCATCAGCATGAACATCAGGCCGATGCGGCTGTCGAGCAGGCCGAAATCGCGGAAGATCAGGTAGATCGGCACCAGAACGGCGACAGCCGGCATCATCTTGGTGGACAGCATCCACATCAGGATGTCCTTGGTCTTGTTGGTCGGCGAGAACGCCATCGACCAGGCGGCCGGCACCGATATCAGAAGCGCGAGGATCGTCGAGCCGACCGACAGGATGACCGAGTTCATGAAGGGCTTGAAGTAGTCCTTCTGTGTCTGCACGTCGATATAGCTCTCGATCGTGCCCGATGGGATCAGGTTGAAGCCCTGGATGGCTTCCGTCTCGGATTTGAACGACGTGATGATCGTGTAGAGGATCGGGAAAAAGATGATCAGGGCCACGATCCAGGCGGCGATGGTGAAGAAGATGGTTCTTCTGGTGGAAACTGCGCGTGCCATGGTCGTGCTTCCTTATTTGTCGAGGTTCTTGCCGACGGCGCGCATCAGGAAGAAGGCGACGATATTGGCGAGGATGACGGCGATGATGCCTCCTGCGGATGCGCCGCCGACGTCATAGCCGAGGAGCGCTGTGCGGTAGATCAGGAACGGCAGGTTCGTGGATGCGTAGCCCGGGCCGCCATTGGTGGTGACAAGGATTTCCGCATAGACACCCAGAAGGAAGATGGTCTGGATCAGGATGACGACGGTGATCGAGCGGGCCAGATGCGGCACGGTCAGGTAGATGAACCGATTGACGAAATTGGCGCCATCCATTTCCGCGGCTTCCTTCTGTTCGCCGTCCAGCGACTGCAGGGCGGTGAGCAGGATAAGCGTCGCAAACGGCAGCCACTGCCAGGCGACGATGATGACGATGGAAAACAACGGCCACTGCGAGAACCAGTCGACCGGCTGCAATCCGAAGAAGCGGCTGATATCGGCAAGGACGCCATATCCCGGATGCATGATCATGTTCTTCCAGACAAGCGCGGCGACCGGCGGCATGACGAAGAACGGCGAGATCACCAGGATGCGCACGATCCCCTGGCCGAACATTGGCTGGTCGATCAGAAGCGCCAACGCGATACCGCCGATCACCGTGATCAGAAGCACGCCGACAACCAGAAGAAGGGTGTTCCAGATCGACTGGAAGAAGGCCGGGTCCGTGTAGAAATATTTGTAGTTGAAGAGACCGGCGAAGCTGACATTGGTCGGATTGAGCAGGTTGTAGTTCTGGAACGAGAACCACAATGTCATGACGAGCGGCACGATCATCCAGATCAGAAGCAGCCCGACGGACGGAGCCAGCATGAGACGCGCAAGCGCCCGTGTATTCTGCGTTGCCATTGGAATTCCTCCCTCTTCCCACCGTGCAGCTGCGCTCCGGGCGGGAGGACAGCACACCAGCTTTTTTCTTCTTGTCTTCAAAGCTTGGCTGTCAGGCGTATCACAGTCTCGAAGCCATCACGACGCCTGACGTCCGGTTCGAGTTGGCTGCCCGGATCGAAATCCGGACAGCCCGTCCTTGGGAAGGAACGTTTACTTGATGTAGCCGCCGCGCGTCATTTCGCGGGTGGTTACGTCCTGCGCCTGAGCGAGCGCATCATCGACAGACATCTGCCCGGCCAGAGCGGCGGAGAAGAGCTGTCCGACAGTGGTGCCGAGACCCTGGAACTCGGGGATCGCGACGAACTGGACACCGACATAGGGAACCGGCTTGACGGTCGGCTTTGTCGGGTCTGCGGAGTTGATGCTGTCCAGCGTCATCTTCGCAAACGGAGCTGCTTTCGTGTATTCGGCATTCTGGTAAAGCGAGGTGCGCGTGCCCGGAGGAACGTTGGCCCAGCCTTCCTTCGAGGCGACGAGTGCTGTGTATTCCTTGCTCGTTGCCCAGGCGACGAACTTCTCGGCCGCTGCAGCCTTTGTCGTGCCTGCCGGGATCGCGAGGTTCCAGGCCCAGAGCCAGTTGCCGCGCTTGCCGAGACCGTTGTCAGGAGCCAGAGCGTAACCGACCTTGTCGGCAACGGTGGATTCCTTCGGGTTCGAAACGAAGGACGCAGCAACCGTTGCGTCGATCCACATGCCGCAATTACCCTGCTGGAAAAGCGCCAGGTTCTCGTTGAAGCCGTTGGACGAAGCGCCCTGAGGGCCGGCATCGTTCATCAGCTTGACGTAGGTTTCGAGCGTCGTCTTCCATTCCGGCTGGTCGAACTGGGGCTTCCAGCTTTCATCGAACCAGCGCGCGCCAAAGGAGTTGGACATGGCCGTCAGGAACGCCATGTTCTCGCCCCAGCCGGCCTTGCCGCGAAGGCAAATGCCGTTGATGCCGGCAGCACGGTCGGTCATCTTGCGGGCCGCCTCACCGATGAACTCCCAGGTCGGAGCGTCGGGCATGGTCAGCCCGGCCTTTTCCATCAGGTCCTTGCGATACATGACCATCGAGCTTTCGCCGTAGAACGGTGCTGCATAGAGCTTGCCGTCTGCCGAGAGGCCGCTGGAGATGGCCGGCAGGATGTCGGCTGCGTCGTAGTCGGCGCCCAGATTGTCGAGCGGCAGGAGCCAGCCCTGCTTTGCCCAGATCGGAACTTCGTAGGTGCCGATCGTCATGATGTCGTACTGGCCGCCCTTGGTCGCGATGTCGGTGGTGACGCGTTCGCGCAGGACGTTTTCCTCGAGGGTTACCCACTCGAGCTGAATGTCAGGGTTCTTGGCGGTAAAATCATCCGTCAGACCCTGCATGCGCACCATGTCGCCATTGTTGACGGTGGCGATGGTGAGGGTTTCTGCATTGGCAAAGCCGCACAGAAGAAGTGCCGAGCACGTGCCCAGCAGGAAAGTTTTCAATTTCATAATCTTCCTCCCAGAAGAGTAATGAGCATTTGCTTCGCTCGTGGGCAATTACTCACCAAAGCATCGACGGAGTCAATCGGCATTCCATGCTGCATCGCAGAAGGATCTATTCATGCGTTTGATTTTATTATGAAATATTTTTCACCCAGAGGCGTGCCCTGCCACCCATGGACAGAGGTCGGCCAATGTTGCCAGCAGAGATGAAAAGCTTTCAGGCTCCGAGCAGATACTCTGCGGTGCTCTCGTCGGTGATGATTCCGTTGATCATGCGCCCCGTCAGCGCCGCCCGGATCGCCGTATATTTTTTGCGACCTTTGGCAAGTCCGACGACCGTTGCCGTCTCGCGCGACGGCAAGGGGACGCTGGCCACCCGATCGTTGATCACGTCGGCGAGAAGCTGGCCGTCCTGATCGAACATCCAGCCGCAAATCTCGCCGCAGGCACCGGTGGCCGTCAGCCGGTCCATTTCCTCACGCGCCAGAAAGCCATCGACGCACAACGGTGCATCCGAGCCAAGCTCGCCGATGCCGACGAAAGCGACATTCGCCTCGCGCCCGAGCTGCAATGCAAACTGCACGAGATCCTGGCGATGCAACAGCTCACGTTCCGCTGCCGACGACACGAGAACCGGCAGAGGCATCGGAAAATGCCGCGCCTTGACGGCATCCGCCATCGAGAAGATGACGTTGTAGTAAGCGGCGGAACCGTCCGGCCCGATATTTCCGGTCAGCGATACGATCCGATGCAGCGGACATTCCATCGGCGGCAGCTGGTCGATCGCCGCTTTCAGCGTTCGTCCGGTTCCGACCGCAAGCACGATCGGATCGGCGGACTTCAACCAGCGCTCGATCTCGACGGCCCCCGCCTCCGCGATGCCGACCGTGGTGGACGTCGAGGCCGGATCGCTTGGAACGACATCGACATGGCGAAGGTCGAATTTTTCCTTGAGACGCTCGGCGAGTTCCAGACAGGCGGCGATCGGGTGGTCGAGCCTGACCTTGATCAGCTTTTCGGCAACGGCCAGCGAAACCAGGCGTTGCGCCGACTGACGCGAAATGCCCATGGCCGACGCGATCTCGTCCTGGGTCCGGCCGGCGACATAGTAAAGCCATCCGGCGCGCGCCGCATCGTCCAACCGATTGTTAGCCTCCGCCCGTCTCGCCATCGACCCTTTTTCCCTTGAAGGCAATTCTTCCTGAATTGCTGACATTTTTACAGGTAACATGTCAAACGACAGCAGGCCGAAAGACGGTAAATATCGCCGTAAAGACCTGAAAATGCAGTTGTTTAAGAGAAATTGAATTTCGAAATTTTACCATTTGATAAAAAAATAAAGCTGAGTTACCGTTTCGTCATCCAAAGCTCGACATTTGGGAGATAAAAAAATGGGAACTATGGAATCCGGGATTCACAAGGGCCGCCTGTCTCCAGCGCAGTACGAGGCGAATTTTTCCGACCTCCACGCGCCGCTGGACGACCACGAAGCCTTGGTTGCAGCCGACCGCTGCTACTTCTGTCACGACGCGCCCTGCATGACGGCCTGTCCCACCTCGATCGATATTCCGCTGTTCATCCGGCAGATATCGACAGGCAACCCGATCGGTTCGGCCAACACGATCTTCGATCAGAACATTCTGGGCGGCATGTGCGCTCGCGTCTGTCCCACCGAGACGCTGTGCGAGCAGGCCTGCGTGCGCAACACCGCCGAAGGCAAGCCGGTCGCGATTGGCCAGCTGCAACGTTATGCGACCGATGTCGCGATGGACGAAAACAAGCAGTTCTACACCCGCGCCGAACCAACCGGCAAGACGATCGCCGTGGTCGGCGCCGGCCCGGCCGGCCTTGCCTGCGCCCATGGCCTTGCCGTCAGCGNNGGCCATGACGTCGTGGTCTACGACGCCCGCAGCAAGGCAGGCGGCCTCAATGAATATGGCATCGCCAGCTACAAGGCGGTCGATGATTTTGCCCAGAAGGAGGTCGACTACGTGCTGGCCATCGGCGGCATCGACATCCGCAACGGCCAGATGCTCGGTCGCGACTTTTCGCTCGCCGACCTGAAATCCCGGCACGATGCCGTCTTTCTCGGCATGGGTCTGACCGGCGTCAACGCCCTCAGGACCGATGGCGAGACGGCGGACGGCGTCGTCGATGCCGTCGATTTCATTGCCGATTTGCGGCAGGCCGAAAACAAGGCGGAAATCGCCATCGGCCGCCGCGTCGTCGTCCTTGGCGGCGGCATGACCGCGATCGATGCCGCGGTGCAGGCCAAGCTGCTGGGCGCAGAAGAAGTGACGATCTGTTACCGCCGCGGCAAGGAGCACATGAACGCCTCTGAATTCGAGCAGGATCTGGCTGCCTCCAAGGGTGTCTCGATCAAGCATTGGCTGCAGCCCAAGCGCATTGTCAGCCGTGACGGCAAGGTGGCCGGCATCGAGCTGGAATACACGGCGCTCAGCGACGGTCGCCTCGTCGGCACCGGCGAAACCGGCATCATCGCCGCCGATCAAATCTTCAAGGCGATCGGCCAGACGTTCGAGGCCGACGGTCTCGGCGCGCTGCTGCTTGATGGCGGCCGCATCTCGGTCGATGCCGAGGGCCGTACGACGCTCGATGGCGTCTGGGCTGGCGGCGACTGCGTCAAGGGCGGCGAGGACCTGACGGTCTCCGCCGTCGCCATGGGTCGCGATGCGGCCTTGTCGATCAACCGGGCGCTTGCCGCCGTCGCGCAGCCCGCCGCTGCGGTCGCTTGAAGAGGAGCATGAACCATGGCTGATCTCCGCAACAACTTCGTCGGTATCAAGTCCCCCAATCCGTTCTGGCTCGCCTCCGCGCCCCCCACCGACAAGGCCTACAATGTCGAGCGTGCCTTCAAGGCCGGCTGGGGCGGCGTTGTCTGGAAGACGCTGGGCGAAGAAGGCCCGCCGGTCGTCAACGTCAACGGCCCGCGCTACGGCGCGATCTGGGGCGCCGACCGCCGACTTCTCGGCTTGAACAATATCGAACTGATCACCGATCGCGACCTCTACACCAACCTGCGCGAGATGAAACAGGTCAAGATGAACTGGCCGGATCGCGCCCTGATCGCCTCGATCATGGTGCCTTGCGAGGAAGACGCCTGGAAGTCGATCCTGCCGCTGGTGGAAGAGACCGGTGCCGACGGCATCGAGCTCAACTTCGGCTGTCCGCACGGCATGTCGGAGCGTGGCATGGGCGCCGCGGTCGGGCAGGTGCCGGAATATATCGAGATGGTTGTGCGCTGGTGCAAGCAGTACACCCGCATGCCGGTCATCACCAAGCTGACACCGAACATCACCGACATCCGCAAGCCCGCCCGCGCTGCAAAGAACGGCGGAACGGACGCGGTATCGCTGATCAACACGATCAATTCGATCACCTCGGTCAACCTCGACACCTTCTCGCCGGAACCATCGATCGATGGCAAGGGCAGCCATGGCGGCTATTGCGGCCCGGCGGTGAAGCCGATCGCGCTCAACATGGTCGCCGAGATCGCCCGAGACCCGGAAACCTACGGCCTGCCGATCTCCGGCATCGGCGGCATCACCACCTGGCGCGATGCGGCGGAGTTCCTGGTTCTCGGCGCCGGCAACGTGCAGGTCTGCACCGCTGCCATGACCTACGGCTTCAAGATCGTCCAGGAGATGATCACCGGTCTTTCCGACTGGATGGACGCCAAGGGCCACCGCAACCTCGATGACATCACCGGCCGCGCGGTCCCGAACGTCTCGGACTGGCAGTATCTCAACCTCAACTATATCGCCAAGGCGCACATCGATCAGGACGCCTGTATCAAATGCGGCCGCTGCCATATCGCCTGCGAGGATACCTCGCACCAGGCGATCACCCAATTCGTCGATGGCAAGCGTCATTTCGAGGTGATGGAAGACGAATGCGTCGGCTGCAATCTCTGCGTCAATGTTTGTCCCGTGCAGGACTGCATCACCATGGTCGGGCTTGAACCGGGCACGCTGGACGAGCGCACCGGCAAGGTGGTCGATCCGAACTACGCCAACTGGACGACGCATCCCAACAACCCGATGGCCCGCCAGGCTGCGGAATAAGGCCGCCATCGCCGATACGAATACTTTAGACAGCAACATTCTTCGGCCGGCTTCCGCAAGAAGCCGGCCGAAGCATTGAGGGCTGACGGTTTTCGCACTGAGCGAAACGCTGCGTCCACAAATCCGGCGTTGCTCCGGGTCGACGAACCCGTCAATATGAGGAAAACCAAAAACGGCGGACGCAGACGGCGACCGCGCAGGGACCGGACACCCGCATTTGACACGCGACCTCGCAACGCTGCGCAAAAAACTGCACCTGCTCTCCGGCCTCGTGCTGGCGATCTTCATTCTGGGACATTTCGGCAATCTTATCCTCGGGCTTGTGTCGATCGAGGCGATGGAAGCTTTGCGTCGGCCGCTTCACCGGATCTGGCGCAGCTGGCCGGGCACAATTCTTCTCTACGGCGCCCTTCTCACGCATTTCACCATGGCCCTCGACAGCCTCTACCGGCGACAGACATTGCGCATGCCTTTTCGGGAGGCGCTGAAAATCGTCTTTGGCCTCAGCCTGCCCTTCCTGCTCGTCGCCCATGTCGTCGGCACGCGGCTGGAGTTCGTGGTCTCCGGTTTCAACATGGATTATCCACGCCTCCTGCGGCTGATCTGGGCAACCAATTTCGACACCTACAAACAGTCGCTCGCGCTCATCGCCGCCTGGGCACATGGCTGTCTCGGCATCTGGTTCTGGCTGCGCGGCAAGAGCTGGTTCGAGCGCTATGCGCTTGCGCTCTATTCCGCCGCCATCCTCGTGCCCGTGGTCGCGCTGATCGGTTTCGCCGTCTCCGCCCGGTCCCTCGATCCGGCCTTGCCGATGCTGCGCTGGTTCGAGGAAGGCCGCAGCGACCCGGCCGTCCTCGCTCAGTTGAGACAGGCCATCTATATCGGCCTTCTGCTGGCCATCGGCAGCGTCCTTGCCGTCCGCGCCCTGCCATCGCGCGGGCGCATCCGCATCACCTATCCGGACGGTCGCATCGTGCCCGTGACCGCCGGCTTCAGCGTTCTTGAAGCCAGCCGCTCCGCCGGCATCCCGCATCTCTCGATCTGCGGCGGCCGTGGCCGCTGTTCCACGTGCCGAATCCGGGTCACGGCGGGCCTCGATGGCCAGCCGGAGCCCACCGAAGCCGAAAGNNGTTACGCTCAAGCGTATCCGCGCCCCCGCCAATGTACGGCTTGCCTGCCAGCTGCGCCCGGTGAAGGACCTGACGATTGCCCCGGTCCTGGGTGCCGACAGCATGGGATTGAAATCAGGCCCCACCCGGGACGACGCTGCAGGCCGCGAGCGGCGAATCACGGTCCTGTTCTGCGATCTCCGCGACTTCACCCAGCTTGCCCAGCAGCAACTGCCCTTCGATACGGTGTTTCTGCTCAACCGCTATTTCGAGACGATCGGCGAGGCGGTCGAAAGCTCCGGCGGCATCATCGACAAGTTCATCGGCGATGGCGTGCTGGCGCTATTCGGCCTCAACACCACGGTGGAAGAGGCAAGCGCGCAGGCGATGGCTGCCACGGTTCGCATCGCCAAGGGCGTCGAAATTCTGAACCGCAATTTCGCCAGCGAGCTCGAAAAACCGTTGCGTATCGCCATGGGCATGCATGCCGGACCGGCGATCATCGGCCAGATCGGTTACGGCAAGGCATCGGCTCTAACGGCCGTCGGCGATACGATCAATGCGGCCAGCCGTCTCGAAGGGTTCGCCAAGGAATACGATGCAGAGCTTGCCGTCTCGGCGGATGTGGTGCGCTACGCCGGCCTGACGCTTGCCGACCACGAGAGCTATCACATCGCCATTCGCGGCCGCACCGGCACGTTGGAAACCCTGATCATCCCGAAAGCGATGGATATCGCAAATTCGCTTCCCGCAGCGAATTTGCACACGGTCTAACGCCGTCGGGAAGGGATCAGGACGGAGCGCTGTCGTGAACCGCCAGACCGGTGATGAAGAGCTGTTCCAAAAACCGGGCGGCATCCTCGAAACGGCCCTCGCCCGAATGCTCGATACCCAGAACGGCGCGAACCTGTACATCGAAATCGGCGTAGTGCTGGGTGGTCGACCAGATCGCGAAGATCAGGTGATAGGGGTCGCATTTGGCGATCTTGCCTGCCTTGGCCCAGGCGCGGATAACCTCGGCCTTTTCATCGACCAGCGTTTTCAAGGGACCTTTCAACTCGTCGAGGATATGCGGCGCGCTTTGCAGAACCTCATTGGCGAAAAGCCGGCTTTCGCGCGGAAAGTCGCGGGCCATTTCCAGCTTGCGCCGGATATAGCTGCGGATCTCCGCAACGGGATTTCCCTCCGCATCGAATTCACGCAACGGATCGAGCCAGCTGTCGAGCACCCGGTCGATCAGCGCCCGGTGCATCGCTTCCTTGGTTCGGAAATAATACAGGAGATTGGGCTTCGACATGCCGGCGACTTCGGCGATCTGGTCGATGGTGCTGCCGCGGAATCCATGGGTCGCAAAAACCTCAAGCGCTGCCTCCAGAATCTGCTCTTCCTTTTCCTCCTGGATGCGGGTTCGCCGCTGGGTTTTGGCAGCTCTCGGTAGGACCATTTTCTCCCCTGCACTCTCTGGACGTCACACCCGCCACAACCTCCGCCCTGCCCCAAATCAGGCCTCGCCAAAATTTTGGGCACCGTCTCCGCTTTTTTGTTTTTTCGTCTTGAGTGCGGCAACGGAAGTTGTAATGTTTTACCAACCGGTCAAATTATCAGTCAGTTATACAACAAACGCAACGGCTGATCGCAGGGCAATCGAAAAAACCAGATGCCCCGATCTGACCGGCGGGAACATGAAGTGCCGGAGCAAACCGCACTGTACGAAACTGGATGAGGGAGAACGCCATGGCTGCACCGGGCGAGAACATGCGCATCAATGCGGATCGTCTCTGGGACACGCTGATGGACATGGCGAAAATCGGTCCCGGCATTGCTGGCGGCAACAATCGCCAGACATTGACCGATGAAGACGGCGAAGGCCGCAAGCTGTTCCAGTCATGGGCGGAGGCCGCCGGCATGACCATGGGCGTCGATACCATGGGCAACATGTTTTTCACCCGCCCCGGCACCGACCCGGACGCCCTGCCCGTTTATGTGGGTTCGCATCTCGACACCCAGCCGACCGGCGGCAAATATGACGGGGTGCTCGGCGTGCTTGCCGGACTTGAGCTGGTGCGTTCCATGAACGATCTCGATATCAGGACCAGGCATCCGATCGTCGTGACCAACTGGACCAACGAGGAAGGCGCCCGTTTCGCGCCTGCCATGCTCGCCTCCGGCGTGTTCGCCGGCATCCATACCCAGGATTTCGCCTATGACCGCAAGGATCCGGACGGCAAGCGGTTCGGCGACGAACTGAAGCGCATCGGCTGGCTGGGCGACGAGGTCGTCGGCGCCCGCAAGATGCACGCCTATTTCGAGTATCACATCGAGCAAGGCCCGATCCTCGAGGCCGAGGAAAAGCAGATCGGTGTCGTGACGCACTGTCAGGGCCTGTGGTGGCTGGAATTCACCCTGACCGGCCGCGAGGCGCATACCGGCTCGACACCAATGAACCTGCGCGTCAATGCCGGCCTTGCCATGGCGCGGATCGTGGAAATGGTCCAGGGCGTTGCCATGGAAAACCAGCCCGGCGCCGTCGGCGGTATCGGCCAGGTGTTCTTCTCGCCCAATTCCCGCAACGTCCTGCCCGGCAAGGTGGTCTTCACCGTCGATATCCGCTCGCCCGACAAGGCCAAGCTGGACCGGATGCGCGCGAAGATCGAGGCGGAGGCGCCGAAGATCACGGAAGCGCTCGGTGTCGGCTGTTCGATCGAAGCGATCGGCCATTTCGAACCGGTGACCTTCGACCCGACGCTGGTCACGGCCGTCCGCAACGCAGCCGACCGGCTCGGCTACAGCCATATGAACCTGATCTCCGGTGCTGGCCACGACGCCTGCTGGGCCTCGAAGGTCGCGCCCTCGACCATGGTCATGTGTCCGTGCGTCGGCGGCCTTTCCCACAACGAGGCCGAGGACATCTCCAAGGAATGGGCTGCCGCCGGCTGCGATGTGCTGCTGCATGCCGTCGTCGAAACCGCCGGGATCGTGGAGTGAGCCCATGACTATCGCCGCAGACGTCAAATCCCACGAGGCCGACGAGCGGCAATTGAGGATCGACCTCGCCGCCGCCTTCAGGCTTGCCGCGCATTTCGGCTGGCACGAGGCCGTCGCCAACCATTTCAGTGCAGCCGTTTCTGCCGATGGCAAGCGTTTCCTGGTCAATCCGCGCTGGCGGCATTTCTCGATGCTGACGGCAAGCGACCTGCTTCTGCTCGATGCCGATGACACCTCGGCCATGGATCGTCCGGACGCACCGGACCCATCCGCCTGGTCGATCCACTCGGCCATCCATCGCAACATTCCGCATGCCCGCGTCGCATTGCACCTGCATCCGCCTTATGCGACGGCGCTTGCCGGATTGAAGGATCCCGCGATCAAGCCGATCGACCAGAACACGGCGCGCTTCTACAACCGCATGGCGATCGACCTGTCGTTCGGCGGCATCGCGACGGAAGGATCCGAAGGCGAGCGCATTGCCGCCACGATCGGCAACCATTCGACCGTGATGATGGGCAACCACGGCGTCACGGTCGTGGCGGCTACCGTCGCGGAAGCCTTCGACGACATGTATTATCTGGAGCGCGCAGCCCAGACGATGGTGCTGGCCTACTCCACGGGCCAGCCGCTCTCCATCATGTCCGACGACATCGCTGAACAGACCGCCGCCGAATGGGACGCCTACAAGGGCGCCAGCTTCGCCCACTTCGATGAAATGAAGCGCATGCTTGATGCGAAGGACCCGAGCTATGCGGATTGACATGGAGACAGTCGTCCTCATTGCCCCCTGGAGGCTCTGTCGTTGACCGAGAATCCCGACGCCGATCTCGAAACCATGGACCGCGAGGCGCTGCTTGCAGCAGCCCGCACCATGCGCCGGGAAATCAGGGCGCATCGGGATACCTCCGGCCATGACCTCTGCTGGCATCATCCCGACCTCTGGGCGCTCCTGCCGGACCCGCCGGCGGGCAATCAGACCGTGCCGGATTGGCCGCAATTCATGCGCGGCTGCATTCGCTATCGCCAATCTTTGGATAACCAGCTGGCGCAAGCACCGCGCAGCGACAGGGAGTTCGGAAAATGAGCACAGTTATCAAGAACGGCACCATCGTCACCGCCGATCTCACCTACAAGGCCGACGTCAAGGTGGACGGTGGCAGGATCGTCGAGATCGGGCCGAACCTTTCGGGCGACGAAACGCTGGATGCGACGGGGTGCTATGTGATGCCGGGCGGCATCGATCCGCATACCCATCTCGAAATGCCGTTCATGGGCACCTATTCCTCCGATGATTTCGAGAGCGGAACCCGGGCGGCGCTTTCCGGCGGCACGACCATGGTGGTGGATTTTGCACTCCCCGCCCCCGGCCAGTCGCTGCTGGAAGCCTTGACGATGTGGGACAACAAGACCTCGCGGGCGACCTGCGACTTCTCCTTCCACATGGCGATCACCTGGTGGGGCGAGCAGGTCTTCAACGAGATGCAGACCATCGTCGAGCAGAAGGGCATCAATTCGTTCAAGCACTTCATGGCCTATAAGGGCGCGCTGATGGTCGATGACGACGAGATGTTCCATTCCTTCCAGCGCTGCGCCGAACTCGGCGCGCTGCCGATGGTCCATGCCGAAAACGGCGATATCGTCGCGCAAATGCAGGCAAAACTGCTGGCCGAAGGCAACAACGGCCCGGAAGCCCATGCCTATTCACGCCCCGCCGCCGTCGAGGGTGAAGCGACCAATCGCGCCATCATCATCGCCGACATGGCAGGCGCGCCGCTTTATGTAGTCCACACATCCTGCGAACAGGCGCACGAGGCCATCCGCCGCGCGCGGCAGAACGGCATGCGCGTCTATGGCGAACCGCTGATCCAGCATCTGACGCTGGACGAAAGCGAATATGCCAATCCCGACTGGGACCATGCCGCCCGCCGTGTCATGTCGCCGCCGTTCCGCAACAAGCAGCACCAGGACAGTCTCTGGGCCGGGCTTTCCGCCGGCTCCCTGCAGGTGGTGGCGACCGACCACTGCGCCTTCACAACCGCGCAGAAGCGTTTCGGTGTCGGCGATTTCACCAAAATCCCGAACGGCACCGGCGGAATTGAAGACCGCATGCCGATGCTGTGGACGCACGGCGTCGCCACCGGCCGTATCACCATGAACGAGTTCGTGGCCGTCACCTCGACGAACATCGCCAAGATTCTCAACATGTATCCGAAGAAGGGCGCGATCCTCGTCGGCGCCGATGCAGACCTCGTCGTCTGGGACCCGAAGCGCTCGAAGACAATTTCGGCTGGGAGCCAGCAATCAGCCATCGACTATAACGTCTTCGAAGGCAAGCAGGTTACCGGCCTGCCGCGCTACACGCTCACCGGCGGTATCGTCGCCATCGAGGAATCGACGGTCAAGACGCGCGAAGGCCAGGGCAAGTTCGTCAAGCGCGAACCCTTCGCCGCCGTCAACAAGGCGCTGTCGACCTGGAAAGAGATCACCGCACCGCGCAAGGTCCAGCGCAGCGGCATACCGGCGAGTGGCGTGTGATGCGCGCGCTGCTGAAATTTGGTCTCAACGCCTTGGTCTGCGTTTTGACAATCCCTGCAATTGCCTCCGCGCAGTCCACCTTCCTGGACGGCGCCTATGGCAACAAGGAAGGCTGCGTCTACGCCAATACCGGCGAAAGCTCCGGTGCTGATTATTTCTTCCTGCTGACCGACGAGGCCATCACCACCGCCGCCTCCTACTGCGCCTTCAAGGGGCCGGTGACGAAAAACGGAACGTCCTTCTCGGCGACGATGTCTTGCGAGGAAGAAGGCATGGAGGGCTCGGACGATGAGACCGTTGAGATTAATCGAACCGACAAAGCCTACACTATCGTCTTCAAGGACGGCACGACATGGGGGCCACTGTTGAAATGCTGAAGACGCACCCAGCCCACGTCTTCTCGGCAAAAAGCGGAGGCAGTAGCCTGTTGATCGCACTGCGGTTCGTGGTGGGCTACGGACTCGCCGTCGGCACCGGGGCTATCGCGTTCGCCATCGTGGCCCATTTGATACCGGATACGGCACCTTTGCTGCCTTTGGATGGGCAAAGCGACGTGGTGGGGTCAATCATCGGCACCGCATTTGTGTACTTCTTCTACGGCCTTATTTTCGGCATTCCCTATACGGTGCTGGGCAGCCTGGTTTTTCAATTCTGCTTGCCCCGGACAATGGCTTGGTTCCTGGCAGTTGGAGCGCTCTGTCCCGCCGTCGCCATCTTGTTGATGTTCTCGACGCTCGGCGACGTAACCTTCGATTTGCTGACGCTGAAGCTTCTCCTCGCGACGCTTCCGGCCGGTCTTGTCGCCGCTTATATGTTCGGCGCCGTCGGCTTCGCAAGGGGTTTTGGCAGATGGAGATTTGCATGATCCCAATCAACCAGCGCTTCCAGCTCCGGCAGCAGGACAACACTTTCCTGCTCGTTTGGGTCGGTACGCGCGATCACGGCGGAGGCCGGCTCGTCGGAGAGATTGGCCGGCAGGTGCGGCACGCCTGCAGGAATATAGAACATTTCGCCGGCGCGCACGATAACGTGGTTTTCCAGCCGGTCGCCGTACCAGGTGTGTGCCTCGCCCGACAGCATGTAGATCGCGGTTTCATGGGTCTCATGCTTATGCGCCTTGGCGCGGCCGCCCGGCGGAATGGTCAGAAGGTGCATGCAAATGCCGGACGCTCCCACCGCTTCGGCCGAAATACCCTCGAAATAACTGAACCCCTGCTTGCCGTCATAGGNNGCTGCCGGGACGAACGATCCGGCAGGTCGGCTGCGATGATTGCGACATGTATTTCCTCCCTTGAGTCACGATCCTGGATCGAGGTTATCGTATCCTCAAAAAATTGCGCGCGGCAAACCGGAATCGGATACCACATGCGGCCATCGGTCGATCATAACGGAGCAGGCAGGACGAAATGAACAAGACTTCCGCATCCGTTGTCTCCGCCAAGCAACTGGGCCTGACCTTTACCACCAATGACGGCCCCGTCCATGCGCTGACCGGCGTCGATCTCTCGGTGAACAAAGGGGATTTCGTCTCCTTCATCGGCC
>UCJH01000148.1 GCA_900472785.1 Hyphomicrobiales bacterium | reverse complement strand
AGAGCCAGCGGCCGGGCTCGATGCCGAACAGGCTGGAAAGACCTTCGGTGACGACACCGGCGCGTCCGAAGAGAAGCGTCAGCGCCAGGCCGATGACGAAAGGAGGTGTGATGATCGGCAGCACGGTCAGCAGCCGCAGGCCCTTCTTGAACGGAAAGCGGGTGCGGGTGGCGACGAGGGCGAAGGCCAATCCGAGAAGGGTGGCGCCGCTCGCCGTCAGCAGGGCCAGCCAAAGCGTGCGCCAGGCAACACCGCAGCGCTCTCCGCCGATGACGCAGCCAAGGCTCCAGATCGAATTGTCCTGGATGTTGCGGGTGAAGCCGTCAGGATTGAATGAGCCGTCGAAATCCTGAAAGGCCCCGACCAGCATGCTGAAAACCGGATAGAAGACGAAGATCGCCACGAGAAAGACGAGAAACGCGATGGCGGAGACAACGAAGGCGTCGCCCTTCATTACCCCGCGTTCTGCAAGGCCGAAGGAAAAAATCAGGACGAAGCAAAAAGCCGCCAGCACGGCGCCGGCGCCCATCGCCGGCTGCCCGCCCGAAAGCGCGCCCAAAAGCGTCTCGCTGATCGCCCAAGTCCAGCCGGAAAAGCCGATTGCGAGGCCCTGCATGGACAGAAAAAGGATTCCAAGCGCACCGGCCCAGGCGAGAAGAGTGCCCCTGCGCATGGGGTTATCGACGAAGCGCACCGAAACCGCGAAGCCCAGAAAGAGCAAGGCAACGGCCAGCCACCAACGCCCATGGGCAAGGATTTGCAGGAGCCCGGGTGCAAGATTGGCATCCCCGGGAAAATCGCCAAGCCAGCCGAAACCAAGGAAGCCGCCTTCGACGCGGTACCACGGCAAGACGAGAAAGGCGGCCGTGGCCAGTCCAAGCACGATATCCAGTCTGCGGTTGCGATTGTCCATGACGAGCCCCGCGCCTTTCATGACGTCAAACGAATGGGAAGGGAAGGCGGCCGGAGATCGTGTCCATATCTGTGGAGGACACACGACACGATCTCCACACCGGGAGAGACTTCGAACGCGGCGGATGTTTCGTCCGCCGCATCGCCGTCGGGGCGCCTAGTTGGCGTTGGCGCTGATCTCGCGATCCCAGCGCTCGA
>UCJH01000081.1 GCA_900472785.1 Hyphomicrobiales bacterium | reverse complement strand
CCCCCCTTGAGGGGGAGATGTCACGGAGTGACAGAGGGGGGGAAGCCTCGTCGAATTCGATCATCATTGAGGCCCGCAAACTCGGCATTCCACCCTACTCCGCTGCCTCCAGCTTGCCGGCGATGCGGCGCGACTGGCGGGCCTGTTCGTCATAATCGACCTGCCATTGCGACGGGCCGTTCGAGGGCGAAATCTGCACTGCCGTCACCTTGTATTCAGGGCAATTGGTTGCCCAGTCCGAGAAGTCGGTGGTGATGACGTTGGCCTGTGTCGTCGGGTGATGGAAGGTGGTGTAGACCACGCCGGTCGCGACGCGATCGGTGATCAGCGCCCGCAGCGTCGTATCGCCCGAGCGGCTCTGCAGCTTCACCCAGTCGCCGTCGCGCACGCCGCGGACTTCGGCGTCATGCGGATGGATTTCCAGCCGATCCTCCTCGTGCCAGACGACGTTGTCGGTGCGGCGGGTCTGGGCGCCGACATTGTACTGGGAAAGAATACGGCCGGTGGTCAGAAGCAGCGGGAAGCGCGGCCCTGTCTTCTCGTCGGTCGCGACATATTCCGTGCGGATGAACTTGCCCTTGCCGCGCACGAAGCCGTCGATGTGCATGATCGGCGAACCGAGCGGGGCCTTCTCGTTGCAGGGCCATTGAACCGAGCCCATCTTTTCGAGATAATCGTAGGAGACCAAGGCAAAGCTCGGCGTCGTCGCCGCAATCTCGTCCATGATTTCGGACGGATGCGTATAGCTCCAGTCGAGGCCCATCGTCTGGGCGAGCTTCTGGGTGACCTCCCAGTCGGCAAGGCCGTTGCGCGGGGTCATGACCCTGCGGACGCGGTTGATGCGGCGCTCGGCATTGGTGAAGGTGCCGTCCTTTTCCAGGAAGGTCGAGCCCGGCAGGAAGACATGGGCATAGTTCGCCGTCTCGTTGAGGAACAGGTCCTGCACGACGACGCATTCCATGGCGGCAAGGCCGGCCTGTACGTGCTTGGTATCGGGATCGGACTGGAGAATGTCCTCGCCCTGGATATAGATGCCCTTGAACGAGCCATCGACGGCGGCATCCAGCATGTTGGGGATACGCAGGCCCGGTTCGTTGGAGATGGTGACGCCCCAGAGCTTCTCGAAGGTCTCGCGGGTCGCGTCGTCGGAGACGTGGCGATAGCCCGGAAGCTCATGCGGGAACGATCCCATGTCGCAGGCGCCCTGGACGTTGTTCTGGCCGCGCAGCGGGTTCACGCCGACGCCCGGACGGCCGATATTGCCGGTGACCATGGCTAGATTGGCGATGGCGATAACCGTTGTCGAGCCTTGGCTGTGCTCGGTAACGCCAAGTCCATAATAGATCGCGCCATTGCCGCCGGTGGCGAACAGGCGGGCGGCGCCGCGCAGTTCCTCTGCAGAAACACCGGTAAAGGGTTCGATCGCCTCCGGGCTATGCTCCGGCTGCGAGACGAAGGCCGCCCAGTCCTCAAATTCGGACCAGTCACAACGCTCGCGGATGAACGTTTCGTCGGCGAGACCTTCGGTGACGATGACATGCGCCAGCGCGGTCATGACGGCGACATTGGTGCCGGGCTTCAGCGGCAGGTGATGCGACGCCTTGATGTGCGGCGAGGAGACCATGTCGGTGCGGCGCGGATCGATGACGATCAGCTTTGCCCCTTGGCGCAGACGCTTCTTCAGACGTGAGGCAAAGACCGGATGGCCGTCGGTCGGGTTGGCGCCGATGATGATGACGACATCCGTGTGCTCGACCGAATCGAAATTCTGCGTCCCGGCCGAGGTGCCGAAGGTGGCCCCGAGACCATAGCCGGTCGGCGAATGGCAGACGCGGGCGCAGGTATCGACATTGTTGTTGCGGAAGCCGGCGCGGATCAACTTCTGGACGAGATAGGTTTCCTCGTTGGTGCAGCGCGAGGACGTGATGCCCCCGATCGATTCGCGGCCGTACTGGTACTGGATGCGGCGGAATTCCGATGCCGTATGGGCAAAGGCCTCCTCCCATGTCACTTCGCGCCAAGGATCGGTGATCTTCTCGCGGATCATCGGATTGAGGATGCGTTCCTTGTGGGTGGAATAGCCATAGGCGAAACGGCCCTTGACGCAGGAATGGCCGCGATTGGCCTGTCCGTCTTTCCACGGCACCATGCGCACCAGCTCCTCGCCGCGCATTTCCGCCTTGAACGAACAGCCGACGCCGCAATAGGCGCAGGTGGTAACGACCGAATGCTCCGGCTGGCCGATCTCGATCACCGACTTTTCGGTCAGGGTCGCGGTCGGGCAGGCCTGCACGCAGGCACCGCAGGAAACGCATTCCGATTCCAGGAAATTCTCGTGCATGCCGGGCGAAACGCGCGAGCCGAAGCCACGGCCCTCGATGGTCAGCGCGAATGTGCCCTGGACCTCTTCGCAGGCCCGCACGCAGCGCGAGCAGACGATGCATTTCGATGGGTCGTAGGTGAAATAGGGATTGCTCTCGTCCTTCGGTATCCATTTGGCGTTGATGTCGCCATTGTTGCGGGACTTGACGTGGTTGTCGCCTTCGTAGCCGTAGCGCACATCGCGCAGACCGACGGCCCCGGCCATGTCCTGCAATTCGCAATCGCCATTGGCGGCGCAGGTCAGACAGTCGAGCGGATGATCGGAGATATAAAGCTCCATCACGCCCTTGCGGATGTCCTTCAGCCTCGAGGTCTGGGTGTGGACGGTGATGCCGGAGGCGACGGGCGTCGTGCAGGATGCCGGCGTTCCGTTGCGTCCTTCGATTTCCACGAGACAGAGGCGGCAAGAGCCGAAGGCATCGACCATGTCGGTGGCGCAGAGCTTCGGCACCTTGATGCCGGCCTCCATAGAGGCGCGCATGATCGAGGTGCCCTCCGGCACAGTGATCTCGTTGCCGTCGATGGTCAGCGTCACCATTTTTTCGGCGCGGGATGCGGGGGTACCGAAGTCGATTTCATGGATGAGGGACATGGCGATCACTCCGCAGCTTCGACGAGAGGGGTTGGACGGAAATCGTCCGGGAAATGGTTCATGGCGCTCATGACCGGATAGGGCGTGAAGCCGCCCAGCGCGCAGAGCGAGCCGAACTTCATCGTGTTGCAAAGATCGGTCAGCAGCGCCCGGTTCTTTTCCGGCTCGATGCCCATGGCGATCTTGTCGGCGGTCTCGACGCCGCGGGTCGAGCCGATGCGGCAGGGCGTGCACTTGCCGCAACTTTCGACGGCGCAGAATTCCATGGCGAAGCGCGCCTGCTTCAGCATGTCGGCGCTGTCGTCAAAGACCACGATGCCGGCATGGCCGATCAACCCATCCCGGGCGGCGAAGGCTTCGTAGTCGAACGGCGTATCGAACAGCGCGCGCGGGAAATAGGCCCCGAGCGGCCCGCCGACCTGCACAGCCTTCACCGGCCTGCCGGTTGCCGAACCGCCGCCGATCGTATCGATGATCTCGCCCAGCGTCAGGCCGAAGGCCGTTTCGTAGAGGCCACCGTGCTTGACGTTGCCGGCGATCTGGATCGGGATCGTGCCGCGCGAGCGGCCCATGCCGAAATCCTTGTAGAAGGCGGCACCCTTGTCCATGATAACAGGCACCGAGGCCAGGGAAATCACGTTGTTGATGACGGTCGGGCAGTTGAACAGGCCCTTATGCGCCGGCAGCGGCGGCTTTGCGCGCACGATGCCGCGCTTGCCCTCGAGGCTGTTCAAAAGCGCCGTTTCCTCGCCGCAGACATAGGCGCCGGCACCGGTGCGGATCTCCATGTCGAAGGCATGCGCCGAGCCAAGAACAGAGGCTCCAAGGACACCGGCCTTGCGGGCGATGTCGACGGCCTGCGTCATCGTCGCGATCGCATGCGGATATTCGGAGCGCAGATAGACGAAACCCTTGCGCGCGCCGGTCGCGATGCCGGCGATCGTCATGCCCTCGATCAGCACGAAGGGATCGCCCTCCATGATCATCCGGTCAGCGAAGGTGCCGCTGTCGCCCTCGTCGGCATTGCAGACGATGTATTTGCGGTCGCCCTCTGCGTCGAGAACCGTTTTCCACTTGATGCCGGTCGGGAAGCCCGCGCCGCCGCGGCCGCGAAGGCCGCTGTCGGTGACCTCAGCGACGATATCGGCAGGCGCCATCGCCACGGCCTTCGTCAACCCGTTCAGGCCGCCATGCGCCCTGTAGTCCTCAAGCGACACCGGATCGGTGATGCCGCAGCGGGCAAAGGTCAGGCGGGTCTGGTTTTTCAGGAACGGCAGTTCCTCGGTCTTGCCAAGACAAAGTGGGTGGGCGGCCCCGGTCGTGATGTCGGCATCGAGCAGGGACGAAACATCGCCGGCCTTGACCGGCCCATAGGCGACGCGGCCGTCGGCGGTCTCCACCTCGATCATCGGCTCCAGCCAGAACAGGCCGCGCGAACCATTGCGGATGATTTCGATATCGAGGGCGCGGGCGGCAATCTCGGTGTGAAACGCCTTGGCGACCTTTTCGGCACCTACGGCCAGCGAGGCGGAATCCCGGGGAATGTAAATCTTCACGGTCATAGACGCACCTCCGCGATCAGATCGGCAATGGCGGCATCGTCCAGTCTTCCGTGCACCTCGCCGTCCAACATGGCGGCGGGTGCGGTGGAACAGAGCCCGAGACAATAGACCGGTTCGAGGGTCACCCCGCCGTCAAGCGTCGTCTGGTGGAAATCGATGCCCAGCAGTTTCTTGACCTTTTCTTCCAGCGCCGCCCCGCCCATCGACTGGCAGGCCTCGGCGCGACAGAGCTTCAACACATGGCGGCCGGTCGGATGGTCGCGATAATCATGATAGAAAGTGACGACGCCATGCACCTCGGCGCGCGACAGGTTGAGCTCGCGGGCGATGACCGGAAGCGCCTCCTGCGGCACGTAGCCGAACTCCGCCTGCACTTCATGCAGGATCGGCAGCAGGGCGCCTTCGAGCGCCTTCATCTCGGTAACGATTTCGAGAGTGCGCGCGCCGATATCGCGGCCGCCAAAATGCAAATTCATGTCCAGACCTCCCGAACCGACACGAACCTGTCCATTGTACATCATAAAAACGGGGACAGACCGGGCCGAAAACACTCCAGACCGAAAGCAGCGCTCCTCCAGAACCCCTGCCGGCGGCGATTGCAGGAAGACCTGAAACAAGGCCATCTCCTGCATGTTCCAACAGCTTCGCAGCCATGAACGGCGGGGTCAATACAGCACATTCGTCGCTTGATAGAAAATTCCTATCAAAATGATGCGACGGCATTTGCCTCGGCCAGAATCCGCGCTTCGTGCAGAAGCGCCGAGACAAGCGGCGTGAACGGTTCACGGTGGGTGGCGACAAGGCCGACGGTGTGATGCGCATCCGGTTCGACAATCGGGATGGCGCGGATATCTCCATGAAATCCAAAGGATTTCGCGACATTGTGCGGCATGATGCTGGCCCAGCGGCCGGTGCGCACATGCGAGAAAAGTACGATCATCGAGTTCGATTCCAACGTCGGCGACACAGTGACGCCGGCCTCGGCAAAATGCTGGTTGATGATGCGCCGGTTCTGCATATCGGCCGTCAATAGACAAAGCCGAACGTTGCCGACCTCTTTCCAGGTGACGCTTTCGCGCTCGGCCAGTTCGTTGCCGGCGGCGGTGACGAGATGATAGCGCTCAACCTGCAGCGGCACGCTGGTGACGCGCCCGAGCGGCTCGTTTTCCAGATAGGTGAGGCCGGCATCGATCTCTAAATTTTCAAGAAGACTGAGGATTTTCAGCGAGGTGGTGGACAGCACCGAGAAGGTGACGTCCGGATGCTTCTCCTGAAAAGGCGCGGTGATCATCGGCACCATGGCCAGCGTCGTCGGGATCGCAGCCAGCCTTATATGTCCGGACAACCCGGTACGGGCGGCCCGCATCTCCTCGCGCATGGTGCGGGCGTCGCCAACGATGCGGCGCGCCCATTCGAGCACGCGCTGGCCCTCCGGCGTCAACCCCTGAAACCGCGAGCCACGGCTGACGAGCATGACGCCGAGCTGGTCCTCCAGCTGGCGGATCGCCGCCGACAGTGTCGGCTGGGTGATGCCGCATTCTTCCGCGGCACGGCCGAAATGCCGTTCGCGGGCAAGTGCAATGAAGAATTCCAGCTTGTCGATCATACGATCAGCTGCCCGCCGTTTACCTCCAGCACCTGCCCGGTAATATAACCGGACAGCGCATTGGCGGCGAGAAAGAGATAGGCGGGCGCACAATCCTCCGCCGTGCCGAGGCGCTGCAGCGGAATGGTCTTGCGGGTGCCCTCCAGCTTTTCCGGCGAGGAATAGCGTTCGTGGAACTCGGTGGTGATCGTGCCGGGAGAAACGCAATTGACCCGGATGCCCTCCGGCGCCAGTTCGCGGGCGAGCGCCTTGGAGTAGGTCGAGACGAACGCCTTGGATGCCGAATAGATCGCCGAACCGGGGCTGCCGCCGGTGAGCGCCGAAATCGACACGGTGTTGACGATCGATGCGTGCGTTCCGAGCCGCAGCAGCGGCAGCAGGGCGCGCGTCGTCTGAACGACGGCGGTCTGGTTCAGCTGCACAACCGTCTCGTATTGTTCGTCAGTCAGTTCGCCGGCCGCGAAACGGCCGACCATGGTACCTGCATTGTTGACGAGCACGTCGATGCTTTCGAAGGTCGAGCGGATGTCTTCGACCAGCGCCTCGACGCCACCGGGCGCCAGAAAGTCGGCATAGGCAACGAAGGCCCGGCCTTCGGTGACGGCGGCGTCAAGAAAGTCCGGCCTGTCCTCCGCCGGAGCGCGGCCGGCATGCAGGAAGACCCTGGCACCGCAATCGAGAAACTGGCGCGCCACCTCAAGCCCGATGCCGCGGCCGGCACCGGTGACGACGACATTGGCTCCCTTGAACAAGGACGGGTGAAACATATGAAACCTCCCAGGGTGAATAGACAGGCTGTCGCATACCGTTCGCAATTGCAACGGCAACCATCAGCCACAGGTTCGCATCTTCTCGATTCGAATGCATTTATGAAATTGCGCTGCTTTCGTTTTTGCATATTATGAAAGAAAACGAAAATATCGGGGAGGCATTCATGTATCTGACGGGACGGCAGGCGGAGATCCTGGAGCTTGCCAAATCGGAAGGACGCGTGCTCGTGGACGAGCTGGCGACCCGCTTTTCGGTGACGCCGCAAACCATTCGCAAGGACCTGAACGACCTGTGCGACGGGCGGGTGCTGACGCGTATCCATGGCGGGGCGCTGTTTCCAAGCGGCAACGAAAACGTCAAATACGAAGCCCGGCGCTCGATCGCCGCCATCGAAAAGCAGACGATCGGCCAGGCCGCGGCGGCGCTCATTCCCGACAACTCGTCCCTGTTCATCAACATCGGCACGACGACCGAGGCTGTGGGCGAAGCGCTTCTCGACCACAAGGAACTGATGGTCATCACCAACAATATCAATGTCGCCAACCGTTTGCGGGTCTTCCCATCGATCGAGGTGGTCATTGCCGGCGGTGTCGTGCGCGGCGCCGATGGCGGCATTGTCGGGGAAGCGGCCGTGGATTTCATTCGCCAGTTCAAGGTCGATTACGCGGTTATCGGTGCTTCGGCGATCGATCAGGACGGCGCGCTTCTGGACTTCGATTACCGCGAAGTGAAAGTCGCGCAGGCGATCATCGCCAATGCACGCCATGTCATCCTGGTTTCGGATTCGACGAAATTCGAACGCACCGCCCCGGTTCGAATTGGCCATATCTCGCAGGTGCATACCTTTATTACCGATCATTGCCCGGTGGATGCGGTGCGCGCCATCTGTCTTGAGCAGGATGTCAGGCTGATCGAGACGGCCGTCAATTCCTGAACGAAACGGCGGAGTCCGATTTCCTTCAACATTCGTTTGACATTCGAAAGATTTTCGCTTTAACTTGTTTTGCTTTCGCATATGCTCAAAATTGTGCAATGCGAAAAGTGCCTTGGAGGGGGATGCAGTGCCTGAGCAGAATACACACGACATTTTCGTGATCGGTGGCGGCATCAATGGATGCGGCATTGCGCGCGACGCGGTCGGACGTGGCTATTCTGTTGCCCTTGCCGAGATGAATGATTTCGCCTCGGGCACCTCTTCCGGCGCCACGAAGCTCATCCATGGCGGCCTGCGTTATCTCGAACATTACGAATTCCGGCTGGTGCGCGAATCGCTGATGGAGCGCGAAGTGCTCTGGGCGATGGCGCCGCATATCATCTGGCCGATGCGCTTCGTGCTGCCCTTCCACAAGGGCGGCATCCGGCCGGCATGGCTGATCCGGCTCGGGCTGTTCCTGTATGATCACATCGGCGGCCGCAAGCTCCTGCCCGCCACCCGCACGCTCGACATGCGGCGCGACCCGGCGGCCAAGCCGCTGAAATCGCTCTTCACAAAGGCCTTCGAATATTCCGACGGCTGGGTCGACGATGCGCGCATGGTCGTGCTCAATGCCCGCGACGCGGCAGACCGCGGCGCGACGATCCTCAGCCGCAGCCGCGTCACCTCGGCGCGCCGCGAGAACGGCCTGTGGAAGATCGAGGTCCAAGACAAGGACAGCGGCGCGTCCCAGACGTTTCGGGCACGCATGCTGATCAACGCCGCCGGCCCCTGGGTCGACATGGTGCTGTCCAATGCCTTCGGCAAGAACCAGGTCCACAACGTCCGCCTGGTTCAGGGCAGCCACATCGTCGTGAAGAAGAAGTTCGACGATCCCCGCGCCTATTTCTTCCAGAACCCCGACGGCCGCATCATCTTCGCGATCCCCTACGAGACCGACTACACGCTGATCGGCACAACGGACCGCGACTATACCGACGATCCGAAGAACATCCGCATCACTGATGGCGAAATCACGTACCTGTGCAATGCGGCGAGCGAATATTTCGCAGAGCCGGTGACACCGGCCGATATCGTTTGGACCTATTCCGGCGTCCGCCCGCTTTTCGACGACGGCGCTTCAAAGGCGCAGGAGGCGACGCGCGATTACGTGCTGAAGGTCGAGGGCAGCCAGGGCGAGGCACCGCTGCTCAACGTCTTCGGCGGCAAGCTGACCACCTATCGCCGGCTCGGCGAACACGCGCTTGAACATATTGCGGAGGCCATCGGCGCGAAGGGCGCGCCCTGGACCGCGAAAAGCAAGCTGCCGGGCGGCGACTTCCCGGCGACGGGCTATGAGGCCGAAGTGGCGAAACTCAAGACCCGCTATACTTTCCTGAGCGAACGGCATGCCCGCCGCCTCGTCCGCCTCTATGGGACATTCGCTGCCTCCATACTTGGAAGCGCTGCGACGGCCGTCGATCTCGGCCGGCATTTCGGCGCGGATCTCTATGAAGTGGAGGTCCAGTGGCTGGTGGCCAAGGAATGGGCACGTCAAGCCGAGGATATCCTTTGGCGCCGGACCAAGCTTGGATTGAAATTGACCGCGGCAGAAGCCGACGGTCTGGAGGACTACATGCGAGAGACCATACGCAACGTCGCTTGAGCGCGATTGGTGAATGATGCTGTCCATGGCTGGGAGGAAGCCTACCTAATGCTGGAACTGAAAAACATAACCAAGGTTGTCGGAGCGGATACGCATATCCATCCTACGAATCTTGTGCTGGAGCGGGGCTCGCTGAACGTGCTGCTCGGCCCGACGCTGTCCGGCAAGACGTCGCTGATGCGGCTGATGGCCGGCCTCGACAAGCCGACCTCCGGCAGCATTACCTTTGACGGCAAGGACGTGACCGGGGTGCGTGTGCAGGATCGCTCGGTGGCCATGGTCTACCAGCAGTTCATCAACTACCCGGCGATGACCGTCTACGAGAACATCGCCTCGCCGATGCGCATTTCGGGCAAGGACGCCGCAACGATCGACCGCGAGGTTCGAAAGGCGGCCGAACTGATGAAGCTGACGCCCTACCTGCAGCGTACGCCGCTCAATCTGTCCGGCGGCCAGCAGCAGCGCACGGCGCTGGCCCGCGCCATCGTCAAGAATGCCAGCCTTGTCCTGCTCGACGAGCCGCTCGCAAACCTCGACTACAAGCTGCGCGAGGAATTGCGCGAGGAGCTGCCGAAGCTGTTTGCCGCAGCCGGTTCGATCTTCGTCTATGCGACGACAGAGCCGGGCGAAGCGCTGCTGCTTGGCGGCAGCACCGCAACCATGCACCAGGGCCGCATCAGCCAGTTCGGCTCGACGATCGCGGTCTATCGCAAGCCTTCCGATATCGTCACGGCAAAGACCTTCGCCGACCCGCCGCTCAACACGATCGAACTGGTGAAATCCGGCAACGCCTTCGAGCGCGACGGCATCACCATTCTGCCGGTACCGGCGCATCTGGCCGGAATCCGCGACGGCTCCTATACCGTGGCTTTCCACCCGCATCACCTGTCGCTTGTCCGCCCGCATGAAACCGCGGCGGCGCTGAAGGCGCGGATCATCATCTCGGAAATCGCCGGCTCCGAAAGCTTCATGCATGTCGATTGTGCCGGATCGCGCTGGGTGATGCTCGAGCACGGCATCCACGACATCGAGCCGGACACGGCGATCGAGCTTTTCGTCGATACGCGCCACCTGATGGTGTTTTCGGCCGATGGCCAAGCCGTTCGGGGAGCGTGAGGAGAAAATCATGGCACGCATCAATCTCGACCATATCCGTCACGCCTACGGCCCCAACCCGAAGAAGCCCTCGGATTATTCGCTGAAGGAAGTGCATCACGAATGGAACGACGGCGGCGCCTATGCGCTGCTCGGTCCGTCCGGTTGCGGCAAGACGACCCTGCTCAACATCATTTCCGGCCTGCTGCAGCCGTCGGAAGGCAAAATCCTGTTCGACGGCAAGGACGTCACCAACCTGTCGACGCAGGAGCGCAACATCGCTCAGGTGTTCCAGTTCCCGGTCATCTACGACACGATGACGGTCTACGACAATCTGGCCTTCCCGCTGCGCAACCGCCATGTTCCGGAAACGGAAGTCGATCGGCGCGTCACGGAAATCCTCGAGATGATCGGTCTTTCCGATCGGGCGAAAAAGAAGGCGCAGGGGCTGACGGCCGACCAGAAGCAGAAGATCTCGCTTGGCCGCGGCCTCGTGCGCTCCGACGTCAGCGCCATCCTGTTCGACGAGCCGCTGACGGTCATCGATCCGCATATGAAGTGGGTGCTGCGCTCGCAGCTGAAGCGGCTGCACAAGCAGTTCGGCTTCACCATGGTCTACGTCACCCATGACCAGACCGAGGCGCTCACCTTCGCCGACAAGGTCGTCGTCATGTATGACGGCGAAATCGTCCAGATCGGCACGCCGGCCGAGCTTTTCGAAAAGCCGAAGCACACCTTCGTCGGCTATTTCATCGGCTCCCCGGGCATGAACGTGCTGCCGGCGACGATCGACGGTTCCTCCGTCCATCTGGGCGGAGAAACGCTGTCCCTGTCCTTTGCGCCGAAGATCGGCGCCGGCGCGAAAACCGAGCTCGGCATCCGGCCGGAATTCATCCGGCTTGGCCGCGAGGGCATGCCGGTGACGATTTCCAAGGTCGAGGATATCGGCCGCCAGAAGATCGTGCGCGCGTCCTTTGCTGACCGGCCGATCGCGATCGTCGTCCATGAGGACGGCGAAATCCCGGCGGAACCGAAGATCACCTTCGATCCCAATGCCATCAATATCTATGCCGATTCCTGGCGAGTAGGTGGGGAGGCCTGATCATGGAAAAGACTTGGAACAACAAGGCCTGGTTCATGGTCCTGCCCGTGCTGGTGCTGGTCGCCTTCTCGGCGGTCATTCCACTAATGACGGTGGTCAACTATTCGGTTCAGGACACCTTCGGCAACAACGAGTTCTTCTGGGCGGGTACCGACTGGTTCATCCAGGTGCTGCAGTCCGACCGATTCTGGGATGCGCTGCAGCGGAACCTGCTGTTCTCGGCCATCATCCTCGCCATCGAGATACCGCTCGGCATCCTGATCGCGCTCAACATGCCGAAACAGGGACTGGGCGTGCCCTTCTGCCTCGTCTTCATGTCGCTGCCGCTGCTCATTCCGTGGAATGTCGTCGGCACCATCTGGCAGGTGTTCGGACGCGTCGATATCGGCCTGCTCGGCTATACGCTCGATGCGATCGGTGTTCCCTACAACTACGTCAACAATGTCTTCGACGCTTGGGTGACCCTGATCGTCATGGACATCTGGCACTGGACGAGCCTCGTTGTCCTCCTGTGCTATGCCGGTCTCGTCTCGATCCCGGATGCCTATTACCAGGCGGCCAAGATCGACGGCGCGTCCCGCTGGGCGGTGTTCCGCTACATCCAGCTGCCGAAGATGAAGCGCGTGCTGCTCATTGCCTTTCTGCTGCGCTTCATGGACTCATTCATGATCTACACCGAGCCCTTCGTCGTCACAGGCGGCGGTCCGGGCAATGCAACCACATTCCTGTCGATCGATCTCGTCAAGACGGCCATCGGCCAGTTCGACCTCGGTCCGGCAGCGGCACTTTCGATCATCTACTTCCTGATCATCCTGTTGCTCTCATGGATCTTCTATACCGTGATGACCAATAGCGATGCGCAGAGCTGACGGCCGGAGGGAGGAAAAACAATGACCACCGCGACACAAACGAACGGCCGCAGCCTCTCCTGGCTGGTGCCCACGATCTACATCATCTTCCTGCTCCTGCCGATCTACTGGCTCGTCAACATGAGCTTCAAGACGAACACCGAAATCACAGGTGCCTTCTCGCTCTATCCGCATGCGCCGACGCTGCGGAACTATGCCGTGATCTTCACCGATCCGTCCTGGTACAAGGGCTACATCAACTCGATCATCTACGTGGTGATGAACACGATCATCTCCGTTGCGGTGGCGCTGCCGGCGGCCTATGCCTTCTCGCGCTACCGGTTCCTCGGCGACAAGCACCTGTTCTTCTGGCTGCTGACCAACCGCATGGCGCCGCCTGCCGTTTTCGCATTGCCGTTCTTCCAGCTCTATTCCGCCTTCGGCCTGATCGACACGCATATCGCCGTGGCGCTGGCGCACTGCCTGTTCAACGTGCCGCTGGCAGTCTGGATCCTCGAAGGCTTCATGTCGGGCGTGCCGAAGGAGATCGACGAGACCGCCTATATCGACGGTTATTCCTTCCCGCGCTTCTTCCTGCGCATCTATATCCCGCTGATCGCCAGCGGCATCGGCGTTGCCGCCTTCTTCAACTTCATGTTCTCCTGGGTCGAACTCCTGATCGCCCGCACGCTGACGACGACCGATGCCAAGCCGATCGCCGCCATCATGACGCGCACGGTCTCGGCATCGGGCATGGACTGGGGCGTGCTGGCCGCGGCCGGCGTGCTGACCATCATTCCCGGTGCCATCGTCATCTATTTCGTTCGCAATTACATCGCCAAGGGCTTTGCCCTTGGTCGGGTCTGAGGGGAGGGTCTCATGGCTGCTGTCATTCAACGCACCAATCGCTGGCCGCTGGCTCTGGCCATCGTCCTTGTCGTCTACGCCGCCATCGTTGGGCTGCTGATCCTGGCCCTGCCGGTCAAGGACGGGGTGCGCGACTGGTTCGCGCCGCTGATCCCCGGCGGCTGGATGGCCTGGTCGTTCCCCGGCGCCATGTTCTTTCTGACGATTTTCCTGCTGCTCTCGCTGATGGCGGTGTGGGAATATGCCAGCCCGGGCGGCAATCCGCGGGTCGGCATCCTTCGTTTTGAGACGACGCGCGGCGACCGGCTTTTCGTCTCGCTGCTCGGCAGCGCCTTCATTCATCTCGCATGGCTGGGACTTGTCGGTCCCAACGTGTGGTGGGCTCTTGCTCTTTCCTTCGTCTACGCCGTCGGCGTGTTCAAGCTGGTCTGAGACAAGATTACTGAACCGGATGGCCGGGGGAGGTTTCCAGGGCATCCGAACTGCAATCGCAAACCTTTAAGGGAGGACTACAATGCGAACGCAATTACTGACGACCACGGCAGCGATGCTGTTGGGCTTTACCGGGGCCGCATTCGCGGGCATGGACGAGGCCAAGACCTTCCTCGACGCCGAGATCGGCGCTGTATCGACGCTCGATCGCGCCGCACAGGAAGCCGAAATGCAGTGGTTCATCGATGCGGCAAAGCCTTTTGCCGGCATGGAGATCAAGGTCGCATCGGAAACGCTGACGACGCATGAATACGAATCCAAGACCCTTGCCGCCGCCTTCGCGGCGATCACGGGCATCAAGGTGACGCACGACCTGATCGGCGAAGGCGACGTGGTTGAAAAGCTGCAGACCCAGATGCAGACCGGCGAGAACATCTACGACGCCTATGTCAACGATTCCGATCTGATCGGCACCCATTGGCGCTACCAGCAGGTTCGCAACCTGACTGACTGGATGGCCAATGAAGGCAAGGACGTCACCAACCCGGGCCTCGACATCGCCGACTTCATCGGCACGTCGTTCACGACCGCTCCGGACAAGAAGCTCTACCAGCTTCCCGACCAGCAGTTCGCAAACCTCTACTGGTTCCGGTACGACTGGTTCAACGACGAGAAGAACAAGGCTGACTTCAAGGCGAAGTACGGCTACGACCTCGGCGTTCCGGTCAACTGGTCGGCTTACGAAGACATTGCCGAATTCTTCACCGGTCGCGAAATCGACGGCAAGAAGGTCTATGGTCACATGGACTACGGCAAGAAGGACCCGTCACTCGGCTGGCGCTTCACCGACGCCTGGCTTTCGATGGCCGGCAACGGCGACAAGGGCATCCCGAACGGCCTGCCCGTCGACGAATGGGGCATCAAGGTCAACGAGAAGTCCCAGCCGGTCGGCTCTTGCGTTGCCCGCGGTGGCGACACCAACGGCCCGGCATCGGTCTATTCGATCCAGAAGTACCTCGACTGGTTGAAGGCCTACGCACCGCCGGAAGCACAGGGCATGACGTTTGGCGAAGCCGGCCCGGTTCCGGCGCAGGGCAACGTTGCCCAGCAGATCTTCTGGTACACGGCGTTCACGGCTGACTCGGTCAAGCCGGGCCTGCCCGTCGTCAACGAGGACGGCACGCCGAAGTGGCGCATGGCCCCCTCGCCGCACGGCGTTTACTGGAAGGACGGCATGAAGCTCGGTTACCAGGACGTGGGTGCCTGGACCCTGATGAAGTCGACCCCGGAAGATCGCGCCAAGGCCGCATGGCTCTATGCGCAGTTCGTGACCTCAAAGACCGTGGACGTGAAGAAGAGCCAGGTTGGCCTGACCTTCGCCCGCGAATCCTCGATCCAGGACAAGAGCTTCACCGATCGTGCCAAGGATCTCGGCGGTCTGGTCGAGTTCTACCGTTCGCCGGCCCGCATCCAGTGGTCGCCGACCGGCACGAACGTTCCGGACTATCCGAAGCTGGCACAGCTGTGGTGGCAGGCGATCGGCGACGCTTCCTCTGGTGCCAAGACCGCGCAGGAAGCCATGGACTCGCTTTGCGCCGAGCAGGAAAAGGTGATGGGACGCATCGAGCGCTCCGGCATCCAGGGCGAAATCGGCCCGAAGCTCGCCGAAGAGCATGATCTGGCCTATTGGAACGCAGAAGCCGTCAAGGCCGGCAACCTCGCTCCTCAGCTGAAGATCGAGAACGAAAAAGAAAAGCCCCAGACCGTCAACTACGACGAACTGGTCAAAAGCTGGCAGAAATAAAACCCGCCCCTGATCGCCTGCGTTCAGGACGGACATGACGAACGGACAACGCCCGGAAGGCTACAGCTTTCCGGGCGTTGTCATTTTCAGGCAGACTATTCAGTCTCCGAATGATCCATACAGTTCGTTCGGAGATTGCGGTTTTACCCCCCGCTGTCGGCTGAGCCTGTCCTCGGGCTTGCCGAAGGCAAGACCCGGGGGCCGACATCTCCCCCTCAAGGGGCGATTAACCGCAAGCATTGTGCGCCCCTGACTTTGCAGTGAACAAGGGAAAGGAATG
>UCJH01000095.1 GCA_900472785.1 Hyphomicrobiales bacterium | reverse complement strand
ATGCCGGCAATGCCGGAACCGAGGCCGAAGGTCAGCGCGTCGACCCAGGGCGTGCGGATTCCCATCGAGGATGCCATGCGGCGATTTTGCGTGACGGCGCGCATCTGCAGCCCGAACTTGGAGCGCTTCAGCAGCAAAAGCAGGGCGATGAAGACGCTGAGCGAAAAGACGATGATCCACAGGCGGTTCCAGGTGCTGGCAAGCCCGCCGATTTCGAAGGTGCCGGACATCCAGGAGGGATTGTCGACCTGCCGGTTTGTCGGCCCGAAGATCGTGCGGATGGTCTGCTGCAGGATCAACGACAGGCCCCAGGTAGCGAGCAGCGTTTCAAGCGGCCGGCCGTACAGCCAGCGGATGATGCTGCGCTCGATGCCGATACCGACGAGGCCGGTGAAGACGAAGGCCGCGGGCACGGAGAACGCCAGCGAATAATCGATCAGGCCGGGCGCCACGGCCTGAACCGTCTGCTGCACGACATAGGTGGTATAGGCCCCCAGCATAACCATTTCGCCATGCGCCATATTGATGATGCCCATGACGCCGAAGGTGATCGCGAGACCGATGGCGGCCAAAAGCAGCACGGAGCCGAGCGAAAGGCCGTACCAGATGTTCTGCACGACGTCCCACAGCGCCAGGCTGCGGTTGATCGACCGGATGCTGGCCTCGATGCCGGGTTTCAGATCGTCCGGCGCCGTTTCCATCGCGGCGGTGAGGATGGTTAGGGCGTCGCGATTGCCGCGCGCCGCAATCGTATCGATCGCCGCCTTCTTGTCCTCAGCGCTGGCATCGGTCTTGAGCAGGATCACGGCCCGCACCGCTTCCATGGTGCTCTTGACCTCGGCATCTTTTTCTTCGGCCAGTGCGGCATTGAGCAGGTCGAGGTTTTCGGGATCGGCCTCCTTGAGGAGGTCGTTGGCAGCGGCCAGACGCGNNCCGCGCAGGCCGTTGTTCAATCGAATTTTTGCGAGATTTCCGGGCACATCCGCAACGGCGGCTCCGGTCAGAACATCGACATAACTTCCGGAACTCTCGCCTTCGAGAAACACGGCGCCACCGGTCTTGGGTGCAAAAAGCTTGCCGTCGCTGAGATTCTTCAGGATTTCGGCAACCTTGGGATTGCCGGATGCGGCGAGCGCGCCGACGGCCTCGACCTTCTGCGGGAAGCTGCCGACGCCAAGCGCATCAACGAGCGGCCGGATGTCTTCCTGGGCATGCAGGCCCGTTGCCAGGCAACTGACGAGCAGACAAAAGGCGACAAGGAAAGTCTGGATGGCGCGATACATGGCTCTTCTTGTTCCGTTGGCCTTGGTTTGGCGCGTCCCTTTGGACGTGCCGCAATCAAAGCTGTTGCCTAACATTTCCGCATATCCGTGCCGGCTGAGGATCAGGTCGAACAAGAACGAAGCGACCGATTGCCCGGAACAGGTCCCGCCGCTCGCGATGCAGGAAACGTGCCACCTCTGGGCGCTTCTCGAGCGAAAGGTGGGGGCGAGTGTCCCTCCGTCCAGGTGGGAGACCAGGACGGAGGGTATTTGCGTCAAATCAAAAGGTCATTGGATCCGTTGAGAGTGACGGCCGGAGCCGTCACCCGAATATGCTTGCCTTGATGAAATCAGGAACCCTTGCCGCCGCACTTGCCGGTGGCAACGTTGAAGTTGCCGCAGGACATCGGCTTGCGCCAATCGGAGATCAGGTCTTTCGAGTCGGGCAGGAAGTCGGACCATTCGTCGCCGACGACGGCCGGCGTCTGCTGGACGATTTCGAACTGGCCGTCTTCCTGGATTTCACCGATCAGCACCGGCTTGGTGATGTGGTGGTTCGGCATGACGGTAGCGTAGCCGCCCGAAAGGTTCGGAACGGTGGTGCCGATGATCGTGTCGAGCACGGCGTCGGTGTCGGTCGTGCCGGCTGCTTCGACGGCCGATACCCAGGCCTTGAAGCCGATATAGGCCGCTTCCATCGGGTCGTTGGTCACGCGCTTGTCGTTCTTCGTGTAGGCGTGCCATTGTTCGATGAACTCGGCGTTAACAGGAGCATCAACGGACTGGAAGTAGTTCCAGGCAGCCAGATGGCCGACGAGCGGTTTGGTATCGAGACCGGCGAGTTCTTCTTCCCCGACCGAGAAAGCGATGACAGGGATATCGGTTGCCTTGATGCCCTTGTTGCCGAGTTCCTTGTAGAACGGCACGTTGGCATCGCCGTTGATCGTCGAGACGACGGCGGTCTTCTTGCCGGCGGAGCCGAATTCCTTGATCTTGGCCACTTCCGTCTGCCAGTCCGAGAAACCGAACGGCGTGTAGTTGATCAGGATATCTTCCTTCGGAATGCCCTTCGAGATCAGGTAGGCTTCCAGGATCTTGTTGGTTGTGCGCGGATAGACATAGTCGGTGCCTTCGAGAACGAATCGCTCGACGCCTTCCGTTTCCATCAGGTAGTCGACGGCCGGGATCGCCTGCTGGTTTGGCGCGGCACCGGTATAGAAGATGTTGCGCGAGGATTCTTCACCCTCGTACTGGACCGGGTAGAAGAGCAGCGAGTTGAGCTCTTCGAAGACCGGCAGGACGGACTTGCGCGACGACGAAGTCCAGCAACCGAACACGGCCGAAACCTTGTTGACCGAAATCAGCTCGCGGGCCTTTTCGGCAAACAGAGGCCAGTCGGAAGCCGGATCGACGACGACCGCTTCCAGCTTCTTGCCGAGCAGACCGCCCTTCTTGTTCTGATCCTCGATGAGCATCAGCATGGCATCCTTGAGCGTGGTCTCGGAGATGGCCATGGTGCCGGACAGCGAATGCAGGATGCCGACCTTGATCGTGTCGTCGGCTGCGTGGACACTCGAGAACGCGGTGGTGGCAAGCGCACCGGCCAGAAACGCGCCCATGACATGGGATTTGAATTTCATTGTGAACCCCTCTCGTTCTTTTGACGACGGCTCTTGGGAGACATTTACCGTTCGTAAAGGAACTATCCGACAGGGCTCGGCGAAACCGTATACGTCAATTGACGTAGAGGGGGTGGGCAAGTGTGCAATGCGGTATACTTAATGCCAGTCGGTTTCTATGCTACGACTTCTCAACGGCCGACACATGGCCGTTGACAGCCAGGCAACGGGAACCGCACGCATCCGATGACAGCACGCCAGCGTATCATTCCGGTCCGGCGCGAGTACAATCGCTGGGTCGCCAACCAGACGCTGGAAGACTATGCGCTGCGCTTCACCGCCAAGAGCGCCCGGCAATTCTCCTCGCAGCGCATTTCGCAGACCGCCATCGGCGCCATTTCGTTTCTGGCGCTGGAGGCGATCGGCGGCGCCATCACGCTTTCCTATGGAACGACGAACGCCATCATCGCAATTCTGGTCGCCAGCGCCGTCATGCTCGGCGTTGGCCTGCCGATCAGCCGCTACGCGATCCGCCATGGCGTCGATATCGACCTTCTGACCCGCGGCGCGAGTTTCGGCTATATCGGCTCGACGATCACCTCGCTGATCTATGCCTCGTTCACCTTCATGCTGTTTGCGATCGAAGCGTCGATCATGTCGGCAGCACTCGAACTGGCGCTCGGCATTCCCG
>UCJH01000078.1 GCA_900472785.1 Hyphomicrobiales bacterium | reverse complement strand
TCGCCGACCTCAAGGCGCTTGCCATCCGTGGCAGCGTCACGGTCGGGACCGTCGTGCAGGGGGAAAACCGCCTGGCCGATCTCAAGCTGGGCTTCGAGCAGCAGGGAGCGAAAACGAATTTCGCGCTCGATGGCGTCTATGATTCCGCACCGCTCAATGCCCGTGGCGACCTGCAGAGCGTTTCGGGAGAAACCATCGTCAACCTGCAATCCTTTGCGGCGGCGCCGAGGAAAATTCCGCTCAAGCTGCAATCGCCGACGACGATCACCATCAAGGACGGTACGGTCAATCTCAGCCAATTGGTGATCGCTGCTTCCGGCGGCACCGTTCGTATCGACGGCGGCGCCGGCGAAAGGCTGGACCTGACAGCCGCGCTTGCCGGCATCGATGTCCGCCTGCCATTGCAGGGTGGCGAGGCGCATATCGTGCTGGATAAAGGCACAGCATCCATAAACGGCACCCTGCAGTCCGCCATCCTCGATGTCGCCGCCGACGTTTCGGAGGCCGCCCTGCCGCAGGGACGTTTCGAGGCGATCCGGCTGAAAGCCCACAGCGATGCCTTCAATCTTTCGACCAAAGTCGGCGCCATCGCAACCACGCTCGAGGCCGGCGCGACGCAGCTGACCAGTGCCGATCTCGACCGGCTGGTCAAAGGCCCGCTGACGGTCGCAACGACGCTTGATGTCTCGCCGGATGCGATCGGCTTTGCACCCGTGACCATCACCAGTGCCAACCTGGATGGAACGCTTGCAGGCGCCTTCAAGCGAACCGACAGCAGCCTCGACACGACGTTCAAATTCTCGGCACGACCGGAGGCGCTTCCTGCAGCCGCCGCGTCGAAGTTCGATGCCCCGGTGGATGTCACCGGCCGGCTCGTCACCGGGCCGGAGAGCAGCGTCAACGTCACCAATTTGAGCATCGCGTCCACCACCGTCGAGGCCGCCGGTTCGGTGACGTTGAAAGCCGAGACGCTGACCGCTGCGCTGGTCGGGACGCTGCCCGATCTCGGCAAGGTGCTCGCCGATGCAAAGGGCAAGGTCGATTTCAAGATCGATGCCACCGGCCCGCTGGACAATCTCGGCGTCAAGGCGGAGCTCACCTCGAGCGGCGCGACGCTTGCGGGCCGCACGCTCAGCGATCTCGTCCTCACCGCGGATGCCACCGCCAACCCGAAAACCCCGCAGGCGAAGATCACCGCCACCGGTGCGCTGGATGGACAGGCGATCAACATCAAAGCCGATCTCGTCTCGAAGGACGGCCGCACCAGCATTCCCGTGCTGGAAGCGCGGATCGGCGACAACCGGCTGAACGGCTCTGTCGAATTCGACACGGCCTTCCTGCCGAAGGGTTCGATCGATTTCACCTTTCCCGATATCGGGCTGCTCGCCGCCATGGCCGGAGAAAAGGCATCAGGCGATCTGAGCGGATCTGCCGCGATCAACAGTGTCGACGGCACGACATCCATCGCACTGAAGGCCGGCGGGACCGGCATCAAGCGCGGCGACCTGACCATCGTCAAACCCGTCGCGGATATCACGATCGCCGACCTCAAGGCGCTGGCGATCAAGGGCAACCTGTCCGTTGAGACGTTCACGCAAGGGCAAAACCGCGTCAGCGGGCTCGCCCTCTCCTTCGAACAGCAGGGCGCAAAGACCGACTTTTCGCTGGACGGCACCTATGACGGCGCGCCGCTGAAAGCGCGCGGCGACCTGCAGACCGTGGCGGGAAAAACGACCGTCAACCTTGCCTCCTTTGCTGCAAGCCCCCGAAAAATCCCGCTGAAGATCAGCAAGCCGACATCGATTGCCATCGAGAACGGCAGGGTCGTCCTGCAGACGCTGACCATCCAGGCATCCGGCGGCTCGATCGTCATCGCCGGCAGCGCCGGCGAAAAACTCGATCTCGATGTGAAGCTCAACGCGCTTCCGGCAAGCCTCGTCAATGCCTTTGCACCATCGCTCGGCGCAGACGGCGCCATCAGCGGCACGGTCGAAGTCCAGGGAACGCCGGCAAATCCTGTCGTTACCTACGATCTGAAATGGGGCAATGCGGCCGTTGCGCAGGCTCGCTCGGCCGGTGTCGGGGCGCTCGATATTTCGGCCAAGGGGCGCTTCACCGACAACAGGGTCACGCTCGATACCACGATCGGCGGTGCCGGCGGCCTTTCCTTCCGGGGTGGCGGCTCCGTCGGCATCACCGACACCATGCCGATCGCCATGAAGTTCTCCGGCAATGTTCCTTTCTCGCTGATTTCCGGATTGATGGCCCAGCAGGGCTTCACCCTGACCGGCGAAGCTGCCGTCGATGTCGCGATCAATGGTGCAGCCACCTCGCCGCAGATCACCGGCAGCATCTCGACATCGGGCGCACGCCTCGTCGATGTGCGCCGCAACCTCGCGCTGACCGATCTTGCCGCCAATGTCGCGCTCGACGGCAAGCAGGCGACGATTTCCAGCCTGTCCGGCAAGCTCGCCACCGGCGGCACGATCGAGGCCAGCGGCACGATCGGCATCGCGCCCGGCTCCGGCTTTCCGGCCAATCTGACGATCCGGTTGAACAATGCCAGCTATGTCGATGGCACGCTGTTCACCGCCAATCTCGACGGCAGCATGACTTTGAAAGGCTCTCTTACGGCAACCCCGGTCATCGGCGGCGAAGTCAATATCCGCAAGGCGGCCATTACCATTCCGGAACGCCTGCCGGCCTCCCTTTCGGAAATCAACATCCAGCACAAGAACGCACCCAAAGCGGTTCGCCGGATGGAAGGCGACATCAAGAAGGACGTCGGCGGGGGCAATGGCGGCGGAGGCGGCATTGCCTTCGATCTGACGGTCAACGCGCCGGCGCAGGTCTTCGTGCGCGGCCGCGGCATCGACGCCGAACTCNNCCCGCGGCACGGCTGCGGCACCACAGGTTTCCGGCGGCTTCGACATGCGGCGCGGCCGGCTGGAAATCCTCGGCAAGCGCCTCGATTTCTCCGATGGCCGCATCGGATTCGGCGGCGACCTCGTGCCGACTATCGACCTAGACGCCACCTCGACGGCGGGATCGACGACGATTACCGTCAATGTCGCGGGCCTTGCCAACAATCCGACCGTGACCTTCGCCTCCTCCCCGGCGCTGCCGCAGGACGAAATCCTGGCGCAGCTGATCTTCAACCGGTCGCTCTCCAACCTTTCGGCGCTGCAGATCGCCCAGCTTGCCAGCGCCGTCAGCCAGCTCGCCGGCGGTCAATCGACCTCGCTGCTCGACGGGTTGCGCGGCAAGCTCGGCGTCGACGATCTCGACATCACCACGGATGAGAACGGCGGCGCGCAGGTGCGGGCCGGAAAATACATCAATGACCGCACCTATATCGAGCTGCAGCAGGGCTCGGACGCCGGCTCCGGCAAGGCGATCATCAACCTCGACGTCGGCCGCGGCGTCAAACTGCGCGGCGAAGCCGGCAGCAGCGGAACAGGTGCGGGGATTTTCTACGAAAAGGAATATTGATCGGCCTTCCGGCTCGGCGTCAGAACGCCGCCGAAATCTTGCTGGTCTTCAACAGGATATTCGTCTCCGTCAGATTGATTCCGTCGATCAGCCGGATGAGGCGCAGGGTCTCGTCGAAGGTCGCGAGGTCCTTGTCCTCGAGCTCGGCGATGAAATCCCAGCGGCCATTGGTGGAATGCAAAGCGCGGACCTGCGGCAGGCCGCGCAGCTGCGTCGCGACGCGGTCCGCCATCTTGCCGTGAACCTCGATCATGACGATGGCCCTGACGCCGCTGCCTGAAAGCTCGGCGCCGGTGCGGATCGTGAAAGCGGCAATGGTACCGGAGGCGACCAGCCTGTCGATCCGTGCGGCGACGGTGGCGCGCGATGTGCCCGTCGTGGCCGCCAGCGAGGAAACGGGCGTGCGGGCATTATGGCGCAAGGCGCTGATCAGCGCATGATCGAGATCATCCAGACTTATCATTGTGTTTGTCCACGCTTATCAAATTGCCGAATATTGCCATCTATTTGTCAGTTTTCCATCTATTTGCCAACGATCAAACCCGTATAATCCGCGCAGAAAACCGGACAAACCGGCATCACGCAAACCTGCGGGGACTCTCATGGCTGACACGAAGAAGAAGATCACCCTGATCGGTGCACCGATCGAAGAAGGCTCCGGACGCCGTGGTTGCGCCATGGGCCCGGCGGCGCTGCGCATCGCCGGCCTCGACACCACGCTCGCTGAGCTTGGTCATACCGTCACCGACGAAGGCGACCTGAAGCCGCTTCCGGCCCGCGATCTGCCCAACCACAAGGGCGCCAACAACCTGCAGATCGTGGCGGCCTATACGCGCGCGCTCGATGCTGCCGTTCTCGATGTGGCGCGCGCCGGCGGCGTACCGATCATCCTTGGCGGCGACCACGCGCTGGCCATGGGCTCGGTCTCCGGCATGGCCCGTCATGCTGCCGATGTCGGCCGGCCGCTGTTCGTGCTCTGGCTCGACGCTCATGCGGATTTCAATTCACCGGCGACGACCCCATCCGGCAACATGCACGGCATGCCCGTCGCCTTCTTCTGCGGCGAGGCCGAATTCACGCCCATCCTCGACAAGGATCGCCCCTTCGTCGATCCGAAGAACGTCTTCCAGGTCGGCATCCGATCGGTCGACGAGCGCGAGCGCGAGGAAATCGCCGAGCATGGTGTCCGGGTCTTCGACATGCGCGCCATCGACGAGACCGGCATGGCCCACATCATGCATGAGATCATTGCGACGGTGAAAGACGCCAACGGCCTTCTGCATGTCAGCCTCGACGTCGATTTCCTCGATCCGGAATTCGCACCCGGCGTCGGAACGACGGTGCCGGGCGGCGCGACCTTCCGCGAAGCGCATTTGATCATGGAAATGCTTTGCGACACTGGCCTCGTCTCGTCGCTCGACCTCGTCGAACTCAATCCGTTTCTCGACGATCGCGGCAAGAGCGCCCGCATTCTCGTCGAGCTGACGGCCAGCCTGTTCGGCCGCCGGATTCTCGACCGCCCGACCCGCAGCGCCTGAACTGCAACATGACCTGCCGAGACCGATAAAAAAGAGGGGAACCCGCATGAACACGACCGCCGCACTGATTGAAACCGAATACCGCCTCGGGGCGCACAACTACAAACCGCTCGACGTCGTTCTGTCGCGCGGCGAAGGCGTCTATGTCTGGGATACGGACGGCAAACGCTACCTTGATTGCCTCTCGGCCTATTCCGCCGTCAACCAGGGTCATTGCCATCCGAAGATTCTGGCCGCGATGATCGAGCAGGCAGGCAAGCTGACGCTGACATCGCGCGCCTTCCGCAACGACCAGCTGGCGCATCTCTACGAGGAACTGGCGGCGCTGACCGGCAGCCACAAGATCCTGCCGATGAATTCCGGTGCCGAAGCGGTCGAAACCGCCGTCAAGGCCGTGCGCAAATGGGGCTACGAGGTCAAGGGCGTGCCGGAAAACCGGGCCGAGATCATCGTCTGCTCCAACAATTTCCACGGCCGTACCATGGGCATCGTCGGTTTCTCGACCGATCCCGATGCCCGCAGCGGCTTCGGCCCCTTCGCTCCCGGCTTCAAGACCGTCACCTTCGGCGATCTCGACAGCTTCCGCGACGCCATCACCGAAAACACCGTTGCCTTCCTGATCGAGCCGATCCAGGGCGAGGCCGGCGTGATCATCCCGCCGACCGGCTATTTCACCAGTGTCCGCGAACTCTGCACGAAACACGGCATCACGCTGATCCTGGACGAGATCCAGACCGGCCTTGGCCGCACCGGCAAACTTTTGGCGGAAGAACACGAGGGCATCGAGGCCGACATGACCCTGATCGGCAAGGCGCTGTCCGGTGGCTTCTATCCGGTTTCGGCGGTGCTATCGAACTCCGAGGTGCTCGGCGTGCTGAAGCCCGGGCAGCACGGTTCGACCTTCGGCGGCAATCCGCTTGCCTGCGCCATCGCCCGTGCGGCCCTCAAGGCGCTGACCGAGGAAGGTATGATCGACAATTCCGCCACGATGGGCGACCGCTTCCAGACCGGCCTGAAGGATATCCGGTCCAACATCATCAAGGACGTGCGCGGCCGCGGCCTGATGCTGGCCGTCGAACTGGTGCCGGAAGCCGGCGGCGCCCGCAAATATTGCGAAGCGCTGAAGGAACGCGGCATCCTCGCCAAGGACACCCACGGCGACACCATCCGCATCGCCCCGCCGCTGGTAATCACCGCAGACCAGGTGGACTGGGCCGTCGGCCAGTTTGCCGAGGTGCTGACCGCCGCCTGACGCCACATCCATCACCGACACCGATCGCGCCTCGGATGTTTTCATTCCGGGGCGTTTTCATGTCGTATCGCTGTCTGCCGCATCGGAATTTGGCCCATAAGTTTAAAGGAAATTAAGGAAGCTTGGCTAATATCCACCGATAGATGCCCATACGGCCAAGGCCGCAACTCAGGAAAGCTGGGGAATTCTGATGTCCAATGCAACGGCGGCCGGCTTCGGTACGGAAAATCTCGAAATCATTGCCTTCCGTCTTCACGATCAGGAATTCTGCGTGAAGACCACGACGATCCGCGAAATTCGCGGCTGGGCGCCCTCGACACCGATCCCGCATTCACCGCCCGAGGTTCTCGGCGTTATGAACCTGCGCGGCACGGTGATCCCGATCATCGATCTCGCCCACAAGCTCGGCATGAAATCGACCGTCGCCAACGAGCGCAGCGCCATTGTCGTCGCCGAAGTGCACAACATGGTCATCGGCCTCGTCGTCGACCGCGTCTCCGACATCCTTACGGTTCGCGGTGACCAGGTTCAGCCGGTGCCGGAAATCACCACCTCGTTCGACAAGAGCTTTGCAGAAGGCATCATCGCCAACGAAACCGGCATGATCTGCTTCCTCAACCTGGCGCGGATGTTCAAGGAACGCGACGTCGAAGAACTCGCCGCCTGATCCCGACCAGATTTGCATGCATTGAAAAAGCCGCCTTTCGGGGCGGCTTTTTGCATTTCCGGGTGCGGGTCGATTATCCGAACAGCACGAAAGTCTTCTGCAGGGTGATCCAGACACCCCAGAGGATCGGCAGGCCGACGATGGTCCAGGCAATCGCGGCCTTGCCGTCGAAACCACCCGTGCCGATGCCAAAGGAGCCCGTCGGGCCGGCGGACGCTGCCTTGGTCTTGGCCTGCAGGGACGCGACTTCCGCGTCGGACATGAACCATTTGTCCGATAGCGGCCGGACGAACAGGTTGGCGATGAAACCCAGCGCCAGCATGCCGGCCAGGATATACATCGTGAAATCGTAGACCTGCGCCCGCGGGATGCCGGCGGCGATCTGCGCCTCGCGAATGTAGTTGACCACGACCGGGCCGATAATGCCGGCCGTCGCCCAGGCCGTCAGCAGGCGCCCATGGATCGCGCCGACGAACTGCGTTCCGAAGATGTCGGCAAGATAGGCCGGGATGGTGGCGAAGCCGCCGCCATACATCGACAGGATGATGCAGAACATGCCGACGAACAGGATCTTGGAGCCGAGCCCCGCCGCCCATGGAGCAAGGGCATACATGACGATCCCCAGCGCGAAGAACGTAAAGTAAGTGTTCTTGCGGCCGATCTTGTCCGACAGCGACGCCCAGAAGAAGCGGCCGCCGATGTTGAACAGCGATAGAAGCCCGGTGAAGCCGGCGGCGATCGCGGCGATCGCCGTCAGTTGCTCGGGGCTCAGATCGGAAAACTTCAGGTCCGGCTGGCCAAGGAGCGAACCGGCGAAGATTTCCTGGAGCATCGGCGATGCCATGCCGATGACACCGATGCCGGCCGAGACGTTGAGGCAGAGAACGGCCCAAATCAGCCAAAACTGCTGGGTCTTGTGGGCATCGCGCAGGTGGACGTGGCGCGTGGTGATCATCGCCCCCTTGTCGGCCGGCGGCGTCCAACCTTCCGGCTTCCACCCGGCCGGCGGAATGCGATAGCCGAAGGCGCCGCCCATCATGAAGACGAAATAGATCGCCGCCATGACGAAGAATGTCTGCCAGACACCGACGGATGTTGCCGATTTGAACGTGTTCATCAGCATGTCGGCGAGCGGGGCGCCGATCATCGCGCCACCGCCAAAGCCCATGATCGCCATGCCCGTCGCCATGCCGCGGCGGTCCGGAAACCATTTGATCAGCGTCGAGACCGGCGAGATATAGCCAAGCCCGAGACCGATGCCGCCGATGACGCCGGCACCCAGCCACATCAGCCAGAGTTGATGCGTCATGACGCCGATCGCAGCAATGCCGATACCGCCGCACCAGCAGATGGCGGAGACGAAACCGGCCTTGCGCGGCCCTGCCCGCTCCAGCCAGCCGCCCCAGATGGCAGCCGACGAGCCGAGCAGAACGAAGAACAGCGTGTAGATCCAGCCGAGATCGCTGACGCGCCAGTCGCAGCTGGTCGTGAACAGCGCCGACGCGAGCGTCATGTCGGCGCAGGTCGTCGAGGCGGTGATGCCGATGGATTTGGTCAGCGGCAGCCAGAAGACGCTGAAGCCGTAGGCCATGCCGATACAGAGATGGATGGCCAGCGCCGCCGGCGGAACCAGCCAGCGGTTGAAGCCGGGCCTGGCGATGATGCGCTCGCGGTCGAGCAGCCCGATGCCGCCTCCGCCTGTGAAAGTTTCCGTTGCTGTCGACATGAATATCTCCTCCAGGCCACCCGCACGTTTCGGGTGGCTCCCCTGTTGTCGTCGTGGTCCGGAAAATCAGGCCTGTTTCCCTGGCTGTCGCTCCTCAACGCATCACCAGTCGCCCGTCTCCGGATCGACCTTGCTGTTGCAACAGGCGTGCCAGCTCGACACTTCAGGAAAATCAAGAGGTTACCGAAATCGCGGCAGACGGAAGGGACAGAATGTCCATAGTCATCCGGACAAAATGTCCGGAACAGCCGATACCTATTCGGCTTCCGGCAGCCAGATCGAGAAGGTCGTTCCTTCGCCGGGTACGCTTTCGGCCGTGATCCGCCCGCCTTGACGGGCAACCAGCCGCTGGCTGATCGAGAGGCCGAGGCCCGTGCCCTTCTGCCGCTTCGTCGTGAAGAAGGGATCGAAAATCCGCTCCATCACATCCGCAGCGATGCCGACACCGGTATCGGCAATATCGATGGAAAGTCCGAACTTGCCATCCAGCTCGTCGTCCCGGGTACGGATGGACAGGCGCCCACCATTCGGCATGGCATGGAGGGCATTGACGATCAGGTTGATCACCACCTGTTGCAGCTCCGTGCGGTTCATCAGCACGAGCCGTGTCGCCCGGTCGTCGCGCACAACGTCGATCTCGGCCTTGTTGACAAGGTGCTGTACCAGAGGCAGGCAATCGGAAATGACGGTGGCCGGCGCATGGCGCTCGACATAACCGGCATATTCCTCCGGCTTGGCGAATTGCAGGAGCTTGGTAACGATCTGGCTGATGCGGTGAATCTGTTCGTCGATCAGGCGGAATTCCGTTCGTGCCGCATCGGCATCGGCGCCCAGCACGCTGCGCACCACGTCGAGATTGCCCTGCATGACCGCGATCGGATTGTTGATCTCATGGGCGACGCCGGCGGTGATCTCGCCAATCGCCGCCAGTTTCTCCGACATGATCAGCTGCTTCGTGGTCGCCTCGATCTGGCGGTTGGCCAATTCCAGCTCGCGCGTGCGCTCGGCGACGCGGTCGTTCAGTTCCTCGTTCCACTGGCGCAATTCCCGGTCGCGCTGCTGCAGCTGGTCGAGCAGGCCATCGAGATGCAGCGCCACGCGGCCGATTTCGTCGCTGGCGCCCTGCAATCCCGTTCGCGCTCCGAGATCGCCGGCCTCGACCTCGGCGATCGTGCCGTTCATCCGTTCCAGCGGCTTGAAGATTGCCCGCGCCCAGCGCAGGAAGATCGGTACGCTGACGGCGGTAACGGCAAGGAAGGCAAGGACGATGGTCAGAAGCGTGCTGTATTTGGCCTGCCGGAAGGGCGTTTCGAGGAAACCGACATAGAGCATGCCTACGCGCTTGCCGAAACTGTCGGTAATCGGCTCGTAGGCTGAGATATACCAGTCGTTGACGACGAAGGCACTGTCGAGCCAGGTCCGTCCCTGATCGAGAACGGCGGCCCGCACCGCGCCGGACACCCGCGTGCCGAGCGCGCGGCGATCCTCGAACAGGCGGACATTGGTGCTGATCCGCACGTCCTCCAGAAACAGCGTCGCGGTGCCCTTGCTGCCTTCCGGCAGGCTTTGCTCGCGATAGACGAGGTCGTTGATCGTATCGATGAAGACGAGATTCTGGTTGAGCAGGATGCCGCCGACCAGTGCGGCCTTGCGCCCGCCAGCCAGCACGACCGGGCTTGCCGACTGCACGACCATGCCGCGACTTTCGAGGCTCCGGGCGCTCGGCACGGCATTGGCCGTCGGCACGAGATCGATGCGGGCGCGCTCGGCAAGCGGCTGGCCGATCCGCGCCAGCTGGTCGTTGGAGAAGATGTCGATCGCGGTCGAGGACGCGCCCTTCAACGCCGAGGCAACCACCGGCCAGCCGGGGTCGATGGCCGGCTGCGCCGAAACCTCGATACGCCGGCCGTCTTCATCGACAAGCAGCAGAAAATCCAGACCCAGCCGATCCCGGCTGCGATCGAGGAAGCCGGGCAGGTCCGCCGCCGGCGCCTGCCCCGCGACATCGCGAAAGGCCGCGGAGGCGGCCAGCGCCTGAATATGCTCGCCGGTGTTTTCAAGGATGCGCGAAAGATATTGGTGCGCGATGGTGAGGTCGCCATTGACCTTCGAAATCAGCACCGCATCGAACTTGGCATTCCAGCGGGTGATGGTGATGCCCAGCAGCAAGGGCAGGATGACCAGCGTCGGCAGAAGCGCGATCGCCAGCAGCCGGAACCGGATCGACCGGGCGGGGCGCGCGACAGACGAGGGCGAACCGGGATCAGCCATTCCAGACGGCAAATTTGCGGTCGATGGTTTTCCGCGAAATCCCGAGCCGGCGCGCCGCCTCGTCGCGGTTGCCGCCGGTCTGCTCGAGAACGGCGAGAATATGCCGACGCTCCATCTCCTCCAGCGTTCCGCCGGTTGTCTCGACCGGGCGGCCCGGACCGCCGCGGAAATCATCGGGAAAACGACCAAGGATAAGAGAGCGTTCGATCAGGTTTCGCAGCTCGCGCACATTGCCGGGCCATGGATAGCGTGCAAGGGCGGCGCGAACCGGCGCGTCAATCGTCACCGGCGGCATGCCGAGTTGCTGCGACAGCTTGTGCATGAACAGCACCGCCAGTTCCTGCACATCATCACCCCGGTCGCGCAGGGGCGGCAGATAGAGCTGCATGACATTGATGCGGTAGAAGAGATCGGCGCGGAACCGTCCCCGCTCCACCTCTTTCTGCAGGTCGGCATTGGTGGCGAAGACGAAGCGCAGATCGACCGGGACCTCGCGCTCCGCCCCGACCGGTCGCACCCGCCTGTCCTCGATCACCCTGAGCAGCTTGCTCTGGGTGGCAAGCGGCATCTCGCCGATCTCGTCGAGAAACAGCGTGCCGCCCTGCGCATGGGTGAACAGGCCCTCGCGGCTGTTTTCAGCGCCGGTAAAGGCGCCCTTCACATGGCCGAACAGCTCGGTCTCGATCATATCCGGCGGGATCGCGGCGCAGTTGACCGGCACGAACGGCTTGGCGGAGCGATCCGAAAGCGTATGCAGCGAGCGGGCCGCGACTTCTTTACCTGTGCCGGACTCTCCGGTTAGAAGCACGGATGTCGGCAGCGGCGCGACACGGGCGAGCGTATCGCGCAGGTCGCCGATCACGGACGAGGTGCCGATCAGCCGGTCGCGCAGCAGAATGTGGTCGGATGCCGCCTTCAACTCATAGCGCAGCACGAAATTTTCCCGTTGCAGCCGGATGCGGTCGAGGCAGCGGGCAACGGCATTGAGAATCTGGTTGGACCGGAAGGGTTTGAGCACGAAATCGACGGCACCGGCGCGCAGGGCCTGGATCGCCGTATCGAGATCGGCGAAGGCGGTCATCAGGATCGCATCGGCATAAAAGCCGATGGCGCGCTGCTCCGACAGCCAGTCGACGCCGTTCTTGCCCGGCATGATGTTGTCGAGAATGACGACATCGAAATGATGGGCATCGAGCTTGCGGGAGGCCTCTTCCGTATCGGCCGCTTCCTCGATGCGCTTGCAGCGTGGCCCGAGCGTCCGCACCAGGAAATGCCGCATGCCCGGCTCGTCGTCGACGATCAGGATCGAGGCCTGCGCCAGCCACGGACCGAACTCCGGATCGCGCTCCGGCACTGACGTCTTTCGCGCTGCCTCCCCTTGCAAAAGTCTCTCCTTCTTTTGACGAAGGGGACCATAGCAAGAGGAAAGGACAGGCACAAAGAAAGTTTCGCCGCCATTTTGTTCAGACGGCGGCCATCCGGCGCAGGAGACGATCGCGGTCCGCCGGCGGAACGCGACGGGACACGTTCAAGGCCCGGCCTTTGCAGCCAACCGACGGTCGAAACCGTCCAGAAGACGCTTGACCAGCGCCGGATAGTTTTCATCGAAATGATGACCGCCTTCGATCGGCAGCACCTCGACGCCGGTGCCTTTCAGGGTCGGGCAGACATCGTCTTCGTCCTCAGTGCCGTAGATGCACTGCACGAGAGACGGATCGATCTTGGCAATGTCATCCTTAGGGTCGCCGGCGCCGTCCGATCCGGTGGCGCCGAGCCAGCCGAGCACGGAAATCTTGTAGTCCACCTGATGCGATACCGCCATCAGCGATAGCTGCACGATCCTGTCGCGATCGCCTTGCGGCAGGAGATTATAGGTCTTGGGCAGGATATCCGCGCCGAAGGAGTAGCCGATCAGCAGGATATGCTTCACATTCCATCGCTTGGCGTAGAGCGCGATGATGCGATGCAGGTCGTCGGCGGTTTCCTGCGGCTGTCGTTCGGACCAGAAATACCGCAGCGAATCGACGCCGACCACCGGCATGCCCTGCTGTTGCAGGAGATCGCCGACCTGCTTGTCGATATCGCGCCAGCCGCCGTCGCCGGAATAGACGATGGCCATCGTATCCCGCGTCGGTGTTGCATCCAGCACAGTCAGCGGCAGCCCCAGCGGATTGTCGTCGCCGGCAGAGGCAGAGACCAGAGCGGAGAGTGCGGCGGAAAATGCCTTCCACATGTCGTCGTCCGTTTCCGTGATTTCGATGTCGCTGTGTTTCGCAGTCAATTCGGAAACATGCGCGCGGCCGTCGGCCGGCGCAGCGCCGGTGAACAACACCGTGACGGGATCGGGCAGCGCGCCGTCGGTGAGGCCATAGATCATGCGGTCGCCCACCGTTTTCTTACTGGCAGGCGTACACAATTGCTTGGCAAGGGCGATGCCGGCCTCCGGATCGACGGCCAGTGTCTGGCCGAATGTCGCTGCGGGTGTTTGCGCGGCAATGGCCAAAGCAAGCGCGCCGCCCGCCCCGGCGCCGGCGATGATCGGCAGACTATAGTCATCGTTTTTCGCGGCGCGCTGGGCCTGCTGGCTCAGCGCCTCGATATCCGACACCATATAGACGCAGCTGCCATCGTCCTTTGCCAGCGAAGCCAGATAGCGCGGCAGATCGATACCGATGACCAAAGCGCCGTCGTCTGAAAGGCTCCTGGCAAGCGCCGCCTCCTTGTCCGACCAACCGGTCTTGTCCGAAATCAACACGACCGCCGCAGCGACATCGCCATCGGGCATCAGAATATGCGGCTCGGGAATCATACCCGTATCGAACACGGCGGCATCCTCGGCGTGGGCTCCAAAAGCCGTGAAAAGCAGGCTGGCGGCGAAAACGGCATGACGGCAGGTTTTCCAGATCATTTTTTCACAATCCCTTTTACACCACCGCCGATGAGAAATGTCGCATCCATAAGGGCCAGCACGGGATTGATACCGCCGCCCGCCGCCATGTAGCGCGGCTGCCATTGCGGATGGAATTTCGATTTGAAGGCCTTCAAGCCCTTGAAATTATAGAACCGTTCGCCGTGTTCGAAGACCGTGCGGCCGACCTTGTCCCAGATGGGGGACGAGCGGCGCTCCGAAAGGCCGGCCAGCGGCGCCATGCCGAGATTGAACCGCTTGAAACCCTTGTCCCGCAGATACTCCATCAGCGACACAAAAAGAAAGTCCATCGATCCCTTCGGCGCCTCCGGCAGAAAACGCATGAGATCGATCGTGCCTTCCTCGCAGGCATCCGTGACCAGGATATTGGCGAATGCGACGATCCGGCCTTCGAGCCGCAATATTCCAACCGGTTGGGCAGCGATGTAGTCCGTGTTGAACGCGCCGAGCGAAAAGCCCTTTTCCTTGGCCCGGTGATGCGCAAGCCAGGCATCGGAGACCGACACCAGCTCGTCCATGATCGCCGGAATATCTGCGGGTTCGACGACCGAAAACTGCAGGCCGTCGCGCTGCGCCCGGCTGACGGTCTGCCGCAAGGTGGCCCACTTGCCGCCCTTCAGTTCGAAGGTTTGAAGATCGGCCGTGGCCAGTTCGCCAAGACGGAAGGCGCGCAGGCCGGCATCCGCGTAATAGGAGAGCCCGGCCGGTGAAACCTGATAGAAAACCGGCCGGCAACCGCAGGCCCGCGCCTCCTCGATGAACCGCCAGATCAGGTCCGGCCAAGCATCACGCGGGCCGACGGGATCGAACAGGGCAATCCAGGAACGGGCCTGGCGGCCATACATGATGAAGGCGCGGCCGTCGGCCGAGAACATCAGGCTCTTGTCGCCCATCCGCACCAGATTGGCATCCGACATATGCTGCATGCGGACAATTGCGATGGCTCTTTGCATATCCTGCGCCGATGCAGCCGAGAAAGCGCCCTTTGCCGGCCGCAAAAGGCTCCAGAGCGCCACAACGCCGGAAAATATGGTCAATCCCAGCACCGCGCGAAGGCCGCGAGGCGCCTCATCCGACAGTTCGAACTGCCACCAGAGCGCGTTACTGTATTCCACATCGCGATAGACGAAGAGCAAGACGATCACTGCGAAAGCGCAAAGTGCCAGCATCGCCGTCAGCCATGGAATGGTCAGCCGCGCGTTCGTCAGGTTTGCCGGCCTGTCGAACATGCGACGCGAGGCCAGAAGGCTGACGATGAAAAACGCCAGCAGGGCTGCCTCAATCAGCGCAACAGCCTTGAGGAGGGAAAACAGCAGCGCGATGACGGCAACGACCAGCGCCGCCCACCAGGCGCTATCCAACCGCCGGGCAAGACCACGGGCGACGATGACCAGGACGAGGCCAAGCAGGCTTGCCAGAAAATGCGCGCCTTCGATCACCGGCAACGGCACGTAACCGGCAAGGAACGCCAGATTGTCGTCCGGTGTCGGGGTGACGCTCGAAAACACCAGCATGGCGGAAAGGATAAGCGCGAGAGCAGCCAGCAGAAGCGGCGTCAGCCTGCCACCCACCCGGCGCAGGCTCGAAGCCACCGGTTTTTGATAGAGACTGCGCAAATCCGCTCCAACCACGAAAACAACCGCCAGAAGCAATGGCATGACGTGGTAGATGAGGCGGTAGAGAACCAGCGCGCCGAGGATTGTGTCGACATCGGCGGCCTCGCCGAGCGCCGCGACGATGACGGTTTCGAAGACACCCAACCCCGCCGGCACATGGCTGAGCACACCCAGCCCGACGGCCACCGCATAAATGGCGAGGAATGCCGGCCAGCCGATCGCGCCGTCGGGCAGAAGAACGTACAGGACGGAAGCCGAGGCCGCTATATCGAGCGCGGTTACGAGGAATTGGCGCGACGCCGTGCGGGAATCGGGAATCCGCAGCGAAAAACGCCCGAGCTGCAAGGCGCGATTGTCACGGCCGGCCACCAGCAGCGCTACAAGACCGGTCAGGATCAGCACCGCCAGGACGCGCAGCGCGGAAGCGCTGACGCCGAGAAGCGGGGCGATTTCCGGGGCGATCGCCAGGAGGCTGAGAGAGGCGACGCTCGCAAGACCGAGGCCAAACGCCAGGGTGACGAATGCGATGACGCCGCCGATTTCCTCCGGCCGCAGGCCAAGGCGAGAATAGGCGCGATAGCGGATGGCGCCCCCGCTCAAGGGGCCGAACCCCGCCGTGTTGCCGACCGCGTAGGCGGCGGTCGCCGTCAGCGCCACATCGGCATAGGGCAGCTTGCGCTTGAGGTAGATCAGCGCGCCGACATCGTAGAAGGTGAGTGCAAGGAAACTCAGGGCGGTAAAGCCGATGGCCTCTGCAATCGAGACCCAACTCGTGCGGGTAAGGGCGGACAGAACGTCTTCGTAGCGGACTTCGCTGGTCAGATGGAAGATCGCATAGCCGACGAGCCCGAGAATAAGGATCGTGGCCGCCGCCGTGAACAGCCTGCCTCGAAACCACACGTGCTGAAGCAGAGTTTGAGCACCATCGGGCTCAGCGCTTTTCTCGATCGGATTGGGCATGCGGCACCTGGCAAAGCATGTTACGCGGCAATATCAGCGACGATATACATCCTGCCCGGCCCCTAAAAAAGTGAACTTCCTGTAATCTTGCGGACCCCGATCCCAGCCATCGAGAACCTTGGGTGATCTGCAGGCGTCGACAACGACCGCCACGTCGATGCGGCACGGTTCCGGAGGGAATTTCGATGGGGTAACGGCGGAATTGTCCGGGCAAAAGCCATGCTGAACGCTATCGACGGTCAAGGAATTCGGCGAACCGTCAGACCGATCGAGGTTGATTGCAGGCATCGCATGTCTCGATGCCTCCGCCGCGTTCGTCAGCAGGCCATCGGCCGCTCGGCAAACGGATTACGACGCCTTTTCCGGAATGCTGGGTTCCGACAGCGATTCGCCAGCTGCCGTTCCCTTGCCGCCCGGCGCGCCTGCGGCGGCGTCGCTGCCGGTGCCCACGCCTTCAGAGCCGGAATAGGGACGCTTAATGAGGGCGGCGGCCGACAGCACGATCGGATCGAAACCGGCATCGCCCTGTTCGACCAGTTCGAAGAAGGCCTTTCGCATCCGCGGCTCCCAGAACTTATTGATGTGGGTGGCGACGCCTTCGATGCGCTCGTTTTCCGGCTGCGACTTGAAGAAGGTGGCGATCTGGTTCGCCATCCGCACGAGTTTGCCATTGGTGTTATCAAGCGACATCGGCGACGGCTCCCGGCTGAATGCGATCCATATGCGTGAAAACTTCGAAATCCTGGCCGCGCACCAGCGCGATCAGCGTCATGCCGGCCTCTTCCGCCGTGCGGATGGCCAGCGCCGTCGGCGCCGATATCGCGATGATGAACGGACTGCCGATGATGGCTGTCTTCTGCACCATCTCGACGGAAACACGACTGGTGACGACGACCGCGCCATTTGCTCCGCGATAGCCTGCCCGCGCCGCCGCGCCCACCAGCTTGTCCAGCGCATTGTGCCGGCCGACATCCTCGCGCACGGCGATCAGGCCCTTGCCCGGCACATAAAACCCCGCCCCATGCACGGCCCGCGTCTCAAAATGCAGCGGCTGCTGGCCGTTGAGCAGCGCCACGGCCTCGATGACCTGCTGTTCAGACAGACGCAGCGGCGAAGTCGACACCGACGGGGCCTGGCGCACGGCCTGCTCGATCGATTCGATGCCGCACAGCCCGCAGCCGACCGGCCCCGCCATATGCCGGCGGCGGGCGACGAGCGCGACGTTCTGTGCGTCCTTCAGCATGATCTGCAGATCGATGCCCTTGTCGTCGGCAACGGCCTCAATGGTTTCAATATCGGACGGATCGGCGATGATCCCTTCGGTCAGGCTGAACCCGACGGCAAAATCCTCAAGATCGCCGGGCGTCGCCATCATCACCGCATGGGTGGACCCGCCATAGGAAAGCGCGACCGGCGTTTCCTGCGGCACGACACGGGAGCCGGCAGACAGCTTGCCGTTGCGGCGAGCAGTTTCGGAAACGGTCTGGATGAGGGGAAAGGTGGTCATGGGGCTTGCTCGGTCGAGCCCCTCCCTCTTGCAAGGAGGAGCCGCAGACCCCGGTCCTTTTCTTTGGAAGACGCGTGATACCGGTTTCGGCTGATCGGCCTCGAGACCGACGAGGCTTCCCCCCCTCTGTCACTCCGTGACATCTCCCCCTCAAGGGGGG
>UCJH01000075.1 GCA_900472785.1 Hyphomicrobiales bacterium | reverse complement strand
GTTGAGGACGTCCTCAACCAGCTCAGCACGAAGCCGACGATGTTCACCGCCGAAACCCGCAAAGCGCTTCAGAAAAAACTGTCCGAAAACAAATTCTACGATGGTTCGATCGATGGCGACATCGGATCCGGCACGCAGCGCAGCATGCGCATCGCATTTGGCCGCAGCGAGTAAACGAGAGACCGACATGGTTCGGCGTGCAGTGACGTTTTGTGCATGGGGACAGGTGTCGATCAGGCTGTGGCTTGCCGTGATTTTGAGTTTGTCCGGACCGGGCGCGACATTCGGGCAAGCGCGCGGCCCAACCTCCGAATCCATTGCTTCCGGGGCGGGCGGCCTGCGGGTTACATCGGACGGTGCAGCGCTCACCCCACCGGCGACCGGTGCCGTGACCCACAATATCGATAGCGTCACGAACGAATGCGCCCGGTACGATCCCGTCTACCGCATCGATTGTGTTCGGCAGGGGCTCAACAATCTCGCCAAACGCATTCCTGCGAACGGTGACTATGGTCGTGCGCGTTCGTTGATCATGCGCGCGTCCGGAAAACTCGGCAGCATCGTTCAACGCAACGCCGACAACCAGGCACCGAAACTTGAAACCGCTCCGGGTGCCAACCCAAGGTTCCGGGCGAAACGACGATATACCGCGATCAAGAAGGCCAATCTCGGCATGGCGATGCAGCAGGCGAATGCGGTGATGGAAGAATTGCAAACCGAGCTGCTGCGCGCCTCGGAAAATTCCGAAAAGAGGCGGCAACATTACCAGCGGATCGCTGCGGCGGTCGGATCGCTGAAGGTTCTGCTGAGGTCCTGAGATCAGCGATGCCGTCACGACAATGGCGGCCAGGGCCGCCATTGCTGAATATGGTGGACTTGGGTGTCGCTCAGGCGAACTGGCTTCCCAGAAAATCCTTGACGATGTGGACGATGCCGCGACCGAGCAGGCTGTCCAGCGCGTCAACAAACTGGTCGACATGCTGGCGCTCGCAGGTCAGCGGCGGCTCGAGCCGAATGACGTTGCGATTGTATTCGGTAAACGCCACCAGTGTGTCGTAGTCCTTGAGCAGCAGCGCACCGATGAAGCCAGAAAGCGAACCCTTGAGCTTGTCGTCGAGCACGCCGACGACCGGACGCAGGACCATCGGCAGCGTCTGGCTGAAGTCCTGGAATTCCAGACCGACCATCAGCCCCTGCCCGCGGACGTCCTTGATGATCTTCGGATACTTGGCCTTCAGCACGTTCAGGCGTTCCAGCAGGTACTCGCCCTGCACGGCCGCGTTCTCAATCAGGTCCTCGTCATACATGATGTTGAGGCCTTCGATCGCCGTGATGCAGGCCTCGCCGATACCGCCAAACGTCGCCTGGGCGTGGATCATCGCGGTATTCTTGGTGCCATAGGCCTTCATGTAGACGTCGCGCTTGGCGATCATCGCGGCCATGGCCGACTTGCCGCCGCCAAGCGACTTGGCAAGCGCGGTCACGTCGGGCACGACGCCGGCATGCTCGAAGGCGAAGAAGCGGCCGGAGCGGCCCATGCCGCACTGGACTTCGTCGGCAACCCAGATGACGCCGTGCTTGTCGCAGAGCGCGCGGACGTCCTGCCAGAAGGCCGGCGGCGCCGAGATGATGCCGCCGCCACCCTGGATGGTCTCCAGGACCAGCACGCCGATCGTCGGATCGCGTTCGAAGGCATTGCGGATTGCGTCGATATCGCCGAACGGAACCTTGACGTTGTTGTCGAGCAGCTTGAACTCGCCGCGATAGAGCGGACCGTCGGTGATCGACAGCACGCCCTTGGTCTTGCCGTGAAAGGAATTCTCAGCATAGACGATGCGCGGACGCTTCGGACCGGCAGCACGTTCGGCAACCTTGAGCGCAGCTTCCATGGCTTCCGAACCGGAGGAACCGAGGAACACCATGTCGAGATCGCCGGGGGCGATTGCTGCAAGGTTCTTCGCCAGCACCGCTGCATATTGCGACATGAACGCGATGGCGATCTCGTGGCGGTTTTCATCCTGGAATTTTTTGCGCGCGGCGAGGATGCGTGGGTGATTGTGGCCGAATGCGAGCGAGCCGAAGCCGCCGAAGAAATCGAGGATCTTCCGGCCGTTCTGGTCGGTGTAATACATGCCCTCGGCGCTCTCGACCTTCACCTTGTTGAAGCCGAGCAGCTTCATGAAATGCAGCTGGCCGGGGTTCAGGTGATCCTTGAACATCGTGGTCATGTCGGCAAGGCTCATGGCCTTGGCCTGATCGACGGTCAGAAGATCCGGCTTGCGGATAGGGCCGGCCGAAGCGGTGGCGTCGAGCGCGGGCGCATCGATGGCGATACGGGCTGGTTTGTCGAGCATCTTGGTTGTCTCCTCGTTCATTCCGCCGGTACGGCCGATGTGGTTGCAAAGATCTGGCCGGCCTTCTTGGCGCGGTATTCGTCATAGGCTGCGATCAGCATGGCGCCGTCATTGTACTGCGCCTTCCAGCCAAGCTCCTTCTTCAGCTTGCCCGTCTCGCGGATGCACATCTCGTCGGCGATTAGGTACTGTTCCGGGTCCATGATCGGCAGATTGATCGCATCGAAGGCGGCAAGCGTCGCTTTGACCGCGAAGGCGGGCGTCGGCAACAGGAAAGACTTCGACCCCGCATGCACGATCAGGTCGCCGAGCAGCTTCTTCACCGATGGCGGATTGTCGGAGCCGAGATTGTATTCCGCGTTCGGCACGCCGCCCTTCCAGGCAAGACGCGCGGCTTCGGCGCAATCGAACACCGAGATGAACTGGTAGGGGTTCTTGCCCGAACCGATCATCGGCACCGGCAGGTTGGCGTCGATCAGCTTGAACAGCTTTTCCAGAATGCCGAGACGGCCGGGGCCGATGATCAGGCGTGGGCGAAAAATCGAGATGTTGATGCCCTGCTTGCGCCATTCGACGGCCAGCTGCTCGGTCGCCCATTTCGACTTGCCGTATTCGCCCAAGGGCTTGGCCGGATGGTCCTCGGTCTGCGGCGACTGCACGGTGTGGCCGTAGATCATGTCGGTGGTGAACTGCACCAGCCGGTTGGCGCCGGCCTTTGCCGTCGCCTTCATGATGTTTTCGGCACCGTAATAGTTGACCGGCCAGAAGAATTCCCAGCGCTTGGAGCGGATCTGCAGTGGCGACAGCATCTTGGCCGCCATGTTGTAGACCATGTCGTCCGGGCCGATCTCGACCGAAAAGACATCCTCCGCCTTGGTCACGTCGCAATGGACGAAGCGGGCGCGGGCATAGTGCGGCAGGTCCGACTTGGCGATATCGGCGACCAGTACCTCCTCGCCTTCATTGACGAGACGCTCGGCCAAGTGACGTCCGACAAAGCCGTCGCCGCCAAAAATGATGTGTTTCATGAAGGGCTCCCGATTTTTGCTGTTGCGCCCGCGGTTTCCAGGGCGTCGCCTTCATGGGAAGACGTGCCGGACTGGGCGATGAAAATGGTTCCGACGCAGATGAAGCCGATGCCGGCAATGCGCCAGGCGTTCATATCCTCGTGGAAGATGAAATAGGCGAAGGCTGCAACCGCGACGTAGGCGAGACTGAGGAAAGGGTAGGCAAAGGAAAGCTCGACCTTCGACAGGACGTAGAGATGCGATGCCATGGAAATTACAAAGGTGACGAGACCGGCAAAGACCCAGGGGCTGAAGACGATCTGGAAGATGCGGACGATGAATGTCTCGCCCGTAAAGCTGATCGGCCCGAGGCTGAGCATGCCCTGTTTCAGCATGAGTTGCGCTGCCGCATTCGTCAGCACGGTGAAGAGAATGAATACGATATACTTCATTTCAGAGTTCCCTGTTCCCAGCGGATGAACTACACGCAAGAGCAGTATATTTCGTGAAATTCGCGCGTTTATTTAATTCAAATTGAAGCTATTCTCATTTTGGCAAAGCCAAAGCCGTCCGTTTCCAGAAGTTCGAGGTGATCGCCGGATCGCGAAAGGCTTCCAGCTTGCGCCATTCCGGGAATGATTTTTCAAAGACTTGGGCACTCATGCGGGCATCCTTGTAGGGATTGATCGCCCCACCGGCATTCACGACGATCGCATCGAGCGCATCCAGCAGCTTAAGGGTCCGTTCACCCTGATTGGCGAAATCCAGCGTCAGCGTAAAACCCGGCCGCGGGAAGGAAAAAAGCCCTCGCGATGGAGCGTTGCCGAAGCGCTTCAGAACGGTCAGGAACGAGGCATGCCCGGCATCCCGCGCCGTCTGCATCAGCCGGGCGGTGATTTCAGGCGCATTGTCCTGCGGATAGACGCTCTGGTGCTGATAGAGGCCTTTCGGACCGTAGAGGCGGTTCCATCGGCCGATGGCGTCGAGCGGATAGAAATAACCCGGCCATTTGACTGTCGCGACCGTCTCGCGCGGCTTTTCCTTGCGAAAATAGGCCTCGTTGAAAGCCTTCAGCGTCAGCCGGTTGAGCAGGTTGAACGGTGGCGCAAACGGCACGGACAGCTTCATGCCGCGCGGCATGTCGGGAAATTCGCAGGACGCATCCGCATGGTCGCCGGCCAGCAGCAGCCCGCGGCCCATTCGCTTACCGGTCGCCAGCTGGTCGATCCAGGCGACGGCATATTCGTGCTCGCTGTCGATCCGCTCGGCCATGTCGAAATACCGGTCGAGGCTGTCGAAGCGGATCGTATGCTGCTGGATGTGCGCGGACGGCACCTTCATCAGTTGCAGGTCGACCGACAGGATCAGCCCCGTCAGTCCCATGCCACCGATCGTTGCCCGAAAGAGCTCGGCATTCTCGCGCATCGAGCATGTCAACACGTCGCCGCCGGAGCGCAGCAGCGTCAGCGAAACCACATGGTTGCCGAAGGTGCCGCGGGCATGGTGGTTCTTCCCATGCACGTCATTGGCAACCGCACCGGCAATCGTCACGAAGGCCGTGCCCGGCGTCACCGGCAGGAAGAAGCGGTGGGGAATGGCGCGTGCCAGGATGTCGTGCAGCGTCACGCCGGCGTCGCAGGAGATGATGCCGGTTCCCGGATCGAAGCCGTGAATGCGGCTGCGCCGGCGGCTGTCGATCAGCGTGCCCGCATCGTTGTGGCAGCTGTCGCCATAGGAGCGGCCGTTGCCGAACGGCAGCACCGCGCCCTGCCCCGCCTGCCCGCGCGCATCTTCGTAGACGTCCGGCGACATGCTTTGGCGTGGGCGACAATCGATGCGGCCCCAGCTGTCGAATGCAGCGTCGCTCATTGCGGCCCCAGCGCACCGGCAAGAATGAGCGACGCGCCGATCGCCATGGTGACGAGGCTGCGCCAATCGCGCATGATGAAGACGACGGGATCCTCGTGCAGCATGCGGCGGCGCGCCAGCATCCAGATTCGGAGCAGCAGATAGAGGACCAGCGGGCAGAGCGGCCACAGCACCCAGGGCTGTGAATACATCTCCGTCATTTCCTTGCTGTGGATATACAGCGCCAGAACCATTGCCGCAGCAAAGGCCGAGGAAACACCGGCCTGCCCGACCATCTCGAAATCCACGGACGTGTAGCCCCGCCCTGGAACCTGCAGGCCGTTGCGACCGTCATATTCGTCCAGTTCGACATACCGCTTCACCAGCGCCAGGCTGAGGAAGAAGAAGATCGAGAAAGACAAGAGCCAGAAGGACAGCTCCGTATCCGTCGCTGCTGCGCCTGCAACGATACGCACCGTATAGAGACCCGCCAGCGTAAAGACGTCGACAAGCAGCTTGCGTTTGAGCACGAATGTATAGGCGGTCGTCGCAAGTGCATAGAAACCCAGCGTCGCGGCGAATTCCCAAGGCAGCTGCGAGGTCAGGCCGAGGGATGCCAGAATGAGACAGGCGGCGATGAGCAGGCCCATGGGCACCGACATCTGGCCGCTCGCCAGCGGGCGGTTGCGCTTTTTCGGATGGCGTCGGTCGTTGGTCAGATCGGACAGGTCGTTGACGACATAGACGGCAGAGGCGAGGAAGCTGAAGGCAAAGAAAGCCATCGCCACATTGATCAGCGCATCCATCTGCAGGATGTCGTGGTTGAGGATCATCGGCACGCCGATCAGGACGTTCTTGGCCCATTGATGCACGCGAATCGATTTCAGCGCCGCCAGCGGGCTCGTTCGTCCGAGATCCAGCCGCTCGGCATCATGATTGCGACGCCAGCGCTCGGCGGCTGCATCCGGCGCGACGACGATGGCCTTGCGGGCCGCATCGAACACCGCGATATCGTCGCGGCTGTTGCCCATATAGTCGAAACCGCCCTCCCCGAACTGTGTGACCAGAGCGTCGCGCTTGCGCCGGCTCGTCAGGTTCAGCGTGTCGGAACTATGCAAGACGGAGGAAAAAAGGCCTGTATGCTCCGCGACATCCAGCGCGACGCTTTCGGCGGCCCCGGTCACGAGGATGATCGGGCGACCGCTCTCCGTTTCGCGCTTCAGCCGCTTCAGCACCGCCTCGCGATAGGGCCAGTCGACGGCCCGGCGGCCCGAACGCCTGGCGACTTCAAGCTTCAGCCGCGCCTTGCCTTTTGTCATCCAGTAGAACATTGCAAACAAAAGAAAGGGATTGCGCAGCAGAACGATCGCGACGCCCTCCCACAAAGTATCCGCTGCAAGCAACGTGCCATCCAGATCGACACACAGCGGAATATGCCGCGTTTCTGTCCGAGCATCCATAAGAAAAGACCCCAATATAACGTGAGGCGCAACCTCCCATACCGAGCTTTCAAAAAAGCAAACACGGTGCTTGGCAAAACTTCAAACTGGTGAAGTGGTTAATAAAAACTCGATTTATTCAGCTTTGATTTCACTTGAAGCAATTGCTTGTCACGGCGTGTAGCGAAATGGGCAGGATTCAGCGGATGGACGGCGCAACTCCAGAAACACCCGGCGAGGCGAAGCACATCCGACCCCGCTGCCAAACAGAATCCACCTTGGAATAAACCCGGATGACGCCATGCGCAGTCCATCATCATCTCATCCTCGGCATAATCGTCAAACGAGCGTCGGGGCTGACGAAGGCCGCGTGATTAGTTAGTCATTTAACTAAGTGTCTTGACGTATGTCGCTTCATGTAATTAGTTAGCCATATGACTATCAAACATCAAACGCTCGACCGTGCCTTCGCAGCACTGTCCGACCCGACACGGCGGGCCATGGTCATGCGCCTGACCAGCGGGCCTGCTTCGGTTGGAGAACTGTCCGAGCCGTTCGCGATCGCAATGCCGACCCTGCTGCAGCACGTGCGTGTTCTCGAGAAAAGCGGGCTCATCGAGACCGAGAAAATTGGCAGGGTCAGAACCTGCTCGCTCAAAGCGGACATCTTGACGGAAACCGAGCAATGGCTGGCCAGCCAACGCGCCATTTGGGAACAACGCCTGGACCGCATGGAAACTTATGTGGTCGCGTTGGAAGAAACGAGGGTGAAAAATGTCGAAGACAAATGAAAGAGCAAATAGCGACCCAACGGCATGGGACATGGATCGCGAAATTGTCCTGTCACGGGTTGTCGCGGCACCGCGAAGTCTCGTCTTCAAGGCGTGGACCGATCCGGATCATTTGCCCCAGTGGTTCGGGCCCGCAGGATTCAAGGTCGAGACGCAGGAAATCGACATTCGCGTCGGCGGTCGCTGGCGCTTTGTCTTCGTCGCCCCCGATGGGACCCGCTACACCAATCGGATGGTCTTCCTGAAGGTTGAGGCGCCACGGCTTCTGGAGATCGATCACGGCGCCGACAAGGACGACGATCCGGGCAGGTTCCGGGTGACTGTGACTTTTGACGAACAGAGTGACGGGAAAACGGTCGTTACGCTGCGGCAGCTTCATCCGACCAAGGCCCAGCGCGACGCGGGGATCGGCTTCGGCGCCGTTGAACTCGGCTACCAGACGCTCGACAAGCTTGCCGCCCATCTAACCGTGATGACGTAGGCTGAAGCACTCACACGGGGCATGGATACGGCTGGCGCCGCGCCGGCGGCACCAAGGCCCCATCAATCCGCGCTCTATTGTGCGACGATCCAGTTGATGGCGTCGCGCCAGTCCGTCATGCGAACCGGCGTTCCGTGCGAACCGGTTTGGAACAGGACGAAGCGGGCGGGATATTTTTCGGCCTTCAGTTTGCGGTAGTTCGCGACCTGATCGGCGGCGGGATAGACGCTGTCGGCGCTGCCATGGCTGAAGAAGATCGGCAATTTCGCCTTATGGGCGGCGCTCTTGAAAAAAGCGCTGTCCGCGGGTCCGCCCATGATCATCATGCCGTCGAACATGTTTGCCACCTGCGGCAGTCGCGCTATGCCCCAGCAAAGGAAACTGCCCATCGAGGCACAGGCGAGCACCACCGGCCTGCCATCGGAACTGGATTTGGCGTGGTTGGCGAGGGCTGCAACATCCGCGACGCCGGCCTCGTCAAAGGATTTGATGCTCGGTGCGTAATAAACGCCCCCATTGTCGACGGCGAGATTCTTCAGGCGATTGAAGTTGCCGCCGAAGGAATAATCATTGGCTCCGAGCCGGCGGTCGCCGCCGCGCCCGTGAATGAAAATGACCGTAAATGCTCCGCCCGTCTCGCGTCCAACGCGGGTGACCTCAATCGAACGCCCTCCCGTAGCGATCGTCTCGTTAACCTGGCTGCTTTTCACCGCAAGCGATACGTAAGCCCGCTTGACGCGCCGCTCCGGAATCTGGTCGCGGCCATTGATGTCGCGCTGCGCCTGATAGTCGACCACCCGGTAGTCGCCGCTATCCCCCGTCTCCAGGATACTTTGATAGGCGAACAGCTCATCCTTGTAAGGCTGCAGCATTTCGGCACGGACCGGGATAACCGATGACAGGAGCAGACAAAGCCCGACAATCGGGCGAAAGGCGAAATCAGTTGTGGACAGGCGCATCCGGAATGTTCCTCTTTTGATCCAAGCCTTGCCATCTGCGCCTGCGCGACGCAACAGTTGAGACTATGCAAGGCGACATATGCGTGTCGAGGAGGATCGCGGCGGATCTTGCAGACCGGATCGCGCCCAAGCCGGCAATCTGGCAGAATTCCGGCGATCCATCAGCGATTCGCTACCGATTCGCCAACGACTCGAATGATAATTCATGGAATGCAGCAAAGGCTGTTTGTGCCGGCACGACGCATTCAATACGGAAGACATCTGAAAGACCCATGGCCGACAGCGACGATCTCTTTTCCGCATTGCCCACGCCGCCGAAACCTGCTGCGGCACCCGTGGCAGCAAAGCCGGCAACGCCCGCGCCGGTCGCACAACCGGACGTGCGCCTTGGCGCCGCATCGCCATTGAAAAGCGATAGTGGCGACTACAACGCCTCGGCCATCGAAGTGCTCGAGGGGCTGGAGCCCGTGCGCCGCCGTCCCGGCATGTATATCGGCGGCACGGACGAAAAGGCGCTGCATCACTTGTTTGCCGAAGTCATCGACAACTCGATGGACGAAGCGGTCGCCGGCCACGCCAATTTCATCGAGGTCAGCCTCGATGCCGAAGGCTTTCTCTCGGTAACCGACAACGGCCGCGGCATCCCGGTCGAGAACCACCCGAAATTTCCGGGCAAGTCGACGCTCGAAGTCATCATGACCATCTTGCATGCCGGCGGCAAATTCGACAGCAAGGTCTACGAGACCTCCGGCGGCCTGCACGGGGTCGGCGTTTCCGTCGTCAACGCTTTGTCCGATGTGCTGGAAGTGGAAGTTGCCCGCAATCGCAAGCTCTACCGCCAGAGGTTTTCGCGCGGCGTTCCACAGGGCGGGCTGGAAGAACTGGGCGACGTCCAGAACCGGCGCGGCACGCGGGTCCGTTTTCATCCCGATCCGGATATTTTCGGCGCGCATGCAAAATTCGAGCCGGCGCGGCTGTTCCGCATGGCCCGCTCCAAGGCCTATCTGTTCGGCGGCGTCGAAATCCGCTGGTCCTGCGATCCCGCCCTTGTCGAGGGAACGGAAACGCCGGACAAGGCGGTGTTCCATTTTCCCGGAGGACTCAAGGACTACCTCAAGGCGACGATGGGCAGCGAGTTCACCGTCACCCGCGAAATCTTTTCCGGCAGGACGGACAAGACCGGCGGCCATGGCGCCATGGAGTGGGCAGTCACCTGGTATGGCGGCGATGCCGTGCTGCATTCCTATTGCAACACCATCCCGACCCCCGAAGGTGGAACGCACGAGGCCGGATTCCGCATCGCGCTGACCAAGGGCTTGAAATCCTATGCCGAACTGACGCAGAACAAGCGCGCGGCCATCGTCACCACCGAGGATGTGATGATCTCGGCGGCAGGAATGCTCTCGGTCTTCATCCGCGAACCGGAATTCGTCGGCCAGACCAAGGACAAGCTGGCGACCGTCGAGGCGCAACGCATCGTCGAAAACGCCATTCGCGATCCCTTCGACCATTTTCTCGCCGACAATCCGCAGGAAGCCGCCAAGCTGCTCGAATGGGTGATCGAGCGCGCCGACGAGCGCGTCCGACGCCGCAAGGAAAAGGAAGTCAACCGGAAGTCGGCCGTGCGCAAGCTGCGCCTGCCCGGCAAGCTTGCCGACTGCTCGCAGAACTCCGCCGACGGCGCGGAACTGTTCATCGTCGAAGGCGATTCGGCCGGCGGCTCGGCCAAGCAGGCGCGCAACCGCTCCAACCAGGCGATCCTGCCGCTGCGCGNNGCGGCAAGATCCTCAACGTGGCGAGCGCCGGTCGCGACAAGCTCGGCGCCAACCAGCAGATCGGCGATCTCGTCCAGGCGCTCGGCTGCGGCACCCGCACCAAGTATCGCGAGGAAGACCTTCGCTACGAGCGCGTCATCGTCATGACCGATGCCGATGTCGACGGCGCCCACATCGCCTCGCTGCTGATCACTTTCTTCTATCAGGAAATGCCGGAGCTGATCCGTGGCGGTCATCTCTATCTTGCCGTGCCGCCGCTTTACCGGATCACCCAAGGGGCAAAGACGCTTTACGCCCGCGATGACGCGCACCGCATGGAACTGATGGAAACCGAGTTCAATGGACGCGGCAAGGTCGAGATCGGACGCTTCAAGGGTCTGGGCGAAATGATGCCGGCGCAGCTCAAGGAAACCACGATGGATCCGGGCAAGCGCACCCTGCTCAAGGTCGCCATCGACGAGGTGGATTTCGAGGGAACCCGCGAGGCGGTGGACAATCTCATGGGCACCAAGGCCGATGCCCGCTTCCGCTTCATCCAGGAACGCGCCGTCTTCGCCGACAACCTCGACATCTGAGCGCCTGCTTCACAAACCGATTCAACAGGCTGTTGAATTGATTCATGTTTCCGCCGCAAGACCTTGAGCGGAAACGATTTCCGTAGTCGTGTTAAAGTGTTGAATCAGGAGCGGCGGATCGGGTCGTGAAACAGACCGATACAATTCGTTTTTCCACCAGCACGCGTTCTGCCTTATTTCCGGAACAAAAGACGATCTATAAGAATGGCCGGATGCTAACGCTTCAATAGAAACGAAAGATCGCCGCTTCATGAAAGCCGCCCTGATCATCATGACTATCCTCGGCTGCGACGACAGCGCAACCCAGTGCCATTACATATCCACGGTGGAGGGCTCCTGGCAGACAGTGGCGCTGTGCGACAGCGAATCGCAAAAGCAGCTGCCGAAATTTTCCAACAACCAGAACTATCCGGTGATCGTCGCCGTTTGCGAGACGTCCGGCAACGACATGACCGCGATGGCGGATCCGGCGCCGCTGGCGCAGGAGAAATCGCTGCCGCTGGCCACGCAGGCGGAGCCGGTCCCGGCCGTTCCCGAGACCGAGGCAAGACCCAATCTTCCGCGCCGGGCCCTCGCCTTCATCACCGGCGCCCTTCCCGACACGACGCAGCTGCGCAACGTCGTCACTAAGCCGGTGCATTATGTCGAGGACGGCTATTCCTGGGTCGCGCGCAAGTTCACAAAATAATCAGACGCGACCGGCATCGATCAGGCTCTGGGCGCTGGCGCGGATCGCCTCCGTCTCGCTGCGCGGCTGCCAGCCAAGCACGCGCCGCGCCTTTTCATTGGATACCGCCGCGTCCCGCCCGAGTTCCTTGAGGATGAGCCGGACGCCTGGATCGAACAGCGCCGCCAGCCGCGCCGCCCAGTTGGGAAGCACGATTTTCGGCATTTTCCCGGCATAGGCCGGATGGGTGGTTTTCAAGACGGCAGCGATATCCTTGAGCGACATGGCCTTGCCAGCGGCAATGAAGCGTTCGCCGGCCGCTTCCGGCACGATCATCGCCTGGACATGCGCATCTGCCACATCCCGCGCATCGACGACAGCCACCCGGAAATCGGGCATGGCCGGATATTTCCCCTTCATCATGCCGCGAATCAGACCGACGGAGGTTCCTGGATCGCTGCCCAGAACAGGCCCGAGAATCATTCCGGGATTGACGACGGAAAGCGCGATCCCTTCCGCCTTGGCAAAGTCCCAGGCGGTGCGCTCGGCAATCGTCTTGGACTTGTAGTAGGGCGTCGCCAGCGGACCGTCGATATCCGTCCAGTCGGCTTCGGTGAAAGGCGCCCTGCCCGCGCCATAGTTGATGGCGGCAATCGACGAGGTGAGGACGACGCGGCGGACGCCCGCGCGTTTGGCGGCCTTGAGCACGCGCAACGTCCCCTCGCGTGCCGGTCTGACCAGCTCGTTCTCATCGGTGGGAACACGATCGGGAAAGGGCGAGGCGACGTGGATGACGTAGTCTGCGCCGTGCACCGCCTCGTCCCAGCCCGCGTCCGACAGAAGGTCGGCGACGGCGAATGTCAATCGTCCGCTTCCCTCGACACCGGCTCTGACCGCAGTCTCGATCTCACCGGCCTTTTTCAGCGAGCGCACCGTGCCGCGCACGTCGTAGCCCTGGCGCAGCAGGCTTGCGGCCACATGCCGGCCGAGAAATCCGCCTATACCGGTGACGACCACCAGTGCACCCGTATCCGTCGCATCGACCATCGCAAAGTCTCCAAATTACAAACTGACGTTTTACGTCCATAATGTCAAATTGACATTATTCATCCAAACTGTCAATTCAAGGGACATGGACGACAGAAAACAACAGATCGTGGCGGCTGCCGGCGAAATCTTCATTCGCTACGGCTTCAAGAAGACGTCGATGCAGGACATCGCCGATGCCGCGATGATGTCGCGCGCGGCGCTTTATCTGCATTTTCGCAACAAGGAAGACCTGTTTCGCTCGCTGATGCAATGGCATCATGCCGGCGCGCTTCAGGAGGCCGAGCATGCCTTTCGCGCGCCCCTGCCCTTTGCCGAGCGCATGGAAGCAGCGCTGACGCGCTTCACTTTGGCCCTGATGGCACCGGTAAAGACCAGCGCCCATGGCGAGGAACTGTTCGAAGCCAACATGCGGCTTGCCCCCGATATCACCACTGCCACCTCGGCGCACCTGAAGGCCTTGCTGCAGGATGACGTGGCGCTGGCTGCAGGTCGCGGCGAGCTTTCCCTGGACGCCACCGGCCTGTCCGTCGCCGGACTTGCCGACCTACTCTATGCCTGCGTCGATGGGATCAAGAAAGACGATAACGGGCTGGAAAAGCTGGAGGCGCGCGTCAACGCGCTGATGCGCCTCGTGGCAGCGGCGACCCGCCCCGCGTAAATTCGGAAACTCTCAGGCCGCCTCGCGCGCCGCTGTCAGTGCGTAGTCCCTTGCTGTCTGACGCTGTTCGGCAATGCTCAGCTTCTCCACGAGGTCGGCAATGCTGCCGGAGAGGCCGCCCGACGCACTCGTGCTTTGCAGCTTCTGCAGCAGCATGGCGGAGATCGAGGCCGCGACGATGGCCGCGCCCGACCGGTTTTCCTTGCGCCACATCAACATGGCGTCGGCAAACAGATTGCTGACATCGCGGCCAAGGCCCGCGCTTTCAAGCAGGGCACGGATTGCCGGAATGCGTCCATCGGCAAGGATCGAGCGAACGCGCTTCTCCGGCACGCCGGACAGGTTGACGATCGAAGCGGCAAAAAAATCGATCTTGCCGGAGCAGAGCGCGTGCATCAGGAAGGCCGGCGTCAGACGCCCCGAGGAACGCAGATGCTCGACAAGCGCCGGCACTTCGTCCGCGCTTGCCGTGCCCGCCATGCTGACGGCTGCACGGTCGCAGGCCTCGCGGGTGATGCGCTCGACACGGGCGTCGCCGATGGCCGCTTGCACCAGACTGAACCCCGCCAGAGCATTGCCGACCTTCTCGACCAACATATGGCGTGCGTCGGCCGGCAGGTCGGCGCGATCAAGCAGATGGTTGCGGATCGAGCAGAGATGACCGAGGCGTTCGCTGAGGCGCTTCAGCGTCCGGCGCGAAAACTGCGCCTGCTCGTTTTCGAGCAGGATCAGAACCTCGTCCTCGCCACCGATTTCGGCGATCGCCGCCGCGACCGGCCGCGACATGCCTTGTCTTGCGGCAATCACGGCGCGCGTTTCATGCGTGCCACGGGCGGCCAGATCGACAAGGTCCGCATCGGTCAGAACCGGAGAACAGGAGATGACGGCAAAGGCGATTTCCGGCTGGTCTTCCGCCAGCGGCAGGATGATCGATCGTGGCACAGCGGCACAGTCGCCGACCGATTCGGCCAGAGACAGACGCACTTTCGGAGACGGATCGTCGAGCAGGAAGATCATGGCCATCTCGGCGGCATGGCGGTCCAGCGTGTTCATCTCGTTCTTGACGTAAGCCCGCCCAAGAGCACTGGCGGCGCGGATACGGTCGCCCGTCTTTGCGGTTTCCACCCAGCGAAGAAATGCTTGTATGATCACGGACGCCTCACTACACACCAACACTGCACATGATGTTGCAGGACAAGCTAACGGATAAAAGTTTAAGATTGGTTCACCATGTCCGTTAACCCGCTGGATATCTCTGCCCCTCTGCTGCTGCTGGCTCCACCCCACTGGCCGGCGGCGATTCGCGGAGACTATTCCGGCGTATCCCCGATCTTCGACCTGCACCCGCATGGCGGTCCCGAAGCAGCGACGGAAGCTCCCAAGGCGTTATCTAAACTTTTACGGCAGCGCGATGCCGCCAAAGGCGATCCGCTTCTGGTGCGCATCGGCGGTTTTCGGGATGGCCTTGCCGAAAAGGATCTGGAATTCCTGGACAATGCCCTGCCCGACGGCATTGTCCTTTCAGGATGCCGCAACGCTGCCGATATCCAGAAGCTGGATGTGAGCTTGAGCGTCATCGAAGCCGGCAGGAATCTGCCCATCGGAACGACAGCCATTCTCGCCGAATGCGGCGCCGAACCCGAATTCTTCCTGTCTCCCCATAGCCTGTCCGGTAAATCGGCGAGACTTCGTGGCCTCGTCTTCAACCGGGTTGCATTCGGGGGATTGACCAGCACCGATATCAACGGCCCGCTTGCAAGCGGAGCGCTGTCGTTTTCGCGCGCCGTCTGCATTCTCAAAGCAGCAGAAACACGCATTCCCTGCTACGAGATATTGCCGCCGGGAATCGGGCTTGTCGATCTTCTGAAAGCGCGCGCAGAGAGCAAGGCAAACGGCTTCACCGATATCGTCGTCCCGGAGCCGGCCCATCTGGCCGCGCTTATGGCAGCCACCATCCGCGTCTAGAGCATCGTTCCCTCAATACGACCCCTTCTGTTGGCTCAAAACGGCCGTTCCACAAGAAGGATGGCGCAGA
>UCJH01000074.1 GCA_900472785.1 Hyphomicrobiales bacterium | reverse complement strand
CTTGCCCTTGGATTTGCCGACAGTCGACTGGCGGATCGCGACGGCAGGCGCGACGCCGGCATCTTCCGGCCATTCCGCCGGACGCCCGATCAGTTCGCCGTCCTTGTCGCGCGTGGTGATATCGAGAACGGTGACTGGCGGCAGCGCGCCCGGGCGCACCAGCGCCTTGCGCTTCTTTTCCAGAAGTCCGTCAGCCTCGAGTTCGCGCAACAGCGCCTTCAGCTCGACCCGCGCTTCGGTTTTGAGGCCAAAAGCCTTGGCGATGTCGCGTTTCGACGCCTTGTCCGGATTTTCGGCGAGAAAGCGCATGAGAACATCGCGCGGAGGAACAGCGCCGTGGATGATCACGGTCTTGTCTGCTGTGGCGGCAGCGGATTTTCCCGCGCGCCCAAGGCGGGCTGCGGGTTTACCGGGCCGGTCGGGGCGATCGCGCGGGGTTCTGGTCACGGTCAGTCCTTCTTGGCTTTGGCTGTCGCCTTGGCCTTTGGTTTCGCTGCGGCCTTCGGTTTGGCGGCTGTTTTTGACTTGGCCGCCGCCTTCGGCTTTGCAACCTTGGCCGTTGCGGCTGCATCAGCCTTTGCCATTTTCGGCTTGGCCGTCTTGGTGGCCTTGGCCTTTGCAGGCTTGCCGCCGTCCTTTGCGATACGTTCGGCAATCAGCAGCAGAGCGTCGTCGATCGTTACCGACTGCGGATCCTTGGCCTTGGGCAATGTGGCGTTGACCTTGCCCCAGTTCACATACGGTCCATACTTTCCGTCCTTGACGGTGATTGCTCCGCCGTCCGGATGGGCGCCGATCTCCTTCAGCGGAGCCGCCGCCGCCCCACGTCCGCCCGGCCCCTTGGAGGCCTTGTCGGCAAGGACCGATACTGCACGGTTGAGGCCGATCGAGAATACATCTTCGATGGTTTCGACGTTGGCATATTTGCCGTCGTGCAGGATGAACGGTCCGTAGCGGCCAAGGCCGGACGAAATCATCTTGCCGGTTTCCGGATGTGCGCCGATGTCGCGTGGCAGCGACAGCAGGGCCAGCGCCTTTTCGTGGTCGATGGACGCAGGCGTCCAGCCTTTCGGCAGGCTCGAGCGCTTGGCCTCCTTGCCGTCGCCGCGCTGCACGTAAGGCCCGAAACGGCCGGAGCGCAGGGTGATCTCCTCGCCGGTATGCGGGTCCTTGCCAAGCGCCTGCGGTTCGTTGGAGGCTGCTGCTTCTGCCCCGCCATTGCTGTCGGAGGAGAGCTGACGGGTGAAGTTGCATTCCGGATAGTTCGAGCAGCCGACGAAGGCGCCGTACTTGCCGAGTTTCAACGACAGTTTGCCGGTGCCGCAGACCTGACAGATGCGCGGATCGCTGCCGTCCTCGCGCTTCGGAAAGACCAGCGGCGCGAGTTCCTCGTTGAGCGCATCCAGAACGTTGGTGACGCGCAATTCCTTGGTGTCTTCGATCTGCGCGAAGAAATCCTTCCAGAAGTCGCGAAGCACATCCTTCCAGTTCAGTTCGCCAGCGGAAATCTGGTCGAGCTTCTCTTCCAGCGAGGCGGTGAAATCATATTCGACATACCGCGTGAAGAAGCTTTCGAGGAAGGCCGTAACCAGACGTCCCTTGGCTTCGGGAACCAGCTTGCGCTTGTCGATGACGACATATTCCCGGTCGCTGAGCGTCTTCAATGTCGCCGCATAGGTGGACGGCCGGCCGATGCCGAGCTCCTCCATCTTCTTGATCAGCGTCGCTTCCGAATAGCGCGGCGGCGGCTCTGTGAAATGCTGGGTCGAATTGATCTTCTGCTTGGCGAGATTTTCGCGGGCATTGATCTCCGGCAGGCGGCCATCCTCTTCACCGTCGTCGCTCTGTTCGCCGTCTTCCTTCTGGTCCGTATAGGCGGCGATGAAGCCGTCGAAGCGGATGACGGAGCCGACGGCGCGCAGGCCGGCCTTCTGGCCGCCATTGTCGGCAGTGATCTCGGCCGTCGTGCGCTCGATTTCCGCCGAGGCCATCTGGCTGGCGATGCCTCGCTTCCAGATCAGGTCGTAGAGACGCAGCTGGTCGGCATCGAGGAACCGTCGCACCTGATCGGGCGTGCGGTTGAAGTCGGTCGGACGCACGGCTTCGTGGGCTTCCTGGGCATTCTTCGCCTTGGTCGAATAGAAGCGAGCCTTTTCCGGGACATAGCGGGCGCCGAACTGGTTGCCGATGGCAAGGCGGGCAGCGTCGATCGCCTCTGCAGCCATCTGCACGCCGTCGGTACGCATATAGGTAATGAGGCCGACGGTTTCGCCGCCGATGTCGATGCCCTCATACAGCTTCTGCGCCACCTGCATGGTGCGCGACGCCGAGAAGCCGAGTTTGGAGGATGCGGCCTGCTGCAAGGTCGAGGTGGTGAAAGGCGGCGACGGATTGCGCTTCACCGGCTTCGCCTCGACGGTGTCGACCGTATAGGCCGCGCCTTCGAGGAGGGTCTTCAGACGGCCTGCGTCCTCGCCGTTGCCGACGGAACGGGCCTGCAGACGCTTGCCCTCGGCCGACACCAGCCGGGCCTCGAACTCGTCGCCGCGCGGCGTCTTCAGGAGCGCTGAGATGTTCCAGTATTCTTCCGAGACGAAGCGTTCGATCTCGGATTCGCGGTCGCAGACGAGGCGCAGAGCCACCGACTGCACGCGGCCGGCCGAGCGGGCTCCGGGCAGCTTGCGCCAGAGCACCGGCGACAGATTGAACCCGACGAGATAGTCGAGCGCACGACGCGCGAGATAGGCGTCCACCAGCGGGATATCGATGTCGCGCGGATTGGCCATGGCATCCAGCACGGCCTTCTTGGTAATGGCGTTGAACACGACCCGCTGGACCGGCTTGTCGCCGATCAGTTTCTTTTTGCGCAGAAGATCGAGCACATGCCAGGAAATTGCCTCACCCTCGCGATCCGGGTCGGTCGCAAGGATCAGTCCGTCGGAGCCCTTCAGAGCGTCGCCGATGTCCTTCATCCGCTTGGCCGACTGGCTGTCGACCTCCCACAGCATTGCGAAGTCGTCGTCGGGCAGGACCGAGCCATCCTTGGCGGGGAGATCGCGGACATGCCCGAACGACGCCAGCACCTTGTAGCCGGGGCCGAGATACTTGTTGATGGTCTTGGCCTTAGCAGGCGATTCCACGACGACTACATTCATGGTCATACTTCAAAGCAACCGTTCAAATGCGTGCCCCACCGGCAAAACGATGGCACGCCCGGAAATATCGATGCCCCGACATGGACAGGGATTCGTCCGTGGTCAAGTGCCAAGGTTCAAATTAGCCATGCACAACGCGATGCAACCTATAAGAGATTACGTTAGTATTGCAATTAAAGATAAATGCGTTATCGTCGGGAAAGTGTAAAATCGTGCCCCGACGGATTGATTGAGGATGCAGTCTTTGGCGGCTGCGGCCAATGGAGGACGATGGCCTTTTTTAAGCCATCTCTTCAGCTACGGCGCCTCTCAATATCTTTTCCAGAACGCACGAAAGAGCGATGCGCAACAGGAAGAGCAGATGATTCCGACCACGAACGGCGCCGGCAAGACGAGCAGACAGACTCACGACAATATCGCCTATATCCGCCAGATGCTCGGTGAACTGCGTGGCGTTGCCAGCGGCGAGGGGGCGGACATGCTCTGCTACCTGATCGAGATGGCCTTTGTCGAGGCAGGCGACATCCAGTCGGGGAAGCGCCAGCTGTCAATCAATGAGGCTCAGCGACACAAGCCCGCCGGCGTGCCGGTGAAGCCGCCCGGCGAGGTCCAGTTCTAACAGGACGAGATAGATCGCCGAGGGCGACAAGCCGGTGTGGCGGATGATATCGTCGATCTCGACCGGCGTCGGGCCGAGTGCATCGGTGATCCGTGCCCGCTCGCTGTCATTTGGCGGCGCTGCCATCATGCCTTCGCCGTCCGGTTCCTCCGCCTGCGGCTGCGAAAACAGATCGATGCGGCTGAGCGGCGCCAGGGCCTCCAGAATGTCCTGCGGGCTGGTGGTGATTGTTGCGCCGTCCTTCAGCAGGCCGTTTGTGCCGTGGCATCGGGGATCGAGCGGCGATCCCGGCACAGCAAAGACCAATCGCCCGAAATCGGCGGCGTACCGTGCCGTGATCAGGGAGCCGGATCGCGCCGCCGCCTCGACCACGGCCAGACCAAGGCTGACGCCGGCGATCAAACGGTTGCGGCGCGGAAAATCCCGGGCACGCGGCTCCCAGCCGAAGGGCATTTCGCTGATGGCCAGACCGTTGCCGTCGGTGATTTCCTCCAGAAGGCCGACATTTTCCGGCGGATAGGGCTGGTCCAGCCCACCAGCCAGCGCCGCGATCGTTCCGGTATCGAGGCTTGCCCGATGGGCGGCCGTGTCGATGCCGCGTGCCAGGCCGGAAATCACCGTATAACCTGCCCGGCCGACGTCGCGGGCGATCATGGCCGCGAACTTGGCACCGCTGATCGAGGCATTGCGGGAACCGACGATGCCGAGGGAGGGCACGGTCGCAACGGAAAGGTTGCCCTTTACAGCAAGGAGAGGGGGCGCCGCATCGATCTGCCGTAGGGCCGGCGGATAGTCCGGTTCGCCGATGCCGATGAAGCGTGCGCCAAAACGATGGGCGAAGGCGAGTTCCTTCTCGGCCTCGGCGAGGGAGGCGACGCGGATCGCGCGGGTGGAGCCACCGCGTCGCGACAGTTCGGGCAGCATTTCAAGGGCTGTCTCGGCCGAGCCGAAATGGTTGATGAGATCGCGGAAGGTTGCAGGCCCGACATTGTCGCTGCGGATCAGCCGCAGCCATGCGATCCTCTGTCGTTCCGTCAGCGCAATTCCGTTTCGTCCCGCGCTGCCGTTCGACATGCTGTCCCTATCCCTTGTCGCCGATCCGGCTTTCGGTGCCGGCCAGCAGTCGTTGAATGTTCGCCCGGTGCTTGATCCAGGTGATGATGCTCATCACCACGAAAAGCAGACCGATCTTCCCGTATCCCGAGACCAACAGTACAACCGGAACGACGAGCGTTGCAACCAGGGCCGAGAGGGAGGAATAGCGCGTCAGCTTTGCCATGCCGAGCCAGACGGCCGCGAAGACCAGGACGATCAGCGGAGCAAGGCCAAGCAGCACGCCGATATAGGTGGCGATGCCCTTGCCGCCCTTGAAGCCGAGCCAGACGGGATAGAGATGGCCGAGGAAGGCTGCGAAACCGGCAGCGATCCCGGCTTCGACGCCCCAGTAGGATGCGATCGCCGCCGCCGCAGTTCCCTTGAACGCATCAAGAAGCAATGTCGCCGCCGCCAGCTTCTTATTGCCGGTGCGCAAAACATTGGTCGCGCCGATATTGCCGGACCCGATCTTGCGCACGTCGCCAAGCCCGGCCATGCGGGTCAGGATCAGGCCGAAGGGGATGGAGCCGAGCAGATAGCCGAAGATCAAGGCGACAAGGGTTATTGGCAATGCGAGCTGCCAGTCGAAGATGTCCACGGGGTCCTCTCCCTTAATTCCATGCGCTTACAGCGAATGGACCAGTTTTCCCGCAACATAGGTTTGAACCGCCCGGCCGGTAAAGCGGGCATTTTCGAACGGCGTGTTTTTCGAGCGCGAGACAATCGCGTCCTTGGAAACGATCCAGGGTTCGTCGAGATCGATGACCGTGATATCGGCCTTAGCACCCGGTGCCAGCGTTCCGGCATCGAGTCCGAAAATTTTCGCCGGACGCGTCGACATGGCATCGATGAGCCGTATCAAAGGGACGTGGCCGCTGTGATAGAGGCGCAATGCCGCGGCCAGCATGGTTTCCAGCCCGATCGCGCCGTCGGCGGCATCGGCAAAGGGCAGGCGCTTGGTATCGACGTCCTGCGGATCATGCGACGAGACGATGATGTCGATCGTACCCTCGGACAATGCGTGCACCATCGCCATCCGGTCGTCCTCGCCCCTGAGCGGCGGCGAAAGCTTGAAGAAGGTGCGGTATTCGCCGATGTCGTTCTCGTTCAGCGTCAGATGGTTGATCGAGATGCCGCAGGTAACGTTCGCACCGCGCCTGCGGGCCGTCACCACTGCTTCAACGGATTCGGGCAGCGAGATCTTGGCGGCGTGATAGTTGCCTTTGGTCAGCGCCGCGATGCGCAGGTCGCGCTCCAGCGGAATGATCTCTGCCTCGCGCGGAACGCCCGGCAGGCCCAGCCAGCTGGCGAGCAGGCCCTCGTTCATGACGCCGCCGGCGCCCAGATATTTGTCGCGTGTTTCGAGCGAGATGACCGCGCCGAATTCGCGGGCATAGGTCATGGCACGACGCAGCACGAGCGTGTCGTGTACCGGACGGCGGCCGTTGGTAAAGCAGACGGCGCCGGCATCGCGCAAAAGACCGAACTCGGTCATTTCCTCGCCGTCGAGATGCTTGGTCAGGGCCGCAGCCGGATAGACATTGACCATGGCCTTGTCGCGCGCCGTCTTCTGAACGAATTCGACCAGCGCGATATCGTCGATCACCGGATCGGTATCCGGCATGGTGATGATCGAGGTGACGCCGCCGGCGGCTGCCGCCCGCGCTGCCGATTCGATCGTCTCGCGATATTCGCCGCCGGGTTCGCCGACGAAGACGCGGGCATCGACGAGACCGGGAACGGCAATGAGGCCGCTGCAGTCCTTGACGGTCGCGCCATCCGGCACGCCCTGGTTTTGGGCCGCCTTGCCGGCCGCCAGAATGACGCTGCCCTCGACGATGATCGTGCCGGTCTCGTCGAGATTGCGCGAGGGGTCGATGATACGGAGGTTGTTGAGGACGAGAGTGCTGGTCATGCGCGCGGTCCCTGGTTCTGGGAGAGAAGAAGCGTTTCCATGACCGCCATGCGCACGGCCACCCCCATTTCCACCTGTTGCTCGATGACGCTCTGCGGCCCATCGGCGATCTCCGAGGCGATCTCGACGCCGCGGTTCATAGGCCCCGGATGCATGACCAGCGCATCGTCCTTTGCCGCCTTCAGCTTTTCGGCATCGAGGCCGTAGTAGCGGAAATATTCGCGCACGGAGGGAACGAACGAGCCGGCCATGCGCTCGCGCTGCAGGCGCAGCATCATCACGACATCTGCGCCCTTCAGCCCTTCCGCCATCGAATGGTAGACCTCGGCGCCCATGTCGGCGATCCCGGACGGCAAAAGGGTCGCGGGTGCCACGACGCGGACGCGGGCACCCATCTGATTGAGGAGCAGGATATTGGATCGCGCGACCCGCGAATGCAGGACGTCGCCGCAGATGGCGACAATGATACGCGACAGCTTGCCCTTGGCACGGCGGATCGTCAGCGCGTCAAGCAGAGCCTGGGTCGGATGTTCGTGCTGGCCGTCGCCGGCATTGACGACGGAGCAGGAAACCTTCTGCGCGAGAAGAGCCGCGGCTCCGGCGGAAGAATGGCGCACGACGAGCACGTCCGGGTGCATGGCGTTCAGCGTCATCGCGGTGTCGATCAGCGTTTCGCCCTTTTTTACAGAGGAATTGCTGACCGACATGTTCATCACGTCGGCGCCCAGCCGTTTGCCAGCCAGTTCGAAGGAGGATTGCGTCCGGGTCGAGGCCTCGAAGAACAGGTTGATCTGCGTCAGGCCGCGCAGTGTCGAGGTCTTCTTTTCGCGCTGCCGCGAAATCTTGACGGCTTCGTCGGCCCGGTCGAGCAGCAGGGTGATGTCCTGTTCCGTCAGGCCCTTGATGCCGAGCAGGTGACGATGCGGAAAGAAATCCATGAACTGGCCGCCTCTGTTTGGAGTTGCGAGGTCTATAGTCCGAGCCTGACCGGCGGGCAAGGCGGCAGCCGGGCAATCGCACCCCATCCCCATGCTTTTGTGCCGTTTGCGCGGCACCGGCGAAATAGTTGCGGGAAGCGGCTGATATCGCAATCGGCGGCAGTTTCGCCTCTCAGGAACATGCGCTAGAACCGCCACATGACTCAATCGACCCGGACTGAACAAAAACTCGGCGAACTGAACCAGCCCAAACCCTGGTCCGGCATCAACGCCTATCACTCCGATCCGCTGCTGGTGGACGTGACATCCGCGATGCCGCGGTCGCTGCGCGACGAGTTCGAGACCGTCGGCCGATACGTGACCTCGCCGGAGGCGCAAGACCTCGCGCGCATGGCCAATCAGGGCGTGCCGCAGCTGCGCACCCATGGCCCGCGCGGCGAACGGCTTGATGTCGTCGATTTCCATCCCGCCTGGCATGCGCTGATGCGCCGGTCCATGACGTCGGGTCTGCATTCGTCCGCTTGGGAAAACATCAAGGACGAGCAGGGGCGGTCGCACAAGGCGCGCGCTGTCCGTTTCTTTCTGACGGCACAGCTCGAATGCGGCCATCTCTGCCCGTTGACGATGACCAGCGCCTCGGTTGCCGCGATTACCGCGTCGCCCATCGTCCAGAAGGAATGGGCGCCGAAAATCCTGTCGCGGAAGTACGATTCGGCAAACAAGCCGTGGATGCAAAAGTCTGCCGTCACCATCGGCATGGGCATGACGGAAAAGCAGGGCGGCACAGACGTGCGCGCCAACACATCGACCGCCGAGCGGGTGGGCGAGGGGATCCACCTGCTAAACGGCCACAAATGGTTCATGTCGGCGCCGATGAGTGATGCTTTCGTGATGCTAGCGCAGACCCGCGACGGGCTTGGATGTTTCCTCGTGCCGCGCCTGCTTGAGGACGGCGCCGCCAACGGCCTGAAGTTCCAGCGGCTGAAGGACAAGCTCGGCAACCGCTCGAATGCCTCGTCGGAGGTCGAATTCGCCGATACGTTCGGCTTCCTGCTCGGCGCGCCCGATGCCGGTCTGCGCACCATTCTCGATATGGTGACCTTGACGCGGCTCGATTGCGCGCTGGCGTCGTCGGGCATGATGCGGGCGTCGCTGGCCGAGGCCGTGCACCACACGCGCGGCCGCAAGGTTTCTGGCAAGCCGCTCGTCAGCCAGCCGATGATGACGCGCGTGCTGGCCGACATGGCGCTCGACGTGGCGGCGGCCAGTGCGCTGTCGCTGCGTCTCGCTGAGGCATTCGACAGGGCGCGCGACAGTGCCGAAGACGCCGCCTATGCGCGCATCATGACGCCGGTCGCGAAATACTGGGTGTGCAAGATCGCGCCCGGCCTGATCTACGAGGCGATGGAGTGCCTGGGTGGGAACGGCTATGTCGAAGAGCGGCCGATCGCCCGGCATTATCGCGAAGCGCCGGTCAACGCCATCTGGGAGGGGTCCGGCAACGTCATGGCGCTGGATGTGCTGCGCGTGCTCAATCGCGGCAAGGACCTGTTCGAATTGCTGTTCCAGGTCATCAGCCGCGATCTCGGGCCGGCGGCCAAGAAGACTGTCGATGTGTTGAGGGCAGCCATGTCGCTCTGCGAGCGCGATGAGGGTGCCGCCCGCATGCTCGTCGAACAGCTGGCTCTGGCTGCCGCTGCGGCCGAACTCTATCGGCTGGGTGCGGGTCGCATCGCAGACGCCTTCCTCGAGTCACGTCTCGCCGGCGGCTGGCGCTCAACCTACGGCATGCTCGATTCGCGCTTCGATTCTGCCTATATCGTCGATCTGCTCTATCCGGCGGCGATATAGCCGGTGACGGTCAGGACCAGCGGGATCGTAAAGAACGACACCACTGTCTGTACCGTCGCAACAGCGGCATAGAGCGGCGCATCGCCGCCCATCTGCTTGGCGAGCAGATAGCCGTTCATGGCGGTCGGCACGCTGGCGCCGAGTGCGATAACCAGCAATGCGTCGCCACGAATGCCGAGCAGATAGCTGGCGGCGACCATGAAGACCGGCATCATGACGAGTTTCAGGAACACGGCGAAGATCGCGACAAGGCTGGGCTTGAGCGCATCGGAGACCTTGAGGCCCGCACCGACCATGACCAGGCCGAGGCTGAGCGAAGCGCTCGCCAGCATTTCAATGGCGCTCAGCACCGGGCCGTAGACCCTTATGCCGAACAGGTTGAGCAGAATGCCAAGGACGGATGCAACAATCAGCGGGTTGGTGGCGATCTTGAAAACAAAGAATCTCAATCCCCTCGATCCGCCGCCGAACCAGACGAGTACGCCGACATTGTAGAGATTGATGGGAATGATGACCAAGGTCATCACCAATGCCGTCAGGCTGAGCCCGATCGGGCCGTAGAGTTTCTGGGCGATGGCCAGTGCCATGAAGCCGTTCCAGCGCGTGGCCGTCTGAAAGACCGAGGTAAAGGCCGAAGCCGAAACCTGTTGTTTGCGCAGCAACGGCCACAGCGCCAGAAGGCAGGCCGACATCAGCGTGATGCTGCCGATCGTGGCGATGGCGGTCGCATCGGCCTTCATGCCGGAAAAGTCGGCGGTTGCCAGCGTCGAGAAGAGCAGGGCGGGAAACAGGACGAAATAGCCGAGTTGCTCCAGGCCTTCCCAAAGCGTGAGATCGATCAACGGCGATCGTTTCAGCCAGACGCCCAGGAGGACCAGCAGGAAGATCGGCAGGATGCTTTCGAAGATGATGGTCATGCAGGAACTCAGGCGAGGCGGGTCTCCACCGTTAGCCCCTGACACCGGCCGCGGCAACCCTTGCTGACTTCGTGAAAATTAACCTTAACAAATGGTTTACGTTGCGCCCTCAGGGTTAACGCGCAAGATGGGATGGTAAATATTGGTTTAACGGCATGCGGAATGGAGCGGTTCGATGAGAGCTGGCTTGATGATGATCATGATGATGTTTTTTGCCGGGCTGCCGCTCGACATCGCGATACCCGCCGTGGTGCTGGTTGCAGCGATGGCGCTCGACTGGACGGCGTTTCATCTGATCGGCCGCCTGTCGCAAGAGGGGAGCGCCGCATGAAGTGGTTTCTGATCCTGTGGGCCTGCCCGGTGATCCTGCTGACCAGCTGGTACGGCCTGTCCTACTACGACATGAGCTTCGGCATTTTCATGCTGACCCGGCAGGCACATGACCTGGTGTTCGCGGTCTACGGGCATGTCCTGGGCATTCCGCCGGAAACCATCCCGCCGCTTGTCGCCCGCGCCATTGCCTTCGACAGCCTGATCGTCTTTGCCATCATCGCCTACCGCAAGCGCCGCCAGATCGCGGCCTGGTATCGCAACCGCTTCCCGGCCGCTCAGTCGGCGGAGGCGGGCGGTGCCGCATTCGCCAAGGACAGCAGCCTGTCCAGCGCGCCCTGAAGGATGAAGGAAGCGGCCGCCGAATCGATCCGGTCGGCCCGCTTCTTGCGTGAGACATCCATTTCGATCAGCACCCGTTCGGCGGCGACCGTCGATAGTCTTTCGTCCCAATAGACGAAGGGAATGTCCGTTTTTTCACTCATGTTGCGGACGAAGGCGCGTGTCGCCTGCGCCCGCGGTCCCTCACTGCCATCCATGTTGATCGGCAGGCCGATAATGAAGGCCACGACCTTTTCCTTGTCGGCCATGGCCAGCAAGGCCTGCGCATCGAGGCCGAACTTCACTCGGCGGATCACATCGCGAGGTGTCGCGAACCGGCGACCGAGATCGGACACGGAAATGCCGATCGTCTTGGTGCCGAGGTCGAGCCCGGCAATCGCCTGTCCGCGTTCAAGGGTTGCGGCGAGTTCTTCGATGGAGACAACAGCCATGTGATTTGCCGATTCGGTCTTTTCTGGATTAGACGCAATTCCATATGCTGCCGAAACGGATAAATCACCCCACACCCGCAACATCAGGAGCAATTCCATGAAAATCAAATGGCTCGGCCATTCAGCCTTTCACATCGAGACGGCAAAGGCCAAAATCCTGATCGACCCGTTTTTCACCGGCAATCCCGCGTTCCGGGAGGATACACGCAAGGATGCAGCTGCAGGGTTGACGCATATTCTTCTCACCCACGGCCATGGCGACCATGTCGGCGACACGATCGCGCTTGCCAACGAGACCGGCGCAACCGTGGTCGCCAATGCGGACCTCGCCGCCTGGCTTGGCTCCAAGGGGGTCAAGGCGCTCGAGATGGGCAATACCGGCGGTACGATTCATCTTCGCGGCTTTTCCTCGACCTTCGTCAATGCGCTGCATTCCTCCGCGCAGATCACCGAGGATGGCGTCTCGCACGCGCTGGGCAACGCAAACGGCCTCGTGCTGCATTTCGACGACGAGCCGACACTGTATCATATGGGCGATACCGACATTTTCTCCGACATGGCACTGATCCAGGAACTGCATCAGCCGGAAATCGGCCTCGTGCCGATCGGCGACCGCTTCACCATGGGCGGTGCCGTCGCAGCGCTTGCCTGCCAGCGCTACTTCAAGTTCGACACCGTCATCCCCTGCCACTACGGTTCCTTCGGCATCATCGACCAGACGCCCGATCTGTTTGTTGCCGGAATGGAAGGCTCAAAGACGAAGGTGGAAGCACCGGCGGTCGCGGATCTCCTCACGCTCTGAAGCCCGCAAACGACATTCCCCCGTTGCGTGGCCGCGTTCCGGCCATTATAGCGGGGGAAGTTTTATGACCGGAGAAGACCATGTCAGTCGATCTAGCCACCGTGAAGCGCGTCGCGCGCCTTGCCCGCATCGCCGTGACCGAGGAAGAGGCGCAGCGGATGACCGGCGAACTCAACGGCATTCTCGGCTTTGTCGAGCAGCTGTCAGAGGTCGATGTTACCGGTGTCGAGCCGATGACCTCGGTGACGCCGATGGCGATGAAGAAGCGGGTGGATGCGGTTACCGATGGCGACAAAGCCGATGACGTCGTCGCCAATGCCCCGAATTCGGACCGCAATTTCTTCCTGGTGCCGAAGGTCGTCGAATAATCGGACCACGCAATACCTGCCGCGCCTGTACGCCACCGAATTTTGAAAGCCGCTTTCCGTCATGACCGACCTGACACGCCTGACCATCGCCGAAGCCCGCACCAAGCTCGCCGCCAAGGAGATCACTGCCGTCGAACTGACGCAGGCCTATCTCGGAGCGATCGATGCCGCGAACGGCGCGCTGAATGCTTATGTTACGGTGACGCCGGACAAGGCGCTGTCGATGGCGAAGGCATCGGACGAGCGGATTGCGGCCGGCAAGGCCGGCGATCTCGAAGGCATTCCGCTTGGCATCAAGGATCTGTTCGGTACGGAAGGCATCCATACGCAGGCCTGCAGCCATATTCTCGACGGCTTCCTGCCGCGTTATGAATCGACCGTCACCCAGAACCTCTGGAACGACGGCGCCGTCATGCTCGGCAAGTTGAACATGGACGAATTCGCCATGGGATCGTCGAACGAGTCATCCTATTACGGTCCGGTGAAGAACCCCTGGCGTGCCAATGGGTCCAACCTCGATCTCGTTCCGGGTGGCTCGTCCGGCGGCTCGGCCGCAGCCGTTGCGGCGTTCCTGTGCGCTGGCGCGACCGCCACCGATACCGGCGGCTCGATCCGCCAGCCGGCAGCCTTTACCGGCACCGTCGGGATCAAGCCGACCTATGGCCGCTGCTCGCGCTGGGGCATCGTCGCCTTTGCCTCGTCGCTCGACCAGGCCGGCCCGATCGCCCGCGACGTGCGCGACGCGGCGATCCTGCTGAAATCGATGGCCAGCGTCGATGCGAAGGACACCACCTCGGTCGATCTGCCGGTGCCTGATTATGAAAAGTCGCTCGGTCAGTCGCTGAAGGGCATGAAGATCGGCATTCCCAAGGAATACCGCGTCGACGGCATGCCTGAAGAAATCGAAACGCTTTGGCAACAGGGCATCGCTTGGCTGAAAGACGCGGGCGCCGAGATCGTCGATATCAGCCTGCCGCACACGAAATATGCGCTGCCGGCCTATTATATCGTCGCACCCGCCGAAGCCTCGTCCAACCTTGCCCGCTATGACGGTGTGCGTTACGGCCTGCGCGTCGACGGCAAGGATATTGCCGACATGTACGAGAAGACCCGCGCGGCCGGTTTCGGCACAGAGGTCAAGCGCCGCATCATGATCGGCACCTATGTGCTCTCCGCCGGTTATTACGACGCTTACTACCTGCAGGCCCAGAAGGTGCGCACGCTGATCAAGCGTGATTTCGAACTGGCCTTCCATGCGGGTGTCGATGCGATCCTGACGCCGGCCACGCCATCCTCCGCCTTCGGTATCGCCGACGAGGATCTGTCATCGGATCCGGTCAAGATGTACCTGAACGACATCTTCACGGTGACGGTCAACATGGCCGGGCTGCCCGGCCTCTCAGTCCCGGCCGGCCTCGACCACAAGGGCCTGCCGCTTGGTCTTCAGCTGATCGGCAAGCCCTTCGAGGAGGAAACCCTCTTCAAGACGGCTCATGTCATCGAGCAGGCGGCCGGCCGCTTCACGCCTACCAAGTGGTGGTAGTTCCGGCACCGCTGGTCAAGCGGTGATTCTGGTGTTTAACTGCAGCGGAAGGGGTTCCGCTGCATGATATTTGTCCGCACTGCCCGTGAAGCCGAGGTGGCGTTTTTGAGCGCCGTCGGTTTGCGTGCATGGGAACAGGCGGTCCTTGGCCTTGCCGATGTCGGGCGCATGCGCGGCGTTGCCGAGCAGGCTTTTCTTTCGTTCCTCAGAACGCACTGGTCGGCGACGAGCGTCATCGAGCACGATGGCACGCCGGTCGGCTGGGCCGCGTGCGAGGATCGAGACGGAGCGATCTCCGATCTCTGGATCGATCCCGGTGTTCAGGGCGCAGGGATCGGTTCGCGCCTGCTGGAGCATATGGAGGCGGAGATCGTGCGCGCGGGCTTTGATTTTGCCACGACGAAGACACATGCGCAGAACGCGCGCGCCATCGGCTTCTTCAAGAAACACGGCTATTCGGTCAACTGGCTGTCGACGACCTATTCCGCGAAGCTCGACCGGGATGTGGAATCGGTGGGCCTGACGAAACGGCTCACGGTCGACGAGCTGACAGGCTACGGTCCCGGCATGCTGGTGTGATGCCGGGACCGCGTTGATGATTAGCGGTTGTTCAGTTCCGCGCGCACGAGAACCAGTCCGCGCTGGGTGATGCGGTACGGTTTGCCGCCGGATGAGGCGATGGCCTTCTTCCGCTTCAGCTTGCGAAACAAGTCGAGATTGAAACCGGGCGAGACCCAGCCGTCGCGGGTGAAGCAACGGGCGTCACTGATCGTCTTGCCTGCGCTTCGCGTGATTTCGATGCGGCCGCCCTGGGCCATGAGATGCAGGATACGCTGTTCTTCGCGTGAAATGTCCATGGGTGTTGAGATCCGAATGGCGTTCGAAAGAACGCATGAAAACGGGTCTGGCGTTCTGTCGAACGTCAGGGCTTCGTTTTCCGGCCCGTGCGCGCAAAGGATTTGCGGGCAGGGCCCTCAGGCAATCTCAGACGAGGTGAACATCAAAACTCCACAAGGACGGCTGCTTTTAAGGCAGGCCCGTGCCGTCCGTCAAGCATGCCGCTTCGTCAGGAACGGGCTGAAAACATCAGCGACTGATGCATTCCGAGCCCTGCCATGACGCCATCGGCGGATACGAGGGTGATGTTGCCGAAAGCGCGGGCGATATCACCGGCGGCATAGACCCCGGGGATGCTGGTTGCCTTGATGGCATCGGTGGTGAGGATCTTGCCGGCCGCCGAGTCTTCCATCGCACAGCCGAGGTTTTCCGCGATCGTGCCGCGAATATGCAGGTCGGCAGCGACAAACAGCGCCTTGACGTCGAAAGTTCGACCGTTTTCCAGCCGTACCCGCTGCATGTCGCAGGTGCCGGTTTCTATGACGCTGACCGCGCCCGGCTGGAGGCTGACGCCGCGCCTTTCGAGAAGGGCAAGCGTTGCCTCGTCCGGCTCCGGCATCCCATTGGTGAAGAGCGTAACAGTGCCCCAGTCGGCAACGACTGCCGCCTGATGCGCCGACATCGGGTGCGTTGCCAGAACGCCGATCGGGCCGCCGCCGATCTCGTAGCCGTGGCAATAGGGGCAATGCAGAACCGTCTTGCCCCAGCGCTCCCGAAGACCCGGAATATCCGGCAGCCGGTCTTCTATTCCGCTCGCCAGAAGCAATCTCCGGGTGGCGATCGTACCGTGCCCGTCGATGCTGACATGAAAATCGTCGATCGCACCTGCCGCGGAGTCAACCTCGCCGTCGATAAAGGTGACGGTCGGGTAGGCGAGGAGTTGGGCGCGCGCCTCGGACAGGATTTCGCCGCCCGATTTGCCGTCATGCCCAAGCACGCCGTGTGAGCGGGCGGCAAAGCGGTTGCGCGGCGTGCCCGTGTCGATGATCGTCACATGGCGGCGTGCGCGGGCCAGAATATAGGCGGCCGACAGTCCGGCGAAACCGCCGCCGATGATGATTGCGTCCTGTTGCATGGTCTTGTCCTTTCATGGCTTCGCCGGCCGGAGGCGACGTCAAGGAAGCCCGGTAGCGAAAGATCAGAGGTGGTTGCGGCGGTCAGCCGTGAGGTTTCAGCGCGGCCCGGTGTTCGGCAAAGCGCCGTTTGAAATCGTCGGCAAGGGCTGCGAGCGTGACTTCGCCGAGGCGGGCAATCAGCATGGCTTCGGCATCGCGAAATGCGTCGTCCAGCGCGTGGTTGACGGCCTGCTCGACCAGGCAGCCCGGGCTTTCGCTGACATTTCCCATCTGGAACAGCATCGGTTCGCCAAGCGCGGCATAGATATCGCGCATGGTGACGTCTTCGAGCGCGCGGGCCAGCATCCAGCCGCCGCCATGGCCGCGCCCGGAGGCAACAAGCCCGGCCTCGCGCAGCCCGGCCATTGTGCGCCGAACAACGACGGGATTGGTGCCAAGGCAGACAGCGAGTTCGTCCGAGGTCATCGGGCGACCGCGTTCTGCCATGTGGAGCAGCGCATGCAGCACCGCGGAAAGGCGACTGTTTCTTTTCATGTAATAATAATAGTTACGAATGGCGGCGCGTGTCAAGATGGACAAACGCGATAGAGGCGGATCACGACAGTTGCCGGGTGACGGCAAGAGCCGATGCAAACCAGAGAGGTGCTGAAAGCCAGGCGACAAGGGTCAGGAGATGAACGGCGACGATCAGCATGAGATTGCTGCGGAACGGCTCCTTCCGGGTTTTATGTCGAAGGAGTTGCTGTCCTGCGACGGCGCCAAGGCTGCCGCCGATCAATGCAAGGGCGAGCAACCGGCTTTCGGGCACGCGCCAACGCCCTTCGCGGGCCGCGCCCTTGTCCCACCAGAAGACGCAGAAGGTGATGATGTTGATCACGAGGATGATCAGGACGATGGTCTGGCTCGTTGTCATGGTTTCATCTTGGCAGGCAGGTCTGAACGGACTGCAAACAGCGGCCGGCGGCGGGTTTGCGTGGTCTTCCCATGCGACAAGCCTTGCACCCCCAAGCCAATTGTTCTACCCAGAGACACTCGAATTTAAGCTTACAGAAGAGCATTCCATGACCCTCGTCGACGTCCGCATCTCCGAACCGAAACGCTATATCCCCGGCGCCACCGGCGACTGGGAGGTCATCATCGGCATGGAAGTGCATGCTCAGGTCACCAGCAATTCGAAGCTGTTTTCAGGCGCGTCTACGACGTTTGGCAATGCGCCGAATTCCAACGTCTCGCTGGTCGATGCGGCCATGCCCGGCATGCTGCCCGTCATCAACGAGGAATGCGTCAAGCAGGCCGTCCGCACCGGTCTCGGCTTGAAGGCGCAGATCAACAAGCGCTCGATCTTCGACCGCAAGAACTATTTCTATCCGGATCTGCCGCAGGGCTACCAGATTTCGCAGTTCAAGGATCCGATCGTCGGCGAGGGCAAGATCATCATCTCCGTCGGCCCGGACCGTCAGGGCCAATTCGAGGATGTCGAGATCGGCATCGAGCGCCTGCATCTGGAGCAGGACGCCGGCAAATCGATGCACGACCAGCACCCGACCATGTCCTATGTCGACCTCAACCGCTCGGGCGTGGCGCTGATGGAGATCGTCTCCAAGCCCGACATGCGCTCTTCCGACGAAGCCAAGGCCTACATGACCAAACTGCGCTCGATCGTGCGCTATCTCGGCACCTGCGACGGCAACATGGACGAAGGCTCGATGCGCGCCGACGTCAACGTTTCCGTGCGGCGTCCGGGCGAGGACTTCGGTACGCGCTGCGAAATCAAGAACGTCAACTCCATCCGCTTCATCGGTCAGGCGATCGAATACGAGGCGCGCCGCCAGATCGGCATTCTGGAGGATGGCGGCTCGATCGACCAGGAAACCCGTCTGTTCGACCCGAACAAGGGCGAGACCCGCTCGATGCGGTCCAAGGAAGATGCGCACGACTATCGCTACTTTCCCGATCCGGATCTGCTGCCGCTGGAATTCGACGATGCCTTCGTTGCCGAACTCAAGGCGCATCTGCCGGAATTGCCGGATGACAAGAAGGAGCGCTTCGTCGCCGATCTCGGCCTGTCGATCTACGATGCCTCTGTGCTCGTCTCGGAAAAGGCGATCGCCGATTATTTCGAGGCTGTGGCCGCCGGTCGCGACGGCAAGATCGCCGCAAACTGGGTCATCAACGATCTGCTGGGCGCCTTGAACAAAGCCGGCAAAGGCATTGAAGAGACTCCGGTTTCGCCCGCCCAGCTCGGTGCGATCCTCGATCTCATCAAGTCGGAAGTCATTTCCGGCAAGATCGCCAAGGACCTGTTCGAAATCGTCTGGACCGAAGGCGGCGATCCCGCTGAACTCGTCGAAGCGCGCGGCATGAAGCAGGTGACAGACACCGGTGCCATCGAAAAGGCCGTCGACGAGATCATTGCCGCCAATCCCGATCAGGTTGCCAAGGTCCAGGCCAAGCCTTCGCTGGCCGGCTGGTTCGTCGGCCAGGTCATGAAGGCAACCGGCGGCAAGGCCAATCCGCAGGCCGTCCAGGCGCTGGTCAAGGCCAAGCTGGGGATCGAGGGGGAGTAGGCTCCGTGGTCTACTTCGTCCGTACTGCCCGCGAGGTTGATGATACGCAAATCCGTGCTCTCCTGGCGGAAACCTTTCACGACGCCTACGACCCGTTCTACGGTGCAGAGAAGGTCAGGCAGATGGTCGAGGAGTGGCATTCGCTGGCTGCTATCCGGTCGCGCATCCAGAAGCCGGGTGGCGAATTCCTGGTGGCTGACAGCGGCAGGGAAATTGGCGGCATCGGATATGCCGCCACCTATCCGAAGATGGCGAAAACCGCGATGCTGCATCAGCTATATGTGAAGCCATCCTGCCAGAACGAAGGTATTGGTCGCGACATCTTCGCCGAGCTCGAAACCTGTTTTCCGGATGCCGAGATCATGCGGGTCGAGGTGGCACTGCCCAATGTTCGCGCGCAATCCTTTTACCAGAAGCTCGGCTTTTCCGAAGTGGACCGCATGGAAGAGTGGGGCGCCCCCAATTCCGGTCTTCCGGCGATCATCATGGAAAAGCGGCTCGGTTGATCGTTCCACGGGCCGGGCCGAATTGAACGGGGAATCCTTGGGAATCACTGGACAATCCACCGGCTGCGCGGCATAAGCGGGGCAGGACTATTTTGCATCCGGCCATGCATTGTCGTGGCGGTTCAAGGACGGCGCTCATGAAATTTCTGCTGCAGATCTTCACTTGGTGGAATGGGCAAACGCTCGGCACCCGGCTCCATACATGGCGCTTCGGCAGCCTTGTCGGGCAGGACGAGGCGGGCAACGTCTATTATCAGGGTGGCAAGGACTCGGAAGGCCGTACGCGCCGCTGGGTGATCTACAACGGTTATGCCGACGCGTCCGCCATTCCGCCGGGTTGGCACGGCTGGATGCACCACCGCACCGACGTATCGCCGGCGGACGAGACCTATACGCCGCGCGAATGGCAGAAGCCGCACAAGCCGAACGGAACCGGTTCGATCAACGCCTATCGCCCGCCGGGTTCCATCAACACTGCCGGCGAACGCCCGCGGGTGACAGGCGACTATGATGCCTGGACGCCCCGTTCCTGAGTGTCGCCGAACAAAGCGAAATTCCTGCCTGTTGATTGCGCTGCCGCGCATCATGCCTCGGCCACATTTCATGTTTAGCGCCTGATATCCGGACATCATGGCCGGAAATTGCGCGGGAGACGAGCGGTAATGGTATTTTCAAGTCAGCGGATTGCGATGCGGCGGTTTCTGCCCATTTCCGCTTTTTGTCTGATTGCAGGCGCCGCTGTTGTCGTCCTCGCACCTGTGGCGAGAGCCGAGCGGATTTCCAATCCCGTGGCCGTGTTTTCAGGCATCGACAAGATTACCGGCCGCATTACGACCTTCGACGTCTATATCGGCGAGACCGTGCAGTTCGGCGCGCTGCAGGTGACGCCGCGCGTCTGCTACAATCGCGACGACACGGAAGCGCAGAAGACCACCACGTTCGTCGAAGTCGATGAAATCACGCTCGACCGCAAGATCCGTCGCATCTTCACCGGCTGGATGTTTGCCGACAGCCCCGGCCTCAATGCCGTCGAGCACCCCGTCTATGACGTTTGGTTGCAGTCCTGCAAGGCCAAGTCAGACCTGCCTGCACCGGACGACGCTGCGACGCAGTAAAAGTTAATTCTGCTAGAATTCAAGATGTGGAGAGGCAATCGCCTTGGCCAGCATCGTCTCGTATCTGGCTTTGGGCACGTCGACCGCGCCGAATGTTTTTAGATGATCGGTGGTGAATTGCGTGTCTAGCAATTTGAAGCCCCTGTCCCGTAGGCGCTCCACCAGATGCACAAGACAAATCTTCGAGGCATCCGTGCGCCTTGAGAACATGCTTTCCCCGAAAAAGGCGGCGCCCAGAGAGACGCCGTACAGACCGCCAACCAGCTCATTGCCGTCGAAAGCCTCGACGGAATGGGCGTGGCCCATCTCATGCAGTCTGGCGTAAAGCGAGCGGATCTTGCCGTTGATCCATGTTGTCGGGCGGTCAAGGGCGGGGGCGGCGCAGCCGTCCATGACCTCTTCGAAGGCCGTGTCGAAGCGGATGTCGAACGGCGCGCGGCGGATCGTCTTGGCGAGGCTCTTCGAAATGTGGAAATCGTCAAGCGGGATGATGCCGCGCAACTCGGGCTCGACCCAGAACAGTTCGGGGTCATCGGCGCTGTCGGCCATCGGGAAAAGCCCGATGGAATAGGCGCGCAGCAGAAGGTCCGGGGTGATTTCCGGCTGCCTGCTGCGCTTTCCCTTCACCGCGCTCGCCTCATTCCGCCGCATCGGTGGTTGGCTGCGCGAGGTAGTGCTCCAGCCAGTGGATGTCGTAGTCGCCGTTGGCGATGTCCTGATTGTTGATCAGGTCCTGAAACAGCGGCAGCGTCGTCTTGATGCCGTCGATGACGAATTCGTCGAGCACGCGGCGCAGGCGCATCATGCATTCGACGCGGGTGCGACCGTGGACGATCAGCTTGCCGATCAGGCTGTCGTAATAGGGCGGGATCTTGTAGCCCTGATAGGCGCCGGAATCGACGCGCACGCCGAGACCGCCCGGTGCGTGGAAATGCGTGATCGTGCCGGGCGACGGCACGAAGGTGCGCGGATCCTCGGCATTGATGCGGCATTCGATGGCGTGTCCGGAAAACACCACTTCATCCTGCGTCACAGAAAGACCGGCGCCGGAAGCGACGCGGATTTGCTCGTGTACGAGGTCGATGCCGGTGATGGCCTCGGTGATCGGATGCTCGACCTGCAGGCGGGTGTTCATCTCGATGAAGAAGAACTCGCCGTTTTCATAGAGGAATTCGATCGTCCCGGCACCGCGGTATTTCAGCTTGCGCATCGCGTCGGCGCAGATTTCGCCGATCTTCATCCGCTGCTCGACATTGAGTGCCGGCGAATTGGCTTCTTCCCAGACCTTCTGGTGGCGGCGCTGCAGCGAGCAGTCGCGTTCGCCCAGATGGATGGCATTGCCTTCGCCGTCGCCGACGACCTGGATTTCGATGTGGCGTGGCTTGCCGAGGTATTTTTCCATGTAGACGGCGTCGTTGCCGAAGGCGGCCAGCGCTTCGGAGCGGGCCGTCGAGACGGCTTCCGAAAGCTCGTCCTCGTTCTTCGCGACTTTCATGCCGCGACCGCCGCCGCCGGCCGTGGCCTTGATCAGCACCGGGAAACCGATTTCGCGAGCGATCTGCAGGGCGTTCTCAGGCTTTACCTCACCGGCGGAACCTGGAACGACGGGAATGCCCAGCGATTTCGCCGTTTCCTTGGCGGTAATCTTGTCGCCCATGATGCGGATGTGATCGGCGGTCGGGCCGATGAAGGTGATGCCGTGCGCATCGAGGATATCGGCGAACTTGGCATTTTCCGACAGGAAGCCGTAGCCCGGATGCACGGCGTCGGCGCCGGTAATCTCGCAGGCCGCGACGATCTGATGAATGTTCAGATAGCTGTCGCGCGATGGCGGCGGGCCGATGCAGACACTTTCGTCGGCGAGGCGCACATGCATCGCGTCAGCATCCGCCGTGGAATGCACCGCGACGGTGGCGATGCCGAGTTCCTTGCAGGCGCGCAGGACGCGAAGGGCGATTTCACCGCGATTGGCAATGAGGATTTTCGAGATCATGGGTCTGTCGCCTTATTCGATGACGATCAGGGCTTCGCCATATTCAACCGGAGCGCCGTCTTCAACGAGGATTTCGGTAACCTTGCCGGAGCGGGGCGCCGGGATCTGGTTCATCGTCTTCATGGCTTCGATGATCAGGATGGTCTGGCCTTCCTTCACGGCAGCTCCAACTTCAACGAAGGGGCGCGAGCCGGGAGCGGGCGACAGATAAACGGTGCCGACCATCGGCGAGGACACGGCATTCTTGGAAGCCTTGCCGGCATCCGACACGGCGACAGGCGCACTGGCGGCCGTAGCGAACTGCACCGGAGCGGCGGAGGGAACCGGAGCGGAGACGTATTGCGGCGTTCCGGCGCGCGAGACGCGGATGCGCAGGTCGTCCTGCTCGACTTCGATTTCCGTCAGGTCGGTTTCATTGAGGATGTTGGCGAGATCGCGGATCAGCGTCTGGTCGATACCGGGTTTCTTGTCAGCCATGGATGTGAGCCTCTTGTTCTTCTTATCGCGTTTGGTGCGTGAGTGTCTTTAGCGCATTGAGCGCGAGAATGTAACTGTCCGCGCCGAAGCCGCAGATCACCCCCTTTGCCGCAGGCGCGAGCAGGGAGGTGTGTCGGAATTTCTCCCGCGCATGGACATTGGAAAGATGCAGTTCGACAACCGGAATGCCGATCGCCTTCGCCGCATCGTGAAGGGCAATGGATGTGTGGGTGTAGGCGCCGGCGTTGACGGCAACGCCTGATGCCTTCTCGCCGGCTTCATGGAACCAGTCCACGAGATCACCCTCGTGGTTGCTCTGGCGAAAGACGATCTCGAGTCCGAGTCGTTCGCCTTCTGCAATGCAAAGGGCCTCGATATCGGCCAGCGTCAGGGAGCCATAAATACCCGGTTCGCGTTTGCCCAGCGCATTGAGATTGGGGCCGTTCAGCACATAGATCGTCGATGGCATAGGCAAGTCCGTGCGATTGTCGGGGGTTACCTATAGACTGATGGCAAGACAAGGAAAAGCCCCTTGGCGCACCAGGGGCTTTGTCCACAAGCGATCACGTCGGGCAGGTTCGACAAGCCCCGTGTTCAGCAGATTGTGCTGCCGCAGCTGCGCATATTGGTGACCTTGGTCTCGATCTCCTCGACACCGACCGCGCCGAACACCGCCTCGTTGCCGATGACATAGGAAGGCGTACCGGTGATGCCGAGCGTGTTGGCCAGCGTATAGGCCTCCTTGACGGCTTCATCGTTGGATTCATCGACCATCTTGGCGCGGAGATCCGTTTCCTTGACGCCGAGCCTGCCGGCAACCGCGATGGCTGTTTCTTCCGTCGCCCGATCCTCGCCGCCAAGCAGTGCGCGGTGGAAGTCACCGTATTTTTCCGGCGCGACCAGCCGGAAGGCGGCACTGACCTTGTGAGCCGCCAGCGAATCCGGGCCGAGAATCGGCAGTTCCTTCAGCACGAAGCGGACGTTCTTGTCCTTTTCCAGGATCGCGTCCATGTCGGATAGCGCGCGTTTGCAATAGCCGCAATTGTAGTCGTAGAACTCGACGATGGTGACGTCGCCCTTGGGATTGCCCAGTGTCACGTCATGGGTCGACTGGAAGATGGCGTCCTTGTTGTCGCCGATCGCGGCCTTTGCCTGTTCGAGCTGTGCCTGCTCCTGCTTGGCCTTCAGTGCTTTCTGCGCCTCGAGCAGGATCTCGGGATTGGCAACCAGATATTCCTTGATGAAGGCGCCGATCTCCTGCTTCTGCTTGTCGTCAAGCGCAAAGCCCAGGGAAGGAGCCGCCGTTGCCGCCGTCAAAACGACCAGCGACCCGGCAATGATCTTGCGAATATTGAATGCCATGTTTTCCTCGTTGTCCTTCTTCGCCTTAGTCTGTCGTTCAATTCGGACGGTTCGGTCAACACGCTTGTTTGAAAGACAACACAACACGCTGCGCGCTGGCGCAGCTTGGCCGCAAGCATAGGGGCGTGCGAGGGCAAACGAAACGGGAAAAATCGGCGTAAGTGCGGCGCTCTCGCACTTGTGAAGGCGCTGGCGATGGGGCAAACCGCAGGCTGTGACACAAACCGAGGATTTGCCGTTGAAATCGCTTTCCGCCCGCAGTGCCGTCGAACCGTTTCATGCCATGGACGTCCTGGCCGAAGCCACCAGGCGGCGCGAGGCCGGCTATCCGGTGATTTCAATGGCGGTCGGCCAGCCCAGCCATCCGGCGCCGGCGGCCGCACTGGACGCAGCGCACAAGGCGCTTCACCACGGGCGGCTCGGCTATACCGATGCGCTCGGCACGCTGTCGCTGCGCACGGCGATCGCCCGCCACTATCGCATCCGTTACGGCATCGATGTCGATCCGAAGCGCGTCGCGGTGACGACCGGTTCTTCGGCGGGGTTCAATCTTGCCTTCCTTGCGCTGTTCGATCCGGGCGATTGTGTGGCGATTGCAAGGCCCGGCTATCCGGCCTATCGCAATATTCTGGCGGCCCTCGGCCTGACGGTGATCGAGGTCGAGGCCAATGCCGACACCGGCTTCACGCTGACGCCGGAAAGTCTTCAGGCGGCGGCTGCAAGGGCAGGGCAGGCGATAAACGGCGTGCTCCTTGCAAGCCCCGCCAATCCGACGGGGACGGTAACCGGCAAGACGCAGTTGAAGGCGCTGGCGGACTATTGCCACGATCGCGGCATCGCCTTCATTTCCGACGAGATCTATCATGGCCTGACATTCGCAGGCGAGGAGACGACGGCGCTTGGGGTGACAGACGAGGCGGTGATCATCAACTCGTTTTCGAAATATTACTGCATGACCGGATGGCGGATCGGCTGGATGGTGCTGCCGGAAGACCAGGTGCGCGGTTTCGAGCGTATTGCGCAAAGCCTCTACATCTCTCCGCCGGAGCTCTCGCAAATTGCCGCCGAGGCGGCGCTTGGCGCGTCTGAAGAGCTTGACGTCTACAAGGCATCCTACGCCACCAACCGTGATCTCCTGCTGAAGCGCCTGCCGGAGATCGGCTTCAGCATCGCCTCGCCGATGGACGGGGCCTTCTATGCCTATGCCGATGTCAGCCGCTTCACCAATGACAGCATGGATTTCGCCCGCCGGATGCTCTCCGAAATCAGCGTCGCCGCCACGCCGGGGCTCGATTTCGATCCGGTCGAAGGGCACGGCACCATGCGGTTTTCCTATGCGGGCGCCGAGGGCGACATGATCGAGGCGATGGACCGGATCGCCAGATGGCTTTCCTGAAAATTGATGTCTAACAATTGCTTGCGTCCCCGGGCGGACTCAAATTCGCAGGCGCTTGAATCGATACGCGAAGACGTTCGAACGACTGGCGTGATCATCGGCCGATTGTTTTCTAGCCGCAGATGCGGACGTTTTCCTGTATTTCCTTGCCCCAATAGTCATAACGGGTGACGGTTCGGGCAAGGCAGGCAGGACGATAGGCCGTGTCATAGCTCTTATAGTAGAAGTCATTGTGCCGCTGGCTGGCGACAGCGCCGACGGGCCGGGCCTCGTGAACCGTATGGAGCGTGGCGGCCATGGCCACGACCGCGACGAGACCTGTGGAGGCAAGGGTTTTTCTCATGACAATCTCTTGAGTGTTCACAGGGCTCGAGGCCTGGAGTGATCCTATTCTGCTTTATTGCAGTCACTCTCCCTGTTCCCGCCGAAACAGGAGCCGGCGTCGAGCCGATCCGAATGAGCCGTCACGCGCGGGTCGTTCGGCAACACGTCAATGCCCGGGAAAGCTAGACGGGATATCGAAAAGCAACGGATCCGATTCCCGAAGGTGCCGATCGATGCTCGCCGACTTGACGATTTACATGCCCAGCAACCGGACGCTTGAAGACTCGCGGGAGGCCATCGAGAGTCTCCTTGCGTTTTCGCAGGCGACGGGCTGTCGAATGGTTATCTCGGACAATTCCCAGGACCCGCGCAAACAAGCCGCCTATAACGGGCGCAGCGCCAATCTCGTCTACATCACCCGCGACGATACCGATCCTCAGGAAAACGCCGTCTCGGCCATGTCGAAGGTAGCGACATCCTTTGTGATGCCGATGGGCGATGACGACACCATCCGCGTTTTAGACAGTGCCTTTCCCATCGACCTGTCGCGCCTGCCGGCGGACGTGGTGTTGGTGCGCCCGCAAACGGAAATCTGGGTTGAAAAAAACGGTATTGTCAGGACTGAAGACTTCTCCATCGAGTTGGATGACCCAGCCGACCGGATGGCGGAATATGCGCGCAGAACCCGCGGCAACAATAGCGTGTTCTACAGCATCTGTCGGTCGGATTACTACATCGGTCTATTACGTCAGTTTTACGCGCGGCATCCAACGAAGGGCGGATATTGCGACTGGTCCATTACCACCGCACTGATCGCATCCGGCAAGGTCGTCTACGATCCGGCCATCGTCTATCGGTACAATCTCGGACGCTGGTCGAACAGCGACACGCTGGAGATCGCGAAGGAATCGCTTTTCGCACAGGTTGGCTTGCCGCCGGCGGTCCAGGACTTCTATCCGCTTTTGCGGTTCATCGACACCTACATCATGCTGATGTCCCGGCATTTGCCTTTGAGCGAACTGCAACGCGACAAGGCTCTGTCGATCAACAGCACCATGGGGCTGGCCGTGTTTGTCAATGCGGTAAAAGGCAAGCCCGAGCGTTATGACGAGACGGTTCACCATCTCGTCGATCTCATCGTGGACGAAACCGAGTTGAACACCGTCTTCATCATCGCTCTGATGCTCGCCGACAGCATTCAGCCGGGATTGAAGGATCGCTATATCGCCTACTACCAAACGGTGACCGGCGCCCTCTGACGGTGTCGCACGGCGCCATTTCAAATAGGGTCAGCCCAGAAACCAAAAGGCCAGCCGGAACGCCCGGCTGGCCTTTTGTTTGCAAATTTATGATTTGAAGCGGATCAGAAGAAACCGCGCTTCTGCCACCATCCGCCCTTCTTGGGCTTCGGCGGTTCGTTGTCATCCTGCTTTTCGACGGTCGAGGATTTGATGACCGGCTGGCTGGCGATCGTGTCGATGTCGCGGTTGGCGCGGGCAGGCTTGGGATCCTCAAGCGCTGCAGCCGCTTGTTCAACAACCGGCTCCACCACCGCTTCTGCTTCGACCGGTGTCGCTTCGACGGCTGCCTGAGCGTCCGTATCGGTGGTTTCAACCGGTGCTTCCTCGACGACGGCCTTCTTGCGGCTGCGCTTCGGCTTGGCCGGCTTCGCTTCGGCCTCGACAGGGGCGACGGCCTCGACAGGCTCGGCGGCGGGTTCTTCAGCCTCTGCCACGACAGGAGTTTCTTCCGCAACGACTGTCGCCGTCGCAGCCGTCAGTTCGGAGTCCGAGACGTCGTCTTCCGAGCCTTCGTCTGCAGAGAGGTTTTCGCCTTCTGCATCTTCCGGACGATTGCGGCGGCCACCACGCTTGCCGCGCCGGCGGCGCTTGCGCTTCTGCTGCTCGTCGTCGCTGAGCGCCGTCGTTTCGACGCTATCGACGTCGCCGTTCGGCGTCGTATCGTCGTCGGCTTCATCGCCATCGTCATCCGCGCCGTTCTCGCCGGACTGAGCTTCGGTATTGCCGGACTGTTCGCCGTTCGGGCCAGTCCCCTTGCCACCCCGCCGCCTGCGGCGACGCTTGCGCTTGCGGTTGCCCTCATCGCTCTGCTCGGCCGGTGCGCGTTCGCTGCGCTCGGATCGCTCGGCACGTTCCGGCTTGGCTTCGGCGACAACGTCTTCGTCATCCTCGATCTCGTCCTCGATGACGATATCATCGTCTTCGTCGGGTTCGGGTTCGAACTGGATGATCTGGTCGATCTTGACCGGGTTCTCAACGGCTTCGCCGCGATCGATGGCGAAATGCTGGGCGCCGACATGTGCATCGGCCTCGATGATGATCTGAACGCCGAAACGCTCTTCATAATCGATGATCGTGCCGCGCTTGTGGTTGAGAAGGTAGAGCGCAATATCCGGCGTGGTGCGAACCGTGATGTTGTGCGTCGTGTTCTTCAGCAGATATTCCTCGACGCCGCGCAGGACGTGCAGCGCAACCGACGACTGCGAGCGGACATGGCCCGTGCCGTTGCAGTGCGAGCAGACCTGCATCGTCGATTCGAGCACCGAGGCCCGGATGCGCTGGCGCGACATCTCGAGCAGGCCGAAATGCGAGATGCGGCCGACCTGGATACGGGCGCGATCGTTCTTCAGATGGTCCTTGAGGCGCTTTTCAACCGAACGGTTGTTGCGCTTCTCTTCCATGTCGATGAAGTCGACGACGACGAGACCGGCAAGGTCGCGCAGGCGCAACTGGCGGGCAACCTCTTCGGCGGCTTCCAGATTGGTCTGGAGTGCGGTGTCCTCGATCGAGTGTTCGCGGGTCGAGCGACCCGAGTTGACGTCGATGGCAACAAGCGCTTCGGTCTGGTTGATGATGATGTAGCCGCCGGACTTCAGGGTTACCTGCGGCTGCAGCATGCGATCGAGCTGGGCTTCGATGCCCGAGCGCGAGAAGATCGGATGCACGTCGCGATACGGCTGAACCACCTTGGCATGGCTCGGCATCAGCATCTTCATGAAAGCCTTGGCTTCCTTGTAGCCTTCCTCGCCGGCGACGATGACTTCGCTGATATCCTTGTTGTAGAGATCGCGGATCGAGCGCTTGATCAGCGAGCCTTCCTCGTAAACGAGGCAAGGGGCTGTCGAGGACAGCGTCAGCGTGCGGACGTTTTCCCACAGGCGCATCAGATATTCGAAGTCGCGCTTGACCTCGACCTTGGTGCGGTTGGCGCCGGCGGTGCGCAGGATGACGCCCATGCCCTGCGGCACGTCGAGCGCGCGGGCGATTTCCTTGAGGCGCTTGCGGTCTGGCAGGTTGGTGATCTTGCGGGAAATGCCGCCGCCGCGCGCCGTGTTCGGCATCAGCACCGAATAGCGGCCGGCAAGCGAGAGATAGGTGGTCAGCGCCGCGCCCTTGTTGCCGCGTTCTTCCTTGGCCACCTGAACCAGCAGGATCTGCCGGCGCTTGATGACTTCCTGGATGCGGTACTGCTTGCGCGGACGGCGATTGGCCTGCCGGTCCGGCACTTCTTCCATCGCGTCTTCTGCGCCGACGGATTCGATGACTTCCTTTTCTTCCGGATGACCGTCGTCATCGTCGTCGTCATCATTGGAGCGGCGTCCGCTGCGGGTATCTTCCGAGATCGAGTCCGTATCGACCATGGCAGCCATTTCGCCGCCGGAAGAGCCGTCTTCGCCATCGCCGCCGTCTGTGGATTCGACAGCTTCGACAGCAGCTTTCTTCGAGCGCCTTGGGCGCTTCGGCTTTGCCTTGGGCGCGTCCTCGACAACGGATTCTGCGGCAACGTCAATCGTCTCGACCGATTCGGCTGCGGGCTCTTCGACCTCGGTCACGTTATCGACCGGTGCTTCCGCCGCTTCCTCGTCGGAATCATCGCTCAGATCGGTGCCGGTCTCGACCTGCTCGATGTCGTCATCGCGACGGGCTTCTTCGGCTTCCTGTCTCAGCAGGGCCTGACGATCGGCAAGCGGAATCTGGTAGTAATCGGGATGGATTTCCGCAAACGCCAGAAAACCGTGACGGTTGCCGCCGTAATCGACGAATGCCGCCTGAAGCGAGGGTTCGACGCGGGTGACCTTCGCGAGATAAATATTTCCGCGGATTTGTTTCTTGTGTTCGGATTCGAAGTCGAATTCTTCTATGCGACTTCCGCGAACGACAACGACGCGCGTCTCTTCAGCGTGAGACGCATCGATAAGCATTTTCTCTGCCATTTAAGCTGTGCTCCTCGGCATGACCGTGAAAACGCAGGGAAAATGCGACCGAAAGGCGATTTTCCGTGCGGTTGACGTTCTCTACCGAATGTGAATGTTCCCGCTTGGCTGGGGAGATGGGGCAGCGGCCAGACGGCGCCGGGAACGATACCGTTCCGGGGCCTGTTTATTTCTGGCTGATACTGCTGTGACAACATCAATGACCAAACAAGAATGCCAATGTATTAGGCCAAAAATGGCCCGATGAATGTGCCCGATCACGGGCCTGCGGTGTGTGCCACCATAAACATCCCGGCCACCGCCGGATTTTTTGCGATCCAGTATGCGGAGAAAAAGCGCAGCGACGGCGGATGAAGATACGACTGCTTTCGGACGCATGACCATCGTAGAACCGGTGTAAACCTGTCTGGTCATGGCTTGGCGCCAGGGGTTTTCAACCCTATGGCAGCCGGTCGTTGATTCTATCCCGTCAACACTTTCTCCCTGACGACGCTTTTATGTTTTCTATGTCACAATGGCAAGGGAAAAGCCAAAATCGCCATAATATTGATTGATTCGCTGGCGCCTGTGTGCTGCGCGAACAAGGCCTGGACTGTTGTTTTGAACGGTCGGGTTTGCCGCCGCAAGGTTTGGTTAACCATAAGGCGTCATTGATTGCGCTTTCTAATTCGCGCGCTGTTGCGGCGAAAATGGTCCTCTTGGACCGAACAGGAACGAGACATGCGGAGCCTGACGTGACGCGGCTGACCGGATTTAGCCTTCTGTTTTCGCGCACCGGCCAGTCGCGTCGCGGCTTGACGACATTGTTGCGCGCGGGCTTGTTGACGCTGGTTGCGCTGTGTCTGTCGCCCGCCTATTCACCAGCTCTCGCAGATGATGCCGAGCCACTTCTCGCCTACGGCGCCCGCATTGCCGGCGATGACGCACGCACCCGAGTCGTGATCGATTTCGACCGCAAGCCGGCGTTTTCCGTGCACTATGTCGCGAACCCGGTTCGGGTCATCGTCGACCTGCCGGAAACCTCGTTCGGCCTGAAGCCGGAAGACCTGAAGGCAAGGGGGCTTTTCAGCGACATCCGCTACGGCGGCATGGGCGCCGGCAGCTCCCGTGTCGTGCTGACGGCAACGCGGCCGGTCGCGGTTGCGCTCGCGGAGGTCAAGGAGGATGAGGGCGGCAAGGGTTTTCGGCTCGTCATCGATGCCGAGTTCGTGACGCAGGATCGTTTCTCACAGCTTCTCGAACAGCAGAAATGGAGCATCGTCGCGACGACTGGAAAGACCGGGCGTCTGGCGGAACCGGCAGCCAATGACGGGTCCTTCGTCATTGCCGTGGACGCAGGCCATGGCGGCATCGATACCGGAGCGGTCGGCGTTGCAACGAAGACCGAGGAGAAAAAGGTCACCTTGGCCTTTGCCGAGGAAATGACGGGGGCCTTGAACAAGGAAACCGGTATCAAGGCCTTCCTGACGCGGTCGAAGGACGAGTTCCTCTCGCTGTCGCAGCGGGTGCAGATCGCCCGTCAGCACGGCGCCAACCTGTTCATCTCCATTCATGCCGACACGCTGAAACAGAAGGATATTCGCGGGGCGACCGTCTACACGATCTCCGACAAGGCCTCCGATCATCTCGCCGCCAATCTGGCGGAGCGTGAAAACCTCTCCGACGAGATCGCCGGCGTCGCCCTTGAAACGGAGCCCGCGGAAGTCGCCGACATCCTCATCGACCTCACCCGCCGTGAAACCCAGGCCTTTTCCGTCAATCTTGCACGCTCCGTGGTGTCGTCGTTCGAAGGGCGGATCAAGCTGATCAACAATCCGCACCGGTATGCCGGCTTTCAGGTACTGCGGGCGCCCGACGTGCCGTCCGTGCTACTTGAGCTCGGTTTTCTGTCCAACAAGGACGATGAAAAGCTGCTGCTGGATCCGAAATGGCGCAGCAAGGTCTCCGAGCGACTGGTTGAAGCCGTCCGCCATTATCGCAACGGTGCGGTCGGCAATGGCGGCTAAGCTGCCGGCATTGTTTGGTAACGCGGGTTTGTGATTTGTGTCCCGGCGGTAACAGCGATATGGTTTTCAAAGGCATATGCCCGGTTTAATGCGCGGTGAGCCCTATTTTGCTCACAATCGGGTCGTTATCGAGAGATCGGAATTTGCGTACACGGGGAGTGTCCGGAGCCGTCCGGATATCGACAAGCAGACCGCCGGGATACCCAGCCGGTAAGCCGATGGCGCAGATTTCGCAGACCATATGAGAATCGATATATTTCTCTGATGTGATTGCATTCGAACGAGGTGGGCGTTAGGCCCCTGACAGGCCCGAATGGGCTGCGCGGGATAACGACAACAAGGCACTGGTATCTGGCTGATGATCAGACTGATTGGATATTTCTTCGGCGTTGGCGCATTTCTTGTGCTCGGGATTGCGGCCGTTGTCGCGGTCTACCTCGGCAGCGTTGCCAAGGACCTGCCGGATTACGAGGTTCTGAACAGCTACTCGCCGCCGGTCACCACGCGCTTTCACGCCGGAAACGGCGCTCTGATGGCGGAGTATGCCCGTGAACGGCGCCTCTACCTGCCGATCCAGGCGATTCCGGATCGCGTGAAAGCAGCTTTCATTTCGGCGGAAGACAAGAATTTCTACCAGCATCCGGGCGTCGACATCACAGGCCTTGGCCGTGCGATCTTCGTGAACCTGCAGAATTTCGGCTCCGGCCGTCGTCCGGTCGGCGCGTCGACCATCACCCAGCAGGTCGCCAAGAACTTTCTTCTGACCGCCGACCAGACCATCGACCGCAAGGTCAAGGAAGCCATTCTCTCCTTCCGCATCGAGCAGGCCTACAGCAAGGATCGTATCCTCGAACTGTATCTCAACGAGATTTTCTTCGGGTTGAATTCCTATGGCATCGCCGGCGCGGCGCTCACCTATTTCGACAAATCGGTAACCGAGCTCACTGTTGCGGAAACCGCCTACCTTGCGGCCCTGCCGAAGGGGCCGGCCAACTACCACCCTTTCCGCAAGGCGGAAGCAGCGCTCGAACGCCGCAACTGGGTTATCGATCGCATGGTCGAGAATGGTTATGTCACCCATAGCGATGGCGAGGACGCCAAGAAGCAGCCGCTCGGCGTGACGCTGCGTCGGGCCGGATCGCATCTGTTCGCCTCGGACTATTTTGCCGAAGAGGTTCGCCGCCAGATCATCCAGCGCTACGGCGACAATGCACTGTACGAAGGCGGCCTTTCGGTGCGTACCTCGCTCGACCCGAACCTGCAGATCGAGGCCCGCAAGGCGCTGCAGAACGGTCTCGTCAGCTATGACGAGCGCCGCGGCTTCCATGGCGCTGTCAAGACGATCGAGATCGGCGGCGATTGGGGCGCGCCTTTGGGCAAGCTTGAACCGCTGGCCGACGTGCCGGAATGGAAGCTGGCCGTCGTCCTGTCGGTGAATGAAGAGGGTGCGGAAATCGGCATCCAGCCGGAAAAGGAAGTGTCGGGCAAGATCGGTCCCGATCGCGTGACCGGCCATATCGCAGCGAAGGCCATGCAGTGGGCCTACCGCTCTTCGGGCGCCGACCGGAAGTCTGCGAAGTCGCCTGAGGGCGTGCTCGGCCCGGGTGACGTCGTCTATGTCGAGCCGGTGGAAGAGAAGGGCGAATACCGCCTGCGCCAACCGCCGAAGGTTCAGGGCGGCCTCGTCGCCATGGATCCGCAGACGGGTCGCGTGCTCGCTATGGTCGGCGGCTTTTCCTATGGTCAGTCAGAGTTCAACCGCGCGACGCAGGCGATGCGTCAGCCCGGTTCCTCGTTCAAGCCTTTCGTTTATGCGGCCGCGCTCGACAACGGCTACACGCCGGCCTCCGTCATTCTTGACGCGCCGTTCGAGATGGTCGCAGGCGGGCAGGTCTGGCGGCCGGAAAACTATGGCGGCGGTTCGGCCGGTCCATCGACGCTCCGTCTCGGTATCGAGAAGTCGCGCAACCTGATGACGGTGCGCCTTGCCAACGACATGGGCATGAACCTCGTCGCCGAATATGCCGAGCGCTTCGGCATTTACGACAAGATGCTGCCGGTGCTCGCCATGTCGCTCGGTTCCGGGGAAACCACCGTACTGCGGATGGTGTCGGCCTATGCCGTGCTTGCCAATGGCGGCAAGCAGATCAAGCCGTCGATGATCGACCGCATCCAGGATCGCTACGGCAAGACGATCTTCCGTCACGAGGAGCGCACCTGCGACAATTGCAACGTGGCTGACTGGGAAAGTCAGGACGAGCCGGCGCTGACGGACAACCGCCAGCAGGTTCTCGATCCGATGACCGCCTACCAGATCACCTCGATGATGGAAGGCGTGATCACGCGCGGCACCGCCGCCGGCAAGATCAAGCTCGACCGTCCGGTCGCCGGCAAGACCGGGACGACGAATGACGAAAAGGATGCCTGGTTCGTCGGCTATACGCCCGACATGGTCGCCGGTCTCTATCTCGGCTTCGACAATCCGGCACCGCTGGGGCGCGGCGCCACAGGCGGCGGTCTTGCCGCGCCGATCTTCAACGATTTCATGCAGGCGGCGCTCAAAGGCACCCGTCCCGGCAAGTTCGTCGTGCCGGAAGGCATGAGCCTCGTTCCGGTCAATCGCAAGACCGGCATGGCGGCGGCCGAGGGCGATCCCGATACGATCATCGAAGCCTTCAAGCCCGGCACCGGCCCTGCCGATACCTTTTCGGTCATCGGCGGCATGGAGGATTACGTTCCGCCGGAAGAAATCCTGAAGGCATCGCCGCAGGCAAACCAGGCGGTGACCTCCGGCCAGGGCGGGCTTTTCTAGTCCACCATTTCCAGCCTTGCCAAACAGAGAGCCGGCTTTACATCCGAAGCCGCCGTGTTTATGCACGGCACATCCATAGACAAGACGCCAAGAAGCAGGACAATGCGGACCGAAATCGAAAACATCGTCGACGAAATCAAGCAGGCCATAAGCCTGCTGAGGAGGCATCTTTGACTGGGATCAGGCGGTAAGACGACTGGACTGGTTAAACAACAAATCGGAGGATCCGAACCTCTGGAACGATGCCGCAGAAGCCCAGAAGCTGATGCGCGAGCGCCAGCAACTCGATGACGGAATCAACAGCGTCCGCGCCTTTGAGCAGCAGATGCAGGATGCGATCGACCTCATCGAACTTGGCGAGGAAGAGGGCGATACCGACGTCATCAAGGAAGCCGAGGATGCGTTGCGTGTTCTGCGCACCGAAGCGGCGCGCCGCCAGGTGGAGGCCATGCTCTCCGGCGAGGCCGACGGCAACGACACCTATCTGGAAGTGCATTCGGGCGCCGGCGGCACCGAGAGCCAGGACTGGGCGAACATCCTCCTGCGCATGTACACCCGCTGGTCTGAGCGTCAGGGCTACAAGGTCGAACTCCTGGAGGTGCATGACGGTGAAGAAGCCGGCATCAAGTCGGCGACGCTTCTCGTCAAGGGCCACAATGCCTATGGCTGGCTGAAGACCGAATCGGGCGTGCATCGTCTGGTGCGGATTTCGCCGTTCGACAGCAACGCCCGCCGTCACACCTCGTTCTCGTCGATCTGGGTCTATCCGGTCATCGACGATTCGATCCAGATCGACATCAACGAGAGCGATTGCCGCATCGACACCTATCGGTCGTCGGGCGCCGGCGGACAGCATGTCAACACCACCGATTCGGCGGTGCGCATCACCCACATGCCGTCCGGCATCGTCGTCCAGTGCCAGCAGGAGCGTTCGCAGCACAAGAACAAGGCCAAGGCTTGGGACATGTTGCGCGCCCGTCTGTATGAGGCCGAGCTGAAAAAGCGCGAAGAGGCGGCCAACGCCGAAGCGGCGTCGAAGAGCGACATCGGCTGGGGCCACCAGATCCGTTCCTACGTGCTGCAACCCTACCAACTGGTCAAGGACCTGCGCACCGGGGTCGCCAGTACGGCACCGGACGATGTGCTCGACGGCGACCTGAACGAATTCATGGAGGCGGCCCTTGCGCACCGCGTCAATGGCGGTGCCGATGCCGTGGTCGACGATCTGAGCTGATTGCCCTTGCGGCCCTGATGAAATGAGACCGGGCGCCGAAAGCGTCCGGTTTTTTGTTTGAACGCGGCCGCCGCGTCAGTTTGTTTCGCGCTCGACTTTGATGTCGCCGATATCGTCGATCAGCACGGTCCAGCTGTCCGGCTCGACGGCCTGGGGATCTGTCTTCAGGTAGACCGTCGCGAATAGGCCGGGCTGCCTTGCAACGCCGGTCGAGCTTTCCGGCCGGATGTCGGTGACATAGGCCTTCAGGTTCGAGAATTCCTCAAGTTCAGCGGAGGAAACGACTTTCGGTCCATCGGCAGCGGAGGCGATCTGCTGTAGATGGATATGGGCGGTTCCATCCGGCTGGCGGACGGCGATCAGCTTATAATAGCCGCGCTGAACGTCTGCGGCCTTCTCCGGTGTTTCCGTCGCCGGTGCTGCCTGCTGGGTCGAGGGAGCGGCCGATGGGTCGAGAATATCGAGCGGATCGCCGCTTTCCTCCCAATAGCCGGTGCTTGTCACGAAAATGATATTGCTTGGCAGAATGTCGGCATCCTGCGCCAGCATCTGGGTGGTCACAAGCGTCAATGCCGTACAAAGGGTCAGCAGGCCGATCCGATACATTCCGGAAACTCCAGGGCGATTTTTGTTCGATCCTCCAGCAATATCACCATGTTCATGCCCGGACGTCACGCTCAATTCGAAAACTGCTCGGCAAGAATCCGGTCCGACCAGGAATAATCGGGGTCGGAGAGGATGCGAGCCGTGGTGTTTTCCGATTCGGCGATGCGCACCTTCACCACGGACTTGACTTCCACGTGGTCTGCCACGGCGTTGACCGGCCGCTTGTCAGCCTCGAGAATGGCGATATCGACCGTTACCTTGTTCGGCAAAAGCGCGCCGCGCCAGCGCCGCGGCCGAAATGGACTGACCGGCGTCAGCGCCAGAAGCGGCGCCTCCAGCGGCAGGATCGGTCCATGGGCGGAGAGATTGTAGGCGGTGGATCCGGCAGGGGTGGAGAGCAGTACGCCATCGCAGATCAGCTCCTCCAGCCGGACGCGCCCATCGACCACCACCCTGAGCTTTGCCGCCTGGTAGGATTGGCGAAACAGATAGACCTCGTTGATGGCGAGCGCCTTGAAGCGGTTGCCGTCGCTGTCCACCGTCTGCATTTCCAGCGGCCGGAATGCATTCTCGACCGCCTCCGACAGGCGTTCAAGAAGGTTTTCGGTGCTGTAGCGGTTCATCAGGAAGCCGATAGACCCGCGGTTCATGCCGTAGACCAGCTTGCCGGAATTCATTGTCTTGTGCAGCGTCTGAAGCATGAAGCCGTCGCCGCCCAGTGCCACGACGACATCGGCTGTTGCCGGATCCTCGTTGCCGTAAATCGCCCCGAGTTCTTCCGCCGCCCTCTGCGCTTCGTCGGCGGGAGAAGCGACGAAGGCGATGGTCTGGAATGTGCGAGCCATGAAATGCCTGTCTGTTGTCTGCGCGACCGCGCCAGTCTGCGGGCCTGCGAATATAGCAGTCATCTGCCCCACGATCATGACGGCAGCCAACGGCACCGCGCAAACGATGCCCGCGTCATCATGCACAAAAGAACAGATGGGAAAAGGAAAGAATGGCGCGACGAGGCAGAGCGACGTGACAGCAGCGAGATGGATTGGTTAGCGGTCGCGCGAGAAAATATGGTGCCCCCACCAGGACTCGAACCCGGGACCCCCTGATTACAAATCAGGTGCTCTACCAACTGAGCTATAAGGGCAGCACGCGGAGGGAGTTAGCAGATTCTGTTGCGGTGTAAAGTAAAAATGCTGCGCGCGGTTGTTTTTGCGGTGTGATCCGGGTGGCGAATTCGGGAAAGGGCGTCGAGGAAACGGTCTAGCCGCCGGGCTTTGCAATCTTGCGCGTCGGCGCTTGAAAATGGGCAAGCCGTCGCTGCAGGCGTGGCGGGATGAGAAAGGTTGCGGCTGCAAGCGCTGCGGAGAGGCTGCATGTCATCCACAGGGCCGAGGCCGTGAAATGGGTTTCGAGCAGGGCGCCGCAGATCGCGCCGATGGCCATGCCGAGCCAGGGGACGCTCTGGATCAGCCAGCCGGGATGGCGTTGGCCGATGAGCATGCGACCAAGCCCGCGACCGAATCGCGACAGGCCTCCGGTGACATAGGTCAACCCGATCGGCAGGCCTTCGATATGCTCGACGGCGGTGTTGATAACGCCCATCGCGAGAATGATCAGGTAGAATTGCGCAATGGCCAGTGCCTGTGCCGTGAGCATTGCCGCAACGGCGAGCAGGACGGTGACCGTTGTCAGGACCCGGAAGGTCCTTCGGGCGGCGCCGTGGGCAATGATGATGCCCAGGGCGTTGCCGGCGACGAACACCATCAGCCCGCCGAGGAGTAACACGGCATGATCCGTCTGGCCGCGGGCGATGGCGACGGCGGCCTGCGTCGTGTTGCCGCTCATGAAGGATACGAAATTGCCGAGACGAAGCAGGCCCACCGCATCGGTCATCCCGGCAAGGAAGGCTATGCCTGCCACCAGCATTGCGCCGATCGCGGTTCTGCGTCGCCTGACGATCCTCCGCCGCCGTTCCCGTGTCATCCGGATTGTCCCCAACCTCAGCGCCGCGCCGTCATAGCGGCAAGCGATTCCCCGGGGCAATTACAACCTATTCGGCGGCGCGCAGCAATGTCGCCTGACGCGGCTCGACTTCCGTGCAGCGGGACATGGCGCCGGGAAGCGTATCCGCCAGATAGTCGATCAAGGCGCGCACCGCCGGCAGGATACCGTGCCGCGAGGTGAAGACGAGATGCACGATGACTTCTTTCGACATCCATTCCGGCAGCACAGGCACCAGCGCACCGGTTCGGAAACCACGTTCGGCGATGTGATGCGGCAGCATGGCGATGCCCAGGCCATCGATCGCGGCCTGTTCGATAATGCCGAAATCGCTGCAGCCGATGATCGGGCTATGAGAAATCTCACGCGCCGTGCCGTCCCGTTGAAGCAGTGTCCACGTGTCGGTCGCGTGTTGCTCGTTCATCGACAGCGTCGGCATCTTGCCGAGGGTTTCGATCGTGACCGGCGGCAGGCGCGACAGGAGATCGGGGCTGGCTGCCAGATAGCTGCGCGCGGCACCGAGTTTTCGAACGATCAGCTGGTTGTCGGTGTCGAGTTCGTCGCGCGCCCTGAGGGCAATATCAAAACGCTCATCGACCAGATCGATGCGGCGGTTGGTTGCCGTGATCAGCACGCGGATGCCGGGATAGAAGCGGTGGAAGGCCGGCATGATATGGGCGATCATCGGCGTGAAGCCGATCGGGCAGGCGAGGCGCACCAGTCCCGCCGGTTCGCTCTTTGCCGTCGCGACCACGGCCTCGGCTGCCTCTACGCCGGCGAGGATTGCCTCGCAGCGCTCGTAGAAGGCCTGGCCGATATCCGTCACCCGCAGTTTGCGCGTCGAGCGCTCCAGAAGCCGGACGTCGAGCTGCTGTTCAAGCCGTGCCACATGTTTGCTGAGCTTGGATTTCGGAATGTTGAGCACGCGTGCCGCGGCTGAAAACCCCTTGTGCTTCACCACGGCGGCAAAAAGGGCGAGGTCGTTGAGGTCCTGCACGGAGCGCTCCATCCTTGGTCGGCCGATTGGCCTTGGTTTTGGTCGGATTGTTTCTAACAGGAAACGCCCTGTCGAAAAAGTGTTGGCTTATCGATCGATTGTTTTGGAAACATATGTTGTGCACCGCAAACGAATACAACACGTCACGAAGGTGCCATCATGAACATTCTGCACATCGACTCCGGAATTCTTGGAAATCACTCCGTTTCCCGCCGGCTGACGGCCTCGATCGTCGGTCGCCTGAAAGCTGACAGAGCCTCGGCCTCCGTCACCTACCGCGATCTGGTCGCCGAGCCTCTTGCCCATCTCAGCGGAGCGCATTTGATGGCTGCCTCGGCAAGCCCGGAAGGCATCGAAGCATCGCTCGCCTCCGAACTCAACGCCGGCCGCGCCGCACTCGAAGAGTTTCTCAAGGCCGACGTCCTCGTGATCGGCGCGCCGATGTATAATTTTGCCGTCCCGACACAGCTGAAGACCTGGATCGACCGCATTCTGGTTGCCGGCACGACGTTCCGCTACACCGAAACCGGCGTCGAAGGTCTTGCCAAAGGCAAGAAGGTGATCATCGCCTCCACGCGCGGCGGCCACTATTCGGGTGCCTCGCCGATCAGCGCGATGGACCACCAGGAGGCCTACCTGACGACGGTCCTCGGCTTCATCGGCATCACCGATGTCGAATTTATCCGCGCCGAAGGCCTCGCCATGGGTGACGATGCCAAGCAGTCGGCCATCGCCGGCGCCGAAAAGGCTATCGCCGAACACTCCCAGTTCGCCACGGCCGCCTGATCGATTTTCCCATCCTACTGAGAAGCCGGGCGTATTCCTATGCCCGGTTTTTTGCCGTCTGAGCGATGCTGGACGAAGCGCGATGAAGCCGCTACAGCCTGCGGGGCATATCGGGCGCGGGGGGCGCTGCACAGGAGAGCGAAGATGGATGTCAAGGACAGCAACGGCACGATCCTCAAGGAAGGTGACACCGTTACCCTGATCAAGGACCTGAAAGTTAAAGGAACGTCCGAGACGCTGAAGCGGGGAACGGTGATCAAGGGCATCCATCTGACGGACGAACCGGACGAGGTCGAATGCCGCCACGCCAAGATCAAGGGCCTCGTCCTGCGCACGGAATTCCTGAAGAAGGCCTGATTGCCGCCTTGCCTTCGCAGCGCATCGACAAGACGCATGTTTGCGCTAGAATGCGGCCATGCAAACGATGGCCGCAATCTTGTTTTCAGTGCTTGTCGTGATCGGTACCGCGACGGTTGCGATGCCGGCTCATGCTGCGCCGCCGGATGCCCATTGCACCTGTCGCGCCCGCGATGGATCCAAGCACGAAGTCGGCGAAACCGTCTGTATCAGGGTCGGAGACGCGCCCTATCTTGCCCGGTGCGAGAAGGAGCTGAACGTCACCACGTGGCGCCGGTTGCAGGACGGCTGCCCGACGGCGTCACTAAGCCTGCGCCAGACATCTTTTCGCAACTGAACGAATTCAGCCTTTGGCGAGATGCGCGCGGGCGGCATACATGGCGATCGCCGCTGCATTTGAGACATTGAGCGACTTGATGGCGCCCGGCATGTCCAGCCGGGCAAGCGCCGTGACCGTCGAACGCGTCTTCTGGCGCAGGCCCTTGCCTTCGGCGCCAAGGACGAGGGCGATCTTTTCGCCTGTAAAGGTGGTTTCCAGCGGCGCCGGACCTTCCGAATCGAGGCCGATCGACGTGAAGCCGAGCTTGTGCAGCTCCTCCAAGGCGTCGGCGAGATTGGTGATCTGGATATAGGGGATCATTTCCAGAGCGCCGGACGCGGATTTTGCCATGACCCCGGATTCCGTCGGGCTATGGCGCATGGTGGTGATCAGCGCCCCGGCATTGAAGGCCACGGCGGAGCGCATGATCGCACCGACATTGTGCGGATCGGTGATCTGGTCCAGAACGAGGATCAGCGGGCTATCTGTCAGCGCCGACAGGCGGCGAACGGGCAGGGGGCGTGTTTCCAGCATGACGCCCTGATGGATCGCATCGGGCCCAAGGATCTTGTCGAGATCCTGCGGCGAGACGATTTCGACCGGAAAGCCAAGTTCTTCGACCGGGCCGATCTCCAGACGTACAAGCGCATTCTGCGTCAGCGACAGCTTGATGATCTGTCGTTCCTTGTTGTCGAGCGCGGCGCGAACGGTGTGGATACCGTAGAGAAGCACCTGGTCCGGCGCCAGTTGCGGCGCCGTCCAGTCGCCGGCGGCGTTCTTCTTGCGGCGATCCTGCACCGGCGTCGGGATTTCGCCGCGTTCGCGTTTCGCGTCGCGGTGGGCGCGGCGCAGGCTGGCGTAGTGGGTGTCTTTGGCGCTCTTGTCGCCCGGATTATCTTTGCTCATGGCTGCCTTATACTGAGGAAGGGGCCGGCTTGGAACCGTTTTCAGCGAAATTCGCGGCAAGGCACCTTTGTGACGGATTTCACACTTTTTTCTGACGCGTCGTGTTGACAGGATGAAACGGGGCGGTCATATACCCGGCGCAGATTGAAGGGGCGACTTGCTCCGGCCGGAACCGCTTCGATCTGACAAGCTTGGTCGCTTGATCCCGACGGAATAATGGAGGGATGCCCGAGTGGTTAAAGGGGACGGACTGTAAATCCGTTGGCTCAGCCTACGTTGGTTCAAATCCAACTCCCTCCACCATTCTGTCACAGGATCGATGACCGCACCGCGGGTATAGCTCAATGGTAGAGCAGCAGCCTTCCAAGCTGAATACGCGGGTTCGATTCCCGCTACCCGCTCCATAAGCTCCCTTCATATCTTGATTCAAGAAACCGGTTTAACCGACTGAATGCCGTTGGGTTTCCGAATCGCGGCGTTCCGGGCTGGATTTGTTGCCGGCAAACCCCATATAGCGGAAATCGAAAGGCCGGCAGTCGTGCACGAGACAAAATAATTATGTCTTGCGCAATTCTTCCGAAACCCTTAAACGCCTCCCCAAACCGGCGCCGCCGGATGATCCAATCTACTGATCACAGGATACGCACCCCATGGCAAAGAGCAAATTTG
>UCJH01000120.1 GCA_900472785.1 Hyphomicrobiales bacterium | reverse complement strand
CAACTGCCGCAACGACTGCAAACGCCACATACTACCTGGTGCTCGCTTCGGGCGGTACGGCTCCGACCGGTGCGACCATCATCAACCTGACGTCCTCGACGAGCGACGACAACATCGAAGGCATGATCAGCGCCGTTGACGCCATGCTGTCGAGCCTGACGGACGCTGCTGCAACGCTCGGTGCGACCAACAAGCGCATCACGATGCAGGACGACTTCATGGCCGACCTGATGGACGTGATCGACAAGGGCGTCGGTCGCCTGGTGGATGCAGACATGAACGAAGAATCGACCCGCCTCAAGGCCCTGCAGACCCAGCAGCAGCTCGGTATTCAGTCGCTCTCGATCGCAAACTCCAATTCGGAAAACATCCTCTCGCTCTTCCGTTAATCGACGCCAAAGCCGCCGGCCGGTCATCCCCCATACCGGTCGGCGTCCAACAGAAACCGCATCTCGAAAGAGGTGCGGTTTTTTCTTTTTTCCCGCGTCAAAAAAAATCGAAGTTCAGGTTTCTTTAACCATGTTGGTATTTTCTATGATCATCGAAACGGCAGGTTAACCAAGAAGATTAACGTGTTAGCAGGCATGATGCTGGCTGCTGTTTCCCGGCGAAGACCGGAATGTCCCTTCCACTCAATCTGTCAAAGGGACAGTTTTTATCATGACAAGCATCCTCACGAACTCCGCTGCAATGGCAGCACTCTCCACGCTGCGCTCGATCTCTTCGGGCATGGAAACGACCCAGGGCCGCGTTTCATCCGGCCTGCGTGTCGAGACGGCTGCCGACAACGCCGCCTACTGGTCGATCGCAACGACCATGAAGTCGGACAACAAGGCTCTCTCCACGGTTCAGGACGCCCTCGGCCTCGGCGCTGCCAAGACCGACACCGCTTACACCGGTCTCGACAATGCCATCGACGTGATCTCGGAAATCAAGGCGAAGCTGGTTGCTGCCCGCGAACCGGGTGTCGACAAGACGAAGATCAACAAGGAAATCACCGAACTGAAGAACCAGCTGGTTTCGACAGCTCAGTCGGCTTCCTTCT
>UCJH01000073.1 GCA_900472785.1 Hyphomicrobiales bacterium | reverse complement strand
ATAGCCGTCCGAGATCGCCTCGACGACCTGCGAGCGCACTGCGACCTGGCTGCGGTTGTTGATGTAATCCTGTTCGCGAAGACCTGCATTGCGCAGGACGCTGGAGAAGGTCAGGCGATCGAACTGGCCGTTCACACCATGAAAGGCAGGGTCCTCGGCGATCAGCTTGGCAAGGCGATCTTCCGATAGGCCGAGATTCATGTCTTCCGAGAGCTGGTCCAGCGTCGCGCCGGCGACGAGTTGCGAATAAACCTGAGATTCGACGCCGAAAGCGCGGGCCTGCTCGGGCGTCAGCCGCGTGCCGAACTGTCGGGAGAGCTGCGCTAGCTGCCGCTCATAGGCCAGGCGGAAATCGCTTGGCGAAACTTCGATATCGCCGACGGTGATGACGGAATCGGCAGAGCTTGGAACCAGCGACGTGGATATACCCCAGACACCGAAGGACAGCACCAGAATGACCATAAGACCTTTCATGACCCAGGTCTGGGAAGCTCTTCTCAGGGAATCAAGCATTGGAACGGATACCTCGTCGCAGTTTACCGTCGCCGGACGGCGGGCGGTGTCGTTCCTTAGAGCAATCCGCGACGGAATTGAAGGCTTTTGAAGCTCAAAAAAGCAGGGCAGCGGCAACGCGTTCCGGCATGACAGAATCAGCGTCGTTTTTCGCTGCCCTTTCAGCAAGAACAGGTCACGGCGCGGCGAGGCCGATTCATGTCGGAATTGTTAGCCGGCAATTGAAAAATATCTGTCACAATTATGCATTCCTCGGTCTTTTGATCGCTTGGAAGTGCTAGCCTTGTCATCCTTGAACGAACCGACTCGCACACGCTTTTCTGGCCGGTGCTGGGCAATTGCCGGGAATGCCGCATGGAATCCACCATTGTGATGGTCAATGTCTTCGGGGCCGTTGCCCTGCTGCTCTTCGGCCTGTCGCAGGTCAAGGACGGTGTGACGCGTGCTTTCGGTATTCGCCTGCGGACCGGCCTTGCCGAGGGCACCAGCAGTCCTTGGCGTTCGTTCGTCGCGGGCTTTGCGGCGACGGTCGCCCTGCAGAGTTCCACGGCGACCGCATTGATGATCGCCTCCTTCGTCGAAAAGGGGCTGGTCCGGCCGCGCATGGCGCAACTGGTGCTGCTCGGTGCCAATGTGGGCACCGCCGTCACGGCCTGGATCGTCGCGATCGGGATCGACTGGCTCTCGCCGCTGATCATTTTGTCCGGCGTCGTGCTGCACCGGACCGGCCGTTCGAGCGCCCGGCAGGGCGCCGGCAGTGCTCTGGTCGGCATCGGGTTGATGCTTCTTTCGCTGCATCTTCTCGGGCTTGCAACAGAACCGATGCGCAGCTCGCCGGCACTTGGCGCCTTCCTGGAGCTGCTCGACGGCGCCTTGCCCGTCGCGTTGATCTTTGCCGCCGTTCTCGCCTTCGTGTCGTCGTCCAGTCTCGCCATCGTTGTGCTCATCCTCTCGCTGGCCTCGACCGGCAATCTTTCTTCCAGCCTGATCATTGCGCTGGTGCTGGGTGCCAATCTCGGGGGCGCCATTCCCCCTGTGATTGCGACCCTGTCGTCCCCGGCACCGGCCCGGCGCGTCACCGTAGCCAATCTGGTCGTCCGGGCGATCGGCTGTCTCATCGCCCTGCCGGTGGCGGGCACGGCCGCCGAGCTGTTGAGAGCCTTTCCGATACCCGCAGGAAAACTGCCGGTCGATATCCATCTGCTGTTCAATATCGCGCTCGCCATTCTTGCCTGGCCGTTTTCCAACTGGCTTTCCAGCTGGATGATCAAGCTGATTCCCGACGAGAAAAACAACGAGGCCGGGCCGCATTACCTCGACGACAACACGCTGGGCACTCCCGTGATCGCGCTATCGGGTGCCACACGGGAGGTTCTGCGGGTCGGCGATATCATCGAGGCTATGTTGATCAAGGTGATGAATGCGTTCAACGGCAATGATCTTACAGAACTCAGGGATATCGCCAAATTCGAGAAGCAGGTCGATCTTCTGCAGCAGGAGGTGAAGCTCTTTCTATCCCGCCTTGGTCGCGAGGGATTGAGCGCCGATGACGGACGCCGTTCCATCGTCATCATCGACTATGCGATCAATCTCGAACATATCGGCGACATCATCGAGAAGGGCGTCGCCGAACAGGTCAACAAGAAGATCGGTAACGGCCTGAAGTTTTCAGAGGAAGGCTATCAGGAGCTGAAAACGCTCTTTACCCTGACGATCGACAATCTGCGCATCGCCCAGACGATCTTCGTGACCCGAAATGCCGACCTCGCCCGGCAACTGATGGAAGTGAAGGTCGATGTCCGGCGCATGGAGAAGCAGTCGTCCGAACGGCATCTCGAGCGTCTGCGCGACGGCCGGCTAGACAGTCTCCAGACGAGTTCTCTGCATCTCGATATCCTGCGCGACCTCAAGCGCATCAACGCGCATATCGTTTCCGTCGCACACCCGATCCTCGATGAAAGCGGCCTTTTGACCGAAAGCCGGCTGCGGCTTCCGCAGTAATCCTTCACTGCGGCTTGGCGAGGTCCTTGCGGATAAAGGCGTCGAAGCACGGCGTCAGCGTGATGCGCGTATGGTTTTCCGCAAACAGCGGTTCGTACAGGGAGAGCAGCTTGAGACGTGCCGTGGTCGGCGGGCAGGTCGGATAAAGCGCGATGTCGGTGGCCGTCACGGCAGCCGCGACTTTGGCGTCGGGCTCGGGAACGGCGCGGTAAGGGTCGGCGCCGATAGCGATGTATTTCGGCGCATGCCGATCCAGCAGCCAGGGAAACGGATTGGTGAAGTCGATGTTCATGATCGTTTCGAAGCGGACAGCATGTGTCGCTTCATAAGCGCGGAGTGCGGAAACAGCGGCATCGACGCTCTGAAGCCAGAGCGCCTGGAAATCGAAATCGCTGTAAAGAAGGAAAGACGGCAACTCGCCGGAGTTGGCAACGGTCTCATACGTCCCGCGGTCATCGATATAGCTTTGGCGCATCCGCTCGGCACGCAGCAGCTGGATATCGCGGACCCGGACTGCACCCATTGTCTTGATGTTGCGGGTTTCCAGCAATTCGCTGTGCACCATGCCGATCCAGGCGCGTGATGCCTTTTGCACGACCAGCACCGCCGGAGGCGTGGCTATCGCCAGCACGAGGGCTGCGATGGTGAAGAAGGCGGGGCTGGCCCGATCGCGTCCGTGGCTTTCGATCAGGATCGCGACAAGCAGCGGCCAGAGGAAGATGAAGGCCTGGCTGCCGGTATTCTGGCTTTCGAAGAGAAGTCCCGCTGCGACGAAGGCCGCAAGCCAGAGCGCCGGCTGGTCGATTGTCCGGATTAAGGATGCGATGTTCGGCCGTTCAAGCAGGCCCCGTATGTTTTCCCTGACGATGTCAAACCGTTGCCAACCCAGCGCGACGCACAGGACGCCGCTCGTCACGACGATGCCGAAATTCAGCGATCCCGCCTGCAGCAGTCGCGGCAGGAGGCTGGTGTTGTTGACGTCCAGCAATGCAAGGATATCGACCGCATAGGCAGTCACCATGCCGGTTGTCAGTTCGAGAACGACGATGCAGCCGAAGAAGATTAGCCCGGCGAGGACCGCGGCACGCAAACCTAGCCGTCCTGTCATGAAGGCCATTAGGCAGAGGATCACACCGGCAGCGACGCCCGTGACCTTGATGAAGAGTAGGGACAGCATCGCCAATGCGACGCTGACGACAAGTTTTCGCTGGTCGCGGACATGGAGCAAGGCGCAGGCAAGGACATAGAGCAGCTGGCAGACTTGACGATTGTAGATGCCGAAGCCATCGGAGCCGGGATAGGGGTAGAAATCGCCGGTGTTGAAGGGCAGAATCGAGAAAAGCAGGAATGGCAGAAGCAGAGCATAGGCTGTGCTGGTCGAGCGTCGCTGGACGTCCCACAGCACAATGGCCATCAAGGGCGCCGTGACGGCGAGCAGCGACCAGCTGGCCAAAAGCAGCGGATGGCCCTTGGGAAACACCTCCAGGAACAATGCGAACAGATAGTAGCCGAGACCACCGACAGGGGCAAAAAAATCGACGGAAGGCATCTGGCCATCGAAGATGCGATTGGCGGCGTCGAGATAGATGTAGTGATCCCAGTACATCGGCCCGATCGGCATCGGGACCGTTGCAAGAAGGCTGATGAAGGCGAGGGCGGTGACGATCGCCAGTGCCAATACGGGGCTGACCGCAAGCCTAAGCGAAGTATTGGCCGTTTGTCCGAAAGGACTTGTTTTCATGGATGGCTGCATGATCGGTCTCTGCTCCCGGCGCCCTGCCGTCGAGCGCGTCCGACCTGACGTCGGTTTGCTCTCCTTATGACATGATCCGGTTTTATCCCGGTTAACGCTGCGCCGATGGCGCGGTTATGTTTCTTGAAATAACTTACTGATATGCAAACGAACAGAATCGCGCGGCGCTCGAACCATGGCCGCAGAAGACGATGGGAGAATACGCATGAAACGCACGTGCCTGGCGGTCATACTGGCGGCAGGGGAAAGCACCCGCATGAAGTCCTCCATGTCGAAAGTGCTGCACCCGGTTGGCGGCCGTCCGATGATCGCGCATGTGGTCGATACGCTGGCAAGAGCCGAGATCGGTACGGCGGCGCTGGTCGTTGGCCGTGATGCGGCGGCCGTTACCGCAGCCGCTGCAGCCGGCCCGCTTCGCATCTCCGCGTTCACGCAGACCGAACGGCTTGGAACCGGTCATGCCGTGCTGGCTGCGCGTGAGGCAATTGCGAAAGGCCATGACGATATTCTTGTCGTCTTCGGCGATACGCCGCTGATCACCGAAGGACCCTTGCTGGCCGCCCGCCAGGCTTTGACCGATGGCAACGACGTCGTTGTCATCGGTTTTCATACGGCCGATCCGACGGGCTACGGGCGGCTGATCATCAAGGAAGGCAGACTGGTCGCGATCCGCGAACAGCGCGATGCGACCGACGAGGAAAAGAAGATCACCTATTGCAATGGCGGGCTGATGGCGATCAACGGCGCAAAGGCGTTGGCGCTTCTCGATCAGATCGGCAACACCAACGCCAAGGGTGAGTACTACTTGACGGACCTCGTCGAAATCGTCGTGGCGGCGGGTGGCAAGGCGATTGCCGTGGAAGCACCGGAAACCGAATTGACCGGCTGCAACACGCGGGCAGAACTCGCTTACATCGAGCGGATCTGGCAGCAGCGCCGTCGCCACGAGTTGATGATTGCCGGCGTATCGATGATCGCGCCGGAAACGGTCTTCCTCTCCTATGATACCCAGATCGGTCAGGATGTGCTGATCGAGCCGAATGTCGTCTTCGGGCCTGGCGTCACGGTGGAAAGCGGTGCGGTCATTCATGCGTTTTCGCATCTCGAGGGGGCCTATGTCAGCACCGGGGCGACCGTCGGTCCCTATGCCCGCCTGCGCCCCGGTGCCAATCTCGGCGAAGGGGCAAAGGTCGGCAATTTCTGCGAGGTCAAGCAGGCCGAGATCGGCGCCGGGGCCAAGGTCAACCACCTGACCTATATCGGCGATGCTTTCATCGGCGAAAAGACCAATATCGGTGCCGGCACCATCACCTGCAATTATGACGGGGTGAACAAGCACATTACCCGCATCGGCGCCAATGCCTTTATCGGCTCGAATTCCTCGCTGGTCGCACCGGTTTCCGTCGGTGATGACGCGCTGGTTGCTTCCGGCAGCGTGATTACCCAGGACGTTCCGGCTGAGGCGGTCGCCTTTGGCCGTGCCCGCCAGGAAATCAAGCCAGGCAGGGCAACGACGCTGCGCGCGCGCTATCAGGCCGAAAAAGCCGCCAAGAAAGCCAAAGTCGACGGCCAGTAAGCCGCCGCCCGTTAAAATCTGAAATCGAAAGTGAGCTTCCGGCCGATTGCACAATGCCCGGAATTCGCTACCAAGGCGGCCAGCCTAGAACTTAACGCCCGTCCTGAACCCTGTGACAAGCGGCGAGAATTGCGGAGAAATATATGTGCGGAATCGTCGGCATCGTTGGAAGCCAGCCCGTGTCCGAGCGCCTCGTGGATGCGCTAAAGCGGCTCGAATATCGTGGTTATGATTCCGCGGGGGTGGCTACGATCCATAACGGTACGCTGGAGCGTCGCCGGGCCGAAGGCAAGCTGGTCAATCTCGAAACAAAATTGCGCGGCGAGCCGCTGGCCGGGACCATCGGCATCGCTCATACCCGCTGGGCGACGCATGGCGCGCCGACCGAAAACAACGCCCATCCGCATTTCACCGACGGTGTCGCGGTCGTCCACAACGGCATCATCGAGAATTTTTCCGAACTGAAGGACGAACTGATCGCAGGCGGCGCCACATTCGCCACGCAGACAGACACTGAAGTCGTTGCCCAGTTGCTGGCAAAGCTTGTCCGCGACGGCATGAGCCATCGTGATGCCATGCAGGCCATGCTGCGCCGCGTGACGGGCGCCTATGCACTCGCCGTCATCTTCAAGGATGCACCTGACACCATCATGGCCGCCCGCAGCGGCCCGCCGCTCGCTGTCGGCTATGGCAAGGGCGAAATGTTTCTGGGATCGGACGCCATCGCGCTGTCGCCCTTCACCAACGAGATCACCTATCTGATCGACGGCGACTGGGCGGTTCTGACGGCTGGAAAAGTCGAAATCCTCGATCATGACGGCAAGGCCGTGCATCGCCAGAAGCAGGTGTCCGTCGCCGCAGCCTATATGGTCGACAAGGGCAATCACCGGCATTTCATGGAAAAGGAAATCTATGAACAGCCGGAGGTCATATCCCACGCCCTTGCCAACTATATCGACTTCATCGAAAACCGCATCAGCCCGACGGCAACCGCTATCGATTTCGCCAAGGTGCCGAGCCTTGCGATTTCCGCCTGCGGCACCGCCTATCTTGCCGGCCTCGTCGGAAAATACTGGTTCGAGCGCTACGCCCGCTTGCCGGTGGAGATCGACGTGGCGTCGGAGTTCCGCTATCGCGATATTCCGCTGTCGTCGCAGTCCGCCGCATTGTTCATTTCGCAGTCCGGCGAGACCGCGGATACTTTGGCGTCCCTGCGCTATTGCAAGGAAAACGGCCTGAAGATCGGCGCTGTCGTCAATGTGAAGGAATCGACCATCGCCCGCGAAGCGGATGCGATTTTCCCGATCATGGCCGGCCCTGAAATCGGCGTTGCGTCGACCAAGGCTTTCACCTGCCAGCTTTCGGTTCTGGCGGCCCTTGCCGTCGGCGCGGGCGTTGCCCGAGGGACGGTTTCCAGGGAGGAAGAGAAGGCGCTGGTCCGGCATCTCGCCGAAATGCCGCGCATCATGGGTAGCGTGCTGAACAGCATCCAGCCGAAGATGGAGAGCCTTGCACGCGAACTGTCGAAATGCCGCGACGTCCTTTATCTCGGCCGCGGCACGAGCTATCCGCTTGCCATGGAAGGCGCGCTGAAACTCAAGGAAATCTCCTATATTCACGCGGAAGGTTATGCAGCCGGCGAACTCAAACATGGTCCGATCGCACTGATTGATGAGAACATGCCGGTGATCGTGATTGCACCGCATGACCGGTTCTTCGAAAAAACCGTGTCGAATATGCAGGAAGTCGCTGCCCGCGGCGGCCGGATCATCTTCATCACCGACGAGAAGGGGGCCGCCGCCTCGAAGCTCGAAACGATGAGCACGATCGTTCTGCCCAATGTCGACGAAATCATCGCGCCGATGATCTTCTCGCTTCCGATCCAGCTGCTGGCCTATCACACCGCGGTGTTCATGGGTACCGACGTTGATCAGCCGCGTAATCTGGCAAAATCGGTCACCGTTGAATAATCATCCGACCGGAAGGTCCGACGGACGCCGCGGCGATCCATGCCGTCACTCTGGCGGCCTTCAAGGGGCAACCCTATAGCGACGGGACGGAACATCTTATCGTCGATCGCCTGCGCGATAGCGGAATGCTCAGCATTTCGCTGGTGGCCGATGATTTCCCCCTGAACGTCGGCCACCAGCGAAATGC
>UCJH01000071.1 GCA_900472785.1 Hyphomicrobiales bacterium | reverse complement strand
GAACGGATAGAGCGCCGGCCCGAGATGCAGGCGACCGAAGGTCACCGGTGCTGAAATCCGCAAAGAGCCGGCGAGCGTTCCGCGGCGCTCCGCCATGTCGGCCGCCGCGTCCTCCACATCCTGAACGATGCGCGACGCCCGCTCGAGAAACGCCGTGCCGTCTTCCGTCAAGGTCAGCTTGCGCGTGGTGCGATGCAGGAGGCTTGCGCCCAGACTGCGCTCCAGTTCCGCAAGCCGCTCGCTGACCACGGACTTCGACAATCTGAGACGTCGCGCGGCCTCGCTGATCGATCCGCCTTCAGCAATGGCGACAAAGGTAGAGATCCCGTCGAGCTTGATCATCGTTCGGTTTTTCCGTAAGCGAGTTCCAATATTTTCAGACTAATCCGAACGATAAAACAAAGCCATATTCGCCTCAAGCAAACGGCAACAGGAGAGGCCAAAACGGCATCTCGACCGCTCAGCCAAAGAGGACAAGATCATGAACCGCCTTTCCAACAAAGTCGCAATCGTTACGGGTGCCAGCGCCGGTATCGGTCGCGCCACAGCAAAGCTTTTTGCCGCCGAGGGCGCAAGGCTCGTCGTCGGCGCACGCCGGCAGAGCGAGCTCGATACGCTCGTTGCGGAAATCGAAGCCGCCGGCGGCAAGGCCGTTGCGCTCGCCGGCGATGTTCGCTCGGAAGACTATGCCAAGGCGCTGGTCGCGCTTTCCGTCGAAACCTATGGCCGCCTCGATGTGGCGTTCAACAATGCCGGCACGCTTGGCGAAGCAGGCCCGAGTACGGAAGTTTCGGAAGCGGGCTGGAGCGACGCCATCGCCATCAACCTGACCGGCTCCTTCCTTGGCGCCAAGCATCAGATCGCCGAAATGATCAAGCATGGCGGCGGCTCGGTGATCTTCACCTCGACCTTCGTCGGCTACAGCTTTGCCTTCCCGGGCGTTGCCGCCTATGCCGCCAGCAAGGCCGGCCTGATCGGCCTGACCCAGGCGCTCGCCGCCGAATTCGGCCCGCAGGCGGTTCGTGTCAATGCCATTCTGCCGGGCGCCGTCGATACCGACATGTACCGCGAAATGAACGATACGGACGGCAAGCAGTCGTTCGTGACCAACCTTCACGCCCTGAAGCGTGTGGCCACACCTGAAGAACTTGCACGCTCTGTTCTTTATCTCGCTTCTGACGATTCGGCCTTCGTGACCGGAACAGCGTCGCTCGTCGACGGCGGCGCCTCGATCACCCGCACCTGAACCTTACGGAACCCAGTCTCAACAAGGAGTTTATCATGTCACGCCTGCACAATAAGACAGCCCTGATCACCGGCGGCACCAGCGGCATCGGCCTTGAGACCGCCCGCCAGTTCCTCGCCGAAGGCGCCCGTGTCGCCGTCACCGGAACCAACCCGGCCACTATCGACAAGGCTCGCGCCGAACTTGGCGACGCTGTGCTTTTCATTCGCACCGATGCCGGCGATATCGCCGGGCAGAAGGCGGTTGCGGAAGCCGTCGAGACTGCGTTCGGTCATCTCGACATCCTGTTCGTCAATGCGGGAGCGGCGGATTTCCTGCCGATCGAACAGGTCGATGAGGAGGCTTTCGATCGCTCGGTGGCGATCAATGTCAAAGGCCCTTTCTTCCTGATCCAGTCGCTGTTGCCGATCCTCTCCAATCCGGCCTCGATCGTGCTCAACACCTCGATCAACGCCCATATCGGCATGCCGAACACCAGCGTCTACGCCTTGACGAAAGCGGCCCTGCTGTCCTTCGCCAAGACGCTGTCGGGCGAATTGATCGGTCGCGGCATCCGGGTGAACGCCATCAGCCCAGGGCCGATCTCGACCCCGCTCTACGGCAAGCTTGGCATGACGGATGTCGATACCAAGGCCATGGCAGATGCGAAAATCCCGGCCGGTCGCTTCGGCAATCCGGGCGAGATCGCCAAAGCCGTCGTTTTCCTGGCTTCGGACGAGGCCGCTTTCACGGTCGGCAGCGAGCTGGTCATTGACGGCGGCATGAGCAATCTCTGACGAGGCCGCCCGGCGCTCACTTGCGCGCCGGGCTTTCCGCGATGTTTCGCATCGCAATTTCGGCCATGCCGAACATTTTCTTGAAAATGTCATCCAAAGCAGGCAAAGCACCTGCCAAAGGCCAGTTTCAGGGAAATCAATGACCGCAGCCCCCCGTATGCCCCGTCTGCTCGATCATCTCGTCCTGCCCGTCGGCAATCTTGCGGTCGCCCGGCACCGTTTGCAGACGCTCGGTTTTACGGTGGCCGCCGATGCGCGCCATCCTTTCGGGACCGAAAATGCCTGCGTCTTCTTCGCCGACAAAACCTATCTCGAGCCGCTGGCGGTTGGCCAGCGCGAGGATTGCGAAGCCGCCGCCGTTGCCGGCAACGTCTTCGTGGCGCGGGACCAGGCCTACCGATTCCGGCGCGGCCAGGACGGTTTCTCGGCAATCGTGGTGAGTTCCGACGACGCTGCTGGCGACGACGCGCGTTTTCGCAAGGCGGGTCTTTCCGGTGGCTCCATGCTCGAATTTTCGCGGCCGATGCGATTGCCTGATGGTTCGGAGGCGACCGGAAGCTTCCGCCTGGCCTTCGCCAGCGACCTGCGTGCGCCGGATTTCTTTTTCTTCAGCTGTCAACGCGTCCAGCCGTTGCCGGCCGATAGATCGGACCTGGAAACCCACGCCAACGGTGTCGTCGGCATTTCGGACGTCGTCCTGTCCGAACCCAATCCGACCGATTTTCAATATATCCTGCAAGAGGTGGTGGACGAGCGAGAGGTCACCGCCCATTCCTTCGGCATGGATATCGAGACTGCGAACGTGAAGATTTCGGTTCTCAATCCCGCCGGCATGCAGGGCTTCTTCGATCGCCGGACCAGCACCCATGCGCGTGGACTGCGCGGGCGTGCCATCGTGCTCAAGGTCGCCGACCTGTCCGCGACGGAGCGTCATCTGGCCGCCAGCGCGGTCGAGTTCATCAAAAAAGACAATCGCCTGATCGTTCCGGAAGCCCCGGGGCAGGGCGTCATTTTCGCATTCGGAGAATAGGCATGCAGACAAATGCAAACGTGGTGGCCGGCAACGGCGCCGGCCAAGTGGTTTTCTCCAACACGCAGAAGCTGTCGCTGATCGCCGGTCCCTGCCAGATGGAAAGCCGCGACCACGCCTTCATGATTGCCGGCACGATGGTCGAGCTCTGCAAGTCGCTGGGTCTAGGCCTTGTCTACAAGTCGTCCTTCGACAAGGCCAACCGCACGTCGATTTCGGGCAAGCGCGGGATCGGGCTGGAAAAGGCGATGGAAATCTTCGCCGACCTGAAGAAGGAATACGGTTTCCCGGTTCTGACCGATATCCACACGGAAGAACAATGCGGGCTCGTTGCGCCGACCGTCGATATCCTTCAGATTCCGGCCTTTCTCTGCCGCCAAACCGATCTTCTGATTGCCGCTGCCAGGACGGGCCGCGTCATCAACGTCAAGAAAGGTCAGTTTCTCGCGCCCTGGGACATGAAGAACGTGCTGGCCAAATTCACCGAAAGCGGCAATCCGAACGTGCTGCTCTGCGAGCGCGGCGCTTCCTTCGGCTACAATACGCTCGTTTCCGACATGCGGTCGCTGCCGATCATGGCCGGCCTCGGTGCGCCGGTTATCTTCGATGCGACCCATTCGGTGCAGCAGCCGGGCGGGCAGGGCTCGTCTTCCGGCGGCCAGCGCGAGTTCGTTGAAACGCTCTCGCGGGCGGCCGTCGCTGTTGGCGTCGCCGGCGTCTTCATCGAAACCCATGAGGATCCGGACAATGCGCCCTCGGACGGCCCGAACATGGTGCACTTGAAGGACATGCCGCGACTGCTGGAAACGCTGCTCGCCTTCGATGCGATCGCCAAGCGTCAGTAGTGCTGCGTCGTCCAGATCGAGGGCAGCGGCCTTTCTCAATCGCCGCGCCCGCCATTGTAATTTCCGGGCCATGAATTATGACAGGCCATCCGTTCACCACCACGTTTGAAGCAGGGAAGAGATCATGACTGCAATCATCGACATCATCGGCCGCGAAATCCTTGACAGCCGGGGCAACCCGACCGTTGAGGTCGACGTCTATCTCGAAGACGGTTCCTTCGGCCGTGCGGCTGTCCCGTCGGGTGCGTCGACCGGCGCGCATGAGGCGGTCGAACTGCGCGATGGTGGCAAGCGCTACCTCGGCAAGGGCGTCGAAAAGGCGGTCGAAGCCGTGAACGGTGAAATCTTCGAAGCTGTCGGCGGCCTCGATGCCGAAGACCAAATTTTGATCGACGACACGATGATCGAGCTCGACGGCACGCCGAACAAGGCGCGGCTTGGCGCAAACGCCATTCTCGGCGTTTCGCTCGCCGTCTCCAAGGCTGCTGCCGCTGCGGCCGGCCTGCCGCTTTATCGCTATGTCGGCGGCCCGAATGCCCGCCTGCTGCCGGTGCCGATGATGAACATCATCAACGGCGGCGCCCATGCCGACAACCCGATCGACTTCCAGGAATTCATGATCGTCCCGGTCGGCGCCGACAATATCCGCGACGCCGTGCGCATGGGCTCGGAAGTCTTCCATACCCTGAAGAAGCAGCTGGCGGCCGATGGCCACAACACCAATGTCGGGGACGAAGGCGGTTTCGCGCCGGGCCTCGCATCGGCACCGGCAGCACTCGACTTCATCATGAAGTCGATCGAGAAGGCCGGCTACCGTCCGGGTGAAGACATGTATATCGCGCTCGACTGCGCCTCGACCGAATTCTTCAAGGACGGCAAGTACCACCTGGAAGGCGAAGGCCGTGTGCTGGAGCCGGAAGCCATGGCGGATTATCTCGCAGAACTCGCAGGCAACTACCCGATCTTCTCGATCGAAGACGGCATGGGCGAGGACGACTGGGCCGGCTGGAAGTACCTGACCGACAAGGTCGGCTCGAAGATCCAGCTGGTCGGCGACGATCTCTTCGTCACCAACTCGGCCCGCCTGCGCGACGGCATCAAGATGGGCGTTGCCAATTCCATCCTGGTCAAGGTCAACCAGATCGGTTCGCTGTCGGAAACGCTCGATGCCGTCGAAACCGCCCACAAGGCGCGTTACTCGGCCGTCATGTCGCATCGCTCGGGCGAGACCGAGGATTCGACGATTGCCGATCTTGCCGTCGCCACCAATTGCGGACAGATCAAGACCGGCTCGCTGGCGCGCTCCGACCGTACCGCCAAGTACAACCAGCTGATCCGCATCGAGGAGCAGCTCGGTCCGCAGGCAAAGTTCGCCGGCCGGTCCATCCTGAAGGGGTGAGGCCGTCGTTTCATAGGCCGTCATGCTCGCGCTTGTCCCGAGCATCTGCTGGCAATGCGGTGGGCGTTTTGGTGCGACAAGCATCAGCGGCCCCCGCTGCAACTCAGGTAGGTCCTTGGAACAAGCCCAAGGATGACGGCAGCAAAGACCAAGCCCGCATCTTCACCGGATGCGGGTTTTTTCGTTTCCGGCGGTATGGTCAACGCTCGGTTAATCAATGGCTGCTAGCGTCATTCCTGTATTGCGTATCAGGGCATGAGCAATGTGGACCAAACATCACAAGAAGCGGAAACTGGGGCGGTTTGTCATGCCGCTCATCACTGTCGCGTTTCTCTCCTATTTCGGCTATCATTCGCTGCACGGTGATTTCGGACTGCGGGCAACGGAAACGTTCGACCGGCAGCGCGCCGAGCGGCAGGCACGGTTGTCCGAGCTGGTTGCCCAGCGCGAAACCCTCGAAAGGGAGGTCGCGCTGATGAGCGACGGCTCGCTCGAACGTGACATGCTGGATGAAAAGGCCCGTTTCGGCCTCAACATGTCCCGCGCAGACGAAATCGTGATTTTTCACTGATTCCACCATTAACCTGAAACTGGTTAATTCAAAATTCCGATATCATTTCAGTGGCTTAATCGGAATATTAGCCATGCAAATATAGCATTGCTGTGATGGCATTCTTTCCCTATGGTATCGCAAAAGCCAACCATAGGGAGGATTGAATGGCACCGCGAAAATCCGCGTCCGTTTCCAGTCGCAAGGCCGCTGCAAAGCCAGCGAAGAAGGACTTCGCAAACGGCACGATTGCCGAATTCGATCGCGATGCCGATCTGAAGGCCTACCGCGAAATGCTCCTCATCCGCCGTTTCGAGGAAAAAGCCGGCCAGCTCTATGGCATGGGCTTCATCGGCGGGTTCTGTCATCTTTACATCGGTCAGGAAGCTGTCGTCGTCGGCATGCAGATGGCGCTGAAGGATGGTGACCAGGTCATCACCGCCTATCGCGACCACGGCCATATGCTGGCCTGCGGCATGAGCGCGCGCGGCGTCATGGCGGAACTCACCGGTCGCCGCAGCGGGCTTTCCCGCGGCAAGGGCGGCTCGATGCACATGTTCTCCAAAGAAAAGAATTTTTACGGCGGCCATGGCATTGTCGGTGCGCAGGTTTCGCTCGGCACGGGACTGGCGTTTGCCAACCGCTACCGCGGCAATGACAATGTCTCGCTCGCCTATTTCGGCGACGGCGCCGCCAACCAGGGCCAGGTTTACGAGAGCTTCAACATGGCGGCTCTGTGGAACCTGCCGGTGATCTACATCGTCGAGAACAACCGCTATGCGATGGGCACCTCGGTGTCGCGTGCGTCGGCCGGTCATGACTTCTCGCAGCGCGGCGTGGCGCTTGGCATTCCCGGCTTCCAGGTGGACGGCATGGACGTGCGCGCGGTCAAGGCTGCAGGCGACGAGGCTGTCGAGCATTGCCGCGCAGGCAAAGGCCCGATGATCCTCGAGATGCAGACCTACCGCTATCGCGGTCACTCGATGTCCGATCCGGCCAAGTACCGCTCCAAGGACGAAGTGCAGAAGATGCGCTCCGAGAACGACCCGATCGAAAAAGTAAGGGTGCGCCTGCTGGAAAACGGCTGGGCGAGCGAAGACGAGCTGAAGGCAATCGACAAGGATGTTCGCGACGTCGTCGCCGATTCCGCGGATTTTGCCCAGGCCGATCCGGAGCCGGATGTATCCGAGCTCTACACCGATATTCTGCTTTAAGACCGGGACGAGGAAAACATCATGCCTATCGAAATTCTGATGCCCGCTCTGTCGCCGACGATGGAAGAAGGCACGCTCAGCAAATGGCTGAAAAACGAGGGTGACAAGGTCACCTCGGGCGACGTGATCGCCGAGATCGAAACCGACAAGGCGACCATGGAAGTGGAAGCCGTTGACGAAGGCACGATCGGCAAGATCCTGATCGCCGCCGGAACCGAAGGCGTCAAGGTCAACACCGCGATCGCGGTCCTGCTGCAGGACGGCGAGAGCGCCGGTGACGTGGCGGCTCCCAAGGCTGCGGCTCCTGCGGCCGAGCCCGCCAAGTCCGAAACGCCGGCTCCGGCCACCGCGGCGCCTGTCGCGGCCCAGCCGAAGGCTGACGTGCCATCCGATCCGGACATTCCGGCCGGCACCGAAATGGTCTCGACCACCGTTCGCGAAGCGCTTCGCGATGCGATGGCCGAGGAAATGCGCCGCAGCGAAGACGTCTTCGTGATGGGCGAGGAAGTCGCCGAATATCAGGGCGCCTACAAGATCACGCAGGGGCTGCTGCAGGAATTCGGCCCGCGTCGCGTCGTCGATACGCCGATCACCGAGCATGGCTTTGCCGGCATCGGCGTCGGTGCGGCGATGACCGGCCTGCGTCCGATCGTCGAATTCATGACCTTCAACTTCGCCATGCAGGCAATCGACCACATCATCAACTCGGCGGCCAAGACGCTCTACATGTCCGGCGGTCAGATGGGTGCGCCGATGGTGTTCCGCGGCCCGTCGGGCGCTGCTGCCCGCGTCGGTGCCCAGCACTCCCAGTGCTATGCCGCCTGGTACAGCCATATCCCGGGCCTCAAGGTCATCATGCCTTATACGGCAGCGGACGCGAAGGGCCTGCTGAAGGCCGCGATCCGCGATCCGAACCCGGTCATCTTCCTGGAAAACGAAATCCTCTACGGTCACTCCTTCGACGTGCCGAAGATCGATGACTTCGTCCTGCCGATCGGCAAGGCGCGCATTCACCGGACCGGCAAGGATGCCACCATCGTCTCCTTCGGCATCGGCATGACCTATGCGGTCAAGGCGGCTGCCGAACTGGAAAAGGACGGCATCGACGTCGAGATCATCGATCTGCGAACCATCCGCCCGATGGATCTGCCGACCGTCATCGAATCCGTCAAGAAGACCGGCCGTCTGGTCACCGTCGAGGAAGGCTTCCCGCAGTCCTCGGTCGGCACCGAAATCGCCACCCGCGTGATGCAGCAGGCCTTCGACTATCTCGATGCGCCGATCCTGACGATCGCCGGCAAGGACGTGCCGATGCCCTACGCCGCCAACCTTGAAAAGCTGGCCCTGCCGAATGTCGGCGAAGTCGTCCAGGCGGTGAAGACCGTCTGCTACAAATAAGGGAGGGTGAAGAGATGCCTATCAACATCACCATGCCAGCCCTTTCGCCAACCATGGAAGAGGGCAACCTCGCCAAGTGGCTGGTCAAGGAAGGCGATAAGGTTTCCTCCGGCGACGTTCTCTGCGAGATCGAGACCGACAAGGCGACCATGGAAGTCGAGTCCGTCGATGAAGGCATTGTGGCCAAGCTCGTCGTCCCGGCCGGCACTGAAGGCGTCAAGGTCAATGCGCTGATCGCGATCCTTGCCGCTGACGGCGAAGATGTTGCTGCCGCTTCCGGTGGCGGCGCAGCGCCGGCTGCCAAGGCTGAAGCCGCAAAGAGCGAAGCTGCGCCGGCCAAGGCTGAGGCAGCCCCTGCGGCTACTGCTCCGGCTCCGGCTGCCGCACAGGCATCCGCATCGGCGTCGTCGGGCACCCGCACGTTCTCGTCCCCGCTTGCCCGCCGTCTGGCCAAGGAGGCAGGGATCGATATCTCCGCTGTTTCCGGCACCGGACCTCATGGCCGTGTCGTCAAGANNTTTGCTGCATCGACGACGGCCGCCGCTCCGGCGCCGGCCTTGCCGAAGGGCGCATCCGACGAAGCCGTCCTCAAGAACTTTGCCGACGGCTCCTACGACCTCGTGCCGCATGACGGCATGCGCAAGACGATTGCCAAGCGCCTGCAGGAGAGCAAGCAGACGATCCCGCATTTCTACGTCTCCGTGGACTGCGAACTGGATGCACTCCTGGCGCTTCGTGCCCAGATCAACGCGTCCGCACCGGAAAAGGACGGCAAGCCCGCCTACAAGCTTTCGGTCAACGACATGGTCATCAAGGCACTTGCCTTGGCGTTGCGCGACGTTCCGGATGCGAACGTCTCCTGGACTGATACGAACATGGTCAAGCACAAGCATGCCGATGTCGGTGTCGCGGTATCGATTCCGGGCGGCCTGATCACCCCGATCATCCGCAGTGCGGAACTCAAAAGCCTGTCGGCCATCTCCAACGAAATGAAGGACCTCGGCGCCCGCGCCAAGGGCCGCAAGCTGAAGCCGGAAGAGTATCAGGGCGGCACCACCGCGGTGTCCAACATGGGGATGATGGGCGTCAAGAACTTCGCCGCCGTCGTCAATCCTCCGCATGCAACGATCCTGGCGATCGGGGCCGGGGAGGAACGCGTCGTGGTCAAGAAGGGCCAGATGGTCGTCGCCAACGTCATGACCGTGACGCTCTCGACCGACCACCGCGCCGTCGATGGCGCGCTCGGGGCCGAACTTCTCGGCGCCTTCAAGCGCTACATCGAAAACCCGATGGGCATGCTGGTTTAACAGGGAGGCGACCATGTCTTCCAGGGCGGGAAACGCAATGGCAATGAAAACGGTGTTTCGGCACTTTCGGACAGTGACTGTCGTTGCGCTCCTTCCCTTGCTGTTTGCCGCTGCGGCGCAAGGCGAAGACCTGAACGCGCAAGTCGCTGAGCGTATCGAGCAGATGACGGGAAAGACGCTTCTGTTTCGCAACGACAGCGACCGCATTCCCCAGCTCGAATATCTTCGGCCCGACGGCACCGGTGTCGTCTGGTCGGCGGCCTTGGGCGACAAGGTCGTGTCGGTCGCCTGGACTGCAAGCAACGGCGACGACGGCACGGGGGCCTTCTGCCTGCTGTTCAAAGGTGCCGATATCGGCATGGCCCAGGACCTCAGGCTGTGTGATGGCCTGGACGTCGTCGAAAGCGGCATACGCGACGCCCGCGACGGCGACCCCTATGGCCTTGCTGATGCGCAGAACATGAAGGTGGCGCTGCCGCAGGATGTCGGCGGTCTGGCTGATATAGACCGGTTGCTGGGACAGGATTGACGCCATGAAGACAGTCCTTTGCTATGGCGACAGCCTGACCTGGGGATATGATGCGGAAACAGGCGGCCGGCATGCGCTGGACGATCGCTGGCCGAGTGTCTTGCAGAAAGCGCTGGGCAGCGGTGTTCAGGTGATTGCCGAAGGTCTGAACGGCCGCACAACGGCCTATGACGATCATTTGGCCGACTGCGACCGCAACGGCGTGCGCGTGCTGCCGACCATTCTGCAGACCCATGCCCCGATCGATCTGGTGATCTTCCTGCTCGGCGCCAACGACATGAAGCCTGCAGTGCACGGCACGGCCTTCGGCGCCCTGAAGGGCATAGAGCGTCTGGTCAAGCTCGTCTGGCATCACGCCTGGCCGAATGTGCAGGCCGAGGCACCGGAAATTCTCATCGTCGCACCGCCGGCGATCTGCGAGACGGCGAATGCAAGTTTTGCGGGCATGTATGCCGGCGCCGTCGAGCAATCCTCGATGCTGGCCTCGCTCTATGCGGATCTTGCCGACGAGATGGGCTGCGGTTTTTTCGATGCAGGATCGGTTGCCGTGACGACGCCGCTCGATGGCGTTCACATGGATGTGGAGAATACCCGCGCCGTCGGACGTGGCCTGGAACCGATGGTCCGGATGATGCTGGGTGTGTGAATGACGGCGGGACTCGTCCTGCGGCCGGCGGAGAGGCGGGACGCGGCAGAGCTTGCCATTCTCGTCGACATCGCCTCGCACGGATTTGCGAGCTGGCTCTGGTACGGTGCCGTCGCGCGTGGCTTTTGCGATACCGCGCTGGAGCGCGGGCGGACGAAGATGCGGGAAGACGGCGAACTCGGCGCCTGGCAGGATGCGACAGTCGCCGAATGGCAGGACGAGATTGCCGGTGCGGCGATCGGTTACCAGCTGGATGAAAGCGTGCGCGCTATCGTGGCGCCCCATCCGGTGATCGCGCCGCTCCTGACGTTGCAGGTCGAGGTGATCGGCAGCCGGTTCATCGACAGTCTCGGTGTCTACCGGCATCATCGGGGTAGGGGTATCGGACGGGCGCTGCTCGCCCATGAAATCGAAAAGGCTCAAGGGCGACAGGTCAGCCTGATCACCGAGAGCCACAATGACACGGCGCTGAAACTCTATGGCGCCCATGGATTTATCGAGAAGGCCCGGCTTGCCGCCGTGCCGCTCTTTGAAGATAGCAAAAGGCATGACTGGGTCTTGATGGCCCGGAACAGGCCTGAAGAAGGAGGCAGGAGACAAAATGGCTGAGACTTACGACGTCATCGTTATCGGTTCGGGTCCCGGCGGCTATATCGCTGCCATCCGCGCTTCCCAGCTTGGCCTGAAGACAGCCATTGTCGAACGCGAACATCTGGCCGGCATCTGCTCCAACTGGGGCTGCATCCCGACCAAGGCGCTGCTGCGCTCGGCCGAAGTCCTGCATCTGGCCGAGCATGCCAAGAATTACGGCCTGACGCTCGAAGGCAAGATCACGCCGGATTTGAAGGCCATCGTCGCCCGCTCGCGCGGTATCGCCGAGCGGATGAACGGCGGCGTCGGCTTCCTGATGAAGAAGAACAAGGTCGATATCATCTGGGGCGAAGCCAAGCTTACCAAGCCCGGCGAAATCGTCGTTGCCAAGACCACCAAGGCCATCGTCCAGCCGCAGGCGCCTCTGCCGAAGAACACCAAGGGCGAGGGCACCTACACCGCGAAGCACATCATCGTCGCCACCGGCGCCCGTCCGCGCGCGCTGCCGGGCATCGAGCCCGACGGCAAGCTGATCTGGACCTATTTCGAGGCGATGAACCCGGATACGATGCCGAAGTCGCTGCTGGTCATGGGCTCCGGCGCTATCGGCATCGAGTTTGCGTCCTTCTACCGCACCATGGGCGTCGATGTGACGGTCGTCGAAGTGATGAAGACCGTGATGCCTGTCGAGGATGCCGAAATCTCCGCCTTCGCCAAGAAGCAGTTCGACAAGCAGGGCATGAAGATCATCCTCGAAGCCAAAGTGACGAAGGTCGAGAAGTCAGCCAATTCGATCACAGCCCATGTCGAGAAGAAGGACGGCTCGATCGAGAAGATCACCGCAGACCGGATGATTTCGGCTGTCGGCGTCCAGGGCAATATCGAGAACCTCGGCCTTGAGACGCTCGGCATCAAGACCGACCGCGGCTGCATCGTCATCGACGGCTACGGCAAGACCAATGTGCCGGGCATCTATGCGATCGGCGATGTCGCCGGCCCGCCGATGCTGGCCCACAAGGCCGAGCATGAAGCGGTCATCTGCGTCGAAAAGATCGCCGGCCTGCCGAACGTGCATCCGATGGACAAGCTGAAGATCCCGGGCTGCACCTATTGCAACCCGCAGGTCGCCTCGGTTGGCCTGACCGAAGCCAAGGCGAAGGAACAGGGCCGCGACATCCGCGTCGGCCGCTTCCCCTTCGTCGCCAACGGCAAGGCGATCGCGCTTGGTGAAGACCAGGGCATGGTCAAGACCATCTTCGACAAGAAGACCGGCGAATTGCTGGGCGCGCATCTGGTCGGTGCGGAAGTCACCGAACTGATCCAGGGTTTCGTCGTCGCGATGAACCTCGAAACCACCGAGGAAGACCTGATGCACACGATCTTCCCGCATCCGACCATCTCGGAAACGCTGAAGGAAAGCGTGCTCGATGCCTATGGGCGTGCGCTGAACGCTTGAGGCTTGATACGCATTCGGTCGTCATCCTCGGGCTTGACCCGAGGATCCACTGAAGCCTGCCTTTGCGGACACGTTGGTAGATCCTCGGCACAAGGCCGAGGATGACGGACTGAGGCCGCCGGCTGCATGTTGTGAAGGGGCATTGGACCGCCCATATTTGAGTCAAAAAGGGAAGCTCATGGACGTCGGCTGGATTGCGGGAATCATCATCGGTGGCGTGGCGGGGTGGCTCGCCGGCAAGCTTATGGACATTCGCTTCGGCATCTTCATGAACATCGTCATCGGGATTGTCGGCGCGGTGCTCGCCAATACCATCTTCGACAGCGCGGACATTCATGTCGCCAGCGGATGGCTGGGTTACCTCGTGCAGGGTTTCGTCGGCTCGTGCATTTTGCTATTCCTCGCGAAAATCGTCAGACGCTGACGTCGAAAGCAGGTTATTGATGGTCACCATTCTCGACAGAACCAATCTTGCCGAAACCACGGGCGTGGCCCGTGTTCGCCATCCGGAAAAGGCGCACAAGCCCGATACCGAGATGCTGCGCAAGCCGGAATGGATTCGCGTCAAGGCGCCGACCTCCAAGGGATATGCCGAAACCAAATCCATCGTGAAGGAGCACAAGCTCGTCACGGTCTGCGAGGAGGCGGGTTGCCCGAATATTGGCGAGTGCTGGGACAAGAAGCACGCGACTTTCATGATCATGGGCGAGATCTGTACGCGCGCCTGCGCCTTCTGCAACGTCACGACGGGAAAGCCGAATGCGCTGGACATGGCCGAGCCGGAAAATGTCGCCAAGGCGGTCAGGCAGATGGGTCTTTCCCATGTCGTCATCACCTCGGTCGATCGCGACGATCTGGCCGATGGCGGCGCCGAGCATTTCGAGAAGGTGATCTGGGCCATTCGTGCCGCGTCGCCCTTGACGACCATCGAAATCCTGACGCCCGACTTCCTGAAGAAGCCCGGTGCGCTGGAACGCGTCGTCGCAGCCAAGCCCGACGTCTTCAACCACAATATGGAAACCGTGCCCGGCAACTATCTGACGGTGCGGCCGGGCGCGCGCTACTTCCATTCGATCCGGCTGCTGCAGCGGGTCAAGGAACTCGACCCGACGATGTTCACCAAGTCCGGCATCATGGTCGGGCTCGGCGAAGAGCGCAACGAAGTGCTGCAGCTGATGGACGACCTCAGAACTGCCGATGTCGACTTCCTGACGATCGGCCAGTACCTGCAGCCGACCCGCAAGCACCATCAGGTGATGAGCTTCGTCACACCGGAAGAATTCAAATCCTACGAGACCGTCGCCTATACCAAGGGCTTCCTGATGGTCGCGTCCAGCCCGCTCACCCGCTCGTCGCACCATGCCGGCGACGATTTTGCCCGGTTGAAGGCGGCACGGGAAAAGAAGCTGCTGATTGCCGCGGAATAGGAATCGCGAAGCGATTCGAACGGCCGCGGTTCATAATCGCGGCCGTTTCGTTTTCTGGAGGCTGGAATGGCAAGGTATCTCGCGGATATCGAAGCGGCGGCGGCGATTCTCTCAACGACAGACCGTATTCTGATCATCGGTTGTTCAGGCAGCGGCAAGAGCACACTGGCGCGAGAACTTTCAGCGCTTTTGGCGCTGCCTTATGTCTCCATGGATCGTGACGTGTTCTGGTTGCCGGGATGGCAACAACGCCAAAGAGCGGATGCGCTTGCTATCGTCGAGCGGACAGTTGCCCAGCCGCAATGGATAATGGACGGAACCAGCCCCGGCACTTTACCGCTACGCCTGCCGCGCACCAATCTCGTTCTCTGGATGCGGCCGCCACGTTGTATCTCGTTATATGGTGTCGTCAGTCGCTGGCTCAGATATCGGGGCAGGACGCGGCCGGAAATGGCGGAAAACTGTCCGGAGCGACTGTCGCGCGAATTTCTGCGCTATGTCTGGAATTTCGAGAAAACCGAAAGTCCGGAAATCGAGCAGAAGCTGGCGGATTATGGCGGCGATGTCCCCGCGCTTGTTGTCAGGTCGCGGCGCCAGGCGCAGGCATTGAAAGAAGCGTTGAAATCGCTCCTGGCTGGGGCCGCCAATGCCTGACGCGCTGCGCCATCAAGCCATCTTGTTTTTCGCAGGCGCATTGAATATCTGACGCTCATGCCCCAGTTCGAGACCCGCAGGCCCGTTCAACATACGCCCGATCAGATGTTCGATCTGATCGCCGATATCGAAAAATATCCGGAATTCCTGCCGCTCTGCGAGGGATTGACGGTTCGTTCGCGCAAGGAGCGTGACGGCAAGGTCTTGCTCCTCGCCGACATGACGGTCGGCTACAAGGCCATCCGCGAAACCTTCACGACACAGGTCCTTTTGAACCGTGCCGAACGCGTGATAGAGGTCAAGTATATCGACGGGCCGTTCAAATATCTCGACAACCGATGGCGTTTCGAGCCCTTGCCGGAGGGCTGCTGCTCTGTGCATTTCTTCATCGACTACGAGTTCAAGAGCCGCATTCTGGGTGCGCTGATGGGCTCGATGTTTGACCGCGCTTTCCGGATGTTTTCCGAAGCTTTCGAAAAGCGTGCCGACACGATCTACGGGAACGCCTGATTTCCGGCCTCAGGCGGCCGCGATTTCCGCCAGCATTGCCAGGGCGGTTCGCACCGTTGCCAGCCGCACATTGTCCCGGCCGATCTCGCCGTAGCGCATTTCCCGATGCTCGGATTTTCCGTCGCGACTGGCCATGGCCAGATGCACCAGGCCGACCGGCTTGTCCGCCGAGCCGCCACCGGGGCCGGCAATGCCGGTGACTGCAATCGATACATCCGCCTGGGAGCGGGAAAGCGCGCCGCGGGCCATTTCCAGCGCCGTCTGCCGGGACACGGCGCCGAAGGCATCCAGCGTCGCCGGATCGACGCCAAGCATTTCGATCTTGGCCCTGTTGGAATAGGTGACGAAGCCGCGATCGACGACGGCGGACGAACCTGCGATTTCGGTCAGCGCGCCGGCGATCAAGCCGCCGGTACAGGATTCTGCGGTGGCGATCATTAAGCCCATGGCGGAAAAGGAGGCAATGATCTCGCGGGCCTTGTCCTCGATGTCGCGGGTCCAGCCGCTCATGCCGACACTTTTTCGTAGACGACGCTTGCCGTTGCGATCGCGGCGATGCCCTCGCGTCGGCCCACGAAGCCGATCTTCTCGTTCGTCGTCGCCTTGACCGAGCAGCGTTCCAGAGCGATGCCGAGCATTGACGCCAGGTTTTCGCGCATCGCCAGCCGGTGGGGGCCAACCTTCGGTGCTTCTGCGATCAGCGAGACATCGGCATTCATGATCGTGCCACCATGCTCCCGGACGATCCTGGCCGCGTGCTCGAGAAAGATGCGCGAGGGCGCGCCTTTCCATTGCGGATCCGACGGCGGGAAGTGGTCACCGATGTCGCCGGCACCGCAGGTTGCAAGCAGAGCATCCGTCAGCGCGTGAAGTGCGACATCCGCATCGGAGTGGCCGAGCAGGGTCTGGTCATGGGGAATGAATACGCCACAAAGCGTGACGCCATTCCCGGGAACCAGTTGATGCACGTCATAGCCGTTGCCGGTGCGCACGTCCGGCAGGGCGGCGGGGTTGAGTTTTTCGTCGGCCATGGCGATGTCCCGTTGCGTGGTCAGTTTGACGTTGTCGGGCGAGCCCTCGATCAGCCGAACCGGCAGACCTGCCCATTCGGCAATCGCCGCATCGTCCGTGAAGTCGTTGCGACCTGTTGCTTCCACGGCGACATGGGCGGCGAGGATGGTGGACAGACGGAAGGATTGCGGGGTTTGCGCGGCATAGAGCCCGTTGCGCGGGACGGTTTCCGTAACGTGACCCGCCGTATCGCCGCGCTTCAGTGTGTCGGCTACCGCTACGGCAGGCAGCACGGCTTCGGCGCCGCGTTCGAAAGCGTCGGCGATGCGCTCAAGCAGGGCGTGATCGATGAAGGGACGCACGGCGTCGTGGATCAGCACATGCGTGACGCCGGTGTTTTCCAGTGTGCGCAAACCCGCGAGAACTGATTCCTGTCGCGTCGCGCCCCCATGTGCGGCAACGATTGCAGGATTCGGAATGCAGAGGGTAAGGGCGTTGGCAAGCAGCACCTCGTCGTCGGGATGAATGACGACGACGATCCGCGTTGCCCTTGCCCAGCGGGTGAAGACATCAAGGGTCCGGCAGATGACCGGTCGATCGCCCACGGGACGATATTGCTTGGGACCATCCTTGGGCGAGCCGGCTCTTTCGCCACGTCCCGCAGCCACGATGACGACCCCGCAGGAAATCTGTTCTTTTGCCGTCATTTTCTGTATGAGGTCCCGTCCAATGCGCCACTGATGTCATCGGTTTTCAATGATGACGGTCCATGCCAGCGGTGATTTAACCGGAAGAATCCGGGTTTACCAGTTGTTCCGGGAAAATTGTCGAAGACCGCCGAAAACGCTTGGCAAGTTCATCAACAATGTCTAAAAATAGTGCAATACAAGTATGTGCCCGAAAGATGAGCATTTGAAGAGACCGGCTTTATCATCGCAGTTCAAGGTCGCAGGGTTGACGTTCCGCAATCGCGTCGTGCTCGCGCCCATGTCCGGCGTAACCGATCTGCCGTTCCGCCAGCTTGCCTGGCGGTTCGGCGCAGGGCTGGTTGTCACCGAAATGGTTGCCAGCCGCGAGCTTGTCGGCAACGCTGCCGAATCATGGGCCCGCTTGCGCAGTTCCGGCATCGATCCGCATGTCGTGCAGCTTGCCGGGCGTGAGGCCTACTGGATGGCGGAGGCAGCAAAGATCGTTGCCGGCAACGGTGCTGCCGTCGTCGATATCAACATGGGTTGCCCGGCCAAGAAGGTGACGGGCGGTTATTCCGGATCGGCGCTGATGCGCGACCCGGATCACGCGCTGTCGCTGATCGAGGCAACCGTCAAGGCCGTCGATGTGCCGGTGACGCTCAAGATGCGGCTCGGCTGGGACGACCAGTCCATCAATGCTCCATTGATCGCCCGGCGCGCGCAGGACGCCGGCGTGCAGATGATCACCATTCATGGCCGCACGCGGATGCAGTTCTACAATGGGAAGGCCGACTGGGATGCGATTGCCGCGGTGCGGGAGGTGATTTCCATTCCGCTGGTTGCCAATGGCGATGTCGCGACCATTGCCGACGCGCATGAAATTCTGCGGCGTTCCGGTGCGGATGCCGTGATGGTCGGGCGCTCGTCGCAAGGCCGGCCGTGGCATGCCGGCGTTCTGGCCGGCGCCGCTGCCCATCCTGATATCGCAGGGATCGTCTCCATCGTCGAAGAACATTACGCGATGATGCTTGATTTCTATGGTGCCGATATCGGCATCCGGCATGCCCGCAAGCATCTCGGCTGGTATCTCGAGCGGTTTGCACCGCTGGCGACCTCGACGGAAAAGGCGGCGATCATGACCTCGACGGATCCGGCAGCGGTCATTGCCCGCACGATAGCGGCACTTTCCGCCGGCGCAGTCTCACTTCAAGAAACGGATGCGGCTGCATGAGCGAAAAAACGCGCGAAGATGAGAAAAAGGGTCTCGACACCTTGCCGATGGCGGTGTTGAACGCCATTCAGAACCCCGTGATCCTCGTGGATGAAAAAGGCCTCGTCGCCTTTGCAAACTGGGAGGCGGAGGCGTTTTTCGGCGCCAGTTCCAATTATCTCGCCAAGCATGACATCAGCGCCTTCATTCCGTTCGGCAGTCCGCTCCTGACGCTGATCGATCAGGTGCGCGAACGCCGCGCGCCGGTCAACGAATATCGCGTCGATTTGAGTTCGCCGCGGCTCGGCGCCGACAAGCTCGTCGATCTCTATGTGGCACCCGTGCTTTCGGAGCCCGGCTCCGTCGTCATCGTCTTCCAGGAACGGTCGATGGCCGACAAGATCGACCGGCAGCTGACGCATCGCGCCGCCGCCCGCTCGGTGACCGGCCTTGCCTCGATGCTGGCGCACGAGATCAAGAACCCGCTCTCCGGCATTCGCGGCGCCGCGCAACTGCTCGAGACCTCGGTCAACGACGACGACCGGGCACTGACGCGGCTGATCTGCGACGAGACCGACCGGATCGTCTCGCTGGTCGACCGCATGGAGGTGTTTTCCGACGAGCGGCCGGTGGACCGCGTGCCGGTCAACATCCATTCGGTGCTCGATCATGTGAAGGCCGTCGCCAAGGCCGGTTTTGCCCGCAAGATCCGCATCACCGAAAACTACGACCCGTCGCTGCCGCCGGTCTTCGCCAATCGCGACCAGCTCGTTCAGGTCTTCCTCAACCTGATCAAGAATGCTGCCGAAGCCGTCGCCGACAAGCCGGAAGGCGAGATCATGCTGACGACAGCCTATCGTCCGGGCATCCGGCTTTCGGTTGCGGGCACGCGCGAGAAGATTTCCCTGCCGCTCGAATTCTGCGTGCACGACAATGGGCCTGGCGTGCCGTCCGATCTCGTGCCGCATCTCTTCGATCCGTTCATTACCACGAAGACAAACGGCTCGGGCCTCGGGCTTGCCCTTGTCGCCAAGATCATCGGCGGACATGGCGGCATCGTCGAATGCGACAGCCAGAACCACCGCACCACGTTTCGCGTTCTGATGCCGGCCTCGAAGGGGACGTCGGCGGAAGATTCCGTGCCCATGACGATAAAAGGACACTCCTGATGACTGGCGCCACCATCCTCGTTGCTGACGACGACGCTGCCATCCGCACCGTGCTCAACCAGGCGCTCAGCCGCGCCGGCTATGACGTTCGAATCACGTCGAATGCCGCGACGCTGTGGCGCTGGATTTCGGCCGGCGACGGCGATCTGGTGGTGACGGACGTCATCATGCCGGACGAAAACGCCTTCGATCTTTTGCCGCGCATCAAGAAGGCGCGTCCCGATCTTCCGGTCCTCGTCATGAGTGCGCAGAACACCTTCATGACGGCGATCAAGGCATCGGAAAAAGGCGCCTATGACTATCTGCCGAAACCCTTCGACCTCACCGAACTGATCGCCATTATCGGCCGGGCGCTTGCCGAGCCGAAGCGCAAGCCGGTCAAGATGGATGACGACACCCAGGACGGCATGCCGCTGGTCGGCCGGTCCGCGGCGATGCAGGAAATCTACAGGGTGCTCGCCCGCCTGATGCAGACGGACCTGACGCTGATGATCACCGGCGAATCGGGCACCGGCAAGGAGCTCGTTGCCAAGGCGCTGCATGATTACGGGAAGCGCCGCAACGGCCCCTTCGTGGCGATCAACATGGCGGCCATTCCGCGCGACCTGATCGAATCGGAGCTGTTCGGTCACGAGAAGGGTGCCTTCACCGGCGCGCAGAACCGGTCCACCGGCCGCTTCGAGCAGGCGGAAGGCGGTACGCTGTTTCTCGACGAGATCGGCGATATGCCGATGGACGCGCAGACGCGCCTTTTGCGCGTGTTGCAGCAGGGCGAATACACGACGGTGGGGGGGCGCACGCCGATCCGTTCCGACGTGCGCATCGTCGCCGCCACCAACAAGGACCTGAAACAGTCGATCAATCAGGGCCTGTTCCGCGAAGATCTCTACTACCGACTGAACGTCGTGCCGCTGCGCCTGCCGCCGCTGCGCGACCGCGCAGAGGATATTCCCGACCTCGTCCGCCATTTCGTGCAGCAGGCCGAGAAGGAGGGGCTCGACGTCAAGCGTTTCGATCAGGAGGCGCTCGAGCTTATGAAGGCGCATCCCTGGCCGGGCAATGTCCGCGAACTCGAAAATGTCGTCCGCCGCCTGACAGCCCTCTATCCGCAGGATGTCATCACGCGCGAGATCATCGAAAGCGAGCTGCGCGCCGACATTCCGGACAGTCCGATCGAAAAATCATCGGGGCGCTCCGGTTCGATGTCGATTTCCCAGGCCGTCGAGGAAAACATGCGGCAGTATTTCTCCAGCTTCGGGGAGGGCCTGCCGCCGGCCGGGCTTTACGATCGTGTTCTCGCCGAAATGGAGTATCCGCTGATTCTGGCGGCTTTGACGGCCACACGCGGCAACCAGATCAAGGCTGCGGATCTGCTCGGCCTCAACCGGAACACGCTGCGCAAGAAAATCCGTGAACTCGGTGTCTCCGTTTACCGAAGCTCACGCAGCGCTTGACTTGACCCCGATAACCGTTGCATTTTCGCCACAATGCGTTGCTTAGACAGCGGACGCATTCCGGGCCTCCGCAAGGTTGACCGGCGCAGCCGGTGACTGGCTAGGCGCTTTGCCGGCATAGCCTATGGAATCCGGTTCGGTCATCATTCTTGACCAAAAACAGATGAGGAATTTTCGCCGCTTGCGCACCGCGCCGAGCGCCGGAAGAGGGGACGCGTTTCTGATGGCAGACGGGCTGACTTTGCCATTGGCGGAAGATGACGGCGTCGCCGTCGGCAATGATCGCCGCGCGCTGTTTGCCCTGCCGGGCCTGATGGTTGCAACGGGTGCCCTGGTCTGTGCCATCGTTTCCCTTCTGGTGCTGCTGGGCCTCACGCCCGTCAAACCGGAAACACCGACCGTCATCGCTTCTGCGGCGGTCAACGCGCTGTTCGTCATCGGCCTGCTTTTCCTGATTGGCCGCGAAATCCTCCGTTTGTTGAAGGCCCGCCGTCGTGGCCGTGCGGCTGCGCGCCTGCATGTGCGGATCGTCGCCCTGTTTTCGATCGTGGCCATTACGCCGGCCATTCTGGTGGCGATCTTTGCCAGCATCACGCTGGATGTCGGGCTCGATCGCTGGTTCTCGCTGCGCACCCAGTCGATCGTCAGCTCGTCGCTCGATGTGGCGCGTGCCTATGTCCTCGAGAATGCCAGTTACCTGCAGGGGCAGACGGTGTCGATGGCCAACGACCTCGAGCGCAACCGGCAGCTCTACAGCCTCGATCGCACGGGCTTCATCGAGCTCATGACGCGCCAGGCGCTGGGGCGCGGTATGCTCGGTGCATTCCTGGTTCGCGCCGACGGCAAGGCCATTCTGCAGGCCAATATCCCGACCGACAGGCCGCTGCCGGCGATCCCGATGGACGCGCTGAAAAGCACCGTTTCCGGGCAGCCGACGCTCATTCCGCCGGGGATCACCAATCTCGTCGGCGCTGTCATACCGGTCGACAATATTTCCGGCGCCTACCTATACACCGTGCGGACGGTCGACGCGAAAGTCATGCGCTCGATGCGGCTGATGGAGGAGAATACCGCCGAATACAAAGCGCTGGAGGCGGGGCGAACCTCGCTGCAGATCGCTTTCGGGGTGCTCTACCTCGGCTTCGCGCTGATCGTGCTTCTGGCGGCAATCTGGACGGCGATCGCGGTTGCCGACCGCATCGTGCGCCCGATCCGGCTTCTCATCGGCGCGGCCGACAGCGTTGCCTCCGGCAATCTCAGCGTCATCGTTCCGGTTCGCGCCGTCGATGGCGATGTCGGCAGCCTTTCTCGGACTTTCAACAAGATGATCGCCGAAATCCGCACGCAGCGTGACCAGATCCTTGAGGCGAAGGACGAGATGGACGACCGCCGGCGTTTCATCGAGGCCGTGCTCTCCGGCGTGACGGCCGCCGTTATCGGTGTCGAGGACGACCGCCGCATCACCATCGCCAATGCCTCCTCCGAGGTTTTCCTGTCCCGGTCCATGCTCGAACTCGTCGGCGAGAAGCTTGACGAGGTCGCGCCGGAGATCGATCAGGTTCTGAGCGAGGCGGCTGGACGCCACCGCAACGATTACCGCAAGCAGATCAACATCATGCGCGGTGGAACGGAACGGACGCTGAATGTCCAAGTGACGCGCGAGGAAACGCGGGACGCCAAGGAATCCTACGTCATCACCGTCGACGATATCACCGACCTCGTGATCGCCCAGCGGTCCACCGCCTGGGCCGACGTGGCGCGGCGCATCGCCCATGAGATCAAGAATCCGCTGACGCCGATCCAGCTGTCGGCCGAACGGCTGAAGCGCCGCTACGGCAAGCAGATCGATCCCGAAGACCGGACGGTTTTCGACCAGTGTACCGACACGATCGTCCGCCAGGTCGAGGATATCGGCCGGATGGTCGATGAATTCTCGGCCTTCGCCCGCATGCCGAAGCCGACAAAGGAAAAAGCCGATCTGCGCCATATCCTCAAGGATGCGGTGTTCCTGCGGGAAATGGGCAATACCGATATCAACTTCATCCGCGATTTCGGGGACGAGCCGCTGGATGGCCTGTTCGACAGCCGGATGCTGGGGCAGGCTTTCGGCAATATCGTCAAGAACGCGGTCGAGGCGATAGAAGCGCTGCCCGCCGACGCTGTTCGTGCCGAGCAGAAGATCATGGTGCGCTCGCGAATGAATGAAAACACCGGCCAGTTCGTCGTGGAGATTATCGACAACGGCAAGGGCTTGCCGACCGAAAACCGCCATCGCATCCTCGAGCCCTACATGACGATGCGCGAGAAGGGCACCGGCCTTGGCCTCGCGATCGTCAAGAAGATCATCGAGGATCACGGCGGACAACTGGAACTGCACGATGCGCCGGCCGATTTCGACGGCGGTCATGGTGCAATGATCCGCATCATTCTACCGCCGGCGGGACAAGCCGCAGGCGTTGACGACAGACAGGACAAGGACAGGACAGATGGCCGCTGATATTCTGGTTGTGGACGACGAGGAGGATATCCGGGAAATCGTCTCCGGCATCCTGTCCGACGAAGGACACGAAACCCGCACGGCCTTCGACAGCGACAGTGCGCTGGCGGCGATCGGCGATCGGCTTCCGCGGCTGGTGTTCCTGGATATCTGGATGCAGGGCAGCCGGCTCGACGGATTGGCTCTGCTCGACGAGATCAAGAGCCGCCACCCCGACCTTCCGGTGGTGATGATTTCCGGCCACGGCAATATCGAGACGGCCGTCTCGGCCATCCGGCGCGGCGCCTATGATTTCATCGAGAAGCCCTTCAAGGCCGACCGCCTGATCCTGATTGCCGAACGGGCGTTGGAAAATTCCAAGCTCAAGAAGGAAGTGTCGGAGCTGAAGAAGCGGTCCGGCGATCCGGTCGAACTGATCGGCACGTCGGTGGCCGTCTCGCAATTGCGCCAGACGATCGAGAAGGTGGCACCGACCAACAGCCGGATCATGATCCATGGTCCGTCCGGCTCGGGCAAGGAGCTGGTCGCCCGCATGATCCATCGCAAGTCTTCGCGGGCCGCAGGTCCGTTCGTAGCGCTGAATGCCGCCGCGATCACGCCGGAGCGCATGGAAGTGGCGCTGTTCGGAACCGAGGCGACGCCGGGTCAGCCGCGACGCACCGGCGCGCTGGAAGAGGCGCATAGCGGTATTCTCTATCTCGACGAAGTCGGTGAAATGCCGCGCGAGACGCAGAACAAGATTTTGCGCGTACTGGTCGACCAGCAGTTCGAGCGCGTCGGCGGCTCCAAGCGTGTCAAAGTCGACGTGCGGATCATTTCCTCGACCGCCTACAATCTTGAAAGCCAGATTGCCGAGGGTGCGTTCCGCGAGGATCTTTATCACCGCCTGGCCGTCATCCCCGTTCGCGTTCCCGCGCTTGCCGAGCGGCGCGAGGACATTCCCTTCCTGGTCGACATGTTCATGCGCCAGATCAGCGAGCAGGCCGGCATCCGCTCGCGCAAGATCGGCGACGATGCGCTCGCGGTTCTGCAGGCCCATGGCTGGCCGGGCAATATCCGGCAGTTGCGCAACAACATCGAGCGCCTGATGATTCTTGCCCGCAGCGACGGCCCGGACACGCCGATTTCGGCCGATATGCTGCCGACCGAAGTCGGCGACAGCCTGCCGAAGATCTCGGCGCAGGGCGATCATCACATCATGACGCTGCCATTGCGCGAGGCACGGGAAATGTTCGAGCGCGACTACCTGATCGCCCAGATCAACCGGTTCGGCGGCAATATTTCACGCACCGCCGAATTCGTCGGTATGGAGCGCTCGGCCCTGCACCGGAAGCTGAAATCGCTCGGCGTCTGACGGCTGCGTTCAAACCACTCTTTTCCGCTCGGGGTCCCATGTCGAGAATTGCCTATGTCAACGGCGCCTATGTCCAGCACAGCGAGGCGGGCGTGCACATCGAGGACCGCGGCTTCCAGTTCGCCGATGGCGTCTACGAGGTCTGCGAAGTCCGGCACGGCCTGATCGTCGATCTGACGCGCCATCTCGACCGCCTCGACCGGTCGCTGGCGGAACTGCGGATGCACTGGCCGATGGCGCGTGCCGCCCTCGTCGTGGTCATCCGCCAGGTTCTGCGCCGCAATCGCGTGAAGAACGGACTTTTCTATCTGCAGGTGACCCGCGGCGCTGCGCGGCGGGACCATGTGTTTCCCGCCGAGGGAACGCCGTCCACCATCGTCGTCACGGCCAAGCGAACCGATGCCGGCCTGATTGCCCGAAAGAATAGTCACGGCATCAAGGCGATCACGGTTCCGGAAAATCGATGGGACCGCGTCGATATCAAGAGCGTCGGCCTGCTTTCAAACGTCATGGCGCGGCAGAAGGCCAAGGAGGAGGGCGCACAGGAAGCGATCTATCTCGATGCCGACGGCATGGTGAAGGAAGGCGCTGCCACCAATGTGTGGATCGTCGATGCCGACGGCAATTTGCGGACGCGACCGGCCGAACACGGCATCCTGCGCGGCATCACGCGCACGACGCTGATGGATGTTTCTAAACACCTCGGCCTGACAATAGAGGAGCGTCCCTTTACGCTGGACGAGATGATGACGGCCCGTGAAGTGTTCATCACGGCTGCCACCAGCATCTGCTTTCCGGTGGTTGCGATCGATGGAAAAACCATTGCCAACGGGCATCCCGGCAGCGTGTCACAGAATATCCGCGAAGCCTTTTTCGACATTGCGGAAAAGACTGCGATTTGATACCAAATCCGATGGGGCGTTGAGCGGAGAGGTTCGAACCAGCGTTTCGGGATAGTCAAATCATAGAGACAACCGGCCGTTTGGGCCGGCAAATAAGAAAGAAGCGGCGCGATGGCGGAACGTTCTCAGAACTTGCAGGATCTCTTTCTCAATACGGTTCGCAAGCAGAAGATTTCCTTGACAATTTTTCTTATCAACGGTGTGAAACTGACAGGCGTCGTGACATCTTTCGATAATTTCTGCGTCCTTTTGCGGCGTGACGGGCACTCCCAGCTCGTTTATAAGCACGCCATCTCGACCATCATGCCCGGCCAGCCCATGCAGATGTTCGAGAGCGAAGAATCTGCCTCCTGACAGGACAAAAGGCAATTACCAAACGTGATACCAAATCGTCGTCGATCATTCCGGAGCTGGAAAAGCTCCGCGATGACATGCGCGCCGTCGTCATCGTCCCGGTCCTGAAAAAGACCGGCAAGCAGAACGCCGAAATCGCTGCCGCGACCACCACCCGATCCGACGAAAGCCGGCTTGAGGAGACCATCGGGCTGGCGCGTGCCATCGACCTCGAGGTGGTGCACGGCATGATCGTTCCAGTCGCCCAGCCGAAGCCGGGCACGCTGCTCGGCAGCGGCAAGATCGAGGAGATCGGCCACCTGCTCAACGAGCACAATGCCGGCCTTGTCATTGTCGATCATCCGCTGACGCCGGTGCAGCAGCGCAATCTGGAAAAGGAATGGAACGGCAAGGTCATCGACCGCACCGGTCTCATTCTTGAGATTTTCGGCCGCCGCGCGTCCACCAAGGAAGGCACGCTGCAAGTCGATCTGGCGCATCTGAACTATCAGAAGGGTCGTCTGGTTCGCAGTTGGACCCACCTTGAACGCCAGCGCGGTGGTGCCGGCTTCATGGGCGGTCCGGGTGAAACCCAGATCGAGGCCGACCGCCGCCTGCTGCAGGACAAGATCGTCAAGCTCGAGAAGGAGCTGGACCAGGTGCGCCGCACCCGCCAGCTGCACCGCTCCAAGCGCAAGAAGGTGCCGCATCCGATCGTGGCGCTGGTCGGCTATACCAATGCCGGAAAATCCACCCTGTTCAATCGCATCACCGGCGCCGGCGTTCTGGCCGAGGACATGCTGTTTGCAACGCTCGATCCTACGTTGCGCCGGATGAAGCTGCCGCACGGCCGCATGGTCATGCTGTCCGATACCGTCGGCTTCATCTCGGACCTGCCGACCCATCTGGTCGCAGCCTTCCGGGCGACGCTGGAGGAGGTGCTGGAGGCCGATCTCATCCTGCATGTCCGCGATCTCTCCGATCCCGACAATCAGGTGCAGGCGCAGGATGTTTTGCGCATCCTCACCGATCTCGGCATTGACGAGAAGGCGCGTTCGGAGCGGATCATCGAGGTCTGGAACAAGATTGACCGGCTGGACCCGGATGCCCGCGAGGGAATCGTCCAGAAGGCGGAGAATACAGAAAACACCATCGCCGTTTCGGCCGTGAGTGGCGAGGGCGTCGACCGGCTGCTCGACGACATTGGGCAGCGGCTGTCCGGCGTGCTGACCGAAGGCACCGTCATCCTGCCGGCAGACAAGCTGCAATTGCTATCCTGGGTCTACGAGCACACGATGGTGGACGGGCGGGAAGACATGGAAGACGGCTCCGTCAGTCTCGATCTTCGAATGACGCCGAGTGAAGCGGAAGAGCTGGAGCGTCGGCTGGGCAATGGGCCGAAGGCTTCTGCGCAGGAATGGTAACGCTCGCTTGATTTTTACGGGAACTGTATGGCGTTTAGCTTAATGTCGCGTCAGTCTGCGACATCATGAGGTGCCCGAAAGAAATCCCCAGCCGTCGGACTTGCCGCCCAACTCTCTGGCGAGAGCATCAAGATGCTCCTCGACGGCGGTAATCCGTTCGCATGTTGGAATCATGTGGTGACACACGATAACGTCCCAAGCTTCGTCGCTTTCCCTACCTTCCAAACTTGCCTCAAAGCCACCATTTGACGCTTCAGTCTTAAAAGCTTCAGCGGCCTTTCGGTCTTGAAAAATGTGGGCGAATTCTACCTTTCGAGGCAGGGAGAGATCGTCGCCACGTACTGCGATGTTCCGCAACACCCTGGCATTTTCATCAAAAAGCATCATCGTCTTCCCCTGCCGTAAAAGCGCTCGCTTATGGCTGGAAGCGATATCGCTCGGAAGCGTCAACCCCGAGCTTGGCGCTAAACGTCCAATTGCCGCTCGATCGCCTTTGCCGCCTGCCACAGACCTTCCATCCGCTCCAGCGTCGACTCTTGCAGGCTCTCTCCCGACGCCTCAAGCTCCGTCTCGATATGACCGAAGCGGCGACGGAATTTCGTGTTGGTGCCGCGCAGCGCCATTTCCGGATCGGCGCCGACATGGCGGCCGATGTTGACGACGGCGAAGATCAGGTCGCCGAGTTCGTCGGCGACCTTGGCCTTGTCGTTGGATTTCAGCGCCTCGCGCAACTCGGCGATCTCCTCCTCGATCTTGTCGAGGATGGGTTCGGGCGACGACCAGTCAAAGCCGACTTTCGCGGCGCGTTCCTGAAGCTTCAGCGCCTCGACAAGGGCCGGAAAACTGCGCTGCACGGAGCCGAGGTGTCCCTTGTTCTCCGCAGGCAGGCCGCGGCGGGCGCGTCGCTCCGACCGTTCTGCCTTTTCCGCCTGCTTGATCTGGTCCCATTGCAGCTTGACGGCCCGCGGCGTATCCGCGTCCGAGCGGGCAAAGACATGCGGATGGCGGCGGATCATCTTCCTGGTGATCGCCTCGACGACATCGCCGAAGGAAAAATCGCCGGCTTCTTCAGCCATCCGAGCGTGGAACACCACCTGCAGGAGAAGGTCGCCCAGTTCGTCGCAGAGATCGTCCATATCATTGCGTTCGATCGCATCGGCGACCTCATAAGCCTCCTCCAACGTGTAAGGCTTGATGGTCTCGAAGGTCTGGACGATATCCCAGGGGCAACCGGTCACGGGTTGGCGCAGGGCTTCCATGATCTCAATCAGGCGCGCAATGTCTTTTGACGGCTGCATGGCTCTCAATTCAGCGGAATGGCGTTGTCGTCCTTGCCGGACTGATAGGCATCGGACAGGGTCTGATAGCGGGCGCGAATGCGCCGGTCCTGTTGCTGCAAGGCGATTTTTTCCTCGCCTGCGTAGGTCGCGACGAGATCGGCAATGGCTGCGGACCGCCAGAAGGCATTGTTCCTGGCGTAGCCACCGGGCTCAAGCCGAAAGACTTCCTTGAGAATTTTCAGATCGTGCGGAATGGCAAAGGCGTCGCGCGAATCCTCATGGCTGAAGAAATAGTAGAAATTGTCGAAGCCGGCCCAGGTGATCGCCGACAGGCACATGGAGCAGGGCTCATGTGTTGACAGGAAAATCAGATCTTTGGTGTCGGCCTTTTCGGAACGTTCGTAAAACCGCTTCAAAGTATGCACTTCCCCGTGCCAGAGCGGATTTTCGGTTTCGTTGTTGGTTTCCGCGATCACCAGCGAGAGATCGGATTTGCGCAGGATGGCCGCGCCGAAAACCTTGTTGCCGGCGGCTACACCGCGCTCGGTCAACGGCAGGATGTCATCTTCGATGACCGTCATGAGACGTTCCGCCAGTACCGATGATGTCATGTCGAAATGCTCCTGACGCCGTGCTGGCGGCATTTAACGGGGAATGCCACGGATGCGCAATCCCTGCCTTTTATCATCCCGTACAATGGCTTCGCGCGCATCACGGGGGAGATATTTGCTTGGATTCGCGGATGTCGAGCAAAACAATACGGGATGGGAAAAGCATCCGCATTTCTGTTTCTTCAATTCCTGGCATATAAAGAGGATAGTCTGTCCTACCTGTAACAGGATCCGTTTCCTCGACCATGACCGAGCAGCTGACCGTCTTTCCGGCCTTCTTCCGAGTTGCGCAGAAATGTGTGGCGGTGTTCGGCTGCGGTGACGAAGCCTATGCCAAGGTCCGGCTGCTGCTGAATACGCAGGCGGAGATTGTCGCCTATGCTGAAGATCCGCAAGCGGATTTCGCGGCCTATCTTGCCCAAAACAACATCAATACCGTCAATACCGCTTTCGCGCCTCAACAGGTCGAGGGTGCCGTGCTGGTGTTCGCCGCGACCGGCGATGCGCATCAGGATCGTGTGATCGTTGCAGCCGCCCGCGCACGAAAGATTCCGGCCAATGCGGTCGACCAGCCTGAATTCTGCGATTTCCTGACGCCGGCGCTGGTCAATCGGGCGCCCGTCGCGGTTGCGATCGGGACGGAAGGGGCAGGCCCCGTGCTTGCCCAGATGATCCGTGCGCAGATCGACCAGATCCTGTCTCCGTCGCTTGGCATTCTTGCGACCCTGGCGCAGACCTATCGCCATGCCGTCGACAGCCTGATCCCGCGCGGCGTTGCCCGTCGCATGTTCTGGCGTCGATTCTTTTCCGGGGCAGTGGCCGATCAAGTCGCTCTTGGCAATGTTTCCCAGGCACGCCGCGAAGCCACGCGGCTGCTCAAGGCGATGGACAATGTTCCGGGTCATGTCTGGCTGGTCGGCGCCGGTCCGGGTGCCGAGGACCTGCTGACGCTCCGCGCCCAGCGCGTGATGATGGAAGCCGATGTGCTGGTCTATGACGCGCTTGTGCCGCAGGCGATCGTCGATATGGGCCGCCGCGATGCGGAACGGCTGTCCGTCGGCAAGCGCAAGGGTTGCCATTCGAAGTCTCAGGAAGAGATCAACCAGCTTCTCGTTCGTCTGGCATCGGAAGGAAAACGTGTCGTGCGGCTGAAGTCCGGCGATCCGCTGATCTATGGCCGTGCCGGCGAGGAAATGGCGGCTTTGCGCGACGCCGGCATCACCTACGAGATCGTTCCCGGCATTACCTCCGCCTTCGCGGCGGCCGCCGATTTCGAACTGCCGCTGACATTGCGGGGCGTCGCATCGTCACTGATCTTCACCACGGGCCACGACCTGACGGGCGATGTTCTCCCGGATTGGGCACGGCTGGCGATTTCCGGCGCGACGATTGCTGTCTATATGGGGCGCACGG
>UCJH01000082.1:35480-37314 GCA_900472785.1 Hyphomicrobiales bacterium | reverse complement strand
GATTTTGGGGGGTGGGGTCGGGAGCCAGTCAGTGGCAGCATTGAATACGGAAAATTCGGCTAAGGTGTTAATTTTGTTTGATCCTCCGCAGAGGGCGAGGGAAAGCGCGGGGCGTTTCCGGTTGAATAGGTGTCCCCGATTTAGGGATGTCCTCGTGCTGAAACGCGCTTCGCCCGTCGATGCGTTAACTGATTGGTCGATGCAAGCCCCGCGACAATCGGAGTGGCGGATTGGGGCGGTAATAGCGATACAATCGATTTCTAACGGGGGCCTAACGGGCCTCGTCCTAACGCTCGGGACATCGGCCCCGCGAAGGCGGGACCGCGCTCATGGGCCGAGTTTCTGGCTTGCGCTATCTCTACCCGCCGTTATCGCAACGACCGAGGTGAGGGTATCATTTCTCAGCAGCAATCTCCAATTCGCGGGCAAGTACACGAGCGCAGTAGTCCCTAAGCAGGAACAGCATTACGTAATCATCGTGCACCAATTGGTCTTTACCTGTGTGAACAATCTTTGATCTCACTCGGTAAATGCCCTTTAATTGTTCTGCGATTTCCTCTCGTTCTTCGTGAGAGTTGCCGATAAGAAATGCACATCGGTTTCGAATAGTCGCGCCTATGCCAAGTTCCCTAGTATCATCTTGGTCACCCAAGATAATTTCAAGGCACACCATCGCCTGCACAAAACCCAACAAGTCTCTGCTATTTGAATAGCTTTCAACAAGCCATTTTGCGGAAAGTTGAAGGCGGGAACTTGCTTTCTTGTCAGAAAATCCCGAGCGAATTCGGGTGAGGCCGTAGCTCATCCACCCTTCAATTTGGTCATCGGCGATTTTGCCATCGACATGGTTGACCTCAAGCTTGCTCAACAAGCGACCAAGATCGTCCTCCACTTTATCCTTTCGAGTTATTTCCCAACTGCCTGCATGCTTTTCGTACACGATAGTTTCATATTTGGGAGGTGACGGGACATAATGAAATCCGACGGCGAGGGTCCTTTGAGCCAGAAGGAAGCCGATGAATGCCTTCAATCGAGTCTCAGCTAGGCGTAACGCCTCACTCTTTCCGTAAATCCCAACGTAACCTGCAACCTGTGTTTGAAATAAAAGTCGCCGCAAGGGAAGTGATTGCTTATCAGGGCCCGTCAAAAGAGACGCTAAAAAACTCTCCCGCTTCTTAATCCGTTTATCGTCACTTGTAAGGGGGAATTCGGTTTGGAGACCTTCTGTAACCCGGATAAGGCGCGAGCTTGTGGAAAGCACGTACTGGTCCGTGCCGTTTGGAAGAAGACGATTGAGAGACTCCGGTAGCACGTACGTAACTGTGAAAGGCCAGGGCAGCGTGGCCGTCAACTCAACCAGTTTTAAGGCGATTTCCTCAGCTGTCCCAAAGCAAGGTAGCTGTGTCAGAAACCCTGATTTGTCCTGTTCCCAGTCGGTATTGTCAGCCAAAATTCGTGAAAGATATTCACTAAAAAAATTATACAAAGGTTTCTCACCGAGCATCTCAGTGAGCCTCTCCTGCAACTCGCGACGGTTCTTAAGGAGATCGTCTAACTCGCCTAATGCCCACGCTGTTGCACTATCAAGAAACGTGCCGTTTCTGAACTTGATCTGTCTGACAATCGGGACGAGCTTTAAAACTAGATGCTCCTTGAATTTGTCATGAATTTCTATTGGCAAAGCAATCCCCACACTACCGATCGTCTACGAATTTGATGCAGTTGTAATCTGTTGACGACGATCGGTATAGTGAGACGACTGCGCCGTGGTGTGTGCACCCTCGGTTTCGCAATCACGTTGTTTCGTCATCCTAGGGCTTGACCCGAGGATCCA
>UCJH01000082.1:0-35457 GCA_900472785.1 Hyphomicrobiales bacterium | reverse complement strand
GGGTCAAGCCCGAGGATGATGGTGGGGCGTGTTGGAATCCTCCCGCTTCGTTTCCTACCGCGCCCCCTCAAACAACGCCCGCAAACTCCACGGATACTCCCCCTGCTGGTTGGCGATGTCGTCGACTTTCCAGCTGCCGTGTTCCTTGACCAGGGTGTAGTAGAGCGTCACCGGTTCGTAGTTGCGGAAGGTCACTTCGACTTCGGCGGTGTCGTCGAGGATGATCGGTTCGCCGACGGAAAGCTCGGTGGCTTCGCCATCCTGGCCGTTGATCACCGGATCGAAATCGATGCTGCCGGCGTCGCCGGGTTCGGTCTTGTCGACATCGGCCTGCCACAGCGCGTTCAGCCCGTCGGAAAAGAAGGGCGAATAGAGCGAGGGCGCGTCCGCGTCGGTCTGGGTGGTGTCGTAGCTGTAGAGGGCTTCGAGCAGGGCCTGCGGCGTCCGGTAGGTTTCGGCGGCGGCCGGAAGCGCACAGAGGGCGGACAGCAGCAGGGCGAGGGCGGGCAGGCGCGGCAGGCGCAGGGTGTTCAGGAACATGGGGCGGGGTCCTTTGCGGCGGATCGGTCAGCAAGGACTAACCGACGGACGGCGGTCTGGCCATGGCGCATTTTTGGGGATGTGGGGGCGGGAGGAGACGATGACCATTCCCGGTAGGCTTGCCCCTCACCCTAACTCTCTCTCCGCAGGCGGGGCGAGGGAACGACGGCGTATGCGGCTTTGGTCCGTCTTTCGTTTTGGCAGGGCTACGGTGCCCGCGCATCCTGGACAAGGAATGGGCGGATGAGGGGCGTTGCGGTTCGGCAGAGGTTTTCATCCGGCGCATTGCGCAGATTTTCCTCGGTGGGGAGAAGCGGCGGAAGGCCGGATTGCCGGTCTGGAGCAGGGCCCCCCTCACCAAGTTCGCCTCGCCAATCGGCTTCGCCTCTTGGGGCGAACTATCCTCTCCCACAAGGGGAGAGGTAAGGGGTCCGCGCGCTTGGCCGATTTCCGTTTCGAATGCTTGCGGAGGTTCGGCGGGGTTACCTCTCCCGTTGTGGGGAGAGGAAGCGATTTCAACATTTGGCGCAGCTAAGTGTTGGAAAGCGCAGGTGAGGGGGATACCGGCTTCCGGTGTCGTCAACGCTCACTGCCCCGGTTTACCGGTCTTGCCCTTGGTCTTCTTCTGCCGCTTTGCATCGCCGGGGTCCTCGTAGGAACCGGCGCCGGGTTTGGCGCGGATGAGGGGGCGGGGGTCGTCGGTGCCGGATCCTCGGGTCAGGCCCGAGGATGACGGAGAGGAGGATAGATTCTTCTCCGGCTGGCCTTCCAGCAAGGGCGAGAAGCGTTTCGAGCTTTTGGCGGCGTCGGGCTTTTCCGGCAGGGCACCGCGGGTGTTGAGCGGCTTTTCGGTGCGGCCGACGGTCATTTCGTCGAGGTCGTTCTTGCGGAACAGGGATTTGCCGGCGGGCGTAGCGACGTCGCGGCCCATGGCATCCAGCTCGGGTTTGGCGAAGAGGCCGGCTTTACCCTCCCCCTCATGGGGAGGGTGGCCCGAAGGGCCGGGAGGGGCGATGGCAGCGGATTCGGAGGTTGCGGTGGGCTTCCCCCCCTCTGTCAGCTTTGCTGACATCTCCCCGTCAAGGGGGGAGATCAGGCTTGAGGATGCCGCGCCCGGTCCTCGGGTCGCGCTGCGCTTGCCCGAGGATGACGGAGCGGTGCGGCCGCCCTCCATCGCCTTCGCCGACTTTCCTGCTGTCCCGGTCGCGCCTTCGGCGCTCCTCGCCTCTTGCCGCGCCATCGGATCATCCATGACAGCGAGCTCGGCGGCTTTCAGGCGTTTGATCTCGTCGCGCAGGCGGGCGGCGGTTTCGAAGTCGAGGTCGGCGGCGGCGTTGCGCATCTGCTTTTCCAGCGCTTCGAGATGGGCGGCCATGTTGTTGCCGACGAGATCGGTGATGCCGCCCTTGACGCCCTTGATGCCGATATCGGCGCGGACATGGTCGCGCTCGTAGACCGAATCGAGGATGTCGGAAATCTTGGCCTTGACCGATTCCGGGGTGATGCCGTGGGCTTCGTTGTAGGCCACCTGCTTTTCGCGGCGGCGGGCGGTTTCCTCCATGGCGCGGGTCATCGAGCCGGTGATCTGGTCGGCGTAGAGGATGACCTTGCCGTCGACGTTGCGGGCGGCACGGCCGATGGTCTGGACCAGCGACGTTTCCGAGCGCAAAAAACCTTCCTTGTCGGCATCGAGGATGGCGACGAAGCCGCATTCGGGGATGTCGAGGCCTTCGCGCAACAGGTTGATGCCGACGAGCACGTCGAAGGCGCCGAGGCGCAAATCGCGGATGATCTCGATGCGCTCCAGCGTGTCGATGTCCGAGTGCATGTAGCGGACGCGGACGCCCTGTTCGTGAAGATATTCGGTGAGGTCCTCGGCCATGCGCTTGGTAAGCACGGTGACCAGCGTGCGGTAGCCGGCGGCGGCTGTCTCGCGGATTTCGCCGAGCACGTCGTCGACCTGGGATTTCGCCGGGCGGACTTCGACGGGCGGATCGATCAGGCCGGTCGGGCGAATGACCTGTTCGGCGAAGACGCCGCCGGCTTCCTCCATCTCCCAGCTGCCGGGCGTGGCCGAGACGGCGATGGTCTCGGGGCGCATGGCGTCCCATTCCTCGAAGCGCAGCGGCCGGTTGTCCATGCAGGACGGCAGGCGAAAACCGTATTCGGCCAGCGTCGCTTTTCTTCTAAAGTCGCCCCGGTACATGCCGCCGATCTGGCTGACCGAGACGTGGCTTTCGTCGATGAACAGAAGAGCGTTGTCGGGGATGTATTCGAACAGAGTCGGCGGCGGCTCGCCGGGCTGGCGGCCGGTGAGGTAGCGCGAATAGTTCTCGATGCCGGCGCAGGAGCCGGTGGCCTCGAGCATCTCGACGTCGTAGCGGGTGCGCTGTTCCAGCCGTTGGGCTTCGAGCAGGCGGCCGCCCTTTTCCAGCTCGGCAAGCCGCAGCTTCAGCTCCTCCTTGATCGACTTGATCGCCTGATTGAGCGTCGGGCGCGGGGTGACGTAGTGGGAATTGGCGTAGATCTTGACCGATTTCAGGTCGTCGGTCTTCTGGCCGGTCAGCGGATCGAATTCGGTGATACTGTCGATCTCGTCGCCGAACATCGAGATGCGCCAGGCGGCATCCTCGAGGTGGGCCGGGAAGATTTCAATGGTATCCCCGCGCACGCGAAAACTGCCGCGCTGGAAATCCATGTCGCGGCGCTTGTATTGCTGGGCGACGAGGTCGGCGAGCAGCTGGCGTTGATCCAGCGTGTCGCCAACGGTCATCTGAAAGGTCATGGCGGTGTAGGTCTCGACCGAGCCGATACCGTAGATGCAGGAGACCGAGGCGACGATGATGACGTCGTCACGCTCGATCAGCGAGCGGGTGGCCGAGTGGCGCATGCGGTCGATCTGCTCGTTGATCGAACTCTCCTTCTCGATGAAGGTATCGGAGCGCGGCACATAGGCTTCCGGCTGGTAGTAGTCGTAGTAGGAGACGAAATATTCGACGGCGTTGTCGGGAAAGAAGTTCTTGAACTCGGAATAGAGCTGGGCGGCCAGCGTCTTGTTCGGCGCCAGGATGACGGCGGGGCGCTGGGTGGCCTCGATCACCTTGGCCATGGTAAACGTCTTGCCCGAGCCGGTGACGCCGAGCAGGACCTGGGTGCGGTCGTTGTTCGACAGGCCCTCGACAAGGTCCTTGATCGCGGTCGGCTGGTCGCCGGCGGGCTCGAAGTCGGCCTTCATGACGATCTTGATACCGCCCTCGGACTTTTCCGGCCGGGCGGGCCGGTGCGGCGTCCACATCTTGCCGTCCTTGAACAGCGGATTGCCGCTCTCGATCAGCGCCGACAGGGCCTCGACCGTGGCGGTGACGCCACCGGCGGCGAGCGTCCCGGCCTCCTCCAGCGAGGTGTCCATGCCCGAGACGGGGTTGAGGCCGGCAGCGGCGCGTGCCTTGGGGTCGGACGTCCCGCCCATCGAGGTGCCGCGGCCGCTGCGGCTGGCCCCGACGTTTGCTTTCTCATCCTTGGCCTTTTGCGCCGCGATCTCCACCTTCTTGCGGTGCTTGCCGGCCTTGGAGGCGACGTCGTGGCGGGTCTCGATCGTCTCGGCCTCGGCCATGCGCTGCAGCTCGTTGGCCCAGTCGGAGACCGAGCCCGAGAGTGGCGCGCCTTCGAACGAGGCCTGGGGGGCTTCCTCGAAGCCGCCAGGGCCGGAAGAGGGGGATTTTTTCGGTGCTTTCGACATGCCGGGAATATGGAGAGAGTCCGCGCAAAAGTGAAGGGGGAATGAGTACAAAAAGGCAACGGGCAGACGTGGATTTCCGGCGCCCCGGTGGCCCATAGGCGCGTCTTGCCGCTGTCCACGCTCGTGCTACCATAGGCATGGAGGGACGATCCGATGAACCAGGCTTTCGATGAAAAAGCAGTGATGCCGGATGCGGCGGCGTTGGAGAAGGTGCACCAGGCAATCGCGGAGTACAACCAGGATCGGCCGGCGCGCGAGCTGTCGATGCAGCAGCGGGTGACCATCGTCATGGGCGGCTACGTCCTGATCGCCGGCTGCATCCTGTTGTTGTTTTTCAATTCCGACCTCAAGGAGGGATTCGGCATCGTCTGCGGCCTGACGCTGTTCATCGGCTGGTGGCTGTACCAGCAATGCCTCAAGCCGGCGCGGGCGTTCCAGCAGGGGCTGCGCGACCGCATGCTGCCGGTGATCTTCGGCTTCGTCGAGCGGGTGCAGTACAGCAAGGGCACGACCCCGCGCTATATGGAGCGTTTTCCGAAAGAGGCGCTGATGAAATACGCCATCGCGAACCATGACGACGCGGTTTCGGGTGTCTACGAAAACCTCCGCTTCATGCTTTCGGAAACGGAGCTGACGACGGGCGGCAAGAACAAGACCGTTTTGTTCAAGGGTGTCGTTTTCCACTTCATCCGCGATATCAGCTTTCCGGGCATTCTGGCCGCGACGAAACGGCCGGGCGGATTCCAGAAGTTCGTGGAGAATTTTTTCAGCACCGGACCGTTGAACGTCATTGAGAGCGGTGATCCGCGCGCCGATGCGAGCCACGAATTCCGGACCAACAATATCACAGCGGCAAAGCCGTTGATCGAGGGGGAATTGGTCTCGGCGCTCGATTATCTCTCCAGCGTCTGGCGGGATGACGTCGTGCGTATCGCGCTGTCGGGCCAAGAATGCTTCCTCATGGTTCCGTCCAAGAAGAACTTCTTCGAACTGCCCGATATCGCCCACGACATCAATTTCGACCGGCACGTCATGCCGATGATCCGGGATCTGGTGACGCTTCTGGTCACGGCCCGGCTCGTCAGCCGGATCGGGGTGGATGGGCAAAAGGTGGCGGGGCCCTGAGTTTCGATGCTGCTCGACGAAAAGAGGATCATGCCGTCTGGCGACGTTCTGGACGCTGTTCAAGCTGCCATCGCCGACTACAATCGCGGCCGCCCCGCGCTGCTGCAGGATCTGCAAAAGCGCCGTCTGGCGACGATCATGCCCTATGCGATCATCGCTATCGCCGTGGTCATCGGCATTCTCGTCTCCGTCGAGCGCCCGAAAATCCTGGGGTTCGTCATCCCTTTGCTCGCTGCAATAGGCTGGTTCATCGGGCATTCCGCCGGCCGGCCGATGCGGGAGTTCCGCCAGACCCTGCGCGAGCGCATGCTCCCGAAGATTTTCGCCTTTGCCGGACGGATCAAATATGCAAACGGCGTCGCCCCGCAATTCATGCAGCGATTGCCGACACCGGAACTGGTGCGTTTCAAAGGCGCCATATACGACGATCTTATCGCCGGTGTTTACGAGGGCATGGATTTCACCCTGTGCGAAATGCGCCTGACGAGCGGAAATGACAGCAAAACGGTCTTCAAGGGCGTCACCCTCTATTTCAATCCGGCGCACCCGTTTCCGGGGCGGCTGTTTGCCGCCAGACGCGTCGACGGCCTGCAGGGATTTCTCGACGATGTGTTCGCCGACGCGACATTGACGGCGATCACCAGCGGCGATGGAGGCATGGACGATCTCTATGCGTTTCGGACCGATCGTCCCGACGATGCCGCACCCTTGCTTTCACAAACGATCGTTCCGGTTCTCGATCATCTGGCGAAGGCCTGGCCGGATGGGCTTTCCCGTCTCGGATTGGTCGGTGCCGATGCTTTCCTGATGATCGCGACCGAGAAGGATTTTTTCGAATTGCCGGACATGCACGGTGACATCGACTACGGGCGCCACGTGTTGCCGATGATCCGCGATCTCGTCAGCCTTCTGACCGCCGCGCGCCTCGTCAGTCGAATCGCGCCGCCGCCCCGGTAACGATGCTCTAACGGATAGGCAATGCCTTGATCAACGATCCGCCGTTTTCCTGATGTGCGGCGATCCATCCGGGGATATCCTCCACCGGCATGGGACGGCCGTAATGATAGCCCTGGACGACGCTGCAGCCGAGCATGCGCAATACCTCCGCCTCTTCGGCGTTTTCCACACCCTCGATGACGATATCGATATGGAGCGCGTGGCCGATGCCGATCAGGGCCGAAATCAACGCCTGATTCTGGCGGCTGGCGGCGATGCCGGTGACGAAGCTGCGGTCGATCTTCAGCCTGTCGATGCGCAGGCTGACGAGATAGGCGAGCGACGAATGGCCCATGCCGAAATCATCGACGGCAAGCCGGTAGCCCGCCTGTTCAAGCCGGGCCAGTTCTTCGCCGGCGGTCACCGTGTCGAGCATGGCTTCCTCGGTGATTTCGACTTCGAGCTTCGAGGGATCGATGCCGTATTCGGCGACGATGGGCGCGAGCATGGCCGAGAGGCTGTAGCTGGAGAATTCGCGCGGAGAGACGTTGATGGCGACCGACGTATCGTCCAGCCCGAACTCGGGCAGACGTTCAATGAGTGCCGCCGCGGCGGAAGCGATATGGCGGGTCAGCCGCTCCGACAGATGCAGCGCATGGGCGGCCAACACGACCTCCGGCGGGCTGACGGGCCCGAGTGTCGGATGGCTCCAGCGCAACAGCGCCTCGAAGCCGACGATATGGCCATCCGATAGTGCGACCTGCGGCTGGAAGACGACACGGATCCCGCCGGTCGCGATAGCCTCGGCAAGACCGGTTTCAATCAGCCGCTGGCGATCGATCTGGGCCTTGAGGTCGGGATTGAAAATATTGAGTCGACGCCGGCCGCCTTCCTTGGCGGCGTAGAGCGCGATGTCGGCGCTGGCGAAAAGCTCTTCCGCGGTATGGCCATGGTCGGGAAACAACGCAAGGCCGGCGCTGGTGCCGACGACCGTCGGGCGGCCATGGATGAGAATGGGCTGTTCCGCCGATGCCAGAATACCGGCACCAATCGCCTGCGCCCGCTCGGCCGCATCCTCGCCATCGACGATGACGGCAAATTCGTCGCCGCCAAGCCGGACGATGCGGTCCTGCGGGCCCGACAGTCGCGACAGGCGCGCGCCGACCTCGACAAGCACCTTGTCGCCGGCGCCATGGCCCATGGTATCGTTGATCGCCTTGAAGCGATCGAGATCGATAATCAGGAGCGCGATCGGGCGCGGATGGGCATCCTGATCCGCGACGAGGGTATGGAGGTGGGCGTTGAAAAGCGCGCGATTGCCGAGCCCGGTCAACGGGTCGAGCCGAGCCAGCGTTTCGAGCTGGGTGTTCGACAGCTTGATTTCCTGATTGGCGTCGGACAGGGACCCGGCCAGCGTGATCGCCCGCAGCCGATCCTCCTGGCTGCGGATGAAGCTTGCCTGGCTCATGGTGCTGGCGCGCACCATCATGACCGTCAGCAACAGCACGTCGGCAGCAATGACGCTGGACATGAGGGTGGCCTGGTGGATCAACAGGTAGAGCGTGGCGGCCAGCGGCGGGCCACCAAAGAGAAGGGCCGTCAGCGAATAGGCGGTGTTCTGCATCAGGGCGCCGGCCGAAATGCCGGCGATGATGAAAATGATATAAGCGTTGGCGCCGTCCGTCGTCAGGCCGCCGCCCAGGAACGGCGCGAAGGCCCAAAGCATTCCGGCCAGAAAAGCGGCAACGGAGAGGATGGACAGCACCGTCTCGGGGGCATTCTCCTGCATCCGATTTCGCTTGATATGAATAACGCCGATGAGGCGGGCAAGATTGAGCAGGATGATTGCCGCCAGCCAGACGATGATGCTGATGGCCGGATTGTAAAGCCAGAGCACGATGGCGGTGGTGGCGGCGATGAAACAATTGGAGACGAGCGACAGCACGATGCCGCCCAGCACCGAGACAGCCTGTGCCGTCTTGATCTGTCGCGCTATCGTCCTGTCATCCGGAGATGTCCGGACCTTTTGCACCATCGTCACTCCGAGCCGAATTTTGGGTAAAGAGGCTTTCGCGGCTCCCATCCTGCTCGCATTCCTATAATTTTGATTTAACCGAACATCCTATCCTTGTGGGAGGGCGAGGGCGTCCGCGGCGATGGCAAATGGTTCTTGACCTTGCCTGCGAACGGGCTAATTCAGGGTCATCGATAGTCTTCCCCAGGATTGCCAATGCCCTTCACACTTTCGTCCGCTGCGGTCCTGCCGATCGTGCTGCTCATATTTTCCAATATTTTCATGACTTTCGCCTGGTATGGCCATCTGAAATACACGTCCTCGCCGCTCTATGCCGCTATTGTCGCCAGCTGGGGCATCGCCTTTTTCGAATATTGTCTTGCCGTGCCGGCCAACCGCATCGGCCATGAGGTCTATTCGGCGGCGCAGCTGAAGACGATGCAGGAAGTGATCACGCTCGTGGTCTTCGCCGGCTTTTCGGTGTTCTGGCTGAAGGAATCGCTGACCTGGAACCATGCCATCGGCTTCTGCCTGATCGCCGGCGGCGCGGCCTTCGTGTTCAAGGGATAGAAGCGCTTGCGATCGACTGCGGAATGGTACTTCCGCAGTAAGGCTTAGTTGAATACGCCGATATGATCGGAATGAAGCTTGCGCTGCCACAGCGCAACACCGCGACGGCGTTTTTGCCGCTTCCGTTGCCGCCTTCGTTCAAACGACAATTCTATGACTTGGGGGCAGTCACGCGTTGAGCGGCCTGACGCGGTCAATCCATGTGAGCGCACAGCCGCAGCGAAATCTTGCCTTGAAACCCTGCGGGTTTAATCGAGGCGGGAGACGACGATCGTTTTCATGATCGCTTGGAGGACAAGGCCGTGTGCTGCTGCCGCAGGTTGCGGACGGCGAGGGTGATCTTGGGTGTTTCAGGTTTCCCCGGCGCCGCCGTCGCGTAGGGGAACCACTGCGCCGGCGTGGTTTCGCGGAAGGCGCGGGCTTCGGCCGTTTCCTTGATCGCTCCGCGAGTGGCGACAGATTGAGGGAGGGTAATGACGGACATTGGGTTTGCTCCGTTTGCGTCAGCGTTCCGAGGGTTCGCCGCCACAGGCTTGCCAGCCGCTGCAAAGATGTCGGCTGCTTGCCGTTCGTGGGTCGGTGTGCCCGTTCGGAACAGGGTCAGCATAATAAAGATAAGTAATTTTATAGAGTTTATTTATTTTAACAGTAGGCGCGGGGTCGGAATAATTTTCCAAACTGCCTGCTGCGCACCGGTTTCCGCGTTTTCGATGGCAACCGCAGTCAGGGGTCGCGCAGCCGCTATTCCGCAGGCACAGGTTTCGGATGGCCGTTCTCGTCCAACGCCACCATGACGAACAGCGCGTCGGTGACCTTGTCCATGCGGTCCGACAGGTAGCGCTGCGCCCAGGCCTCTACCTTCAGCGTCATGGAGGTGCGGCCGACTTTGGTGACATCGGTATAGATGCACAGCGTATCGCCGATCTTGACCGGCATTTCGAAGGCCATCTCCTTGACGGCGGCGGTGACGACGCGGCCGCGGGCGCGCTCGGCAGCGCGGATGCCGCAGGACAGGTCCATCTGCGCCATGACCCAGCCGCCGAAGATATCGCCGGCAGCGTTGGCATCGGCCGGCATCGCCAGCGTGCGCAATGTCAGGTCGCCCTGCGGTCTTGTCCTGTCGCCCATTGTCTCTCCCCATCATCGGTTCCATTCCGGTTTAGCGGATGGCGGAGACGTCTCAAAGCGTTTTCACCGGTGCGAACCGGGTGTTTTGCTTAAGGAAACGTCAATACAAAACCCTCACTTTTAAGGATGCTTTGTTAGGGGATTGGAAAATGGCCTGCCTTATTGTTGGCGGTCACAATATCGGGGAGTTGTACGCGTGAAGCATTTTCGTATTTCGGTGCGCCTGTACGCGCTTGTCGGACTGGCATTGGTGACGATGGCCGCCGTCATGACGCTCGGGCTTTTCCAGGAGCAGGACAAGCTGGTGGCCCAGCGCAAGGCCATGCTCGAGGCCATGAACGAAAACGCCATCACGGTGTTCGAATCCTATTACAAGCAGGAGCAGGCCGGGACGCTGAGCCACGAGGATGCGCAGGCGCGCGCCATCGAGGCCATCAGCGCGATGCGCTACCAGGGCAGCGGCTATTTCTGGATCAACGACATGCATCCGAAGATGGTGATGCATCCGGTGAAGCCGGCGCTCAACGGCACGGACCTGACCGAGAACAAGGATCCGAACGGCAAGCACCTGTTCGTCGAGTTCGTCAATACGGTCAAGGCGCACGGCAAGGGCTTCGTCGACTACTACTGGCCAAAGCCCGGCGCCGAGGAGCCTGTGCTGAAATACTCCCATGTCGCGGGCTTCCAGCCCTGGGGATGGGTCGTCGGCACCGGCGTCTATGCGGATGACCTTGCCGCCATGTTCCGCGAAGGCTTGATCCAGGTTGCCGTCATCTGCTCTGCCGCCGCCCTGATCATCCTGCTTGCCGCCTTTGCCATCGTTCGCAGCGTCGTTTCGCCGATCGAGCGCCTCAAGGCCTCAATGCGTTCCATCGCCGACGAGGATGTTTCCGGCGATGTTCCGGAAACCGACCGCAAGGATGAGATCGGCCAGATGGCCGGCGTTTTGCTGGTGTTGCGCGACTCGGTCAAGGAGCGCGTGGATATGCGTGCCCGCGAAGCCGAACAGCAGGAGCGTATCGACAGCGAGCGGCGCGGCAACGAGCAGCGCATGCAATCGGGTGCGCAGGCGCAGGCCGACGCTATGGCAACAGTCGGCAGCGCGCTCGAGCAACTGGCCCGCGGCGACCTGACCGCGGAAATCAGCCGGATCTCGCCGGAATATGCCAAGCTGCGCGACGACTTCAACACCGCGGTCACGGCGCTGCGTGGCGTCATCCAGTCGATTTCGCAATCGACGGAAGTCGTCTTCGAAAGCGCCGGCGATATTTCCGAGGCGGCCAACAACCTGTCGCGCCGGACGGAACAGCAGGCCGCGGCGCTCGAGGAGACGGCCGCCGCCCTCGACGAGATCACCTCGACGGTCAAGAATGCGTCCGATCGTGCCGCCGAGGCGCGTGAAATGGTCAACGAGACCAAGGGCAGCGCCGCCAAGTCCGGCGACATCGTCCGCAACGCGATCGCCGCGATGAGCCGGATCGAGGGATCGTCGAGCCGGATCAGCCAGATCATCGGCGTCATCGACGAGATCGCTTTCCAGACAAACCTTCTGGCGCTCAATGCCGGCGTCGAGGCAGCCCGTGCAGGCGAAGCGGGCCGTGGCTTTGCCGTGGTCGCGCAGGAAGTCCGCGAACTGGCGCAGCGCTCGGCTTCAGCCGCCAAGGAGATCAAGGACCTCATCCGGACCTCCGCCAACGAAGTCGAGACCGGCGTGACGCTGGTGCGCTCGACGGGCGAGGCGCTGAGCGAGATCGAGGCGCTGGTCAACCGCGTCAACGATACCGTCGCATCCATCGCCACGGCGGCCCGCGAGCAGGCGACCGGCCTCGCCGAGGTCAACACGGCCGTCAACAGCATGGACCAGATGACGCAGCAGAACGCGGCGATGGTCGAGGAGACCACAGCCGCCAGCCAGACGCTGGCGCAGGAGAGCCGCGAGTTGAAATCATTGTTGCAGACATTCCGCCTGACCGGAGATTCGCGGTCGGCGGGCTATGGCAGGGCCGCCTGATCGAACAAGCATTGTGCCCGTGACGCTGGCCCGCGTTCGCAAGAACGCGGGCATTTTCCGTGATGGATGGTTTCCTAATCGATCGAAATCATGCGATGCCTGAGGCTGCGGCCGCAAAACTCTGGCTGTCCGTCGTCTCGTGGAGGAGTTTCCGATGATCGCAACTCGACACCCCGCTGCCCGCGCGGCAGCCGTTTTCATGCTGTCGCTCGGCGCGTTGTCTGCCTGTACCGTCGTGGCCGACGAGCCGCGCCCCCGGCCGGAACCGTCGCTGCCGCAGATGTGCACCATGGAATATGCCCCAGTGTGCGGGGAGCGCGGGCGGCGGCGCCAGACCTTCCCAAACGCCTGCCACGCAAGGGTCGATGGTTTCGTCGTCATCGGGCGTGGCGAATGCCGCCGTGACGGCCGGCCCGATCACGGACGCCCGGATGAAGAACGGCCGGAGGACGAGGATCCGACGGCCGGCCGGCCGCAGATGTGCACGCGGGAATTCGATCCGGTCTGTGCACGCCGCGGCCGACGCGAGCAGACCTTTCCAAACGCCTGCACGGCCGAGGCGGACGGATTTCGCGTCATCGGCCGTGGCGAATGCCTTTGAGGTGACGGGCACAGGTCCGGCGCCCATGTTGCCGGACATTCTTCCCGCAACCCCGCAAGAGTTGGGTGTTGCGCGAAAGGCTTCATTTACCCTGTTTGCATAAAATGCCTTGAAAATCCGGCTTTCTGCGGATCGTGCCCGCCTTCCGACAGGAACAGGCGGCACGGTCGGAAATGGCCGGGGGGTCGCGATGCGGGAACGTGTCGGCGTGGACGAAGGCGTGAAGAGTATGGCGTATCTGTTTTCTGTCCATCGGCCCGTCGGGATATTGATCCTGTCGCTGTCGCTTGCCACCTGTTCGACCGATGGCCTGGCGCCGTCGGCGCGGATCGACGACACCACCAGCGTCAGCGCCATCGAGCCCCGGCGTGACAGGCGCGAGGACAATACGCTGCAGGCCTACCCGGTGAACGAGGGGCCGATCAGCACATTCAGCGAAAATTCCGAGGATACGGCGCCGGCCGATGCCGGAGGTGGCATGATGCAGCAGCCGGTTGCGCAGCAGCGCCGGTTGCCGATGATCGACAGCGAGCCGGATCCATCCAATGGACAGTCCGCGGATATGGCAAGCGTCCAGCCGATGACCGTGCCTTCCGAAGGGGTCAACATGGATGCGATGCTCGGCGTCGATCAGGCCGCCGCCCCGGTGGTGGGGTTGGCACAGGAGCAGAGCGTCGAGATCGCCGAGGGCAATGCCAGCCAGCCGGTGGTCGGCGGCATCGGCGAGGATCAGGTGCAGCAGCTCGGCGGCTCCGCCGTCATGCAGGCTTCCGCCGATCCGGGATACGACCCCGACCTGCCGCCGCTGACCGAGCAGCAGATCGCGGCGGAAGAGGCGAAGAAGGCCCAGTTCCTGGAGCAGCAGCAACGGGTCATGCTGCAGAAGCAGCAACAACAGGAAGAGCAGCAAGTGGCTTTTCTGCCGCGCACCGACAATCCGCTGTCCGACCCGGAGCCGGATTTTACCGGGCGGATGCCGTCTTCGGAGATTTCCTGCCGAAACCGGCTGAAGAAGCTGGGCGTCGAGTTCGAGGATGTGGCGCGGATCGCCAAGGGCCGCTCCTGCGGGATCGACTATCCCATCGAACTGACCGGGCTTTCCGGTGGAATCGACATCAAGCCGTCGGTCAAGCTCAACTGCCAGGTGACGGAAGCTTTTGCCAAATGGGTGAAGAACGAACTCGCGCCCTCGGCGCGCTATCGGTATCTTTCCGGCATCAAGACGATCAAGCCGCTCGGCGGCTATTCCTGCCGGACGATGAATTCCAAGCGCGGCAACCCGATGTCTGAACATGCCCGTGGCAATGCCATCGACGTCGGCAAGTTCGTGCTGAAGTCGGGCAAGGAAATCGATGTGCGCAAGCCCGGCTTCTTCGCCTTCCGCGAGAAGGGATTGTTGAAGGCGGTGCGCAACGATAGCTGCAAGTATTTCAATACTGTGCTTGGTCCAGGCAGCGATCCGCAGCACAAGGATCATTTCCACTTCGACCTGCGGGCCCGCAAGTCCGGCTATCGCCATTGCGACTAGGGCAACCTATTTATTTCGGCGACGAGCCAGCGGCGAAAGGCTTTCATAGAGGCGGTTTCGCCGCGTGATTTCAGCCGCGTCAGCCAATAGCTTCCGGTCAGCGCCGTGATGGGGAAGGGCTGGACGATACGGCCGCCTTCCAGATCGTGGCGAAACATGGCGACAGGTACAAGCGCTGCGCCAACGCCGCGGGCGGCGGCCTCGACCAGCGTCAGGGACGAATCGAACATCCAGCCGCGTCGGCCCGGCGGGTCCATGCCGGCCGCCCTGAACCAGAGCGACCACTCGTCGAGCCGATAGGACCGCAAGAGCTCGACCTGCGCAAGGTCCGCCGGGGATTGCAGGACAGCGGCAATCGCAGGCGCACAGACGGCCGACAGCGGCGCTTCCATCAGATGGACCGCCTCCGTGCCATGCCATGCACCGTCTCCAAAGCGGATGAAGAAATCCAACCCGTCAATAAGGATGTCTGAGCGATTGTTGTTGGTCTTGAGACGCAGATCGACATGGGGATGCTGCGCCTTAAAGGCGGGCAACCGCGGTAAAAGCCAGCCGATGGCGAAGGTGCCGACGACACCAAGCGTGAGTATCTCGTGGAAATTGCCCTCCTCGAACTGGCTTAGCGTGGTGCTCATCCGTTGAAAGGCATCGGTCAGCACCGGCAGCAGGGCCTGCCCCTCATCCGTCAGCGTCAAGCCACGCGGCAGGCGTTTGAACAGGGTAACGCCCAGCACCTCCTCCAGAGATTTCACCTGGTGGCTGATCGCCGTCTGCGTCACCCGCAGTTCCAGGCCGGCGCGGGTGAAGCTGGTGTGGCGGGCGGAGGCTTCGAAGGCGCGGAGCGCATTCAGCGGCAGTTGTGAAATGTCCATCGGGTTTCCAAGGCCAAGTTTTTCTCATGTCTGATCCCAGAATTGATCGTTTGTCCAGGGAGTAAGCGCGGCCCATAGTCCCGCCCGAAGATGTGCACGTGCCGGCAATCGGCGATGTGAGACCGTCTCTTCCCATCCCGGACAACCGGGAAACCGGCTCCCAACACGAGGATTTCATCAGGCATGACGATGACGCTTCCGAAAACCCTGTTTCTTGCAGCCGCCACGCTTGCCGGCTCGGCCCAAGCCGACGATGGCGGCGCGGCACTGGCAACCGTCGTGGAACGGACGGTTATTCCGCTGATGAAGGACCATAAAATCCCCGGCATGGCTGTGGCGGTAACGATCGACGGCGAGCACCATTTCTTCAATTTCGGGCTTGCTTCCAAAAAGGACGGCCGGAAGGTCAGCGAGACAACGATCTTTGAGATCGGCTCGGTCAGCAAGACCTTCACCGCGACTGTCGGCGCCTATGCGCAGGTGCAGGGAAAGCTGTCCTTCAACGATAAGGCCAGCCTCTTTCTTCCGGCCCTGAAGGGCAGCAGCTTGGACGAGGTCAGCCTTCTCGACCTTGGAACCTATGCGGCCGGCGGGCTGCCGCTGCAGTTTCCGGATGACGTTACCGATCAGGATGCGATGATTCAATACTTCCGGAACTGGCGTCCAAACTTCGATCCCGGAACGCATCGGCTCTATTCGAACCCCAGCATCGGCCTTTTCGGCTATCTCGCCGCGCAAAGCCTCGGCAGACCGATGAAGGGATTGCTGGAGCAGGAGATTTTTCCGGCGTTCGGCCTCAGCCATACCTATGTCACGGTGCCTGAAAGCGAAATGGGCAATTATGCTTACGGCTATACGAAAAAGGACAAGCCCGTGCGGGTGACGCCCGGCATGTTCGATACCGAGGCCTATGGCGTCAAGACAAGCTCGGCCGACCTGATCCGGTTTGTCGATGCCGGTATCGACAGCGCGGCACTGCCTGAGCCCATGCAGCGCGCCGTCGCTCTGACGCAGACCGGATACTACCGGGTGAAAGGGATGACGCAGGGGCTGGGCTGGGAAATCTATCCCTATCCGGCCAACATGAAGGTGCTTCTGGCCGGCAATTCACCGGACATGGCGCTGAATCCGCATCAAGTGGAAAGGCTTGATCCGCCGCAATCGCCGCAGAAGGACGTGCTCGTCAACAAGACGGGATCGACCGGCGGCTTCGGCGCTTACGTCGCCTTTGTTCCGGGAAAGCGGATGGGTATCGTCATGCTGGCCAATAAATCCTACCCGAACCCTGAGCGCGTGGCGGCGGCCTACAGCATTTTGACGGCGATAGACCAATCCCGCTGAGAAACAAACAGATTGGAAAAAAAATGGCCGGCAGAAGCCGGCCTAAAATGAACCGAGCCGGGCGGGGGGACAGGGACGGTTCGTGCAAATCATGCTGTCAGGGGCCTACTCCACACTTGGCGCCTCGCATGGGAAAATGGTTGAAGGACGTCACCGTTTCATGACAACCGACGCTGGAAACGCGTGTTTCGCGTTTAGCTTTGCTGTTTTCGTCAAAGATGGGCCTTGCATCGTGCCGGACGGCACCTTGACCAAAGGCTTTCGAGGCATCGCTCTCTTCCCGAGCGACGTATCTGTCTCTACCGCGGTGCCCGCAGGCGCGACGCCGGCGAATTGACACCCTCGCAACGTCCATGGTTGAACCAAGATCGGGAATGGCCTCCTGTCATCTGGTCCAGACTGACGCGGCCGGTTTTTGCGAGGCGTGATGACGAGTTTCGAGACGATCGACGAGGCCTATTCCAAACTGCCCTACATGACGCGGGACCGCGCCGAGTTCCTGCGGGCCTTCATCGTCGAGCATGATGTTGTTGATATTCTCGAGATCGGCACCTATCACGGCAAGGGCACCGCCTACTTTGCCGCCGCGCTCGAAGATCTCGGCAGGGGGCATGTCACGACGGTGGACAGATTGAAAACGGGCGATATCTCGCCGCATGTGACCGACGTCCTCGACCGCGTCGGCCTGTCGCATCGCGTCACGCCACTGACCTGCGAGCGGTCCTATACCTGGGAACTGCAGCGGCAAATCCTGAAAACGCCGCGACCCCAGTTTGATCTCTGCTACTATGACGGAGGCCATAACTGGGACATGACGGGCTTTGGATTTTTCCTGGTCGACATGCTTTTGAAGCCGGGCGGATGGATCATATTCGACGACATGGACTGGCTGCCGTCCGAGCAGGTCAAACGGGACGCATCGCGTGCCGTGTGGTTTCCAAACTACAGCCAGGATGAGCTGGATACGCCGGCCGTTCGCCGTGTCTTCGAGGTTCTCGTTCCACATCTCGGCTATACCGATACGTGCGAAGAAAAGAAATTCGGATGGGGCATGGCGCGAAAGCCGGGGCCGAAGAAGCGCTGGCCCTGGAGCCGCTAGATCGTCCGTCCGAGCGGGAAGTGTTGTGGTCTTCGGTGAAAAATCTCCTGTCTATTTTTTATGCCTTGGGGTGAATATCATGGAGGAAAGGTCCATATAGGGGCGACTCACCTCAGCCGTTTCCCCGCATCCCGGATGTTTTCATGGCCGCCATCGTTTCCGTCACCAACCTGTCCAAGACCTATGCGTCCGGGTTCCAGGCTCTGAAGAATGTCAGCCTCGATATCGAGGAAGGCGAAATTCTGGCGCTTCTCGGCCCCAACGGCGCCGGCAAGACGACGCTGATCTCGATCATTTGCGGCATCGTCAATCCCTCCGACGGGCAGGTTCTCGTCGGTGGGCACGATGTCGTGAAGGATTTTCGTGCGACGCGCTCGATGATCGGGCTGGTGCCGCAGGAACTGACGACGGACCAGTTCGAGACGGTGTGGAATACGGTCTCCTTTTCGCGCGGACTGCACGGCAAAAAGGCCGATCCGGCGCATATCGAAAAAGTCCTGCGCGACCTGTCGCTCTACGACAAGAAGGACAACATGCTGCGCGAACTGTCCGGCGGCATGAAGCGCCGCGTCCTGATCGCCAAGGCGCTCAGCCACGAGCCGCGCGTTCTGTTCCTCGACGAGCCGACGGCGGGCGTCGATGTCAACCTGCGCAAGGACATGTGGCAGGTGGTCGAGAAGCTGAGGGAGACCGGCGTGACCATCATCCTCACGACCCATTATATCGAGGAGGCGGAAGAGATCGCCGATCGGGTGGGCGTCATCAACGGCGGCAAGATCCTGTTGATCGAGGAGAAGAAGGACCTGATGAAGAAGCTCGGCCGCAAGCAGTTGCGCGTCGACCTGTCGGAGCCGCTCTCCGCCGTTCCGGAGGCCTTGTCGGCCTACAAGCTGACACTCGAGGACGATGGGCATTGCCTGATCTACGACTATGACGTCTCCGGTGAGCGCACCGGGATCACCACGCTCTTGACGGCGCTGGCGGAGGCCGGCATCCGCCTCAAGGACATTTCCACGCGACAAAGCTCGCTGGAGGATATTTTCGTCGAACTGGTGGGAGCGCGCTCATGAACCTCGAAGCGGTCAAGTCGATCTATTTCTTCGAGATGGCACGCACGCGGCGCACGCTTTTGCAGAGCGTCGTTTCGCCGGTCATCTCCACGTCGCTCTATTTCATCGTCTTCGGCGCTGCCGTCGGATCGCGTATCCAGGAGATCGAGGGGGTTTCCTATGGCGCCTTCATCACGCCGGGGCTGATCATGCTGACGCTTTTGACGCAGTGCATCGGCAACGGCTCGTTCGGCATCTATTTTCCGAAATTCACCGGTACGATCTACGAGCTTCTATCATCGCCGGTCTCGATGACGGAGATCGTGCTCGGCTATGTCGGGGCGGCGGCGACCAAGGGCATGATGATCGGGATCATCATATTAGGGACGGCCGCGCTGTTCGTCGATCTGCACATCGCCCATCCGTTTGTGATGCTTTTGTTCTTCGTGCTGACGGCGATCACCTTCAGCCTGTTCGGCTTCATCATCGGCATCTGGGCCAAGGACTTCGAGCAGCTGAACCTCATTCCGATGCTGGTCATTCCGCCGCTGGTCTTCCTCGGCGGCAGCTTCTACTCGATCGACATGCTGCCGCCCTTCTGGCAGGGCGTCAGCCATTTCAATCCCGTGCTCTACCTGATCAGCGGTTTCCGCTGGAGCTTCTTCGAGATCGCCGACGTCAATCCCGTCGTCAGCTTCACGATCATCATCGCCTTTCTGGCGGTGTTGATGGGGCTGCTGACGTGGATTTTCAGGACAGGATATCGGTTGAGGAATTGATTGAGGAACTAGACAATAGGCAGTAGCCAATAGGGAAAGTGGTGACAATCTTCTACTGCCTACTGCCTACTGCCTACTGCCTACTGCCTACTGCCTACTGCCTACTGCCTACTGCCTACCTTCAATCCCGCAACCGCAATTCATCCGTCTGCATCTGCAGGAAATCGAGCGTCGACAAAAAACTCATGCCGAGCAGGCTCTGGTCGAGCTTGCCCTGTTCGGCGACGGTTGCGCGGATGTCGGTGCGGACGATCGGGCCGATGGCGACCTGCGAGAGCGTCACGGGTGCTGCCATGGCAAGGCCGTTGGCTGTCGTGACGCGGGCGGTGTAATTCAGGTTGGCCGGGTCGAGGCCGAGCGTTTCGGCATCCTCGTAGGTCAGAGCCACGGTGCTGGCGCCGGTATCGACGAGCATCGCGACGCTGGCACCGTTGACGGTGACGGACGTCTCGAAATGGCCATTCAGCATCTTGTGGAGGACGACTTCCTGATGGCCTTCGCTGTCGGTGAACACGGCGGCGCGGCCGGGGATAAGGCCGGAGGCCAGGCGCGAGCCAAACGCCTCCAGGTCGCCGCGATAGAGATAGCCGGCAACCAGCACAAGCCCGATCAGCGTCCAGATGCCCAGCTGACGCACGCTTTCGCCGAAATGCCGGCGGCTCTGCAGAATTCCGGCCGAGAGCAGGGCGCCAATCGCGCCCAGCATGACGAGGCTGCCGAAATCGTCGTTGTCGATGCCGAAGGTGCGGCCGCTGTCATGGTTGAGAATGAGAAACACCAGCCCGATCGCCAGGATGCCGAGCAGGATCGTCAGCCTGTTCATTCGCCGACCTTCTCCCTCGCCATCCGTGTCCGGCGGGTTTCCCGGCGCGGCTTGCGTTCCATCGTGTCGAGCCGGGCCGGAAGGCTCGCCATGATGTCGCGGCGTTCCTGCGGGGTATAAAGCGTCCAGGCGCCGATCTCGTCGCGCGTGCGTCCGCAGCCAAAGCAGTATCCGGTGGTCATGTCGATCGAACAGATCAGAATGCAGGGCGATTCCATGGGGCGATGCGTCCGGATAAAGTCCAGTTTCAAGCTATATCGGCGTTTCAGACGGTCAGTGCAAGGGCTGCCAGAACCGCGATTTCCGTCAGCTGTTGTGTGGCCCCGATTGTGTCGCCCGTATGGCCGCCGATTTTGCCATCGACGATTTCGCTGAAGGCTGCGACGGTTGCGCCGAAGGCCAGCAGCGAAATCGGAATGGCAAGCAACGGAATGCCGGCCAGAAGCATGAGAATGACGGCGCATGCGATGCCGATCGCAAGCGCGATGCGCACCGCGCTGGCCAGCGGCTCGCCGGCCGATGCGGCCACGCCATCCTTGCGGGCGGCGGGCAGCTTCGACCAGTGCCAGACCATCGCGGTACGGCTGAGTGCAGCGATGGCGAGCAGCATGACACCGGCGCCGCTCGGCGTCATGTGCGGCAGGATGGCGGCCAGCGCCGAGACGCGCAGGCCGAAGGAAAGAATGAGGGCGACCGCGCCGTAGGAGCCGATGCGGCTGTCCTTCATGATGACAAGCGCGCTTTCCTTGTTCTTGCCGCCGCCGAGGCCGTCGGCCGTATCGGAAAGGCCATCCTCGTGCAGCGCCCCGGTGATCAGCGCCTGGATGGCAACCGCGACGAAGGCCGTGAACAGCGGTGCGGCGTGGATCGCCGAGAAGATCGAGACGATGGCGGAGGCGGGCAGGGCGATGAGCAGTCCCGCGACCGGAAAGGCCCGCACCGCGCGGCTGAGGCGGCCGTCGAAATTGACGAAATGCCGCTGCGGCATGTGGATTCGGCTCAAGAAGGCGACCGAACGCGCCACGTCATCGGCAAAATCACGAATGTCCATCTCTGTCGAACTCCCCCGGCCGGCCGTTTCCCCCGAATCGGCGCGTCTTTGCTGATCATGCGCCCACGACATCAACCGGCGCAAATGCCGTTGCCCGTTTTCCCCGCGCGCTTTAAGAGATGACACCGCTTCCACAGGGGAGCCCGCCCATGCCTGAAGACAAGGATGCTTTATATGAGTGCCAGCGGCCTGCCGTTTGACGATTTCCGTGATCTGTTGCGCAATCTGCCCGGACCGGACAGTGCCGCGGTCGCAGCAGCCCGCGCCCGCGACGCGCAGCTGACGAAGCCGCCCGGCGCGCTCGGGCGACTGGAAGAGATCGCCTTCTGGCTTGCGGCCTGGACCGGGAAGGCGCCGGCCGTCACGCGGCCGCTGGTGGCGATCTTCGCCGGCAATCACGGCGTGACGGCGCAGGGCGTGACGCCGTTCCCGTCTTCCGTGACGGCGCAGATGGTGGAGAATTTCGCGGCCGGCGGTGCGGCCATCAACCAGATCTGCGTTTCCCATGACCTCGGCCTCAAGGTGTTCGACCTGGCGCTCGAATATCCGACCGGCGACATCACGCAGGAAGCCGCCCTGTCCGAACGGGATTGCGCCGCGACCATGGCATTCGGCATGGAAGCGGTTGCGGGCGGGACGGACCTTCTGTGCATCGGCGAGATGGGCATCGGCAACACGACGATCGCCGCCGCCATCAACCTGGCGCTCTATGGTGGCACTGCCGCCGAATGGGTCGGTCCGGGAACGGGAGCCGAAGGCGAAATCCTGACCCGCAAGATCGCCGCCGTCGAAAAGGCTGTCGCTCTCCATAGGGATCACCTGTCGGATCCGCTCGAAGTGCTGCGCCGTCTCGGCGGCCGCGAGATCGCCGCGATGGCGGGCGCCATCCTGGCAGCGCGCATGCAGAAAATTCCGGTGATCATCGACGGCTATGTCGCGACGTCGGCCGCCGCGATCCTCAAGTCCGCCAATCCCGCTGCGCTCGACCATTGCCTGATCGGCCATGTCTCAGCCGAACCCGGCCACATGAAGGCGATCGACAGGCTCGGCAAGACGCCGCTTCTGGCGCTTGGCATGCGGCTGGGCGAAGGCACCGGCGCAGCGCTGGCAGCCGGCATCGTCAAGGCCGCCGCCGCCTGCCATGGCGGCATGGCGACCTTTGCCCAGGCGGGCGTCAGCAACAAGGACTGATACCAAGGCGATCAGGCGGGCTCGTCCGCTTGATCTCTCCTGACAGGCTTTTGACAGTAAGACACGCGTAGCACGAACGCAGAAACGATGCCGATCCGCGACGGGTCTCATCGTTTCGGACAGACGCCGGACTGGCGTCCGTCCGGCAGCGGACCGACCGGTCCGTCTGCCTCGCGATTGAGCCCGTGCATCGATCCCATGCTGCCCAGCGGGCGGAGGGAGCTTGCGCATTGCGTGGAGTGTCTTCGTTTGAAAAGCTTTGTTCCGAGCCGTCCGGTCATCGGCAGCGTCACCTTGAGCGCGCTGGTGTCCCTCTATCTGCTCGCCGCCACCAACCTGACGTTCTGGTCGCGGGCCAACACCTACTTCGGAAGCGCGCGGCTCGGTCTGATCTCGTTCGGACTCGGCATCTCGCTCTTGGTTTTCGTGGTGACGACCGTGGTTTCGGTCAAATACCTGTTCAAGCCATTCCTGATCTTTTTCATTCTCGTATCCGGCATCTGCTCCTATTTCGCCGATACCTTCGGCGTCATCGTCGACAAGGAAATGATCGGTAGCGCGGCCGTGACGACGACAGCCGAAGCCGGCCATCTGATGACGCCGCACTTCCTGGTTCACCTGTTGTTGTTTGCGGTTCTTCCTTCGCTTTTCGTGCTCTGGATCGAGGTGCGCCATCGGCCGTTTCTGTCGAAGGTCCTGAACAATCTCGCTTTTATCATCCCCAGCCTCGTCGCGGTCGTGATACTCGCAAGTCTGAATTTTGCCAGCATCGCCTATGTGATCCGCGACCATAAGGACATGATGAAGCTGTTCAACCCGAGCGGTCCGATCTCGGCTGCGGTGCGCTACGGTGCTTCGGTCTACGAGGACGCCCATCTGGTTGTCGCGCCGTTCGGAATGGATGCCCATGCCGGCGACCGGCTGGCCACATCGAAAAAGCCGGTGGTCGTCGTGGTCGTTGCCGGGGAGACGGCGCGCGCCATGAATTTCTCGCTGAATGGTTATGCCCGCGAGACCAATCCCGAACTGAAGGCGCTCGGCGTTTCGAATTTCACGCAGACGACCAGTTGCGGCACGGCAACCTCCGTTTCATTGCCCTGCATGTTCTCCGGCTATACCCGCGCTGATTATAGCGAGTGGAAAGCGCATTCCCGGCAGAACCTTGTAGACGTGCTGACGCATGCGGGCGTGTCGGTCTCCTGGTGGGACAACAACACCGGCAGCAAGGGCATCGCCAACCTGATCAACTATGCCAGCCTCAACGACCGGCAGAACAGCCCGCTCTGCAAGGGTGGCGAATGCCTCGACGGGATTTTCCTCGACGGTCTGGATCATCGGCTGGCTACCATCAAGACCGATACCGTCATCGTGCTGCACCAGCTTGGCAGTCACGGCCCCGCCTATTACCTGCGCTACCCGGAGGAATATCGGAAGTTTCAGCCGGACTGCCGCACGCCGGAACTGATGAACTGCAGGCCGGAGGAGATCGTCAACGCCTATGACAACACGATCCTCTACACCGACCATATCCTGGCAAGCGTCGCCAAACTTCTGGAAAAGCATGAGAATACCGTCGCCGGCGCGATGATCTACATGTCCGACCACGGCGAGTCGCTCGGTGAAAACGGCGTCTACCTGCATGGTGCACCTTATGCGATCGCGCCGAAGGAACAGACGCATGTGCCGTTCATCGCCTGGTTCTCGAAATCCTATCAATCGATCATGGGGCTTGATACGCGGTGCCTTCTCCAATATTCGGATGCGGCGATGTCACACGACAACCTGTTTCATACCGTTCTCGGCATGATGAATATCCAGACGGGTGTGTACAATCGCGGGCTCGATGCCTTTGCCGCCTGCAGCGTGGCTGGGTGACATGGAACTGACCGGGGAATATCGCAGCATGGGCAAAGGCACGCCGGTAAAAAAACTGACGGGCATCCGGCATTTCTTCGCCGCCGCTACCTATTCCTTCGGCGGTGCCAAGCGCCTGCTGGGGGAGGCCGCCTTCCGGCATGAGCTCGGCGCCTTCGTTATCGCGATGATCGGCTTTGTCATTACGGGAGCGAACTTCTTCCAGTATGTCGCGATGCTCGTGCTTTTCCTGCTGATGGTCGCCTTCGAGGCGCTCAACACGGCCATCGAGGAAATCGTCGACCGGGTCTCGCCGGAAATCTCGGAAATGGGCAAGAATGCAAAGGATCTCGGCTCGCTCGCCTGCCTCTGCCTGATCGTCGCCAATGTCGGCTATGCCGCCTATGTGGTGATTTTTTCCAAGCTGTTCGCGGTCTGACGACAGTCGCGTCGCCTAAGCGAAGCTCTTCCTGCGCCGTTCGACGGCGGGCGCGTCCTCGACGGCGGGTATGCTCTGCAGCACACGCTTCGACGGCAGGATGGCGATCGCTTCCGTGCCTTCGCGCAGTTTCGATTTCAAAATGAACTCGCCATTGTGCTTGGACAGGATCGCCTGGACGATCGGCAGGCCGAGACCTGTGCCCTGTTCGGCGCTCTTGATAGCGATCGAGCCTTGACCGAAGGCCGACAGGACGATCGGGATTTCCTCCTCGGGGATGCCGGGGCCATTGTCCTTGATCGACAGGTACTGCCCGCCGCCGGCCGTCCAGCCGACCTTGACGGAGATTTCGCCGCCGGAGGGGGTGAACTTCACGGCATTCGACAAAAGATTGAGCGTGACCTGGCGCATCGATTTTTCGTCCACCCAGACGGCGGGCATTCCGGGTTCAAACTGCTCGGTGATCGAGATGTTCTTGGTGCGCGCGCGCAACTGCACCATGCCGATGCAGTCTTCCGTCATCTCGACCAGCTGGATCGATTCCTCGGCGAGATCGTATTTGCCGGCCTCGATGCGCGACAGGTCGAGGATTTCGTTGATCAAGTCGAGCAGATGCTGGCCGGAGCGATGAATGTCGCCGGTATATTCCTTGTAGATCGGATTGTTGAGCGGGCCGAGCACCTCGGTCGACATGACCTCGGAGAAGCCGAGAATGGCGTTGAGCGGTGTGCGCAATTCATGAGACATCGATGCAAGGAAGCGCGACTTCGCCAGGTTGGCTTCCTCGGCGCGGCGGCGGGCCTCGTCGGACATCGACTTCGCGACCTCGAGCTCCGCGATGAGATCGTCCTTTTCAGATTGCACGGAGAGGATGTGGACATTGGCGCGGTGCATGCGCGTCGTCATGAAGATCATGAAGACCAGTGAGGTCGACAGCGTCGCGGTCATCGCCAGATAGGCGGGGCTCTGGGTGTGCGCCGACTGGATGCACAGCGCCACTACGGTCGGGGCAAAGGTCGCAAGCAACGCCCTGCGCAGAAGGAACGTGCCCATGGCCGTGGCGGCAAGCGCGATCAACAGGGCGCCGCCCTTGTAGAAGGTGAATGTCACGGGACTGCAGATATCGCAGTTCTGCATCGAAAACATGGCCCAGCAGAGCCCCATGACGACCTGGGCGATGAGAAAACGCCGCCGCCAGAAAACGGCTTTTTCCGCGGTGATGTCGTCGGTGCTGGCGCGCCGGGCCAGAACGACCGTCAGCGCGTGCACGCAAAGCGCCAGCACGGCCCAGCCCATGAGATTGAGGCGTTCGGAAAGATAGATGCCGATGCCGGTGATCAGCACCAGGAAGAGCGGCATGGCGATCGCGCCCTGCAGCACCGTATTGATGTAAAGCGCCAGCATTTCCCGGTCGAAGCCGGATGCGGTGGACTGGCCGGTCTGCAGGCGTTCGCGGGTCGAGCGGACGGCCTTCGAGACAGCCTTGTTTCGGTGGCTGCGCGATTTGTCGACGATGATCTTGTCGGTCGAAGTGCTGACGCCTGTACTCATGCTCTCGTGCGACTTTGAGGGAATCATTGAAGACTAGAAGGGAATCCTTAAGAAGTTGCTGCAGCCATAAACAATTTGGCAACTGTTTTGCCTCAAGCGGCAAATGCAAGGGAGGGCGAAGCGATGCGACTGGCGAGAACTTTGCGTGACCTCCTGCTGTGCGTTTTGATCTTTCTTTTCATGGGCCTGATTGTCGTACGGCTTTCCGAAACGGCAGAAGAGAAGGTTTCGGGAAGGGTGCGAGTCGTCGATGGCGATACGCTCGTTCTGTCCGGGACGCGCGTCCGCATCGTCGGCATGGACGCGCCCGAACTGGCACAGGTCTGCGAACGTGATGCGCGACCGTGGCGCTGCGGCACAGAAGCAAGAGGCCGGCTGCAGCAGATCGCCAGCGCGGGCGACGTCCATTGCACGGTCAAGGGGCAGGATCGCTACGGACGGAGCCTTGCCGTCTGTCTTGTCGGACCGACCGATCTTGGCGCGGCGATGGTGCGCGATGGCTATGCCGTTGCCTTTGGCGATTATGAGCGCGAGGAGGAGGCGGCGCGGCGCGAGAAACGAGGTCTCTGGTCGGGCACCTTCGACCGCCCGCGAACATGGCGTGAAACCCATGGCGGCATGGTCGAGGCGCCCCATATATCGGATGGCTGGGTGAGGGCGCTGTGGTCGAGGATATGGCATGACGGAGAGTGACAGGCTGGAGACGCTGCGACAGGCGATCGCGGCCTGCCGGATCTGTCGCGACCAGCCTTTGAAAGGCGAGGCCGACCGCCTGCCGCATGAGCCGCGTCCGGTCGCCGTGCTGTCGACGACGGCGAAAATCCTGATCGCCGGCCAGGCGCCGGGCTTGCGCGTCCATGACAGCGGCCAGGCCTTCAACGATGCCTCCGGCAACCGGTTGCGGCAGTGGCTGGGTGTCGATCGGGACCAGTTCTACGATGCCGACAATTTCGCGATCGTGCCGATGGGGTTCTGTTTTCCCGGCTACGACGCCCATGGCAGCGACCTGCCGCCGCGCCGGGAATGCGCGCCGCTCTGGCGCCAGACCGTGCTCGATTCCATGCCGCAGATCGAACTGGTGCTGGCCATCGGTCACTACGCCCAAAAATGGCATCTCGGCGGCCGTGCCGCCAAGAGCATGACCGATACGGCGCGGGACTGGCGGGTGCATATGGGCGTCAATCGCGGCTTGCCGGTCCTGCCCCTGCCGCATCCGAGCTGGCGAAACACCAGCTGGCTGAAGAAAAATCCGTGGTTCGAGACGGCGCTGGTACCGGTCTTGCAACAGCGGGTGAAGGCGCTGACCTCCTGAAACAATTTTCTTCCATTTCGTAATTTTCTCGCTATAGAAAGAATAATATTCGAAAAGGATCTCCAAATGGACCGCCTTGACCGCAAAATCCTGCGCCTTCTGCAGGAGGATTCGACCCTTGCCGTCGCCGACCTCGCCAAGAAGGTCGGCCTGTCGACGACGCCCTGCTGGCGGCGTATCCAGAAGATGGAAGAGGAGGGTGTCATCCGTGGTCGGGTGGCGCTGCTCGATCCGGTCAAGATCAACACCAAGGTCACGGTGTTTGTCTCCATCCGCACCAACTCGCATTCGATCGAATGGCTGAAGCGGTTTTCCGAGGTTGTCGGCGAGTTTCCGGAAGTGGTCGAGTTCTATCGCATGAGCGGCGATGTCGACTACCTGCTGCGCGTCGTCGTTCCCGATATCGCGGCCTATGATGCCTTCTACAAGCGCATGATCGCAAAGATCGAGATTCGCGACGTTTCCTCCGCCTTCGCGATGGAGCAGATCAAGTATACGACGCAACTGCCGCTCGACTACATGATGCTGGAACAGGCGAAATCCAGCGAAGAGTAAGTTTCAGGCTCGATGCCGAGGACGACAAGAAAATGGCCGTCCTGCAGATCGCAGGGCGGCCATTTCGATTCCGGCATGTGTTCTTATTTCTCGAGCCGTGCCAGCAGCGACGACGTATCCCAGCGCTTGCCGCCCAGCGACTGGACCTCGGCATAGAACTGGTCGACCAGTGCGGTCACCGGCAGTCTGGCCCCGTTGTGGCGCGCCTCGGCGAGCACGATGTCGAGATCCTTGCGCATCCAGTCGACGGCAAAGCCGAAATCGTATTTCCCGGCATTCATCGTCTTGTGGCGGTTCTCCATTTGCCAGGAGCCGGCCGCACCCTTCGAGATGACATCGATGACCGCCTCGATGTCGAGGCCGGACTTCTTGCCGAAATGGATGCCTTCGGCAAGCCCCTGCACGAGGCCGGCGATGCAGATCTGGTTGACCATCTTCGTCAACTGGCCCGATCCTGCCGGACCCATCAGGCCGACCATGCGGGCATAGGCGTCGATCACGGGCTTTGCGCGCTCGAAGATGTCGGCCTGTCCGCCGCACATGACCGTCAGAACGCCGTTTTCGGCGCCGGCCTGTCCGCCGGAGACGGGCGCATCGATGAAATGCGCGCCGACTGCGGTGGCGGCCGCATCCAGTTCGCGTGCGACGTCGGCGGAGGCGGTGGTGTTGTCGATAAAGACTGCGCCGGCTTTCAGGGCTTCGAAGGCGCCGGCTTTGCCGGTGGTGACGGAGCGCAGGTCGTCGTCATTGCCGACGCAGCAGAAGACGTAGTCCGCGCCATCGGCCGCTTGCGCTGGCGTTGTGGCTGCGTTTCCGCCGAACTGAGCAACCCATTTTTCCGCCTTGGCTGCCGTCCGGTTATAGACGGTCAGGTCGTGTCCGCCCTTGACGCGCAGGTGACCGGCCATCGGATAGCCCATGACGCCGAGACCGATGAATGCAACTTTAGCCATTGAAACCTCCTGAAAACTCTTGCTGCGACCTTTAGCCGATGCCCGCTGGAGGGGAAAGGCAAGGCGGGAGTATTTTCGCGGGAGCGGACTGTCCGAACGGCTTTCAATGGGCCGGCATTCCAGGCGGGTGCGGGTCGATGCGGCCCATGTCCGACAGGCCATGTGCGGACAGACGGCTTCAATGCCGTTGTTGCATCCTTGAATGTCGATATGCCGCCGTAGGCCGATGCAGCGGACCTTCCTCAGGTGCGGCCTTTGTCGACTTTTTTTGCCATTGCCCGCTGCGCATCGATGCTGTCAGGCAGGAACCAGGATTTTTCACCCAGACTTTCGGAAATGTCGATCCAGAGCCGACGCAGGCGGCGCACATGCAGGTCATCGGCGATCCAGCGCAGGACATGATCGGTCGGTGTGCCTCGTTTCTCGGCCTCACTTTCGGGTTTTGCCGGGCAATCGGGCGCGGGTTCGGCTCCCGCAGGCGATTGCGCGTCTTTCTGCACGTCGTCATCCGTCTGGTCGACCGTCGCTGCGCCTATATCTCTCGCCACGGGAGCAACGGTTAACTCCTGCGCGCCCTCGATAATCTTTTCATTGATCCAGCGGCAATAGACGTCCGCATCGACCTGTTCGGTGGATTGGCCGTTGTGGCGAACAAGCTTGCTCCCGCCGACGCCGAGGATTTTCCGCAAGCTTCCGGTCGACATGAAAAGGATGCCGGCACACAGTTCGTCGAAGGCCCGGAAGGACTGGCGGCTCATGATGGCGCGTTCGAGATCGAAGATCGTGCGGATGTTGAACTCCCGGAAAACCAGAAATTTCTCGGGCCCGAGGATATGGCAAAGCTGCGCCTGAGCCACCCAGTCGATGACCTGATAGATGCCATAGGGCGATTCGATGTGCAGCATCAGTGGATTATAGGCGGCCAGATTCTGGACGTCATAAATGCCGCATTCCTCCAGCCGGAAGCGCGTTTCGTAGTCGATGCCGTCGATGATATCGAGCGAGATGATCCGTGTGATCTCGCTATAGGTGTCGTCGCTGACCTTGATCCATTTGAGATAACCGTTGGACTGGAATTTCACCATCAGGAATTTGGTCGCGCTTTGCGGGACAAGTCCGAGGAGCGGGGCAAGCCCATACCAGATCGGCTGGATCCGTTTGTCGGCCGCATTCCAGTCCACCTGCGCAGGAATATCGGTGAGCGCCAGCGCGACATCGCGCAAGAGCGCAAACAGGATGACCGTGAAAATGACCGAAGCGACGGCTTCTATGGTTTGACGCAGGAAGGTGTGACTGGAAAGATCGACACGGTCACGGCCCGGGCGAAGATGCGCATGGCGCCGACATAGGCGCCCGCAAAAGCCAGGGAGCCTATGGTGGCGATCTGCCACCAGTTGCCGAATTCGGTTGTTGCCGCCGCGCAGGCTTTCGCGCTGTTCGGCCATATGTCGGCGCCCAGGCCGCAGTAAAGCGTTTGATGCAAAGTCGCGACGCCGAAATAGGTCAGCACGGCAAAGCCCAGGGAGGACAGGAACAGCCGGAAATCCGGTTTTGAACCGAACCGGCCGACCCGCTCGATCGCCCGGTTGATCTGCCCGAGATCATCGAGTTGGTCGTAAGCGGTTTCGCCCGCCCTGACCTTCGACAGATCGAGATCGGCGGTGTATTTCGATCGGACGAACTCGAAAGATGGATTGGTGACGAGCCGCCCCTGGCTGTCCTGCCTTGCTTTGCGCTCTTCCCCTCTTGCGCCGCTTTCGTCGCTCGAGCCGAAGACACGCAGGAAATCCTTGATGGCGCGGAGCCGTCTCAGCCGCGTCTCATGACGGCTGTAGAGAAGGAGGAGCGGCGTTGCGATCGCGATCAGCAGCGCGACGGGGTCCAGGCCAATGGCCGTTCCGATGAAGGTTGCGACAGCGCCGAAAACTCCTCCCGCCGCGACGATTGAGGCGTAGATGTCCATGGAAATTCCCCCTAAAGTTGTATCTCATTTAGAGGTGGAACATCGGGATCGTCCATAAACCCGATGCGTCTTCAGGTTGATATTTCTATTCCTGATTGAATTTCTCAAAGAATTATATGGTCGGACCAGACGTAGTATGATGATTGACCGGTCGCCGCTTGAATGCGCAGCCTTGCGCCATAGGTTCGTGACGTGATCCGCCACAGGGTGGTCGGGCAAGCGAAGGACGAAAACCATGTCAGAACGATTGAGCGCATCCTGCCGGTGCGGCGGTGTCAAGTTTTCCATACCGTCGGAATCGGCCGGTGTCTTCTGCTGTCATTGCGGAGACTGCCGCAAGGCGCACGGCAACTACATGGCCGTGATCGGCGCGCCGCGCAACGATGTGAAATTCGAGGCGGACGGCACGCTGCAGTGGTGGGGATATAGCGACAAGGCCCGGCGCGGATTCTGCTCGACCTGCGGCAGCCGCCTGTTCAAGGACAATATCGGCACCGATCTCCTGATGGTCTCCGCCGGCGTCATCGACGGTCCGACCGGCAAGCAGATCGTCAAGAACATTCTGACCGAGTTCAAGGGCGACTGGTACGAAACACCGGCCGTGCACGACGCCTGAGGATCAGGCGCGCAGTCTTGCGATGACGAGATGGCCGGCAATCGGTTCGCCTTCTTCCAGGCGGACCGTGATGTCGGTCATCTCGACGACGTCGAAGCCGGTTTCATCCAGCCGGTTGCGGACGTAAGTCTCGGCATGGGCGAAGCGCTGGTGCGGGCCGACCATGAAACGGCGCCCCGCCAAAGTTTCGTCGGCCAGCGTTTCGCTGGAGAAGATGAACAGGCCGTCGGGATCGAGATTTTCGGCAACGCCGAAGAACAGTGCTTCCAGCCCGCCGAGATAGGGCAGGACATCCGTCGCGGTGATCAGGTCGAAGGACGGATCGTCATTGTCCTCGAGGAAATCGACGACTTCCGCGACATAGAGGGTTTCGTACAGGTCCTTGTCGTGGGCGACCTCGACCATGTTTTCGGACAGGTCGATCCCCGTCATGTCTGCGGCGAGGTCGCGCAGCGCGCCGCCGGTCAGGCCGGTGCCGCAGCCGAGATCGAGCAGACGCTTGAACGGACCAAGGCCAAGCGCCTGAAGGCGCTGGCGCACCAGAACAGGCACATGATATTCGAGTTGCTCGACGAGGACGTCCTCGAAAACTTCGGCATGCTGGTCGAACAGCGTGGTGACGTAGGCGTCCGGCGCCTTGTCCGGTGTCTCGCCGCGGCCCATAGAGGCGATGCGCACGGAAGCGCCGCCGTGATCCTCGGGATCGATCGCCAGAACCTCCTCATAGGCTTTGACCGCCGCATCCACGTCGCCGGATTTCTCCAGCGCGAGCGCGCGGTTGTAGGCTTCGGCAAGGGCTTCTTCGTCGATTTTTTCCATGGCGGCGTCATAGGATGCCGTGTGGGACTTGGCAATGGCCGATCGTGCCGGCGAAACACCCCAAAGGCTTCAGAAAGACGTTTAAGAGAGCAAAAATTGAGCGCATGATGCGATTGGAGGCAAAAACAAGAAAAACCCCGGAGGAAACGATCATGTCGCACGAGTTCAGCACGATTTCGCTTTCTAGAGACAATCTCGAACCCAAAAGCCCGCCCTTGCCGGCGAATGGCGCAGAAACCATCACCTTGCTCGTCCACTATTATCGCGGCGAGATGGCGCGCATGGCGGGCTGGCGCGACCGGATCGACCGTACCTCCAACTGGGCGATCACCGTTGTCGCGGCACTGCTGTCGGTCTCCCTGTCGACCTCCTCGTCGCATCATGGCGTGCTGTTGTTTGCCATGCTTTTGGTCACGTTGTTGCTGCTGATCGAGGCGCGGCGCTATCGCTTCTTCGACGTCTACCGCGCCCGCGTCCGCCAGCTGGAACGCGGTTATTTCGCGCAGATGCTGAGCCCGCAATCGACGATGCCGCTCAACTGGGCAGCACCGATCGCCCAGAGCCTGCGAAAGCCGGCTTTCCTGATGCCGTATCGTGAGGCGATCTGTCGCCGGCTGCGGCGCAACTACTGCTGGATGTACCTGATTTTGCTTCTGGCCTGGGCCCTGAAGATCACGTCCGCGAAGCTGCAGGGCGACGGCCTGGAAACGGCATCCGTGCCGTCCTGGACGGACGTTGCCGCCAATGCGGCGCTCGGTCCCTTGTCCGGCTGGCCTGTGCTTTTGGCCGTTGTCGTTTTCTATGGGGTAATGCTCTACGCCTGCCTGCAACGCAGGCCGGGGGACGGCGAACTGGCGCATGGCGACGTTCACGTCTGACCCCGGAACAGGCGGACACTTCCTGATGTGCGGATGCAGCCAAGCATGAACCGCACGCAACGGTTCATCAGCTTTTGGCATTTGCCAGAGGCGGGGAAGATTGATTTTATCACCGCCGACTCAAGGAGCGCAGACGCAAAGGGCGACGACATGACGGAACAGAAGGTTGCACTGATCACGGCCGGTGGATCGGGCATGGGAGCGGTCTCTGCGCGGCGGCTCGCAGCCGAGGGGTATCGGGTGGCGATCCTGTCTTCGTCCGGGAAGGGCGAAGCCCTGGCGAAGGAACTGGGCGGCATCGGCGTCACCGGCTCGAACCAGTCCAACGACGATCTGAAGCGGCTGGTGGATACGGCATATGACAGCTGGGGACGGGTCGATGCGTTGGTCAATTCGGCCGGCCATGGTCCACGCGCCGCCGTTCTCGATCTTTCCGACGACGACTGGCACAAGGGCATGGACGTGTATTTTCTCAATGTCGTCCGTCCGACACGGCTCGTGACGCCGATCATGCTCGAACAAAAGTCCGGCAGCATCGTCAATATCTCGACCTATGCGACATTCGAGCCCGACCCGCTCTTTCCGACGTCCGGCGTCTTCCGCTCGGGCCTTGCCGCCTTCACCAAGCTCTTCGCCGATAAATATGCCGGCGACAACATTCGCATGAACAATGTGCTCCCGGGCTTCATCGACAGCCTGCCGGAGACCGAGGAACGGCGCAATCGCATCCCGATGGGACGCTACGGCACCTCGGAGGAGGTTGCGGAGCTGGTGGCGCTTCTGGCAACCGATCGTGGCGGCTACATCACCGGCCAGAACATCCGTATCGACGGCGGCATCACCCGTTCCGTTTAACAGGACCGCGAACTGACGGGCGGGGCATCAGTTGATGATGAACTCGCCCTTCAGGGCCCGCCAGTCCGTGGCCGAAATCAGCTTGCGGTGGATATAGCGCACCGAATGGAGCGGCCCGTCGAGCTTTTCCTGCCAGAATTTCAGAAAGCTTTTCATCTCGGGGAAATCCGGGGCGATGTCGTAGTGCTGCCAGATATAAGTCTGCAGGAAGGCCGGGTGATCGGGCATGCGATACAGGATCTGTGCGGTCGTCAGGCCGTAACCCTTAAGCTGCAGTTCCATTTCGTTCGTCATGGTGACCTCATCTTGCTGAATGATGGTCCCTATGATTGAAGCGCTCGAATGGTGAATCAAGTGTTAAGGTTTTTTTAATTCCGAGATTTATTTATAAAAAACAACGTTTTAGCAGCCGACATCGTCGAGTGCTGCCAAGCGATCGACGCTGTCGTACAAGGCGGGGAGTTCGCTTGCTTCCCTAGCGCTTCAAATGCCGGGTCAGCCGATCCTCGATCCAGGCCCAGAGGTTGCGCAGCATCTCGACCATGATCAGGTAGAGCACGGCGGCCCAGAGATACATCTGGAAGTCGTAGGTTCGGGAGAAGGCGCGGCGGGTTTCGCCCATCAGGTCGAAGACGGTGACGATGGCGACGATGGCCGAGCCCTTGATCATCAGGATGATCTCGTTGCCGTAGGGGCGCAGCGCGACGATCATCGCTTGCGGCAGGATGATTTTGAAGAAGGCGATGCGCTTGGGCAGGCCGAGCGCTGCCGCGCCCTCATGCTGGCCGCGCGGAACGCTCTGGATCGCGCCCCGCAAAATTTCGGCCTGATAGGCGGCGGTGTTCAGCGTGAAGGTGAGCAGCGCACAGAACCAGGCATCCCGGAAGAAGGTCCAGAGGCCGACGGCTTCGAGATAGGGACGGAAGCTGCCGAATCCGTAATAGACAAGGAAGAGCTGGGTGATCAGCGGCGTGCCGCGGAAGAAATAGACGTAGATGTAGGCGATCCAGGACAGCGCCTTGTTCTTCGTCATGCGCGCATAGGCCAAGGGCAGCGACAGCAAGCCGCCGAGTACGATCGAGATGCTCACCAGGGTGAGCGTAACGCCGAGGCCCGAGATGAAATTCGGACCATATTTGGTGAGCTTTTCGACACTCCAGCTATCGACCACGAACAGGAAAATGCCGACGGAGGCTGCGAGCCAGATGCCGAGTGCGATATTTCCGATGAGCCGCGATGCGGTAAAACGGCGTATGGCCTCCGGC
>UCJH01000068.1 GCA_900472785.1 Hyphomicrobiales bacterium | reverse complement strand
CGGCAGCCGCCGTCCGCGTGCGCCGCGGCGGCGCCAAGGAACGCGAGGAAATCCCGGATTTCTCCTCGCGCCAGGACGAGATCGGCAACCTGTCCATAGCCCTGCGGGAAATGACCACCGCGCTCTACGACCGCATTGCCGCGATCGAGAATTTTGCCGCCGATGTCAGCCATGAACTGAAAAACCCGCTGACGTCGCTGCGAAGCGCCGTCGAAACCCTGCCGCTGGCCCGCACCGACGATTCCAAGAAGCGGCTGATGGATGTCATCCAGCACGATGTCCGCCGTCTCGACCGCCTGATCAGCGATATTTCCGATGCGTCCCGGCTGGATGCCGAACTGGCGCGCAGCGACGCAAGCATCGTCGACCTCGAAAAACTGCTGGGCGATCTCGTCGACATCTCCCGCCAGACCCGCAGCCACAAGAAGGTGGTGCATCTCGATTTCGTGGTCGAGCGCAAGGACAATCCGAAAACCCGCTTCACGGTTGCCGGCTACGAGCTGCGCATCGGCCAGATCATCACCAACCTGATCGAGAACGCCCGCTCCTTCGTGCCCGACCCAGGTGGCCGGATCGTCATCCGGTTGACCCGGGCGCGCACGCGCTGCCTCGTCTATGTGGAAGACAACGGCCCTGGCATCCAGGCCGAGGATATCGACCGCATCTTCGAACGCTTCTACACCGACCGGCCTGAGGGTGAGGACTTCGGCCAGAATTCCGGTCTCGGCCTGTCGATCTCGCGGCAGATTGCCGAAGCTCATGACGGCACGCTCAAGGCCGAAAACATCATCGACGCCAAGACCGGCGCCGTTGCCGGCGCGCGGTTCATCCTGTCGCTGCCGACCGAGGCCAATCCGTGACACCGCCGCAGCTCAATGTCCACGGCACCGCCATTGTGCTCGGAACAAAGGGATTTCTGCTGGTCGGGCCGTCTGGCGCCGGAAAATCAACATTGGCGCTTACCCTGATGACGCAGGCACGGTCGCGCGGTCTTTACGCCGCGCTCGTCGGCGATGACCAGGTGTTCGTCTCCGCTGTCGGCGGAGAGGTCGTCGCCCATGGCCCGGTATCGATTCGCGGCCTCCTGGAGATTCGCGGCGCCGGCATAGTCACCGTCGAGACGATCGCCTCTGCCGTGCTGCACTTCGCACTTCGTCCGGTCGAGGACTCAAACCTCGAGCGATTGCCGCCAGAGGCGGAAATGTACAGGCTCGATGACCGCATGAGCCTTCCGCTTTTTCGTTTGCCGCATGGCAATGGACAGGATGTGCTTGCGATTCTCGAGTGCCTTTTGCCTCATAATTCAGCGTTTTGAGGACGAAAGTGCCGCATTTGCTGCTTCTGCGGCATTTTGGGCTTGCACTTCGCCTTTTCCTTGCCAAGATGGCCGCCCGAAAGGTGGACGAAATTGCTGCATTGCGATATCTGACCATCGAAGCGTTGCAGATGCAGTTGGAGCATAGACATCATGATCGGACTTGTGCTTGTCACACACGGCAAGCTGGCTGAAGAGTTTCGTCATGCGCTCGAGCATGTTGTCGGTCCGCAAAAGGCAATCGAAACCGTCTGTATCGGCCCGGAAGACGACATGGACCAACGGCGCCAAGACATTCTTGAAGCCGTCATCTCCGCCGATTCGGGAAACGGCGTCATCATCCTCACCGACATGTTCGGCGGCACCCCGTCGAACCTGGCGATTTCGGTCATGCAGAGCGGCGTGATCGAGGTGATCGCCGGCGTCAACCTGCCGATGCTGATCAAGCTGGCCGGCGTGCGCGGGGAAAGCGACATGGACAGGGCGCTGGTCGAGGCATCGGAAGCCGGCCGTAAATATATCAATGTCGCCAGCCGCGTTTTGAGCGGTAAATAACCGGAATGCTTGCGCCTATGCCGCTTTCCCGCGAATTGCTGATCGTCAACAAAAGAGGGCTGCATGCCCGCGCCTCGGCAAAGTTCGTCCAGATGGTCGAAGGCTACGATGCCGAAATCTCCGTTTCCAAGGACGGCATGACCGTCGGCGGTACCTCGATCATGGGCCTGATGATGCTGGCCGCCAGCACCGGATGCACCATCTTCGTCACGGCGAACGGCACGCAGGCACAAGAGGCGCTCGACGCTCTCGATGCCCTTGTCGCCGACAAGTTCGGCGAGGAAATGTAAACCAACGACATAAACATATAAAGACTTCTTTATATGACTGTTGCTCCCCGACCTGTTTCCTGATAGGGGAATGCCAAACTCCCGCACCATTCGGGAGTGCATGATTCTGCGCCACGCCTTCGCCTCGCTGTCTGGGGCCGGCCGGCGGAATGCCACCCAGTCAGGAGACATCCATGAGCACGACCAACGACTATATTGTTGCCGATATCGGCCTGGCCGACTTCGGCCGCAAGGAAATCACCATTGCAGAAACCGAAATGCCCGGCCTGATGGCCTGCCGCGAGGAATTCGGCGTGTCGAAGCCGCTGAAGGGCGCGCGCATCACCGGCTCGCTGCACATGACCATCCAGACGGCTGTGCTGATCGAAACCCTCGCCGTTCTCGGCGCCGACATTCGCTGGGCGTCCTGCAACATCTTCTCGACGCAGGATCACGCCGCTGCCGCCATCGCGGCCGCCGGCATCCCGGTCTACGCCGTCAAGGGCGAAACCCTCGAGGACTACTGGACCTACACCGACAAGATCTTCCAGTGGGCCGACGGCGGCGTCTCCAACATGATCCTCGACGATGGCGGCGATGCCACCATGTACATCCTGCTCGGCGCCCGGGCCGAAGCTGGTGAAGACGTGCTGTCCAACCCGACCTCCGAGGAAGAAGAAATCCTCATTGCCCAGATCAAGAAGCGCCTTGCCGCTTCGCCGGGCTGGTTCACCAAGCAGCGCGATGCAATCAAGGGCGTGACCGAAGAAACCACGACCGGCGTCAACCGCCTCTACCAGCTCCAGGCCAAGGGCCTCTTGCCCTTCCCGGCGATCAACGTCAACGATTCGGTCACCAAGTCGAAGTTCGACAACAAGTACGGCTGCAAGGAATCGCTGGTCGATGGCATCCGCCGCGGCACCGACGTGATGATGGCCGGCAAGGTCGCCGTCGTCTGCGGTTACGGCGACGTTGGCAAGGGTTCGGCCGCCTCGCTCTCGGGCGCCGGCGCCCGCGTCAAGGTCACGGAAGTCGATCCGATCTGCGCCCTGCAGGCCGCCATGGACGGTTTCGAAGTCGTCCAGCTGGAAGACGTCGTGTCTTCGGCCGATATCTTCATCACCACGACCGGCAACAAGGACGTTATCCGCATGGACCACATGCGCGAGATGAAGGACATGGCGATCGTCGGCAATATCGGCCACTTCGACAACGAGATCCAGGTCGCTTCGCTGCGCAATCTCAAGTGGACGAACATCAAGCCGCAGGTCGACATGATCGAGTTCCCGAAGGGCAACCGCATGATCCTTCTTTCGGAAGGCCGCCTGCTGAACCTCGGCAACGCCACGGGTCACCCGTCCTTCGTCATGTCGGCCTCGTTCTCCAACCAGGTCTTGGCCCAGATCGAGCTGTTCACCAAGGGCGAGCAGTACGGCAAGGAAGTCTACGTCCTGCCGAAGCACCTCGATGAGAAGGTCGCGCGCCTGCATCTTGCCAAGCTCGGCGTGAAGCTCACGGAACTCTCCGAGGAACAGGCCGGTTATATCGGCGTGAAGACGCAGGGTCCGTTCAAGTCGGAACACTACCGCTACTAATCCTTATCCGGATAATCCACAACATATAGAGGCCGCGATCTTGACAAAAGATCGCGGCCTCTTTTTTGGGCGTTATACCCTTCCCGCAGATTCCCCAACGAAGTATGTTTTCGGGTATTGATTCGTGATGGAGATGCGGACCTCCAGCATCGCGAATTGGGGTGTCTTGTCGTTTATGCGGCAAACAGACGAAGACATGCCGGAAATGCGGTCGGACTGAACGAACCCGCTGTGTCGGGGCATCGTGTTATCCTGCGTGGCGATTTGCAACCGGACGAAAAGACCTGATGGTCGTGTTCCACTGACAAGGTCGGGGCACGCTCCAAGGTGTTGAATACGCGCGTGATTGCTGTTGCCGATTCGGCTCCGGCATCATGTGTTGTGCAGAACGGGGAAAAGCACGCCATGGAAACAGGTTCTTTAAGGCGCGTTTGCGCAGGCGGACGGATGAGGCGCCTGATGCGCAGGCTTGGCTGCGGGTCGGCGCTCGTTGCAGTGGCCACGCCGGCCGGCGCCGCGGCCGATGGCTTCCTGACCACCGGGACGATCTTTCAATCGTCCGAGGTCATCACCTTCTCGGTCCTGATCGGCGTCATTTCGGCGGCCATGATTTCCGCCATCTGGCTGATCCGCCAGCGCGGCAACATCGAAACCGAAAACCGTGAACTCACCGTCGCCCTCGCCGACGCCAACCACCGAATTTCCCGTTTCCAGGCGCTGATCGCCGACAAGAACCGCCGCATCGTCGTCTGGGACGGCCTGTCCGACAAGCCGGAATTCCTCGGCCAGCTGCCGGTCGAAACCGGCGCGCCGCAGGACGACCGGGATTTCCTCGCCTTCGGCCGCTGGATCAAGTCGACATCAGCCTCCGAGCTGGAAAAAGCGATCGAGCTTCTGCGTTCCACCGCCCAGAGTTTCGACCTGGTGCTGGAAACCACCCGAAACGAAGTCCTGGAGGCGCAGGGGCGGGTGTCCGGCGGCCGCGCCTTCGTGCGTTTCGTGGCGCTCAACAATCTTCGCGCCGAACTGGCCGACCTGAAGCTCGAACGCGACCGGCTGCATGCATCGCTGTCCACCGTCCAGACAATGCTGGATTCCATCGACCTGCCGGTATGGCAACGTGGACCCGACGGCAATCTTCTCTGGGTCAATCATGCCTATGCCGAATCGGTCGAGGCGCCTGCGCCGGCCCTTGCCATCCGCGAAGGCCGCGAATTGCTGGCCACGGTCGCCCGGGAAAAAATCCGCTCCGTCAGCACTTACGACACCCCCTATCGCGACAAGATCTCGACCGTCGTCCGTGGAAACCGGACCTTCTTCGATGTCGTCGATGCCAAGAGCCCGTCCGGCTCCGCCGGCATCGCCATCAATGTCTCCGAAGCGGAAGCCGTTCGCGAGGAGCTCAGCCGGACGCTGAAAAGCCATTCCGAGACACTCGATCACCTGGCGACGCCCGTTGCCACCTTCGACGGCAGCCAGCGCCTGCAATTCTACAATCAGGCTTTCCAGGCGCTCTGGGATCTCGACATGGGCTTCCTCGAACGCAAGCCCGGCAATGGCGAAATCCTCGACCGGTTGCGGGCCGGCGGCAAGCTGCCCGAACAGCTGAACTGGAAGCAGTGGAAGGATCAGGCGCTGTCGGTCTATCAGGCGATCGACACGCAGACCGATCTCTGGCACCTGCCCAACGGCCAGACGCTGCGCGTCTTCGCCACGGCCCGGCCGCAGGGCGGCGCCACCTGGGTGTTCGAAAACCTGACCGAGAAGGTCGATCTAGAAACGCGCTACAACACGCTCGTCCAGGTGCAGGGCGAGACCATCGACCATCTGTCCGAAGGCGTCGCGGTGTTCGGGCCGGACGGTCGCATCAAGCTGTCCAATCCGGCCTTCCGGGCACTGTGGGGCGTGAGCGAAACGGATGCGAAGCCCGGCACGCATATCCGCGCGATCGAGCAGGCCTGCACCTCTTCCTACGACCAGCCGGACGGCTGGAAACGGTTTGCCCACATCATCACCAGCTTCGATGACGAGCGGCCCTCCTGCCAGGGCGTGCTCGAATTGCGCACCGGTCTGATCCTCGACTTCGCCGTGATTCCGCTGCCGAACGCGCAGACCATGCTGACCTTCGTCAACATCACCGATAGTGCCCGCGTCGAGCGTGCGCTGACGGAGAAGAACGAAGCCTTGCGGCTCGCCGATTCGCTGAAGAACGACTTCGTCCAGCACGTGTCCTACGAATTGCGCTCGCCGCTCACCAACATCATCGGTTTTGCCGACCTTTTGAAGACGCCGACCTTCGGCGAACTCACCGAGCGGCAGGCGGAATATGTCGATCACATCTCGACGTCCTCCTCTCTGCTCCTCACCATCGTCAACGACATTCTCGACCTCGCCACCGTCGATGCCGGCATCGTCGAACTCGACCTGTCGGAGATCAACCTTACCGACTTCCTTGACGAGGTTTCGCTGCAGATGGCCGACCGGCTGCAGGAAAGCGCCGTCACCCTGCGCATCGACGCGCCGGACATGCTCGGCCTCTTCGTTGCCGACCATCAGCGACTGAAGCAGATCCTGATCAAGCTCCTGACCAATGCCGCGAATTTTGCGCCCGACGGCAGCACGATCAGCCTGAAATGCCGCCGCGAAGGCGGAGACTTCGTCTTCACTGTTTCGGACAACGGACCGGGCATCCCGCAGGATATTCTCGATACGGTGTTCAACCGCTTCGAGAGCCATGGCCAGCATGGCGGCGCGGGTCTTGGCCTGTCGATCGTCGAGAGCTTCGTCAGCCTTCACCACGGCACGGTTTCGATCCACAGCCACGAGGGGCAGGGCACCGAGGTCACCTGCCGCATCCCATCCGGCGACCTGCCAAAAGCCGAAGCGGCGGAATAGATGCCGCCGATCGAGATTTTCCTCGCGGATGAGGCGGCTACCATCGAATTCGGCGAGGATCTGGCGCTGGCCCTGAAGGCCGGCGATTGCCTCGCACTGTCCGGCGATCTCGGCGCCGGCAAATCGACGCTGGCCCGCGCCTTTCTACGCGCCATGGCCGACGACGAAACCCTCGACGTGCCGAGCCCGACCTTCACGCTGGTCCAGGCCTATGACCTGCGCATCCCCGTCGCGCATTTCGATCTCTATCGCCTCGCCGACGTTTCCGAACTGGACGAACTCGGTTTAGACGAAGCCTTGTCGGACGGCATCTGCCTGGTCGAATGGCCGGAAAAGGCGCTGGCCGGACTGCCGAAGGACCGGCTGACACTGGCCTTTTCGCACGACGGCGACGGACGCACCGTCCGGCTTTCGGGCAACGCGGCCGCGCTCGAGCGGATTGCCCGCAGCCTCGCCATCCGGGCCTTTCTCAACCACAACGACATTGCCGCCGCCCGCCGCCGCCATCTCAGCGGCGATGCGTCGGCGCGCGCCTATGAGCGGATCGAAATGGCGGATGCACCGACCAAACTTCTGATGGATGCTGCCCGGCACAAGCCCGGCCCGATCCTGCAGGACGGGAAATACTATCAACAGCTCGCCCATATCGCCGAGGACGTGATCCCGTTCGTCGCCGTCGGCGCGGTCCTGCGGCGCAAAGGGCTGCATGCACCCGACATATACGCCGCCGATCTCGATGCCGGCATCCTGCTGATCGAGAACCTGGGCAGCGACGGCATTCTCGATGCGGACGGCAAGCCGGTCGCCGACCGCTACCTGGAAAGCGCGCGTCTTCTGGCGCATCTGCACGCCACGCCGCCGGAACGGGACATTTCGGTGGCCGGCGATTTCATCCATCACATCCCGGATTTCGACCGCACGGCGATGAAGATCGAGACGCAGCTTTTGATCGACTGGTTCCTGCCCTGGAAGCGGGGCGAACCGGCCTCGGAAACGGAGCGGGCCGACTACGCGTCGATCTGGGACGGCCTGATCGACCTTCTGCAAAGCTCGGAAAAAAACCTGCTGCTGCGCGACTATCACTCGCCGAACATCATCTGGCGGCAGGACCGCACCGGCACGGACCGGATCGGCATCATCGATTTCCAGGATGCGATGATCGGCCCGACCGCCTATGACGTCGCCTCGCTGACGCAGGATGCAAGGGTCACGATCGAGCCGGACCTGTCTGCCGCCCTTCTCGACGGCTATATCGCTGCCCGCCATGCGCAGGGTGGATTCGACGAAGCGACGTTCCTGCGCGACTGGCACCTGATGTCGGCACAGCGCAACTGCAAGCTCGTCGGCATCTGGGTGCGACTGATGCAGCGGGACGGCAAGCCGGGCTACATGAAGCACATGCCGCGGACATTTTCCTATCTCAACGTCGCGCTTCAACATCCGGCGCTCGCGCCCTTGCGCGATTGGTGCATAAAGGCTGGAATCATCGTGACCGAATCACCGGACTGATTGCGAGAACGAGCATCCATGCCGATCAAGAATGCCATGGTGCTGGCCGCAGGGCTCGGCACCCGCCTGCGCCCGATCACCGATACCATGCCGAAGCCGCTGGTGCCCGTCGCCGGGGTGCCGATGATCGATACCGTGCTCGACCTGCTCGGCAAGGCCGGGGTGGAAACGGCTGTTGTCAACGTCCATCATTTCGCGGACCGGATGGAGGCCCATCTGGCGGGGCGCAAAAGCCCGGGCATCCTCTTCTCGGATGAGCGCGACGGGCTGATGAATTCCGGCGGCGGCCTGGCCAAGGGCCTGAAGCTTCTGCCGGATGGCCCGGTGCTGGTGATGAACGCCGACCTGTTCTGGATCGGCGAGACGCCGGGTGAACCGACCAATCTGCGGAGGCTGGCCGAATTCTTCGATCCGCAGACGATGGACATGGCACTGCTCTGCGTCCGGCTGGAGGATACGACGGGGCACAATGGCAAGAAAGACTTTTCGCTCTCTGAAGATGGCCGTCTGACCCGCCATGCCGACGGTCTGCCGAACCCTGTCGTCTATGCCGGTGCCATCGCCATGCAGGCCGGCCTCCTTGCCGATGCTCCGGGCGACGCCTTCAATCTCAACATCTATTTCGACCGGGCAATCGAAAAAGGCCGTCTGTTCGGCCTTATCCTCGACGGACACTGGCTGACGGTCGGCACGCCCGAGGCGATCGGCGAGGCGGAGGCGGCGATTGCCCGCTTCCAGGCGAAGGCCGGCTGAATGGCGGGCACCGCAACCAATGTCTTCACGATCCCCTCGGGGCTGCCGTTCCTGAAGACGCTGGTCGCGACGCTGTGCAAAGGCGAGCTTGTCCCCGGTTTCCGTTACGATCCCGTCGATCCGCTGTCGCTCGCCGGCGTGACGATCTTCGTGCCGACGCGGCGTTCGGCCCGCGTCCTTCGCTCGGAGCTGGTGGATTATCTCGGTGGCCGCTCGGCGATCCTGCCGATGATCCGGGCGCTGGGGGAAACCGATGACGACAGTGGCTTCTTCGACGCCGAAATCCCCGCCATCCTCGATCTCAGCCCGCCGCTGCCGGGCACCTCGCGGCTGATCGAACTCGGCCGGCTGGTGCTGGCCTGGCGCAACCAGCTGCCGAAGATCGTGCTCGACATCCATGCCGAGAGCCCGCTGATCGCGCCGGCAAGCCCCGCGGATGCGATCTGGCTGGCGAGAAACCTCGCCGAACTCATCGACGCCATGGAAACCGAGGAACTGGACTGGGACGCGCTCGACACGATCGAGGCGGCGGATCATGCGCTCTGGTGGACGTTGACGCTCGAATTCCTGAAGATCGCCCGCACCTACTGGCCGGCAAGGCTGGAAGAACTCCGGCAATCCTCGCCGGCCCGGCACCGCAACGCCATTCTCAATGCCGAGGCGCAGCGGATTGCCGCCGGCAAGGTCACCGGACCGATCATCATCGCCGGCTCGACGGGATCCATTCCCGCAACGGCAGACCTGATCGCAGCCGTCCAGAAGCTTGAAAACGGCACCATCGTCCTGCCCGGCCTCGACGAGGCGATGAGCGATGGGGAATGGGCGATGATCGCATCGGATGGCGAGGCGATCTCCGGAAAGCCGAGCCCGGCCAGCCGCAGCCACCCGCAATACGGCTTCTTCCGGCTGCTCCAGCGCATGGGGATCGAACGGCATGAAATCCCCTCGCTTGCCGTGGCCGAGCCCGATCTCGCCTATCGCGCCGTGCTCCTGTCGCAGGCGCTGCTTCCCGTGCAGGCGACGAGCGGCTGGCCGGCGCTGCGGGAGGAGACCGATCCGGCCCGGCGGGCAGACGCCTTCCGTGATGTCGCGCTGATCGAGACTGCCAACGAGCGCGAAGAGGCGAGCGCGATTGCGATCGCGCTCAGGCTCGCACTTCAGGACAACGACGAAAGCCAGGCAGCGCTGATCACTCCGGATCGCGACCTTGCCCGGCGCGTCGCCGCCGAACTGACGCGGTTCGGCATCGAGGCGGACGATTCGGCCGGCACGCCGTTATCCTCGACACCGGCCGGGACGCTGCTGCGGCTGTTGCTCGAGGCAACGCTGCGCCCCGGTGATCCGGTGGCCGTTACAGCACTTCTCAAACATCCGCTGGCGCGCTTCGGGTTGCCCGCCGATCTGGCGCGGCAGGCGGCCGACGGGCTGGAGCTGCTGGCTTTGCGCGGCGGCACCGCCATGGTCGATATTTCCGATCTCGAAAGCCTTCTGGACGAGGCGCTGGCCCGGCAGGTGGACGACCGCCATCGCCCGGAATGGCGCGCCGGGCTTGGCGAAGACGCGATTGCCGCAAGCCGCAACCTTGCCGCCCGGATCGCCGCCGCCGTCGAACCGCTTTCCGGAACGCTGGTGCGCCGCCAGTCAAGTGGACGCGGCCTGACGGACGTGCTGGCGCTTGCGGAATGGGCGACGAAGACCGGGCAGTCCCTCGAAGCCGTGGCCGTGGACGAGAATGACAGCCTTGCCGGGCTCTGGTCCGGGGAAGCGGGCGACGCGCTCGCGACGCTTCTGCGCACCATCATCGAGACCGACGGCCAGATGACAGCCGACGGGCCGCAATGGGGCGACATCATGGAGGCGCTGTCGGCAAGCGAGGCGATCAAGCCGCGCTCCATGCGGCATCCGCGTGTGTTCATCTTCGGCGCGCTCGAATCGCGCCTGCAGAGCGTCGATCTCGTCGTGCTCGGCGGTATGAACGAGGGGACATGGCCGGGCCAGACGGCCAACGATCCCTTTCTGTCGCGCACCATGAAGACCGCCATCGGGCTCGAGCCGCCGGAACGGCGGATCGGCCAGCTGGCGCACGACCTGCAGATGGCCTGCGGCACCCGCAAGCTGATCTTCACCCGCGCCATGCGCAAGGGCGCGACCCCGACCGTCGCCTCCCGCTGGCTGCAGCGGCTGCTGGCCGTGGGCGGCAAGAGCTTTGCGCAGACGCTGCGCGACAATGGCCGCGATTATGCGGCATGGGCCGGCATGCTTGACAAGGACGGTTTCCAGCCGCTCGCCGAACGGCCGCAGCCGAAACCGGCATGGGAATTCCAGCCGCGCAAATATTCCTTCAGCGAAGTGAGCCGGCTTCGCCGCGATCCCTACGCCATCTATGCGCGCCGCATCCTGCGCCTGCAGCCGGTCGATCCGTTCAATCGCGACCCGGGTGCGGCGGAACGCGGAACCCTCTATCACCGCATCGTCGATCGTTTCGTCCGCAGCGGCTTCGATCCGGCATCTCCCGAAGCAAACGAAGAAATGAGCCGGATTCTGAATGCGGTATTCGACGCGGAAATGCTGCCGGCCCATATCGATGTCGTCTGGCGCCCGCGCTTTGCGGCCGTCGGAAGGGCCTTCATCCAGTGGGAGGCGGGGCGCAAAGGTGATATCCGCAAGTCTTATACCGAAGTTCCGGCCAGCATGAATCTGGGTATTGAAGACATCCGCCTGACCGGCGTGGCCGACCGCATCGATATTCTTAGCGACGGCTCCGTGGCGCTGGTCGATTACAAGACCGGCTCCAATCCATCGCTGAAGGAGGCGCGGGTGCTGCTCGATCCGCAGCTGGCGCTGGAAGCCGCGGCCGTCAAGGCCGGCGCCTTTGCCGCCGTCGGCAAGCGGCATCCGCAATCGCTGCTCTATGTGCGACTGAAACCCGGCGAACGCTTCGCGTCGGAAGAAGTGAACAACGAGCACGCCAAGGCCCGCGCCAATGTCGAGACCAAGTCCGCCGACCAGCTAGCGGATGAATCGCTCAGGGAACTGACCGGGCTTTTGTCGGCGCTGATGAGCCGGCGTCACGGGTTTGCCTCGCGCCTCATCGTCCAGAAGGAACGCGATTATGGCGGCGAGTACGATCACCTCGCTCGTGTCGCCGAATGGACCACCGCCGACAGCGAGGACGACAGCGATGAAGGATGACGATTTCGGCCCGGCCGAGCCGTCGCCGCAGGGCTGGCTCGACTGGACGTCGGCAAAACAATCGCTGGCCTCCGATCCTGCCCGCTCGGCCTGGGTATCGGCCAATGCCGGCTCCGGCAAGACGCATGTGCTGACACAGCGCGTCATCCGCCTGCTGCTCGCCGGCTGCCGGCCCTCGGCGATACTCTGCCTGACCTATACCAAGGCGGCGGCATCGGAAATGTCGAACCGCGTCTTCGAGCGGCTTGCGGAATGGGTGACGCTCGACGATGCCGCGCTGGCGGCAAGAATCCGGGAAATCGAGGGCGAACCGCCCTCGCTTTTCAAGCTGCAGGAGGCGCGCCGCCTGTTTGCCCGGGCGCTGGAAACGCCGGGTGGCCTGAAAATCCAGACCATCCACGCCTTCTGCGAGGCGCTGCTGCACCAGTTTCCGCTGGAAGCCAATGTCGCCGGCCATTTCTCCGTCCTCGACGACCGGGCGTCGGCAACGCTGCTCGCCGACGCAAGGCGCGCGCTTTTGACGGCGACCGCCAGCGAAGACGATATCGAGCTGACGGAAGCGTTTGCGACCGTGCTGGAACTTGCCGACGATACAGGGCTGGAAAAGCTTCTCTCGGCAATCGTTGCCAACCGCACCGCCATCCAGGCCTTTCTCGACCATGCCGAGGCCAAGGGCGGCACCGAGGCGGCGCTTCGCTTGGCCCTCGGGCTCGACGCGGATGAAACGGCAGACGGCATTCTGGCGTCGGTCTGGCCGCTCGAAGGGCTGAACGGGGCGGCGCTCGAACGCTATATCGGCATCGCGCTCGATGCCGGCGGCGCGAAAGTCTTCGAATTTGCCGAGGGGCTGAAGGCGATCGGCCGCATGACCGACCCGATGGCCCGCTTTACGGGGCTGCAGGCGCTGTTCTTTACGCAGGCCGGGAAACCGCGCGCCGATTCGGCCTTCGTCTCAAAAGCCATGCTCAAGGCGGCGCCGGATCTCGAAGCGCTGATCACGCTCGCCCGCGACCATGTGGTTTCCCGCAGCGACCGGCTCAATCTTTTGCGGATGTTCGAGGCGACGCTGGCAGCGCTGGTGCTCGCCGACCGGCTGAACCGTGACTACGAAGACATCAAGAAGAACCGCAGCCAGCTGGATTTCGACGATCTGATCAACCGGACGGCGACGCTTCTGTCGCGAAACGACGTCAGCCCCTGGATCCACTACAAGCTCGATCAGGGCATCGACCATATCCTCGTCGACGAGGCGCAGGATACCAGTCCGGTGCAATGGGCGATCATCAACGCGCTGACGGGGGATTTCTTTTCCGGCGAAACGGCCCGCGCCGCCAACCGCACCATGTTTGCCGTCGGCGACGAGAAGCAGTCGATCTATTCCTTTCAAGGTGCGCGCCCCGAGCGGTTTTCCAACGAGAGCATCGAAACGGAACGGCGGGTGCGGGCCGGCGACCGCCTGTTCAGCGCCATCCGCCTGCAGCTGTCGTTCCGCTCGACCGAGGACGTGCTCTCGGCCGTCGATACCGTCTTCGAGCATCCCGCCCATGCGCGGGGCCTGAGCGCCCGAAACGAAGCGGTGGTGCATGCCTCGAACCGCATCGGCCACCCCGGCATCGTCGAGGTCTGGGACGAAATCGCGCCTGCCGAAACCATCCAGGAAGACGAATGGACGGCCGCCTTCGATGCGACCCCGGAAACCGCGCCGGTGAACATTCTGGCGCAGCGCATCGCGGCGGTTCTGGCGGAATGGATCGGCCGGGAAACGGTGATCGAGAAGGGCGTGGCGCGGCCGATGCAGCCCGGCGACGTTATCGTTCTGGTGCGCAAGCGTGATGCCTTCGTCAATGCCCTGACTCGGGCCTTGAAGAAACGCGGCAATATTCCGGTTGCCGGCGCCGACCGGCTGGTCCTGACCAGCCATATCGCCGTGCAGGACCTGATGGCGCTGGGGCGCTTCGTTCTGCTGCCGCAGGACGACCTGTCGCTGGCGGCGATTCTAAAAAGCCCGCTTTTCAACCATGGCGAAGAGGCGCTTTTCGAGCTTGCGGCACGGCGCGCGCCAGACGAAGGGCTTTGGACGCGCCTGCAGGCCGCCGCCGCCGCCGATGAGGCAAGTCCCTGGCACGGCACGGCGCTGATGCTGTCGACCTATGAGAAGCTTGCCCGGCACCTCCCCGTCCATGATTTCTACGCCCGAATTCTGGGACCGGCCGGCGGACGGACGGCCTTTCTAGGCCGTCTGGGCAGCGAAGTCAGCGATATCCTCGACGAGGTTCTGACCTTCGCGCTCGATCACGAAAAAAACGGCCTGCCCGGCCTGCAGGCCTTCATTTCCGGCCTCGAAATGGAAGCGCCGACCGTCAAGCGCGAGCAGGACAAGGAGCGCAACGAAGTCCGGATCATGACCGTGCACGCGGCCAAGGGGCTGGAGGCGCCCGTGGTCTTTCTCGTCGATGGCGGCGGCAAGGCGTTCAATGCCCAGCATGTCTCCGGCCTTCGCCTTCTGGAGAGCGACCAGACCGGCCGTCTCCCCGTGCGCCTGCCCATCTGGCGCCCGCCCGGTGCCGCCTCCAACTCGATCATGGACGCCGATACGGAACGGCTGAAGACTGCGGCCGAGGAGGAATATCGCCGGCTGCTCTATGTCGGCATGACGCGCGCGGCCGACCGGCTGATCGTCTGCGGCTATCGCGGAAAACGCCAGAACCCGGATACGTGGCACAGCATGGTCACAGCCAGCCTTTCGACCGACGACAAGGGGCGCTGCACGCCGCAGCTCTTCAAGGCGGCCGAGCAGGAATGGTCGGGCTATGTCTGGCGCGTGTCCGGCGGACCCCGGACATCAAAGCCCATGGAGGGCGGCACCAGCGAAACCATGTCGGAGCGCAAGGCCCTGCCCCAGGCGCTGTCGCAGGCCCTGCCACCGCCACGGCACCTGCCGCGCCCGTTGAGCCCGTCGGGCGCCGGCGTCATCATCGAGGAGGACGCGGCCGATCTCGCCGTCGGATCGGCGCTGTTTTCGCCGAAAGCCGCACCGCATGTCTCCCTGCTGCGCGGCTCGATCCAGCACCGCTTCCTTCAGATGCTGCCGTCCATCCCGCCTGCGGAACGGTTGGCCGCAGCCGAGCGCTATCTGCAACGCTCCGTTCCCGGCTGGTCTCTTGAGGAACGACAATCCCTGATCGCATCGGTCTTCGGCGTGCTGGATCATCCGGACCTTGCCGATCTGTTTTCCGAACAGGCCCGCGCCGAAGTGGCGCTGATGGGCACGCTGAAGCTCGGGCGCCGCGAATATGCTGTGTCAGGCCGGATCGACAGGCTTGTCGTGACCGGCAACACCGTCGTGATCGCCGATTTCAAGACCAACAGGGACGTGCCGGACACGGCGAAAGACGTACCCTTCCCCTACAAGGCGCAGCTTGCGATTTACCGGGCACTGCTGCAGCCGCTCTATCCGGATCACGACTTCCGCTGCGTGCTGATCTACACGGAGGGGCCGCATGTTCTTGCCCTTCCGGGGGCCATGCTCGATGCCAGCCTTGAAGAGCTCGCGACAAAGTGAGATACCGCATATTGAAAACCGGCGGCCGGAGCCTCACATCTGGGGCAACCGTTTCCCAAACGCAGAATTCGAAACCAAGGAGCAGCCTATGGCTACCGTAAAAGTCGATACTTCCAATTTCCAGGCCGAAGTCCTGAATTCCGCCGAGCCGGTGGTCGTCGATTTCTGGGCCGAATGGTGCGGCCCGTGCAAGATGATCGGCCCGAGCCTCGAGGAAATTTCCAACGAGATGGCCGGCAAGGTTAAGGTCGTCAAGGTCAACATCGACGAGAACCCGGAAATCGCCGCCCAGTACGGCGTGCGCTCGATCCCGACGCTTGCCCTCTTCAAGGCTGGCGAAGTCGCCGACATCAAGGTCGGCGCGGCACCTAAGACGGCGCTGACCTCGTGGATTTCGACGGCGGCCGCCTGATCGATCAGGATAGTTCGGATTGCGAAAAGCCCGGCTCGCCCGGGCTTTTTTGTTGCCTACTTTTGATAAAACGACCTTGGTACATTTTACAAATGCACGGCGCTTTATTACTTCGGCGGCGTTCCGTTGTCGGCCAGCACGTCGCCGACCAGATAGAGCGATCCGCCGATCAGAATGCGCGGCGGCACCGGGTCGTTTTCGAACATGTCTCCGATGGCCGCCAGCGCTTCCGAGACGCCGGAGACCGCACCGGCCTCGAAGCCTGCGGACGCAGCATCATCGGCCAGCGCCACCGGATCGATGCCGGCATCGGAGCCACGGATCGGCACGGTGAAGACCTGTTCCGCCAGTCCCTTGAAGGCATTGAAGTAACCAACAGGATCCTTGGTGTTGATCATGCCGATGATCAGGAACAGCGGCCGAGGGTCGCGTTCCTCGAAGTTCGCCATGGTTTCGGCGATCACTTGGCCGGCTCCCGGATTGTGTCCGCCATCGACCCAGATTTCGGCTCCCTTCGGTGCAATCGCCGCGAGATTGCCGAGCGTCAGCCGTTGCAGGCGGCCCGGCCATTCCACCGATTGCAGGCCCTGCTCGATGGCGCGATCCGACACGTCGAAGCCGGCGGCCTTGACGGCACGGATGGCAGCGGCGGCATTGGCATATTGATGCCGGCCGGGAAGCCGCGGCAAGGGAAGATCGGAGAGGCTGAACTCGTCCTGATAGATCAGCCGGCCGAACTCCTCATGCGCCATGAAGTCCTGTCCGTAGACCGTATAGGGACAGCCGAGACGATCGGCGGTGGAGATCAGCACTTCACGGGCCGCGTCTTCTTCCTGATGGCCGATCACCACGGCGCAGCCGCGCTTCATGATGCCGGCCTTTTCCGCCGCGATCAGTTCCACCCGGTCGCCGAGATAGGCCTGATGATCGAGCGAGATCGGCATGATCACCGAGACGGCCGGCCTGGCAATGACGTTGGTGGCATCAAAGCGGCCGCCAAGGCCGACCTCGAGGATGGCGACGTCGGCCGGATGATCCGCGAACAGGAGAAACGTGACCGCCGTCAGGATTTCGAAAACCGTGATCTTCTCGCCGCCATTGGCATCGGCCACGCGCCGCACGGCATCGGCGAGCACGGCGTCGCCGACCAGCTGGCCGCGCCCGCCCTTGACGCCGAGCCGGTAGCGTTCATGCCAGTTGACCAAATGCGGCGAGGTATGGACATGCACGCTGAGGCCCGCCGCCTCGAGAATGGCGCGCGAAAAGGCGGTTACCGACCCCTTGCCGTTGGTGCCGGCAACATGAATGACCGGCGGCAGGCGATCCTGCGGGTTGCCAAGAGCCGCAAGCAGCCGGGTGATCCGGTCCAATGAAAGATCGAATCCCTTCGGGTGGAGGCCGAGGAGCTTCTCGATTTCCTGCGCCGCTTCGCTGACCTTCACTGCCGTCATCGTCTTTCCCCGGAACCCTGGCGGCCGGCCGCTCAAACACAGACGCCGGTCCGACCTGAATAGCTTGAACGTAAAAACCGCCTCTGCGCCGCAATGGGCGCAAAGGCGGCGATGACAGCGATGCCCTGAGGCTATACCAAAATCAAGCGCTGGCCGCGATCGGAAGCGCCACGACCGGTGCAGCCGCGCCATTCGTCTTGGCGGCCTCGGCAGGCTTTTTCATCAGGATCTTCAGCACGCTGGCAAGCGTAGCCGGAATATCGTGCCGCTTGATCACCATGTCGACCATGCCGTGTTCCATCAGATATTCCGATGTCTGGAACCCTTCCGGCAGCTTTTCGCGAATCGTCTGCTCGATGACGCGCTTGCCGGCAAAGCAGATTTCAGCGCCGGGCTCCGCCAGATGCAGGTCGCCCAGCATCGCGTAGGACGCCGTCACGCCGCCGGTGGTTGGGTTGGTCAGGACGACGATGTAGGGAAGGCCGGCTTCCTTCAGCATCTGCACGGCAACGGTGGTGCGCGGCAGCTGCATCAAGGACAGGATGCCTTCCTGCATGCGGGCGCCGCCCGAGGCCGGGAAGATGACCAGCGGGCATTTTTCCGAGATCGCCCTTTCGAAGGCCTTGATGATCGCCTCGCCGGCGGCAATGCCGAGCGAGCCGCCCATGAAGTTGAACTCGTGCACGACGCCGACGAGCTTGACGCCACGGCAGCGGCCGACACCGGCGACGATGGTGTCCTCGAGATCCGTCTTCACGCGGCTGTCGCGCAGGCGGTCGGTGTATTTCTTGGAATCGCGGAACTTCAGCGGGTCCTGCGCCACCTTCGGCTGGACCAAGGCTTCATAGACGCCGTCATCGAACAGGTCCTTCAAACGCGCCTTGGCCGGCATCTTCATATGGAAGCCGGACGCGGGAATGACCCATTTGTTCTCCTCGAGATCGCGGTGAAACACCATCTCGCCGGTTTCCGGGCACTTGATCCAAAGATTCTCGGCGACTTCCCGACGGCCCAGCATCGAGTTGATCTTCGGACGAACGTAGTTTGTGATCCAGTTCAAATCGAAACTCCTGAATATTCACATCCGGGTCTGCGCCACAATGTGGGCAATTATTCGGCCGCTGCAAGTCTTGCGCTACGAACGCCGGCGGAGAGGCCGCGCACCAGTGTTTCCACACCGGGAACCGTCGCGCCTGTCGCCTGTCCGTCTCCGGTCAGGCTGGAAGCCACCTGGTTGATGATCGCCGTGCCGACGACGACGCCATCGGCCGATGCGCCGATCGCCCGCGCGTGCTCGGCGGTCTTGACGCCGAAACCGACGCAGACCGGCAGTTTGGTATGCCCTTTGATCCGCTGGACGGCGCCCGACACCAGCGACGGGTCCGGCAGGGCCGACCCGGTGATGCCGTTCATCGACACGTAGTAGACGAAGCCGGACGTGTTCTGCAGAACTTTCAGCAGGCGCTTGTCATCGGTCGTCGGCGTTGCCAGGCGAATGAAGTTGAGGCCCTTTTCCAGAGCCGGGATGCAAAGCTCGTCATCCATTTCCGGCGGCAGGTCGACGACGATCAGGCCATCGATGCCGGCGGCAAGCGCATTGCTGATAAAGGCATCGACGCCATAGATGTAGATCGGGTTGTAATAGCCCATCAGGACGATCGGGGTGTCCTGATCGTCGGCGCGGAAGCGGCGGGCGAGATCGAGCGTCTTTGCCAGCGTCTGGCCACCCTTCAGCGCCCGCTGGCCGGCCAGCTGGATCGCCGGACCATCGGCCATCGGATCGGAGAAGGGCATGCCGAGCTCGATGACGTCGGCGCCGGCCGAGGGCAGCGCCTTCATGATCGCCAGCGAGGTTTCGAAGTCCGGATCCCCGCCCATGAAATAGGTGACCAGCGCCGGGCGGCCCTCGGCGGCGAGATCGGCAAAACGTTTGTCCATGCGTGCGGTCATCGTCTTACAGTCCCATTCCAAGCAGCTTGCCGACGGTGAAGATATCCTTGTCGCCGCGGCCGCAAAGGTTCATCACGATGATCTGGTCCTTGTCCATCTTCGGCGCCCGTTTCATCACTTCGGCGAGCGCATGGCTCGGCTCCAGCGCCGGAATGATGCCTTCGATGCGGGTCAGGAACTGGAAGGCTTCGAGCGCCTCGTGATCCATGATCGGCACATATTCGACGCGGCCGGCATCCTTCAGCCAGGAATGCTCGGGCCCGATGCCGGGATAGTCGAGACCGGCGGAGATCGAATGGCCTTCCTTGATCTGGCCGTCGCCATCCTGCAGCAGATAGGTACGGTTGCCATGCAGCACGCCGGGCGAACCGGCGGTCAGCGAGGCGCAATGCTCCTCGCCGTCAAGACCCTTGCCACCGGCTTCGACGCCGACGATGCGGACGCTGTCGTCATCAAGGAACGGGTGGAACAGGCCGATGGCGTTCGACCCGCCGCCGACGGCTGCGACCAGGAGATCGGGCAGCCGGCCTTCGGCGGCCATCATCTGCTCGCGCACTTCCCGGCCGATGATCGACTGGAAATCGCGGACCATTTCCGGATAGGGATGCGGGCCGGCGGCGGTGCCGATCATGTAATAGGTGTCGTCGACATTGGTGACCCAGTCGCGAAGCGCCTCGTTCATCGCGTCCTTCAGCGTCCCGTGGCCAGCCGTGACCGGCTTGACCTCGGCGCCCAGAAGCTTCATGCGGAAGACGTTCGGCGCCTGACGCTCGACATCCGTCGCGCCCATGTAGACGACGCATGGAAGGCCGAAACGCGCCGCGACCGTGGCCGACGCCACGCCATGCTGGCCGGCGCCGGTTTCGGCGATGATGCGGGTCTTGCCCATACGCTTGGCAAGCAGGATCTGCCCCAGGCAATTGTTGATCTTGTGCGAGCCGGTGTGGTTGAGCTCATCACGCTTGAAGTAGATTTTCGCGCCGCCGAGCTCCTGCGTCATGCGTTCGGCAAAATAAAGCGGGCTCGGGCGGCCGGTGTAATGGGTATTGAGGTGCTGGAGCTCGGCCTGGAACGCCTCGTCCGTCTTGGCGATGTTCCACTTTTCCTCGAGGTCGAGGATGAGCGGCATCAGGGTTTCGGCAACGAACCGGCCGCCGAAAATGCCGAAGCGGCCGTCTTCATCCGGCCCGGCCTTGAACGAATTCAATTTTGGCGTCTCGTTCACTTCATTCTCCCTGCCACTGCTCTGGTCTCGGCTATATCCGCTTCCGCGCGTCGAACGGCCTCGAAAAACGCATCCATGCGCGTCAGATCCTTGACGCCCGGAGCACTTTCGACGCCCGAGGACGTATCGATTGCCTTAGCACCTGATATCGCCAGCGCTTCGGCGACATTGTCTGCGTTCAAACCACCGGAAAGCATGTAATCGACGCCGTCGTCAAGCGCTTCGAGCAGCCGCCAGTCGAAGGAGACGCCGTTGCCGCCCGGAAGCTCGGACCCTTTGGGGGGCTTTGCGTCGAGCAGGAACCGGTCGGCAATGCCGATATAGGGTTCGATCCGGCGCAGGTCTTCGGCCTCGCGGATCGAAAGGGCCTTGATCACCGGCAGACCGTAGACCGCCTTGATGTTCAGCACCCGTTCCGGGCTTTCCTCGCCATGCAGCTGCAGCATATCGGGCGACAGCGCCGAAACGATCTCATCGAGATCGTCATTGTCGGCGTTCACGGTCACCGCGACGATCTTCGCCTTGCCGCGAATCCGCTCCGCCAGACGACCGGCATCGTCCGGTTCGATATTGCGCGGGCTTTTCGGGAAGAAGATGAAACCCGTGTGCGAGGCGCCGAGCGCAACGGCCCGGTCCACGGCTTCGGCGGTCTTCAGCCCGCAAATCTTAACTTCCGTTTTCATGGAAAGCGACGTGACATGAAATCCCGCGGGAGTCGAGCCAAAAAGCGGCAAACGCGTGTCTGGCGACCCGGAGGTGATTTTCTGCGGGGATGATATTGGATATCATTATCCGGGAGATGAGGTATTCATGAAAACGCTGATCGACATAGCCGAAACGCAGATGAAGGCGCTTGATGACATAGCCAGAGAGGAAAATTCTTCGCGAGCAGCGGTCATCCGCACCGCCATCGAGAACTATCTTTCCCGCCGCGCTCCCGACAACGACGGCTTCGGGCTATGGAGGAGTCACAAGCTCGACGGGCTCGATTATCAGGAAAAGATTCGTGGGGAATGGTGAAGGATGCCGGTTCACCTGCCGTGCGTATCCCGTATGTATTGCAACGCGGCGGCTGACGAACCATATCCCGTTCGACAATAGAACGGAGAATCACCATGCGTCTTCTGCTTGCCCTGCTTCTGCCCTGGCTGCAGTTCTTCACGATCGGCCGGCCGTTTGCCGGCATTATCTGCCTGATCCTGCAGGTGACGCTGATCGGCTGGATTCCGGCGGCGATCAGGTCGGTCTATGCGCTGAGCCAGTACAAGACGGACGAGAAGATCAGGGACGCGCTCGGCAGCCAGTACCGCCGCTAAACGTCGACGTCAGTCGAAATCGATGGCATGCAGCATGGTACCGTTGCGCTTCAGCCAGCGCTTGGCATCGTCCATCGCCGGGCATAGTTCCTCGCACAGGTTCCAGAAATCCGGACCATGGTTCATCTCGCGCAGATGCGCAACTTCATGGGCCGCCAAGTAGTCGATCACCTTCGGCGGCGCCATGACGATGCGCCAGGAAAAGCTTAATGCCCCATCGGCCGAACACGACCCCCAGCGGCTGCGCGTGTCCTTGAAGCTCAAGGATTTGACTTTGCGGCCGACCGAGCGGGCGTGGATCGCCACGAGCCTCTCGAGATCCTTGCGCGCTTCCTTCTTCAGGAAATCGGCGACGCGGCGCCCGAGATGCTCTTCCGCGCCGCTCACCCGCAACACCCGCTCGTCATCGACAACGATCGCCTCGGTCAACCCGCGCAGCTTGCCGGTTCTCTCGATGCGATGGGCAATTCCGCGGAGGAGAAGGCTGCCGCCATCCTCCAGAACACTTTCGCCGGAGAAGCGGGCGAGCTTGGTCATCAGCCAGCCCTGATGCCGGTCGAGGAAGGCATTGACCTCGCGTTCCGGCAGGCCTTGCGGAATGGTCATCTTCAGTGCCCGGCCGCCCGGCTCGATCCGAAGCGTCATGCGCGTCGCCCGCGCATTCTGCCTGATCGTCAGCGACAGGACCTTGCCGGCCACGTCGATGCTGCGAACCGTCGGTGGCGGCGGCTTCTTTGGGGAGCGACTGGCTTTTCTGAGCAGCGAAAACATCAGACGGTGATATCCGATTCGAACGGCGGGTGCATATGGCATGGAAAAGGCCGGCGCCCAATTAAGACGCCGGCCTTGATCTCTTCAAACGCAAGGGAATCAGTTCGCCGGAAAACCGGGAACCGAGCCGTGACCACCGGCGTTGCGCTCGCGCATGAAACGGTCGAAGTCGTCCTGGTCCTTGGCGCGGCGAAGCTCACGCACATAGGAATCGAACTGCTCGCGCATTTCGTCCAGCTTGCGGCGCTCCTCGTCGAGGCGGGCCAGTTCGGCATCGCGCCAGTCGTCGAAGGCGACGTTGCCGGTGCCGAAGGATGGGCGGTAACGGCCGCGGCCGCCGCGCTTGAAAGATGAAAACACGCCATCGACGGTGTCGTTGGCATCCTTCTTGAAGCTCTTCAGCCGTTCGCCGAAGATGATATAGGCGAGCATGGCCAGGCCAAGCGGCCAGAAAACCACGAAACCGAGCACCATCATTGCAATGGTCGCGGGCGTCCAGTCCGGACGGATCAATGCGGATTGGTTCATCTGTGGAAGTCCTCGTTCATCGTGGGCCGCCCTGTGCGACCCGCTAACGAGGATGTGGGAAGGCTTTAGCGTCTGCGCAAGATATTCCCCCATTCCAATCGATCAAGTGCCTGATCGCAATGGAGGAAATCCTTGAGCGGCCGGGCCTCAGGCGGATTTTCCGCCCTTGATCACGCGCCGCACCGGTCTGGCGCTGCGTGTGTGTTCGCGGTGGAAGGCGGAAATCCGCGGCGCGATCTCGCGTCGGAAACGCGATCCGTTGAAGACGCCGTAATGCCCGACATCCGGCTGCATGTAGTGCAGGCGCATATTGTCCGGGATATTGGTGCAGATGGTCTGCGCCGCCTGGGTCTGGCCGACGCCGGAGATATCGTCGTTCTCGCCCTCGACCGTCAGCAGTGCCACCTTGCGGATCGCCGTGGTATCGACCTTCTGGCCGCGATGCATCATCTCGCCCTTCGGCAGGGCATGCTGCATGAAGACGACCTCGACCGTCTGCAGGTAAAATTCGGCTGTCAGGTCCATGACGGCCAGATATTCATCGTAGAAATCGCGGTGCTTCTCGGCCGCATCGCCGTCGTTCTTGACGAGATGCTCGAAGAAATCCTTGGTCGCCGTCAGATGGCGGTCGAGGTTCATGGACATGAAGCCGGACAGCTGCAGGAAGCCGGGATAAACAGCGCGCATGAAGCCCGGCAGCGGGAACGGCACCGGCATCACGACATTGTCGCGGAACCACTCGATCGGCTTTTCCTTGGCAAGCTTGTTGACCGCAGTCGGATTGATCCGCGTGTCGATCGGCCCGCCCATCAGCGTCATGGAAGACGGGGACAACGGATCGTCATTGGCTTCCATGATGGCAACCGCAGCCAGCACCGGCACGGCCGGCTGGCAGACGGCGATGACATGGGTGTCCGGTCCCAGGAAATGCAGGAGCTTGATGACGTAATCGATGTAATCGTCGAGATCGAAGGTGCCTTCGGCGAGCGGCACCGTGCGGGCATCGATCCAGTCGGTGATGTAGACGTCGGAATTCGGCAGCATGGCCTCGACCGTTCCGCGCAGCAGCGTCGCATAATGGCCGGACATCGGCGCGACAATGAGGACTTTCGGATCGGCAGCCCGGCCTTTCGGCAAGGCGCGCTGGAAGTGGATGAGGTTGCAGAAGGGCTCGCGCCAGACGATCTTTTCCGTCACGGCGACGGGTATGCCGTCGATCACGGTTTCCGGCAGGTCGAAGGTGGGCTTCCCGTAGCGCCGCGTGGAGCGCTCGAAGACCTCGAGACCGGCGGCGGCGGCACGGCCCATATAGGTGTGTGACATCGGATTGAGGGGGTTGCGGTAGGCGAGCCGCATGGCATCGGCCGCGGCCCGCCACGGTGCCATCATCGCGTGATTGAGTTCATACAGCTGGTAAAACATCGGAAGCGCACTCCTTGTTACCGTAAACGACAACGCCGCTCCCTACCGGACGCAACCCTGCATTCTTGTTCTTTTCGTCGCAGCAGCCCGCAACATTAGCATTTCTTTATTGCAACGCAACAAATAGAACAAAAGTTCCTTTCGGCAGCCGTTACGGTCGAACCCTACCGGACAGGACTTGATATAACGTAAAGTGGCTTGCCCCTGCCTGTCGCGCGTTTCAATCGGCAATGCCATAGAACGCCGCCGCCGTCGCCCGGAACACCGCCTCTTTGCCTTTCGCGTCCAGATGCGCCGTCAGGGCGTCTGCAGCCTCCATCCAGCGCTCGTAGGTCGCGGCGAGTTCGACGACCGGCCAGTCGCTGCCGAACATGATGCGGTCCGGTCCGAAGACCTCCAGCAGATGCGCAGCATAGGGTTTCAGCCGTTCGACCGACCAGTCCTCTCCCGCCTCGGTCACCAGGCCGGACAGTTTCACGAAGACATTCGAGCGCCGCGCCAGGGCGGCCATATCGGCCCGCCACGGCTCCGTAACGCCTGTTTCGATGAACGGCTTTGCCCCGTGATCGACCACGATCGGCAGACCGGGCAGGCGATCCGCCAGCGCCGCGATCACCGGCAGATGCCGGGGTTGGATCAGTGCGTCGAAGCGCAGGCCTATTGCGGCAACACGGTCCAAGGTTTCCAGCGCTGCCGGCTGCAGGATATAGGCCGTGTCCTCGATGCCCTGCAGCATTGGGCGGATGCCCCTGAATTTCGGGTAACGCGCCAGCCGCTCAAGCTCCCCAACTGCGGTCGGTGCGCAGACATCGACCCAGCCGACGACGGCGGCAACCGTGTCTTCCTTCTGCGACAATTCCAAGAGGAATTCCGTCTCGGCGATGTTCGGCGCCGCCTGGACGAGCACGGTGCGGACGACACCGCAGGCCGCCAGATGCGGCGCGAGATCCGAAGGTGCAAAATCGCGGTGGATCGCTGCGAGATCCGGCGTCGGCCAGTTGTTGTGGCCAAGGCCAAGCGTCCAGTAGTGCTGGTGGGCGTCGATCCGCTTCATGCCGAAACCTTGATCACCGCCTTGATCAGCCCGGATTTTTCATGTGCCCAGCGCGGCAGGTCGTCGATGACGCGCTCAAGCGTGGTGCGATGGGTGATCAGCTGATCGATCGGCACCTGCCCGGAGCGGATCGAGGCCGCGACGTGCTCGAAATCCACCCTTGTCGCATTGCGGCTGCCGATCAGCATCATTTCCCGCTTGTGGAATTCCGGATCGGAAAACCGGATGTCGTCCTTCACGACGCTGACGAATACGAGGCAGCCGCCATGGGCGACGAAGGCGAAGGATTTTTCCATCGAGCCACCATGACCCGTGGCATCGAAAACCACATCGAAACCCTCGCCATCGGTGGCAGACAGCACCGCCTCCAGCGTGCCCTCGCCCGCCTGAATGCCACCGGTAAATCCAAACCGCGCGGCGGCCATGCCGAGGCGTTCGGAACTGGCATCGAGGAGTGTGACGGCATGACCGGCAATCCGCGAGAAGATCGCGGTGCCAAGGCCGATCGGCCCGGCGCCGATGACCAGCGCCCGGACGCCGGACGGCGCCAGCGAGCGCCGCACCGCATGCGCGCCGATCGCCAGGAATTCCACCGTCGCGGCCGCTTCGAGCGACAGCTCGCCGGCCGGATAGAGATTGGCTTCCGGAACGAGGATTTCTTCGCAGAAGGCGCCGTCTGTGTGCACGCCGAGCACCTTGATCGCCGTGCAGCAGTTGGGCTTTCCCTGCCGGCAGGCGATGCAGGTGCCGCAGGACAGGTAGGGATTGACGATGACCGGCGTTCCGGGCTGCAGCGTGACGCCGATGCCCGCTTCCAGCACGGTCGCCGAAATCTCGTGGCCCATGATGCGCGGATATTCGAGGAAGGGATGCTTGCCCTCGAAAATATGATAGTCGGTGCCACAAATACCGACATGGCTGACGGCAAGCCTTGCCCAGCCTGCCGGCGGTGTCGGCAGTGCCGTCCTCTCGACGATCTCCAGGCGCCCGGGTTCAGGGCAAAGAACAGCTTTCATGGCGTCGTCCGAAGTTCATGTTTTGGAGACAACATGCCGCGGCCGGGGCCGCGCCATGCAAGGGTGGATCAACGCGCGCCGCGGCGGCGCAGCTGGTCGACATAGACGATGACGATGATCAGCGCGCCGGTGATGATCCGCTGCCAGAACGAATTGACGTTGAGAAGATTGGCGCCGTTGTTGATGGTTGCCAGGATAAACGCGCCGATCAGCGGTCCATGCACAGACCCGACCGCACCGAAAAGGCTGGTTCCGCCGATGACTGAAGAAGCGATCGCCTGCAGCTCCCAGCCTTCCGCCTGGGTCGCGTTGCCGATGCCGATGCGCGAGGCCAGAAGCAGGCCGACGAAAGCGGCGCAGGTCGAAGACAGGATATAGGCGAGATAGATGGTGCGGTTGACATTGACGCCCGACAGGCGCGCCGCCTCGCTGTTGGAACCGACGGCAAACAGATAGCGCCCCCAGCGGCTGAGATGCAGGAAGATATAAGCGGGGATCGCCACCACGAGCACCATCCAGAAAAGGCTGGGCACGCCGAGAAAATCGGCACGGGAGAAATTGGTAAAGGCGTCATTGCTGATTGAAATCGTCGAGCCGTTGGTGATCAGAAGGCCGATGCCGCGCAGCGACGTCAATGTTGCCAGCGTAATGATAAAGGCCGGCAGGCCCATGCGGACGATCCCGAAGGCATGGAAGGCGCCGATGAGGACGCCGATCAGCAGCGTGATCGCCATGGCCGGCCAGAGCGGCACGCCGGCGGCAAGCAGCCAGGCAACGGTGACGCTGGCAAACCCGACCACGGCACCGACGGACAGATCGATACCGGCCGTGATGATGACGAAGGTCTGGCCGACCGCAAGGATCGCCGTCATCGCGCCCTGGCGCAAAAGGTTGCTGATGTTGTTTGGCGTCCAGAAGCTATTGGTGAAGATGCCCAACAGCAGCCAGAGGAGCAGCAGGAGACCGAGCAGGATCAGGCCGAACAGGATGTTCATGCCCTTTTTCGGCACCGGTGCGGATTCCGTTGTGGTCTCTACGCTCATGAATTTTCTCCCTCACATTTTCTTATCATGTCTTTTTCGATCACACGCCGATCGCCTGCGTCAGCACTTCCTCGTGCGAGGCGCTGCGATAGGTGTGGCTGGCCACCAGCTTTCCCTGCCGGAACACATGCAGCCTGTCGGAAAGCTCGTAGACTTCCGGCAGGTAGGACGAGATCAGGATGATGCCGGCGCCCCCTTCCAGGAGCCGCGCGAACAGCCGGTAGATTTCCGCCTTGGTACCGACATCGACGCCAACAGTCGGTTCGTCGAAAATGAACAGCTTGGCGCCATGGCTCAGCCATTTGCCGATGACGATCTTCTGCTGGTTGCCGCCGGACATGGCGGACGCCAGTACCCGACGCGACGGCGTCTTGATCTTCAGGTCGCTGATCTGCCTGTCGGCATTCTCGATTTCACGGCGCCGGTTGATGGTCAGGCCATTGCTCAGGCGGTCGAACACCGGAAGGTTGATGTTGAGGCCGATCGGCAGGTTGAGGCAGAGCCCCTGGTCGCGGCGGCTTTCGGGCGCCAGCGCAATGCCGAGATCCATCGCCTTGCGCTCGTTGTCGATCGTTACCCTGTTGCCTTGCCAGAAGACTTCGCCGGCGCTCAACGGCTGGCGGCCGTAGAGCCCGAGCGCGAACTCGCTGCGCCCGGCACCGATCAGGCCGTAAAGCCCGACGATCTCTCCGGCCTTCACCGACAGCGACACGTTTTCGAAACCGGGACCGGACAGTCCGCGCGTTTCGACGATCGTCTCGCCGATCGGCAGGTGTTCCTTGTGATAAATCTGCTCGATGGTGCGATTGATCATCATCGAGATCAGTTCGGCATCGTTGGTCTCACCGATCAGGCGGGTACCGACATGGGTGCCGTCGCGCAGGACCGAAACGCGGTCGGCCAGCTCGAAAACCTCTTCCATGCGGTGACTGATATAGACGATCGTTACGCCTTCATCCTGAAGCCTGCGAATGAGCCGGAAGAGCTGCGCCGATTCCTGGCGCGTCAGATAGGCGGTCGGCTCGTCGAAAATCAGAAACTGGGTGCCGCGCATCGCCGCGCGCGCCGTGGCGACGAGCTGCTGCTGGCCGATCGTCAGATCGCTGAGCATTGCGGCCGCCGGCAGGTTGAAACCGAGATCGTTCAGAACCGCCTGCGCGGCTTCGGTCATGGCCCTTTTGCGCATCAGGCCCCTGGACTGCATCTCGTCGCCGAGAAACATGTTGGCCGCGACCGTCAGGTGGCGGCAGAGCACGACCTCCTGGTGCACGGCATTGATGCCGCGGGCAATCGCTTCCGTCGGGGTGGCGAGCTGCACCGGCTGGCCGCACCAAAACACCTCGCCGGAGGTGCGGCGGATGACGCCGGTCAAAAGCTTGATGAGGGTGGATTTGCCGGCGCCGTTTTCACCGACGATGGCGTGGATTTCGCCGGACAGGAAGGTGATGTTCGCCGGCTTCAAAGCTTCGACGGCACCGTATTTCTTTTGCAGCCCGCGCAGTTCGAGGATCGGCTGTCCCTTGGCGACAGGATGCCCCTCGGCATGCAGCTGGGTGATATCGTGAAGTCCTGTCATGGCGGCTCCCTCCCCATATTCGAAAACCCGCCTCACGCGGCACAAGCCCTGTGAGGCAGGATGATTCGTCCGGATCGACACCGGCAGGGCGAGGTATGAACCGCGCCCTGCCGATCGCTGGATCAGTTGACCTTCGGGTTCAGAAGGGCGTCGATCTTGGGGTCGGCCATGTTGGCCTTGGTCACCAGGTTCGCGCCGGTGTCGACATTGGCCTCGACCTTTTCCTTCTTGGAAGCGGCGAGCGCGGTCTTGATGCCGTCATAGCCCATGCGATAGGGATCCTGCACGACGAGGCCGGCGAGAACGCCTTCCTTGAGGAAGCCGACCGTCTTTTCGTCCGAGTCGAAGCCGATGACCTTGATCTTGTCGCCGAGCTTGTTTTCGGCGATCGCCTGGCCAACGCCCTGCGCCATGATCAGGTTGGATGCGAACACGCCGACCAGGTTCGGGTTTGCGGTGATCAGGTCGGTCATCATGTTGAGGCCGGTTGTCGCCTGGCCGTCTGCATATTTGTCGGCAACGATCTTCAGGCCCGGATATTTCGCGCCGATGACTTCGACGAAACCTTCATGACGCTGATCGAGCGAACCGACACCCGGCAGGCTGGTGATGATGGCGATTTCGCCTTCTTCCTTGCCGGTTGCTTCCTTGATGGCGGCAGCCAGACCGTCAGCAGCGATACGGCCGCCCTGGACGTTGTCTGTGGTCAGGAAGGAGGTGAACGCCTTCGAATCCGCACCGGAGTCGATGCCGATGATCGGAACGGCCTTGGCGGCCTCGTCGATCGGCTTGCCGAGCGCCTTGAATTCCGTCGGCGAGATGACGACGGCAGCCGGCGCGCCGGCAACGGCGTTTTCAAGAATGCTGATCTGGCCGTTGATGTCGGATTCGGACTGGGCGCCGAGTTCCGGCACGTTGACGCCGAGATCCTTGCCGGCAGCGCGGGCGCCAGCCAGAACGATCTGCCAGTAGAAGGACGTGGTGTCCTTGACGATGATCGGGATGGTCACGTCCTGCGCGAACGACGTCATCGGCATCATGGTTGCGAAAACCGCAGCACCAGCCAAGCTGGTGAACGCGCGACGGGACAGAATATTCTTCATCAGTGTCATGGTGTTGTTCTCCTCCAACAACGTCTTGTTGAGTTCTCCCAGACCGGACCGCAAGACGCCAACAGTCGATCTTTATCTATAAAAAACATTTTGCTCTGGCAAGCTATCTCAGCATTTTCGAAATTGCAAGCGGCCCTCTTCCTCCTTGAGCGTCCGTTTTTATTCAAATTCCAAGAGTTTGTTTTCTATAGTAAATTCTCCAGACTTCGCCGGCGGCCGCATCCCTTCAGACGCGGTACAGGTCCTGCGGATGCACGACGCCTTTCTTCAGGATGATGTTTCCATACAGCCGGAACTCCGTCGTCGCGACGATATAGGCGGCCTTGCGCGCCCGCTCGTAAAAGGCAAACCGCTCGATCGGCACGACCTTGAAGTCACCGGCCAGCTTCTTCACCAGACTCTGGAACTTGACGCAGACATCCGGCACCGCCGTCGGATCGCCGACGACCTCCATGCGCCACGCGGACTCTCCGACGAACGTATCGAGCGGCATATGCGCCAGAACCGCTTCCGTAATGGACAACGCATCGACCCCGTCGGCGCGCACGACTGTCGGCCCCAGGGTGCTCGATGGAAAATTCGCATCGGCAATGACGATCTCGTCCCCATGGCCCATGGTGCGGATCGCATGCAGCAGATCCGGCCCGAGCAAGGGATGTATTCCTTTCAGCATGCTGTCTTCTCTTCTTGACCCGGCTAGACCCGGATGGCTTCCGTTCCAAGTTCCGGGGCAACCAGCGTGTGGGCTTCGTAAGCGGTGAAATCGTCCGGCATCAGGCGCCGGTCGGTCAATTCCATGTTGCGCAGGAGGCTCGATGGTTTTGCGGTGCCAAGCAGCACCGAGGCCACCATCGGATTTTGCAACGGAAACTGGATCGCCGGCTGGGCAAGCGGAAAGCCCTGCGCCCCGGCGATCTTTTCCATCGCCGCAACCTTTTCCAGCACGTCCGGCGTCGCCGGCATGTAGTCGAAATGCGATCCCTCGACCGGGCCTGTCGCCAGAATGCCCGAGTTGAAGACGCCGCCGACCACCAGCGAGGTCTGCTTTTTTTCGCAAAGCGGCAAAAGCTCGGCCGTCGCCGTCCGATCCAGAAGCGTGTAGCGGCCGGCAAGGAGAAGGCAGTCGAGATCCGCCTCGCGCATCACGTCGAGACACACGGGCACTTCGTTGACGCCGAGGCCATAGGCGGCAATCGCCCCGCCCGATTTCAACTCTTCCAGCGCCTTCAGCCCGCCATCGAAAAGCTGGCGCAGATAGACGGCATTGCGCTCGGCGCCATGGGTATAGACGCCGATGTCGTGGACAAAGAGAATATCGATGCGGTTGAGACCGAGGCGGGCATGGCTGAACTCGACCGAGCGCATGATGCCGTCATAGGAATAGTCGTAGTCCGTATCGAAGGGCAGCGGATCGACGAAGCCGTAGCTCGGCACCTTTTCGTCGGCCACCGGCCGCTGCAGCCGACCGACCTTGGTCGATAGAACCCAGCTTCCCTTGGGCTTGTCGCGCAGGAAATCACCGACACGCCGTTCGGCCAGTCCGAAACCGTACCAGGGCGCTGTATCGATGAACCGGATGCCGGATTCCCAGGCCGCGTCCAGCGTTTCCATGGCCATGTCGCGCGGGCAAGCGCGATACATGCCGCCAAGCGGCGCGGTGCCGAAACTGAATTCGGTGACCGACAAATCCGTCCGGCCGATTTTTCTCGTCTGCAGCAAAAGTCTCTCCTCCCCTGACCTTGTGTCCGTCAGAGTGTTGCGCCGAGGTGCCACGGCACGAATTCATTGTCGCCATAGCCGAACAGTTCGCTCTTGGTCTTCTTGCCCGATGCCGTGTCGACGATCAGGTCGAAGATTTCACGCGCCTTGCCGGCAATCGTCGCGTCGCCGGTGGCAATCGTGCCGCAATCGATATCCATGTCCTCTTCCATCGACTGGTAGAGGGCCGTGTTGCTGGTGAGCTTGATCGACGGGCATGGGCGCGAGCCGAAGCAGCTGCCGCGACCGGTGGTGAAGGTGATGACATTGGCGCCGCCAGCCACCTGGCCCGTGGCGGAGACCGGATCGTAGCCGGGCGTATCCATGAACACGAGCCCGTGTTCCTTGACCCGTTCGGCATAATTGTAGACGGCCGTCAGCGGCGAACGGCCACCCTTGGCCACGGCACCGAGCGATTTTTCCAGAATGGTCGTCAGGCCGCCGCGCTTGTTTCCCGGAGAGGGATTGTTGTCCAGCGAAGCACCGTGCATGGCGACGTAATTTTCCCACCAGGAAATCAGCCCATCGAGCTTCCTGGCCACATCCTCGTTGACCGCACGGCTGCGCAGGAGATGTTCTGCCCCATAGATTTCCGAGGTTTCCGAGAGGATCGCGGTCCCGCCGGCACCGGCGAGAATATCGACGGCAGCACCCAAAGCCGGATTGGCGGTGATGCCCGAAAGCCCGTCCGACCCGCCGCATTGCAGGCCGACGATGATTTCGCTGACCGGGATGGCCACACGCTTTGCCGTACCGACTTCGGCGGCGATCTCGCCCAGCACGCCAAGGGCGCGGGCGACCGCGCGGCGCGAACCGCCGGCATCCTGAATGTTGAAATGCCGCTTGCCGGCACCCGCCCCGCTCTGGCCGTAGAGCGTCAGCTGGTTGACCTCGCAGCCGAGGCCAACCATCAGCACGCCGCCGAAATTCACATGCCGGGTATAGCCGGCCAGCGTGCGGTGCAGGTTCTGCATGCCGTCGCCCGTCGAGCTCATGCCGCAGCCCTGATCGTGCACGATCGGCACGAAACCGTCGATGCCGTCGTAAAGCGGCAGGATGGTCTTGTTGGCCTCCTCGGCAATGGCGCGGCAGACGGTGGTGGAACAGTTGACGCTGGCGATGATGCCGATGAAATTGCGGGTTGCCGCGCGGCCGTCAGACCGGCGATAGCCCATGAAGGTACGGGCCTTGTCGGCCTCGCTGGCCGCTTCCGGCGGCACCGGCGCGCCGATCGACAGACGGTCCTGATCGAAGGCGAGATTGTGGGAATGCACATGGTCGCCGGCGGCGATCTCGACGGTTGCCCGGCCGATGGCCTGTCCGTATTTCACCACCGGTTCGCCGACATGAACCGGCCGGATCGCCACCTTGTGGCCCGGATCGATCTTGCTATTGGCGCGGACACCTTCCGGGAGGTCTCCACCCGCCTCGATGGCCAGCGATGCGACGGCGACATTGTCTTCCGGCGACAAAACGATGAACGACGGTGCAGCCACCCTGAGTATCTCCCATGTCGATTTTCCGGAAAACGACCACGCTCTCCGATTTTTGTCTTTTATCTACAATAGACAGTTTTCCGTCAATGGTTATTATGCCAGCCATCACAGCGTCGATGCAAAACGGCACCGACGCCTTCAAAACAAAACATGGGACGAAACAATCATGCGAGATCAGGCCGGCGACGGAGACAGGAACCGGCGGACGGGATAGAGGAGCGCATGGCACGGCTTTAAACGCCGTATCGATGGGCACGACCGCATGCGCGGATCGAACAGGTTCTCTCTCCAACCGGCGAAATCATGGCGAAGCAAAACACCGTCTTCAAGGAAGCCTTCAACCGTTGCCTCAAGCTCCTGGCCGAAACCGCTGCCCTGCCGTCCGAGCCGGAGCTCGGCGCCGTGCTCGGCGTCAGCCGCACGACGATCCGGGCCATCCTGACGCGTCTTGAAGAGCTGAAGCTGATCACCTGGGACAAACGCGCGAAAGCGGTGCTGCGCCAGCCGGAACCAGCCGACTATTACCCCGTGGAAGAAACCGATTCGCTGTCGGATATCATCGAGCGCAGTTTCATGCGCCGGATTCTGGCCGGTGGTGCAGAACCGGGCATGCAGATCAACGAACTGGAACTGGCGCGCGACATAGGCACCGGCACGACCAGCGTGCGCGAATTCCTGATCCGCTTCAGCCGCTTCGGGCTGATCGAGAAACGCCCGAACAGCCACTGGATCCTGAAGGGCTTCACCCGCGAATTCGCGCTGGAGCTGACCGAAGTGCGCGAAATGTTCGAGCTACGCTCGGCGCATTCCTTCGTCGCCCTGCCGGAAGAGCATCCGGCCTGGGCCGAACTGTCGCGGATCGAGGCGCTGCACCATGACATCCTTGGCGACATCGACAATCGCTACAAGGAATTTTCGGAGCTGGACGAACGCTTCCACCGCCTGCTGCACAAATCGTCGAGCAACCGCTTTATCGTCGATTTCTACGACATCATCGCCATCGTCTTCCACTATCATTACCAGTGGAACAAGGCGAATGCCCGCGAACGCAACGGCCGCGCACTGGAAGAACATCTTGCCTATATCGCCGCGCTGCGCGCCCGCGATCCCGTGAAAGCCGAGGAAGCCTGCCGCAGGCATCTGCGCTCGGCGCGTGAAACCCTGCTCCAATCCATCCAGTAAAGGCCGACCAGAACGATGAAGACCGCGATCGTGCAATTCGGAACCAGCCGTTTCCTCCAGGCCCATGCCGACCTTTTCATCAGCGAGGCGCTGGAGCGCGGCGAGGCCTTGGGCAAAATCACGATCGTCCAGACGACGGGAGCGGCCGAGCGCGCAGGGCGGCTTGCGGCACTGGCCGCACCCGAGGGGTTCCCGGTGATCGTTCGCGGGCTCGAAGCCGGGATCGAGATCAACCGCACCCAGCAGGTAACGAGCGTGGCGCGGGCTTTATCGACGGCCACAGACTGGGCCGAAGTGATGCGCATCGTGGTCGAAGAGGCAGAGATTCTCATCTCCAACACGGGCGACACCGGCTACCGGATCGACGCCGACAGCGCGGGTGAAGCCGTTCCCGCGTCCTTTCCCGGCAAGCTGCTTGCGCTGCTCCATGCGCGTTTCCTGGCGGGAGGCCGGCCGCTGAGCATGCTGCCCTGCGAACTGATTTCCCGCAACGGCAGCGTTTTAAAGGCCTTGATCCTGTCGATGCAGAACGAGCGGATCGGAAATATCGCCTTCGCGGCCTGGCTCGACACCAAGGTGATTTGGGCAAATACGCTGGTCGATCGCATCGTTTCGGAACCGATCGAACCGGCAGGCGCCGTGGCGGAGCCCTATGCGCTCTGGGCGATCGAGCAGCAGCCGGGTCTGGTGCTGCCCTGCACGCATCCCAGCATTCTGCCGGTCGCCGACCTGATGCCCTATGAAAAGCTGAAGCTGCATATCCTCAACCTCGGGCATACCGTGCTGGCCGATATCTGGCTGAAGCAGCAGCGGCCGGACGCGGAGACCGTGCGGGAAATCCTGTCCGTTGCGCAGATCCGCTCGACGCTCCTCGATATCTACGAAACCGAAGTCATCCCTGCTTTTGCGGCAAACGGTCTTGGCCCTGAGGCAAAAGCCTATGTCGCGGCGACCCTGGACCGTTTCGACAATCCGTTTCTCGACCATCGCATCCGCGATATCGCCAATCATCACGCCGAGAAACTTGTCCGCCGTATCGTTGATCTCACGCAATGGAGCCCGGATGTCGCAATGCCGAAGCTGGCGGCGATCGCCAAACCGGCTTGATCAGTAGCCGGATACGGACGTCGCCTTGCCTTCACCGTATAAAAACGCCTCGCGCAACTGCGTCGTCGCGCTGACCAGCAGCGTGACGTCGGTGCCGATGGCCATGAAAGTCGCTCCGAGGTCGCGATAGCGCCGCGCCTGATCGAGATCGAGCGTCATGATGCCCCGTGCCTTGCCGGCCCGCTTGATGCGCTCGAATGCATCGGTGATCGCTGCGAGCACTTCAGGAGAGCCCGGTTTTCCGAGGAGGCCCATATCGGCAGCCAGGTCGGACGGTCCGATGAAGACGCCATCGACCCCATCCAGCTCCGCCACGGCATCGATCACCGCAAGCCCGGCACGGCTTTCGATCTGCAGAAGCAGGCAGATTTCGTCATTGGCCGTCTCGAGGTAGTCGCCGATCCGGCTGAATTGCGAGGCTCGTCCGAGCGCTGCACCGACGCCGCGGATGCCATGCGGCGGATAGCGCACGGCGCGCACCAGCGCTTGCGCCTGCTCCACCGATTCTACCATCGGAATCAGAAGCGTCTGGGCGCCGGCATCGAGAATCTGCTTGATCAGCCAGGTCTCGCCGATCGGCAGGCGCACGATCGGATGGCTGCCGGAGCCAGCCAGCGCCTGGATCTGCGCCGCAAGCAGCGGAATGTCGTTCGGTCCATGTTCCCCGTCGATCAAAAGCCAGTCATATCCGCTGCCACTGAGGATTTCGGCCGCATAGGGGCTTGCCAGCGCCACCCAGAGCCCAAGCTGGAAACGATCCTCGCGCAAGGCTGCCTTGAACAGGTTTTTCGGTGCAGGCATGCTTGTCTCCCTTGTAGCGATGACAATCCTTAGCCGGAATCAAAAAAGCCGGCCAGAACAATCCGGCCGGCTTTCCAAGGAAGCGCAGTCTATCTCAGGCGATACCGCCGAGGCAGACATATTTGACCTCGACGAATTCCTCGATGCCGTATTTCGAGCCTTCGCGGCCAAGACCGGAAAGCTTGACGCCGCCGAACGGCGCTTCCGCCGTCGAGATGAGGCCTGTATTGACGCCGACCATGCCATATTCCAGCGCCTCGGCGACGCGGAAGACGCGCGACAGGTCGCGGGCGTAGAAATAGGATGCGAGACCGAATTCCGTGTCATTGGCCTGTTCGACGACGTCGGCCTCGTTCCTGAACTTGAACAGCGGCGCGAGCGGCCCGAAGGTTTCCTCGCGGGCCACGGCCATGTCCTTGGTGACGTCGCCGAGGATCGTCGCCTCGAAGAAGGTGCCGCCGAGCGCATGCGCCTTGCCGCCCTGCAGCACCTTGGCACCCTTGCCGAGCGCATCGGCAATGTGTTCCTGCACCTTTTCCAGCGCTGCCTTGTCGATCAGCGGGCCGAGAATGACACCCTCGTCCATGCCGTTGCCCGTCTTCAGCTTGCCGACAGCGGCAGCCAGCTTCTCGGAAAAGGCGTCATAGACGCCCTCCTGCACATAGATCCGGTTGGCGCAGACGCAGGTCTGGCCGTTGTTGCGGAACTTGGCGATCAGCGCACCCTCGACGGCAGCATCGAGATCGGCGTCGTCGAAGACGATGAACGGTGCGTTGCCACCGAGTTCCAGGCCCAGTTTCTTGATCGTCGGGGCGCTCTGCTTGTAGAGTTCCATGCCGATTTCGGTCGATCCGGTGAAGGTCAGCTTGCGCACGGTCGGGTTCGACGTCATCTCGGCACCGATCGCCACGGCAGAACCTGTGATGACGCTGAACAGACCCTTCGGAAGCCCGGCGCGTTCGGCCAGAAGCGCGATCGCGATCGCCGAGAACGGCGTCTGCGAGGCGGGCTTCAGGACCATGGCGCAGCCCGCGGCAAAGGCCGGGCCAGCCTTGCGGGTGATCATCGCGTTCGGGAAGTTCCAGGGCGTGATCGCGGCGACGACGCCGATCGGCTGCTTCATGACCATCAGGCGCTTGTCGGGCTGGTGGCCGGGGATGAGATCGCCATAGATCCGGCGGCCTTCCTCGGCAAACCAGTCGATGAAGCTTGCGCCATAGACGATCTCGCCCGTGGCTTCGGCCAGCGGCTTGCCCTGTTCCAGTGTCAGGATGCGGCCAAGATCCTCCTTGTTTTCGATCATCAGGTCGAACCATTTGCGCAGGATGCCGCAACGTTCCTTGGCGGTGCGGGCAGCCCAGCCCTTCTGCGCGACCCGGGCCGCCTCAATGGCCGTTCTGGTTTCCGCACCACCCAGCTTCGGCACATGGCCGATGATCTCGCCCGTTGCCGGGTTGTTGACGGCAATGCCGGTCTTCGGATCGGCCTCGATCCACTCACCCCCGACAAGAGCGGCCTGACGGAAAAGCGAAGGGTCTTTCAGGGTGATGGTCATCGCAGCAATCCTTTTTCAAAAACTTTGCAGAACTTATACAAGTTATTTCGGAATGTCGACAGGGACACGCTTCAATATTAGGCCAAAATCCTGCCCATGCGTTCCAAAAAGAAAATCCGTACTTTGTCTTCGCCACGGAAACAGTCCATCTCAGAAACGCTGCCTTCACCGCGCCCTGCCCGGCGCGGTAGAATAGACACTATCTTATTCGGCCGACGCCGGTTCCAAAGGGGATGGCGGGCCGCTGCACAGGAACAATCGCCATGAGCACGCAAAGCAACCACCGCCAAGCCGACTTCCCCATCGAATCGATGTTTCTCAATCGCTGGTCGCCTCGCGCCTTTGCCGATACCACCCTATCGGAGGCGGAACTGCTGACCATTCTGGAAGCCGGGCGCTGGGCGCCCTCCGCCTTCAATTCGCAGCCCTGGCGTTTCGTCTATGCGCTGCGCGGCACAGAGCAATGGGACACGATTTTCCCGATCCTCAACGATTTCAACCAGGGCTGGGCAAAATCGGCAGCCGCGCTGGTCATCGTCATTTCGAAAACGCATTTTACCGCACCGGGCGCCACCGAATCCAAACTCTCGCACAGCCACAGCTTCGATGCGGGCGCGGCTTGGGGTGCAATCGCCCAGCAGGCGCAGCTTGACGGTTTTCAGGCTCATGGCATGACCGGCATTCATTTCGACAAGGCAGTCGAAATCCTCGGCATTCCGGAAGGCTACCGCGTCGAGGCCGCGGTTGCGATCGGCAAGCCCGGCGACAAGTCGCAGCTTCCGGATTATCTGCAGGCCCGCGAGACTCCCAGCCCGCGCCGGCCGCTCGCCGAAATCGCTTTCAACGGCACTTTCACTGCCGAATAATCAAAGCTGCACACAGAGAAAAACCACGCTTTCCGGCCGGAAAGCGTGGTTTTTTTAATGTGATCAAACCTGCGCGGATGATCTCAGACGTCGAGATTGGCAACGTTCAGGGCATTTTCCACGATGAAATCGCGGCGCGGCTCGACCTCGTCGCCCATCAGGCGTGAGAACAGGCCGTCGGCGTCCGTCGCGTCGTTGACACGAACCTGCAGCAGCGAGCGGACATTCGGATCGAGCGTCGTCTCCCAGAGCTGCTCGGCGTTCATCTCGCCCAGACCCTTGTAGCGCTGCATCGACAGGCCCTTGCGGCCGCTGGCGAAAATCGCATCGAGAAGCGCCCGCGGGCCGCTGATTTCCAAGGCACCGTCCTTGCGCCGCAGGATCGGCGGATGGCCGTAGATTTCCTTCAAACGCGGTGTCAGCTGGTCGATATGCCGTGCGTCCGACGACCCGATCAGCGCCATGTCGAGCGCCGCGACTTCCTTGACGCCGCGCACCATGCGTTCGAACTTCAGGCCGCCATCGCCGGCGACCACGGCGGTCCAGCCACGTTCGGTTTCCTCGGCGATCAGGTCGAGGCGCTTGGCCACCTCGGCAGCCGTCGCTTCGGACTGCGCCTGATTGTTGTTCAGCTCCGGATTGAGCGCACCGGCAATCGCGGCCTGCTCGACGACGGATCGGCTGTAGCGCGAATGCAGGCTCTCGACCAAGGCCCGCAGGCGCAGCGCATCGACGATCACTTCTCGCAGGTCCTGGCCGACGCGCACCTCGCCCGAACCAAGCTCGAGCGATGCATCCTCCAGACCCATGGAGATCAGGTATTCCTCGAGCGCCTTCTCGTCCTTCAGGTACTGCGCCGACTTGCCGCGCGCCACCTTGTAGAGCGGCGGCTGGGCGATATAGAGGTGCCCCTGCTCGATCAGCGACGGCATCTGACGGAAGAAGAAGGTCAGGAGCAGGGTGCGAATATGGGCGCCGTCGACGTCGGCGTCCGTCATGATGATGATCTTGTGGTAGCGCAGCTTGGCGAGATTGAACTCGTCCTTGCCGATCGAGGTGCCGAGCGCCGTGATCAGCGTGCCGATTTCCTGGCTCGACAGCATCTTGTCGAAGCGCGCGCGCTCGACGTTGAGGATCTTGCCGCGCAACGGCAGGATCGCCTGGTTTTCACGCGACCGGCCCTGCTTTGCGGAACCGCCGGCCGAATCGCCCTCCACGAGGAACAGTTCGGACTTGGCCGGATCGCGCTCGGAGCAGTCGGCGAGCTTGCCGGGAAGGGAGGAAATGTCCAGCGCGCCCTTGCGGCGCGTCAGTTCACGCGCCTTGCGAGCCGCCTCGCGGGCGGCGGCGGCTTCGATGACCTTGCCGACGAGAATCTTCGCGTCGCCGGGATGCTCTTCCAGCCAGGTGCTGAGCGCCTCGTTGACGAGACTTTCGACGACCGGGCGAACTTCCGAGGACACCAGCTTGTCCTTGGTCTGCGAGGAGAATTTCGGGTCCGGAACCTTGACGGACAGCACGGCGGTCAGGCCTTCGCGGCAATCGTCGCCGGTCAGCGAAACCTTTTCCTTCTTCATGATGCCGGACGAGTCGGCATAGGAAACGATCTGGCGCGTCAGGCCGCCGCGGAAGCCGGCCATGTGGGTGCCGCCGTCGCGCTGCGGGATGTTGTTGGTGAAGCAGAGCACGTTCTCGTGGTAGCTGTCGTTCCACCACATCGCCACTTCGACGGTGATGCCGTCCTTCTCGCCGCGAATGGCGACCGGCTTGGCGACCAGCGGCTTCTTGGCGCGGTCGAGATAGGCGACGAAGGCTTCAAGGCCGCCGTCATAGATCATCTCGGTCTCACGCGTATCGGAATGCCGCTTGTCCGTCAGCAGAATGCGGACGCCCGAATTGAGGAAGGCGAGCTCGCGCAGGCGATGCTCCAGCGTTCCGTAGTCGAACTCGATCATCGTGAAGGTTTCGGTGCTCGGCAGGAAGGTGACTTCCGTGCCTGTCTCGCCATTGCTGTCGCCAATCACCTTCAGGGGCGCATCCGCCACGCCATGGGTGAAGTTGATTTCGTGGATCTTGCCTTGACGCTTGATCTTCAATTGCAGCTTGACCGAAAGCGCGTTGACGACCGAGACGCCGACGCCATGCAGGCCGCCGGAAACCTTGTAGGAATTCTGGTCGAACTTACCGCCGGCATGCAGCTGCGTCATGATGACTTCGGCGGCCGAAATGCCCTCGCCGGTGTGGATATCGGTCGGGATGCCGCGGCCGTTGTCCGTCACGGTCACCGAGCCATCGGCGTTCAGCGTCACCGTGACGATGTCGGCATGTCCGGCCAGCGCCTCGTCGATCGCATTGTCGACGACCTCGTAGACCATGTGATGCAGGCCCGAGCCGTCGTCGGTGTCGCCGATATACATGCCCGGCCTCTTGCGAACGGCATCAAGGCCTTTGAGCACCTTGATGGAGTCTGCACCATATTCGGCATTCGCGCCGGTTTCGGTTTCGGGAGTATCGGTCATTCAGCGTGGGTCTTTCCAGGGTTTTCGAGCGGCGGCAATTCGGTCCGAATCACCCTCGCAATGCCTTCCGGACTATAGGGAATTTGTCCATGGTTCCAAAATCCTGCACGGCCTGAAGCGGCAGAAAACAGGGGATCATCACAGTTCATTATCAGCAAACCGGGCTTTTTCCAAAACATCTTCCAAACTGGCGACGGTTTCGACGGAAAGCATGCTGATCCGGACGGCCAGACGATTTGCAAACGCCGTATGAGCGGGCGAAAGTCCGGCCGTATCGACCACCACCCTTGGGTCCGACAGGGCGGCGAGCCGGAAGAGTTCGTCGGCCTCGTCCCAGATCACATTGAAATAGCCGGCGACGCGTTGCAGGAATTCAAAGCTCGGCGCCCCACGCTTTCCATGCTCGAGCGCCGACAGATAGGCGGCCGATATGCCGATCGCCTTAGCCATTTCCTTCTGCGATACGCCCTTCTGGCGGCGCAGCGCATGCATTGCCTCTCCGAACGGCGTCACGCGGTTTCGCCCCGCACCCGCGCCAGTCGCACATAAAGTGCGCCGTCGCCGCCATGGTTGCGCGCGGCCGGTTCATAGGACGAAATCAGCGTCCGGAACTCCGGCAGCGAAAACCACATCGGCACCGCGCGCTTCAGGGCGCCGTCGCTGCCGAGCGAGGTGCCCTTTCCGGTGATGACAAGCACATGCCGCAGACCGCGATCATGCGCCCGCAGCAGGAAATGCAACAGAAAACCATGGGCCTCGCTCTGGATCATGCCGTGCAGGTCGATACGCGCCTCCAGCGTCAGATGGCCTTTCGCGAGTTTGCGCTTCACCGGTTTTTCAAGCGGCTGATGAAGCTTTGGCGGTGCCTTCTTCTGGGTGGTTGCATCGGCGCCAAAGGCCTCGGCCAGCGACTTGCCTTCCTTGATGACGACCGGCACAGGCTTTTCCGGTTCGGCGACCGGTTCCTCGAAGCCTTTCAGATCCTCCATCCGGCCGGGAAGCGGACGTGTGGAGCGCGCGACCTTGCCCCACAGGATGCGGTCTTCGCTGGAGAGCTTCTTTTCCTTAGCCATGACCGTATCTTGTCGCGGCCGCCTTCGGAATCAAGACGAAAAACGTAGCGGCATTGCGCACCGAGCCGGCCAGCCGGCCGGCCTCGTCGCCGGAGCCGGTGAAGATATCGCCGCGCGCCGGCCCGACGATGGCGGAGCCGGTATCGAGCGCCAGCATCAGCCGGCGGAACGGCCTGCCGCCATCGATGTGGGTCAGGCTGTCGCTTGCAATGAAAAACGGAACGCCGAAGGTATGGATGATCCGGTCGACGGCCAGCGACCGCCCGGGTTCGAGCGGCACCTTGGCAGCCGCGACCGGACCAAGCGCCGGATCGGAGACCTCGGCTTCGCGAAAGAAGATGAAGGAGCGATTGTGCCAGAGCACGGATTGCGCCTCGTCCGGATGATCGGCCAGCCACTGCCGGATCGACTGCATCGAAACCGTCGCGGCATCGATGGCGCCACGCTCGATCAGCAGCTTGCCGACCGCCGAAAACGGGTGGCCGGTCTTGGCCGCATAGGTGATCCGGCGGACGGACCCATCCGGATAGACCAGGCGCGCGGCGCCCTGCACATGGGCGAAGAACACATCGACCAGCGAGCGCGCATAGGCGATCTCCAGACCCCGTCCTTCAAGATATCCCTGCTCGATCGCCTTGCGGTCCGGATATTCGCCAATCCCGTCTGCTCGTTCCTGCCCGAAGGCGAAGTAGGCATCGAGGTCCGACGGACGGTTTGTTTCGTCGACATCGACCAGATCCAGAGGGCGGCGATAGAAAGGATAACGATAGGTCTCGTCCGCAACCGCGCTGACGAAAACGTCGGGCTCGTAGAAGGCGGTGACAAACCCGGCCTCGCCATCAGCGCGGACGATCCGGAACGGCACGAATTGAGCTTCAAAAAAGGCCCGCGCCGCACCGGCATCGCTGGTCTCAACCGAACGGGCAGCCTCAAACGCGGGCATGAGGTCTGCGGTGGCAAGACCAAACGCGCCGGTCTTGTACGGCTTGATCTCGGTCACATGCCGGCGGCAGCGCTCAAGAGCCGCCAGCAGCGGCGCCGGATTGTCGTCCGCCCATCCGGGAAGATCCGCAAAGCCGACCCGCTGCACATCGAAATCCATCACGCCCGCCGATCAGTTTTCCGATTCCGTGGCGATCAGCTTCCAGTTCGGATCGCGCGAACGGATGTCGCGGGCAAAGGTCCAGAGATCGTTGACCTCGGACACGGCTTCCGCATCGCCGTCGATGACGGCGCCGGCCTTGTCGTAGGTGGCGGAAATCAACTGGCTGATGATGCGCAGGGTGATGTTGGCTTCGCTGTCCTTGATTTCGGCATGAACCATGTCGGCCTTCTCGATACCGACGAAGGTGGACTTGACGACCTCGCCCTTGCTTTCGCGATCCGCGATCGCCGCGTCGAAACCCTCATAGACCTCGCGGGACAGAAGTCCCTTCAGCGTCTTGCGGTCGCCATCGGCAAAAGCCATGACGATCATCTCATAGGCCATCTTGGCGCCGTTGACGAATTCCTTCGGGTCGAAATTGGGATCCGAATCAAGCATGCGGCGCAATGCGTCGTTGAGCGGCGTGCCGGCCTTTGTGAAGGTATCGATGTCGGCATAGCGTGAAATCTCCTCACCGGTGCCGTCACGGCGGGGCAATTGCACCACCTTGCCAGAAGCCTCGGGACCTTCGGCCGCTTCGCGGGGAGAATAGGGATCGACCGGCGGGCGTTCGTTGCCTGTCCTTCTGCCAAGGACGCTGCGCAGCTGGAGGAATATGATCACCGCAGCAACCAGAAAAAACAATGTGACGAAGTCAAAAGAGCCCATTTCCACCCAGAACCGCTGTTAAAATTTCTTGCGCTTACCCCATATAGTCTGCATGTCACGATCATTCAAATGACTATATCACTTCTTTGACCGGAATAGCCGGGCTTTGCCGACCCCTTTTACCCGAGCGGACACGATGCGTTCCCTGTTGATCCCCCTTTTCCTTCTGGCATTGCCGCTGGCCGAGATCGCGACCTTCGTGTTTGTCGGTCGTGAAGTCGGCATCGGGACGACGTTGCTGCTGGTTCTTTTGAGCGGTGTGGTCGGTGCCGTGCTGCTGCGCGTTCAGGGCCTGGGGGTTCTGCGCCGCATTCGCGACACCACCGGCCGGGGCGTCGATCCGGGCCGGGAACTGGTGCATGGGGTGATGATCGTCTTTGCCGCCTTCCTCCTGATCATTCCCGGTTTCCTCACCGACGTGCTCGGCCTTCTGCTGTTCATTCCGCCGGTGCGCGAGGCGGCATGGACATTGCTGAAGAGCCGCCTGACCATCGTGACGACGACCGGCGGGGCCGGATTTCGCCGCGGTGCGGACACGCCCGGCGGGCCCTTCACACGCGGCGGTCCCAAGGTGATCGATCTGGACGAGGGCGATTTTTCCCATGACGACCAGCGCCGGCCCGGCCCTGACGGCAAGGACCGCCTCGGCTGAGCCCTTCGGCTCCAAGGGTTGTAAGCCTTCCTGTGAAATGCTAGACGGCGTCACCAAATTGAAGTCCGAAGGAAAAGGCCTTATGACGACCGAAACAGCATCCAATGGCACGGCACCCGCGGCCGAAAGCCCGTCCCTGAACATTCTGGCCCAGTACATCAAGGATCTCTCCTTCGAGAATCCGGGCGCACCGCGTTCGCTGCAGGCCCGCGACAAGGCGCCAGCCATCAACATCAATGTAAACGTCAACGCCAATCCGCTCTCCGAGACGGAATTCGATGTCGTTCTGTCGCTGACCGCGGAAGCCAAGGACGGCGACAAGATGCTGTTCAACGTCGAGCTGACCTATGGCGGCGTGTTCCGCATCGCCGGTTTCCCGCAGGAACACATGCTGCCGCTGCTGTTCATCGAATGCCCGCGCCTGCTGTTCCCGTTCGCCCGCCAGATCGTTTCCGACGCGACGCGCAATGGCGGCTTCCCGCCGCTGCTCATCGACCCGATCGATTTCGCGCAGATGTTTACGCAGCGCATGGCCGAGGACAAGGTCCGCACGCAGGTTGCAAACAACGCGAACTGATCATTTTCAGAATTCGAGATCGATGCCCGGCTTTCGCGAGCCGGGCATTTTTTATGCGCATTTTTTAGAGGGACGGATCGTATTTGGCCCAGATCGCTTTGGCACCGATCTTTGCCACCAGAGCCGCGTGATGTGTAAGATCCGCTTCGCTCAATCGCGACGGCAGGGGATGCGGCCGCTGCCCCGTCGGCACGATGGTTTCGTCGGTGTCGGCAATCTCGCCGCGGCTCTGGCCCGACATCAGGCCGAGTGCCGCCTGGCGGCCGCCGATCATCTCGATATAGACTTCGGCCAGGAGTTCGGAGTCGAGCAAGGCGCCGTGTTTTGTGCGATGCGAATTGTCGATGCCGTAGCGCCGGCACAATGCATCGAGCGAGTTCGGCCCCATCGGATGCTTGCGGCGGGCAAGCGACAGCGTGTCGGTCACCAGATCGTTGGAGATTGACGGCAGGTCGAGCCGCGCGAACTCCGCATTGATGAAGCCCATGTCGAAGGTGGCGTTGTGCGCGACCCAGCGCGCGCCTTCGAAGAAGCTGACAAGCTCGTTGACGATCTGGGCGAAAGCCGGCTTGTCCTTCAGGAAATCGTCGGTGATGCCGTGAACGGCCAGGGCGTCCGGATGCACCTTCCGGTCGCCCGGATTGATATAGACGTGAAAGGTCCGTCCCGTCGGGAAATGGTTGTCGAGCTCGATGCCGCCGATTTCGATGACGCGGTCCTGCCGATTGTCGAGGCCCGTGGTTTCCGTATCGAAGATGATCTCGCGCATTCCGCTCTTCCCTATTTCAAAAGGTCGTCGACCACGGCCGCGACCTGAGCCCGGGCCGAATCAAGCCCCTTGCCTGTATCGATGATGTAATCGGCTTTCGCGCGCTTTTCATCATCCGGCATCTGTCGCGCCAGGATAAGCTCGAATTTTTCCACCGTCATTCCGGGCCTGGAGAGCACGCGCTCGCGCTGGATACCGGGATCGCAGGTCACGACCACGACCGCATCGACCCTGTCGCGGCCGCCAGCCTCGAACAGGAGCGGGATGTCGAGCAGCACCAGCGGCGCTCCGGCGGCACGATGCGCTTTCACAAACCGGACTTCACGCTCGCGCACCAGCGGATGGACAATCGCTTCGAGGGTGCGAAAACCGGCCGGGTTTTCCGCAAGCGCACGAGACAGCGCCGCACGATCGACGGCGCCGTCTTTTGTCGTGCCGGGAAAGGCGGCCTCGATCAACGGCACCGCTTCGCCTCGGTAAAGTGCATGCACGACCGCATCGGCGTCGTTTACCGGAATACCGAGATCGGCGAACATCGCGGCCGTCGTCGATTTTCCCATGCCGATCGAACCGGTAAGCCCGAGGACGATCATGCGTGCCGGTCCATGTCGTCGATGATGATCTGTCGCAGCGTCTCGTCAACCACGGGCTTGCGGCCGAACCATTTCTCGAAACCGGGGGCCGCCTGGTGCAGCAGCATGCCGAGACCGTCGACGATGCGCAGACCCTGCAGTTGCGCCTGCGCCAGCAGCGGCGTCTTGAGCGGCACATAGACAATGTCGGTGACGACGGCATTCTCAGCCATCGTCGTGAAATCGATCGTTGGAACCGGAGTCCCGTCCATGCCGAGCGAGGTGGTGTTGATGAACAGCCCGGCATCTTTCATCAGTTCCGGCAGGGCCTCCATCGCCTGCGCCTGCACCGACGGGCCAAATCGGTCGGCCAATTCCTGTGCCCGTGCAACGGTGCGATTGACGACGTGAATGGTTTTCACGCCGCGATCCCGCACGGCCTGGATGACGGCGCGGCTGGCGCCGCCCGCACCGAGGATTACCGCGGTATCGCAGCGGTCCCAGCCGGCGGCGCGTTCATCCAGGTTTGAGGTGAAGCCATAACCGTCCGTATTGGTCGCGTGGATCAAGCCATCCTCGACCCAGACCGTGTTGGCGGCGCCGAGTTCCCGGCTCAACGCGTCCGGCCGGTCGCAAAGCGCGAAGGCCCGCTCCTTGTGCGGGATGGTGACGTTTCCGCCGCAGAAGTCGGATGTTCCGTCCCGCAGGGTGTTCATGAAATCGGCGAAGGCATCCGGAGAAATTTCAAGCGCCCTGTAGCTTCCCGGCAAACCGAAGCTTTTCAGCCAGTATCTGTGGATCAAGGGCGAGCGCGAATGCTTGATCGGAAAGCCGGTCACGAAAGCATGGTTAACAAATGTTTCACGTGAATCACGCATCGATCACTCGCAGGGTCCTCAGTTTTTCCAGAAGCGGCAGCATCGGCAGTCCTAGGATGGTGAAATAATCGCCCTCGATCGTCTCGAACAACTGGATGCCCTCGCCTTCCAGCTGGTAAGCGCCGACGCTCGACAGCGCCTTGTCGCCAACGCGCTCCAGATGCCGATCGATGAAATCCGCGGACAGGGTTCGCATCGTCAGCCGTGCCGAAGAGACATGCGACCAGACAAGCGTCGTGCCCTGGGTCAGGACAACGGCGCTGTTCAATTGATGCGTTTGGCCGGATAAAGAGAGAAGGTGGTTTCGGGCTTCTGCTCTGTCGCGGGGCTTGTGATAGACCCTGTCGCCGAGCGACATCGTCTGATCCGAGCCGATAACGATCGCATCCGGGCGGCTTTGTCCTACGTCGCGCGCCTTGGCCTCCGCCAGCACCAGGGCAACCGCCTGCGGCGACGACCCCTTCTCTTCGAGGGGTGCCTCGATCGCCCGTTCATCGATCTTCGCCGCCTGCCAGTCGAAGGCAAGGCCGGCATTGGTCATGAGCATCCGCCGGAAGGGACTGGACGAAGCGAGAATGAGGGAGGCTGACATTGCGGATCCTGTCGCGGCGTTCGGCGTCAGGCCTTAGCGCAGACGCGGACGAAGGGCAACGATGGCGGCGGCCGTTTCCTCGATCGACCGGCGGGTGACATCGATCACCGGCCAGTTGTTGCGCGTACAGAGCGCGCGGGCATATTTCAGTTCCTCGGAAATCGACGCCCTGTCGGTATAATCCTCGCCATGAAAACCTTGCGTGGTGCCCAGCACCCGATGCTGGCGGACCTGCGAGATCCGGTCGGCGGTGGCGATCAGCCCGACGACCAGCGGTGTGGTCGCTTCATAGAGGCGGTCCGGCAGCGGCACGCCGGGCACGATCGGAATATTGGCGGTCTTGATGCCGCGATTGGCAAGATAGATGCTGGTCGGCGTCTTCGACGTCCGGCTGATGCCTACCAGCACGACATCGGCATCGTTGAAGTCGGCCGGCAATTGGCCGTCGTCATGGTCCATGGTGAAATTCAAGGCATCGATGCGCGCGAAATAATCGGCGTCCATCACGTGCTGCGCGCCGGACCGGCGGCGCGACGGGGCGCCGAGATAGGTCTGGAACAGGTCGATCACCGGCTCGAGGACAGAGACGCAAGGCACGCCCATCTCCTTGCATTGGGAATCGATGATGCCGGAAAGCTCGCGATCGACGATCGTATAGAGCACGATTCCCGGTGCGCCATCGATCGCTTCCATCACCTGCATCAGCTGTTTGCGGTTTCTGATCAGCGGATAGACATGCTCCAGCGCATGCGACGACTGGAATTGCGCCGCAGCCGCCCGCCCGGCCGCGATCAGGGTTTCGCCGGTCGAGTCAGAAATCAGGTGCAGATGGAAATAGTTTTTCTGGTTCTCCACGCTATTCTCCGGCGGCTGTTGATAAAGCGGGACGGACACAGCTAAGGGCGGGGCCGGGGCGAAGGCAAGGGGAAAACCTCAAACTTATGCACAATTGCCTCGGCGCAGATTGTTTTTCACGGCGCTTGTGGAGAAGACTCACGCAACGACAAAGTGTCACGGCTTTTCACAGCTTATCCACATATGCCGCCGGATGAGAGGCCGATGCAAATATTTGAATCGAAACTTCATTTCGATCCTTTCACCGCTAATTCCAGCGATCGTCGGAATCTGGCGTAATCGTGAAATTGAATCCTGCCCGATGTGGAAAAGGTGGGGGGAGATTTTAATCCTTGATAGTCACCGACTCTAAGAAATAGAAACCTTTTAGATAAGTTTAGTATTTTAGAGGGAGTGCGTGACAGGTGACCGTGAATAGCCGTAAGGTCCTTCAGGTTCTGGATGGCCAGACACTGACACCACCGCCTCTCTGGCTGATGAGACAAGCGGGGCGCTACCTGCCGGAATACCGGCAGACCAGGGCGACAGCCGGGAGCTTCCTTGATCTCTGTTACACGCCGGAACTGGCCGTCGAAGTCACGCTGCAGCCGATCCGCCGGTACGGTTTTGACGCAGCCATCCTGTTCTCGGATATTCTGGTGATCCCGGATGCGCTCGACAGGAATGTTCGCTTCGAGGAAGGACGAGGACCCTTGATGGATCCGATCGATCCGTCTGGTATTCTTGCTTTGAAGGCGGATGATGTCGCCAATCATTTGAAGCCGGTGATCGAGACCGTGTCGCGACTGCGCCGGGAACTGCCCGCCGAGACGACGCTTCTTGGATTTTGCGGCGCACCCTGGACTGTCGCGACCTACATGATTGCCGGCCACGGAACGCCCGACCAGGCCCCTGCCCGGCTGTTTGCCTATCGCCATCCGCAAGCCTTCGATCATCTGCTGGCGCTGCTCGCCGATATCTCCGCCGACTATCTGGTCGCCCAGATCGACGCCGGCGCGGATGCCGTTCAGATCTTCGATTCTTGGGCGGGCGTTCTGGGGGAAACCGAGTTCGAGCGTTATGTCGTGAAACCGGTGCGCCGCATGATCGACAGCATTCGCGCGCGCCGGCCGCAGGCGAAGATCATCGCTTTCGCCAAGGGGGTCGGCATTCTCCTGAAAAACTATCGTCAGCAGACGAATGCCGATGCGATCGGGCTCGATTGGTCGGTACCCCTGTCCTTTGCCGCCGAGCTGCAGAAGGATGGCCCGGTGCAGGGCAATCTGGATCCGATGCGCGTCGTGGCCTGCGGCCAGGCGCTGGACGACGGCATCGACGCGATCCTGCAGGTGCTTGGCAACGGCCCGCTGATCTTCAATCTCGGCCATGGCATCACCCCGCAGGCGGACCCCGAAACGGTGTCCCGCCTGGTCGCACGCGTCCGGAGATCGGCCTGATGAGCAACGACCAGACCGAGGGGCGTCAGACCGGCAGGCGCGCGGGCAACCAGGCGCGATTGCGCGCCTTTGTGGCGATTGCGCTCTTCGTCGCGCTTCTCGGCGGGCTGTTGATCGGGCAGCCGGACAATCTCTACCTCTGGGTCAAGGCGCTGCACATCATCGCGGTGATGTCCTGGATGGCGGCCCTGCTCTACATGCCGCGGCTGTTCATCTACCACACCGATGCACCGGTCGGATCGGACCAGTCGGAAACCTTCAAGGTGATGGAAAGCCGGCTGTTGAAGGTGATCATGAACCCGGCGATGATGATCTCTTGGGGGCTTGGTCTCTACCTTGCCTGGAGCGTTTACGGCTTTCAGGGGGGCTGGCTGCACGCCAAGCTTTTGTTCGTGGTTCTTCTGACCGGCGTCCATATTCATTTCAGCCGTGCCGTCCGCGTCTTTGCAGGCGACGGACCGCGGCGCACGGCACGCTACTGGCGTCTGATGAACGAAGCGCCGACGCTGCTGATGATCCTGATCGTCATCATGGCGGTGGTAAAACCGTTTTGAGCAAGGTCGGAATACGAATTTTCGGCTAATTTGGCTGAGGCCCTTGCGGCGTTTCACGTGAATCGCTATTTTCAGCGCATCTCATCTTTCGTGGCATGTGTAAAAGTTACGAGCCTGCCCCTTTCCCCCGCAGCTCCCTTTCAAAAAACACGCCGACCTTCCAAGACATAAATTGCAAATGTGGTGCCCTTCATGGCTGAAATGAAGCTACAAGAACTTAAAAACAAAACGGCTACCGATCTTCTGGCTTTCGCCGAATCGGTCGAGGTCGAGAATGCCAGCGTCATGCGCAAGCAGGAGCTGATGTTCGCGATCCTCAAGATGCTTGCCAGCCAGGATGTCGAAATCATCGGCGAGGGTGTCGTCGAAGTGCTGCAGGACGGTTTCGGCTTCCTGCGCTCGGCCAATGCCAATTACCTGCCCGGCCCGGACGACATCTACATCTCGCCGTCGCAGATCCGCCGCTTTTCGCTGAAGACCGGCGATACCGTCGAGGGTCCGATCCGCGGACCGAAGGAAGGCGAGCGCTATTTCGCGCTCCTCAAGGTCAACACGATCAATTTCGAGGATCCAGAAAAGATCCGCCACAAGGTCCACTTCGACAATCTGACACCGCTCTATCCGAACGAGCGCTTCAAGATGGAGCTCGAGGTTCCGACCTCCAAGGATCTTTCGGCCCGGGTCATCGACCTGATCGCGCCGCTCGGCAAGGGCCAGCGCGGACTCATCGTCGCCCCGCCGCGCACTGGTAAAACGGTTCTCCTGCAGAACATCGCCCATTCGATTACCGCCAACCATCCGGAATGCTATCTCATCGTTCTTCTGATCGACGAGCGGCCGGAAGAAGTCACCGACATGCAGCGCTCCGTGAAGGGCGAAGTCGTCTCCTCGACCTTCGACGAACCGGCCACGCGCCACGTCCAGGTCGCCGAGATGGTGATCGAGAAGGCCAAGCGTCTGGTCGAACACGGCCGCGACGTTGTCATTCTGCTCGATTCGATCACCCGCCTTGGCCGTGCCTACAACACGGTCGTCCCCTCGTCCGGCAAGGTGCTGACGGGCGGCGTGGATGCCAACGCGCTGCAGCGGCCGAAGCGCTTCTTCGGTGCGGCCCGCAATATCGAGGAAGGCGGCTCGCTGACGATCATCGCGACGGCGCTGATCGACACCGGCAGCCGCATGGACGAAGTCATCTTCGAAGAATTCAAGGGCACCGGCAACTCGGAAATCGTCCTTGATCGCAAGGTCGCCGACAAGCGCATCTTCCCGTCGATGGACATTCTGAAATCCGGCACCCGTAAGGAAGACCTGCTGGTGCCGCGCCAGGATCTGCAGAAGATCTTTGTTCTTCGCCGGATTCTGGCCCCAATGGGCACGACCGATGCGATCGAATTCCTGATCGACAAGCTGAAGCAAACCAAGACCAACGGCGATTTCTTCGACTCGATGAACACTTGAGTTGTCGCCTTTCAATCAATAAAGCCCGGGTCTCGACCCGGGTTTTTGCGTTCTGTATCTGGCGGAATCCATAGGCGTCGGGCGGCCCACTATCGATTCGAAAGCGAAACATTGGAATTGCCGAAAATCGATTCGGATCCGTATCCTTCAATGGCGCAAGCGAATGGCGACCTGCAAAAATTGAACATCCGTTTGGAATGTGAACACCGTGAACTCGAATGATACGATATATGCGCTGTCGACCGGCGCCTTGCCCTCCGGTGTCGCAGTGATACGGATCAGCGGTTTACGAACCGCAGATGTTTTGCGTGGACTGACGGGTCCGCTAGGGTCAGGACGAACAGCGCATTTGAGATCGATTCGAGACCGGAACGGTGACCTCATCGATAGCGGTCTGGTCCTTTATTTTCCTGGGCCAGCGTCCTTCACGGGAGAGGACTGCGGTGAATTGCAGGTGCATGGTGGCCGTGCAGTCGTTCAGGCGCTTCTGGCCGAGCTTGCCGGCATGGAGGGGCTTCGGCACGCGGAAGCCGGCGAGTTCTCCCGACGCGCGTTCCACAACGGCAAGCTTGATCTCGTCGAAGTCGAGGGCCTGGCCGATCTTATCTCCGCAGAAACGGAGATGCAGCGGCGTCTGGCTATCGAGCATGCACAGGGTGGCCTCTCGGCAATCTATCAGGCTTGGGCGCGTCGCCTGACCCATGCCCGGGCAATGATCGAGGCTGAACTGGATTTTGCCGACGAGGACGACGTGCCGGGTTCTGTGGCAGATGCCATCTGGATGGATATGCGACACCTCCGCAATGAGATCGAAACCCACATAGCCGGCGCTCCCTTGGCGGAGATCATCCGTGACGGACTGAAAGTAGTCATCGCCGGGCCACCAAACGCCGGGAAATCCAGTCTTCTCAATTATCTGGCCGGACGCGATATTGCGATTGTCACGGATATTGCCGGGACGACGCGGGACGTGCTGTCGATCGATCTTTCCTTAGCCGGATTCTCCGTTCGGCTTTACGATACTGCTGGTCTGCGGGAGACCTCGGAACCCATCGAACGGGAGGGCATTCGGCGCGCGCAGGCGACGGTTGCGGAAGCCGATTTGGTTCTGCTGCTTTCGGATAGGCCGGATGGCTTCTACGAAATGGATCAGGCGGTGACAAAGGCTGGCGTGATCCGTGTCGGCACGAAGATTGATCAAAGGCAACAAGTGTGGGATAAGTCGCCCGCGGATATCACAATATCGACAAAGACGGGGGATGGAATCGATGCGCTACTGGCGCTGATTTCTTCCTATCTACCTGTTTTAACTGGTAAAATGTCGTTTTCGATACCGTCGAGACGGCGCCATGTCGATTGCTTGCGCCAGACAGTCGATGCGATCGACGCCAGTATGGCGCAGTCTAGTACAGGTTTGGATATCCAGGCGGAATTCCTGCGTGTGGCCGGCGATGCGCTCGGGCGGATTACTGGACGTGTGGATGTGGAAAATCTGCTGGATGTCATCTTTTCGGAGTTTTGCATCGGCAAATAGATCCCTCTTGAAGGGATGTGAATAACAGTGAGTCTCAGACGATGTTTCACGTGAAACGGCTTGACTCATCCTGAAACTACTGAATCGAGCCGTGGATGCGGAGACGGCAAACATGAATTCAAGATACGACGTCGTCATTATCGGTGGGGGACACGCGGGGTGCGAAGCCGCGAGTGCATCGGCGCGCCTGGGTGCAAAGACAGCATTGATTACCCATAAGCGAGAAACGATTGGTGTCATGTCCTGTAACCCGGCCATTGGTGGTCTCGGGAAGGGTCATCTGGTTCGCGAGATCGACGCCATGGATGGTTTGATGGGTCGTGTTGCCGATGCCGGTGGCATCCAGTTTCGATTGCTCAACCGTCGCAAGGGGCCGGCTGTGCGCGGCCCGCGCACACAGGCCGATCGGCGGCTTTACCGGGAAGCCATGCAGCGCGAAATAGCATCCATCGAAAATCTGGATGTAATTGAAGGTGACGCCTATGATCTCCTGATGGATGCGGAATATGTGTCCGGCGTTGTTCTGAAGGATGGCCGAACAATTGCCTGCGGCGCCGCCGTCTTAACGACCGGGACCTTCCTCCGCGGTTTGATCCATATCGGGCAGCGGAAGATTCCGGCCGGCCGCGTCGGAGAGGATCCCTCGATGGGCTTGTCGAAGACGCTTGAGCGATTCGGGCTTCGTCTTGGCAGGCTTAAGACGGGAACACCCGCTCGCCTGAACGGTCGCACCATTGATTGGCAGAGCGTCGGCAAACAAGGCGCGGATGAGGACCTGGTGCCGTTCTCCTTTATGACGGACACGATCGCGAACCGGCAGATTGAATGCGGCATCACGCGCACGACGCCGGCGACGCACAAAATCATAGCGGATAATCTCAATCAGTCCGCGATGTATTCCGGGCAAATCGAAGGGGTCGGTCCACGCTATTGTCCTTCGATTGAGGATAAGATCGTTAAATTCGGCGAGCGAGACGGCCATCAGATCTTTCTGGAGCCTGAAGGGCTTGACGACGATACCGTTTATCCAAACGGGATTTCGACCTCGTTGCCGGAAGCGGTCCAGGACGCCTTCATCCGCACAATCCCGGGGCTGGAGCATGTTGAGATACTTCAGCCAGGCTACGCGATCGAGTACGATCATGTCGATCCACGGGAACTGTCGTCAACATTGCAGGTTCGGAAGATGCCGGGCTTGTTTCTTGCCGGACAGATCAACGGTACAACGGGTTATGAGGAAGCCGGCGCGCAAGGACTCGTCGCCGGCTTGAATGCCGCCCTGTTCGTTGCTGGAAGCCCGGAACACAGTTTTAGCCGCACAAACTCCTATATCGGCGTGATGGTCGATGATCTGACGTCTCGTGGCGTGAGCGAACCCTATCGAATGTTTACGTCTCGCGCCGAATATCGGCTGTCTTTAAGAGCCGACAATGCTGACATGCGCCTAACGCCTGAGGCCATTCGCCTTGGGATCGTTTCGACGTCGCGGACATCGCGCTTTGAAAATTGGGTCGGATTGTTTGATAACGCGAAAGCGACGTTGAAAAACATGCAGATCACGCCGAGTGAGGCGCGTCGGTTTGGCTTGAACATCAACCAGGATGGTCAGCGCCGGTCCGCCTTCGAGCTGCTCTCCTATGCGGAACATTCCATTGCATCCCTGTCTGCGGTTTGGCCGCAGATGACGGAAATCAATCCGAAGATTGCTGAGGCGCTCGAGATTGATGCGACCTACGCCGTTTATATGGATCGGCAGGCGAATGACATTGCCNNTTGCCAGTGTGCGCCGCGAGGAGGCAACGGAAATTCCGGAAGATTTTGATTTTTCGGTTTTGTCGGGTCTTTCCAACGAGTTAACACAGAAGTTGACGGCTGCCGCGCCTCGAAATCTTGCGCAGGTATTGAAGGTGGACAGCATGACGCCTGCGGCAGCATCTCTTATTCTGGCATATCTACGAAGGCTCGATGCAAACTCCAGCCTGCAATTAAAGACGGTTGCACAATGAATGCGAGTCTACCGGAATCGCTAAACGGATTGCGTGTTTCACGTGAAACAGCAGAGAGGCTGGATCACTTCTCCCGTCTGTTTCAAAAATGGGCCAAGACGATCAATCTCGTTGCCCCTTCAACCAAACAACATTTGTGGGAACGGCACATCGCCGATAGCATTCAGATTTTCCAGATCCATCCGGGTCCGAAACAATGGATCGATCTGGGGAGCGGTGGCGGATTTCCTGGCATTATCACTGCAATCTGTTTGGCCGAACTCAATGATGGTTGGGTTCATCTGGTTGAGAGCAACAACAAGAAGGCTGCGTTTCTTCGCGTTGCCCTTGCTGAAACGGGCGCGCGGGGCTCCGTTCATCCTGTTCGAATCGAGCATGCGTTTGACCTCATTCCCCATTGCGATGCGATTTCTGCGCGGGCACTGGCAGATTTGACGCAGTTGCTGGAATATTGTGCTGGTTGGATGATTTCAAAGCCATCTGTGACGGCCTATTTCCACAAAGGCCGGGATTATCAGGCGGAAATCGACAAAGCCGTTGGCCGCTTCCAGTTTGATCTGGTAAAACATACCAGCGTCATCGAGCCGGATTCTGTTGTTCTCGAAATCGCAAATCTTTCGCGGAAAATTCAGTGAACGGCGGATCAGTGCATGTTGGGCGAAAAAAACCGTATTATTACGATTGCGAACCAAAAGGGCGGCGTTGGCAAGACCACGACGGCTATTAATCTCGCGACCGCCCTGGCCGCGATCGGCGAGAAGGTGCTGATTGTCGATCTCGACCCGCAGGGCAACGCCAGCACCGGTCTTGGCATCCAGCGCCGAGACCGCAAGCTTTCGTCCTATGAGCTGATGATCGGATCGCATGGGATCGAGGATATCGTCCTCGATACTGTCGTGCCCAATCTATCGATTGTCCCGTCGACCATGGATCTGCTCGGGATCGAAATGGAAATTTCGCAGGAGAGCAACCGGGTGTTTCGCCTGAAGCGAGCACTTGAAGCGCCGGCTGCGCTGCGATATTCCTATGTGCTTGTCGATTGCCCGCCGTCATTCAATTTGCTGACCATGAATGCCATGGCGGCTGCGCATTCCGTCCTCGTCCCGCTCCAATGCGAATTCTTTGCATTGGAAGGGCTCAGCCAGCTCCTCGAGACGGTCGATCAGGTGCGTCGTTCGGTTAATCCGTTGCTGGATATTCAGGGTATCGTGCTGACCATGTTCGATTCCCGCAACAATCTGGCGCAACAGGTTGTCAACGATGTGCGTCTGCATCTCGGCGAAAAGGTCTATCACACGCTCATTCCGCGGAATGTTCGTGTGTCGGAAGCGCCGTCCTACGGAAAACCGGCTATTCTTTATGACCTGAAGTGCGCCGGTAGCCAGGCCTATCTCCAGCTGGCGTCGGAAGTCATCCAGCGGGAGCGGCAGCGCAAGGCTGCTTGATTCGAGACCGAAACGATAGTGTGAGTGAGACCATGAACGACGACAATTCAAGGCGACGCCTGGGCCGCGGGCTTGCGGCGCTGATCGGCGAAATGGATCAGCCGGTTCAAGCTGGAGCGCCGGTGACGGCGGTGAATGCCGATCGCAAGATTCCGATCGAATTCGTCTCGCGCAACCCCCGCAATCCCCGCCGGACGTTCGATGAGGGCGAGTTGCAGGATCTGGCAAGCTCGATCCGTCAGCACGGGATCGTCCAGCCGGTCGTGGTTCGCACAATCGCCGATGAGCGCTACGAGATTATCGCCGGGGAACGCCGCTGGCGCGCGGCGCAACTGGGGGGCTTTACGGATATCCCAGTCATCGTCCGCGATGTCGATGATCGCACGGCTCTGGAAATCGCCATCGTCGAGAATGTCCAGCGGTCGGATCTCAACCCGCTGGAAGAAGCCATGGGCTATGACCAGCTGATCGCCGAGCATGGCTATACCCAGAACGATCTTGGGGAGATCATCGGAAAGAGCCGCAGCCATGTGGCCAACAGCCTGCGGCTTTTGAAGCTGCCGGAACCTGTCCGCGATATGCTCTCGTCGGGTACCCTGTCGGCCGGGCACGCGCGGGCGCTGATCCCGACATCCGATCCCGTAACGCTTGCCCGCTCGATCATCGCCAAGGGCCTTTCCGTGCGCGATACCGAACGTCTGGCGCAGAACGATATTCGTGCGCAGAATGATCCGAATTACGGTCAGGCTTCGAAGGCTCAGGAAAAGGATGCCGATACGCTGGCGCTCGAGCGGACGCTGTCGGATAGCCTTGGGCTGGATGTCACGGTGAACCACAAGGTTTCGGGCGGCCAGCTCCGCATTGCCTACAAGACCCTCGATCAGCTTGAAGAAATCTGCCGGCTGCTCGAGCGTCGCTGAGACGGCGCTCTACTATAGATAATTAATATTATTCAATAGCTTAGATCTTCTTAGCGTCGCGCCGACTGCAGCGTGATCGCGAGCAGGGCCTGCAGTGCGGCGCTTTCTTCTAAAGCCTGCCGTGTCCGGCTCTGGAAAATCGTCGCCTGAAGTCGGCCGAGTTCCCGTTGTATGGCGGTTGCCGACCATGTTTTGAGCGCGGCCTCGACGATCGGCTTGCGTCGGAAGTGCAGATGGCGACCAAGCGTTGCCGTCACCTGGGCCGGTTGCAGGCGCTTGTCGTCCATTTCGGACCGCATGAGGTCGAGCAGCTGAAACTGCTTCAGGCAACCCTGCAGCACGAGGAAGATCGGCGTTTTCGACGTGACGATCTTCTGGATGGCGTGAACCAGGCCGTCGGCATCGCCCTTCAGAACCGCATCGATGGCGTCGTCCACCGAGATAGCGCTGGCATCGCCGACGATCTCCTGGACATGCTCGTCCTCGATCGTGCCCAAGCCCTTGCAATAGAGGGCCAGTTTGCGAATTTCGTTCCGGGAGGCGATGCGATCCCCACCCAGTGCCTCCTGCAGGCGCTCGCGGGCCGCGGGGGTGATCTTTAGGTTCTCCTGGGAAAGCTCATGGTCGATCAGTGCGTTCACTGCGCGCGCATCGTCGGCGTAGCAGGCCACGGCGACCACGGAGCGCGCGGTCTCGCCGATTTTCCTGAGGCCCGCCCCCTTTTTCAGATCGCCGGCCTCGATAATCACATAACTACCGACCGGCGGCTCCTGAGAGAGCACCTGCAAACCGTCGATCAGCGCTTTTTCGCTGCCGGCGCCGCGAACCCAGATGAGCTTGTCGCCGCCGAAAAGGCCGATGGAATTGACCTCATCGAGCAATCGGCCCGGGCTTTGCTGCAGATCGGAGGCATCAAGCTTGATCAGCGAGAACGGGTCGTCCATCGCGACGCCGGTCCTGGCCGCGATCAGCCCGGCGCGTTCCGAAACCAGGCCGCGATCCGGCCCGTAAATCATATAGAGGCGATTGTCCTTGAGCGGTCTCTGAAGGAACGAATCAAACTCGTGCGATTTGATTTCGGTCATCAGAGATTGTCCGCTCAGCGTCCGAGGGCGGAGGCGATATCGGCCCTGATGACTTCCGCCAGTTCCCGTGCGGCGCGGTTTTCCGCGTCGCGAATGGCGCGCAGCTTGGCAAATTCCTGCACCGGGAAGTCGACGAGAGCGACGGATGAGCGGTTGCCGGATTTCACGGTCTCCCCCGTATCCGCCCGCGACAGGTTGAAGTCCGCCTGCACCAAGACCCGCCCGGCCCCGGCCGTGTCGGATTCCTGGTCGTAGAGCACGCCCTTGACCTGGCTGGTCACGTTCAGCGCCAGGCGATACTGCGGATTTTCCGGTTCGCCGGCGCCGCCCGAGGTCAGGAAGATCAGGCTGTTGCGAACTTCCTGCTCGACGCGGTCGTCCGCATCGGAGATTTCGATCGACGCGAGCTTTTCGGCCGTTTGCGTGCCGGTGGCATAGAGCGGCTTGACCTGGCAGCCTGATATCGCGCCGAGGCCAAGAGAAAGCCCGCAGAGAGCCAGCAGGCGAAGGCTTCTTGCGGACGTATCAAACAACGACATTGACGATCCTCTGCGGCACGACGATGATTTTCTTCGGGTTCTGGCCGTTCAGCGCGGCCTTGACGGCGTCAATGGCCAGAACAGCACTTTCAATGGCAGTCTGATCCGCATCGCGCGCGATTGTCAAATCCGCGCGCTTCTTGCCGTTGATCTGCACGGGAAGCGTGATTTCGTTTTCCGCCACCAGCGCCTCGTCGAAGATCGGCCAGGACCTCTGGGCGATAAGCCCGTCGCCGCCGATTTCGACCCAGCACTGTTCTGCCAGATGCGGCATCATCGGCGCCATCAGGCTGATCAGGATCGCCGTGGCATCCTTCATGGCTGCTACGGTCGCCGCGCTTGCCTTGCCTTCGGCAACCTGCGTCAGCGGCGCGGCAAGGGCGTTCACCAGCTCGTAAAGCCGGGCGACGGCCTTGTTGAAGGCGAGCTTGTCATAATCGGCCTGTACGGCGCGCAATGTCCGGTGGGCGAGCTGCGAGATCGGCAGCGCATCACCGTCTTTTGCCGGCGAAGCATCGCTCGTCTTCAGGACGGACGCAGCCTCGGAAATCAGGCGCCAGACGCGTTGCACGAAACGGTGCGAACCTTCGACGCCCGCTTCCGACCAGATCACGTCGCGGTCCGGTGGAGAATCCGAAAGAACGAAGAAGCGGGCCGTATCGGCGCCATAGGACGCGATGATGTCATCGGGATCGACAACGTTCTTCTTCGACTTCGACATTTTCTCGATCGAGCCGATGGCGATCGGTTCGCCGGTTTCGATCAGCGTCGCCTGTCTCTTGCCGTCGTTTTCGACGATGATGATTTCCGCCGGGGTGATCCATTCCCGTTGCGCGCCCTCGCCGCGGCTGTAGGTCTCGTGAACCACCATGCCCTGCGTAAACAGGCCCTTGAAGGGCTCGTCCAGCGCAACATGGCCGACGGCCTTCATGGCGCGGGTGAAGAAACGGGAATAGAGCAGGTGCAGGATCGCGTGCTCGATGCCGCCGATATACTGATCGACCGGCAGCCAGTGGCTGGCAACCTTCGGATCGGTCGGGTTGTCTTCCCAGGGTGCCGTGAAGCGTGCGAAATACCAGGACGAATCCACGAATGTGTCCATCGTGTCGGTTTCGCGTCGGGCATCCTTGCCGCACTGCGGACAGGCCACATGGCGCCAGGTCGGGTGCCGGTCGAGCGGATTGCCCGGCTTGTCGAAGGTCACGTCTTCCGGCAGCTTGACCGGCAGATCGGATTTCGGCACCGGAACGACGCCGCAATCCTCGCAATGGATGACAGGGATCGGGCAACCCCAGTAGCGCTGGCGCGAAATGCCCCAGTCGCGCAGACGGAAATTCACCTTGCGCTCGGCCTGCGGTGCGCTGCCAATCGTCGTCTGCTCGAGCTTTTCGGCGACGCGCTCGAAGGCATCCTCGATCGTCAGTCCGTCGAGGAAGCGCGAGTTGATCATCACGCCGTCGCCGATATAGGCCTCGTTTTCGACGCTGAAGGTGGCGGCGTCGCCATCCTTCGGCATGACAACCGGAATGACCGGAAGATCGTATTTGCGGGCAAAATCAAGGTCGCGCTGGTCCCCGGACGGGCAACCGAAAATCGCGCCGGTGCCATAGTCCATCAGCACGAAATTGGCGACGTAGACCGGCAGTTCCCAGGACGGATCGAGGGGATGCCAGACGCGAATGCCGGTGTCGATACCCTTTTTCTCCGCGGTTTCGAGCGCTGCCAGGGATGTGCCGGCGCGGCGGCATTCTTCGCAGAAGGCGTCGATTTCGGCGCTGTTTTCAGCCGCCATCTTGGCCAGCGGATGATCCGCGGCAATCGCCAGGAAGGACGCGCCGAAAAGCGTATCCGGCCGGGTGGTATACACAGCGACTTCCGTTTCTTCGCCGGCCCCGGTCCCGGGCACGATTTCCCAGCGGATCGACAGGCCTTCCGACCGGCCGATCCAGTTCTTCTGCATCAGGCGGACCTTTTCCGGCCAATGCTCCAGCGTATCCAGCGAATCCAGCAGATCCTGGCTGAAGTCGGTGATGCGGAAGAACCACTGCGTCAGCTCGCGCTGTTCGACAAGCGCACCGGAGCGCCAGCCGCGGCCTTCGATGACCTGTTCGTTGGCAAGCACGGTGTTATCGACCGGATCCCAGTTGACCTTCGATTGCTTGCGGTAGACGAGGCCCTTGTCGAGGAAATCCAGGAACAGGTGCTGCTGGCGCTGATAGTATTCGACGTCGCAGGTGGCAAACTCGCGCGACCAGTCGAGCGACAGGCCCATGACCTTCAACTGCGCTTTCATTGAGGCGATGTTCTGGTAAGTCCAGGCCGCCGGATGCACGCCGCGCTCCATCGCCGCGTTTTCCGCTGGCATGCCGAAAGCGTCCCAGCCCATCGGATGCAGCACGTTGTAGCCGCGGGCGCGTTTGTAGCGAGCAACGACGTCACCCATCGCGTAGTTTCTGACATGGCCCATATGGATGCGGCCGGACGGATAGGGAAACATTTCAAGCACGTAGTATTTTTCGCGCGGGTCTTCGTTGTCCGTCTCGAAGACCTTGTTGTTGTCCCATTCCTGCTGCCAGCGTGGCTCGGCATCACGTGGATTGTAACGTTCGGTAGCCATATGTTCGGTGTTCCGGAAGTTTGTGCGGGAAATCGTCCCGCGATATCTGGGCCAGTATATTTGGGGCTGACCTTCACCATGAAACAGCCGTAGCGTCAAGTTTTTGAAGGATTTTGCGGCGAAACTTTGCGGTCCCCGTGGTGTCGGCTGCAGGTTCCGCTTGGCAGTGCGGGCATTATCCCATAATCGGTCGGAAGCGGATGGCATCCGCAGATGGACCGGGAGTGCAGGCATGGATGTAGAAACACGATTGAACGATGTTGTGAGCCGGATTCGCGACAGTGAAAGCGGATCGAACCGCGCCGCTGGTTCAGCGCAACTCGTCGCCGTGTCAAAAACCTTCGATGCCGAGGCCATCCGCCCCGTGATTGCGGCCGGGCAGCGCGTCTTTGGCGAAAACCGCGTTCAGGAGGCGCAATCGAAGTGGCCCCTGCTGAAAGACAAAACGCCGGAGATCGAGCTGCATCTGATCGGCCCGCTGCAGTCCAACAAGGCTGCCGACGCCGTGGCCCTTTTCGATGTCATCGAAACGATCGACCGCGAAAAGATTGCCCGGGCGGTTGCCGATGAAATCCGTCGGCAGAACAAACCGGTTCGCGTCTATGTGCAGGTCAACACCGGACTGGAGCCGCAGAAGGCCGGCATTGCGCCGGATGACACGGAAGCTTTTGTAATATTCTGCCGTGATGAGATCGGTCTCGAGGTCGAAGGCCTCATGTGCATCCCGCCTGCCGACGAGAATCCCGGGCCACATTTTGCACTTCTGGCCAAGCTTGCGGCGCGTTGCAGGCTGGAAAACCTGTCCATGGGCATGTCCGGTGATTTCGAGATCGCGATCCAGTTCGGCGCAACGAGCGTCAGGGTCGGGTCGGCGATTTTCGGAACGCGTTGATCGCATTCCTTCCTAGCGCTTTCGTCGGGCTTCTCGTTGGGGAGGTCATCTTCTATTGTCGGGCCGGAGGGGAGGCCGGCTGCGCCGGTGGGATCGTTGACGGTGGGAGGTGGCAATGGCGAGCAGCTATTCGGCGGTCTATGCCGCGTGGAAACAGGATCCCCAAGCATTCTGGGCTGAGGCGGCCGGCGCAATCGACTGGTTCAGACCGGCCGACGTTACATTCGACGCATCTCAAGGCGTCTATGGCCGCTGGTTTCCAGGGGCCGAGACCAACACCTGTCACAACTGTATCGATCGCCATGTCGAGGCCGGCTGCGGCGACCGGGTGGCGCTGATCTACGACAGTCCGGTTGCGGGCAGGGTGAAGCACTGGACCTATGGGCAAATGCTGCGGGAGGTGCAGGCGCTTGCGGCGGTCTATCTCGCGCGCGGCGTTACCCGGGGCGACCGGATCATTCTTTATATGCCCATGATACCGCAGGCGATCATCGCCATGCTGGCGGCCGCCCGTATCGGGGCCGTGCATTCGGTGGTGTTCGGCGGCTTTGCCGCAAGCGAGCTGGCAACGCGGATCGACGACTGCGCGCCGCGCCTGATCGTCTCCGCCAGTTGCGGCATCGAGACCAGTCGCGTCATCCCCTACAAACCCCTGCTCGATGCGGCCATCGACCTTGCCGGCCATAAGCCGGACCATTGTCTGGTCTTGCAGCGTCCGCAATGCCCGGCCGAGCTTAAGGCGGGGCGTGATCTGGATTTTCTACAGGAAGTTGAAACCGCGAAATCAAAGGGCGTCGATATTCCCTGCGTTCCGCTCGCGGCAACCGATCCGCTCTACATTCTCTACACGTCGGGAACGACCGGCCAGCCAAAAGGCGTCGTCCGTGACACCGGCGGTCACATGGTTGCGCTGCAATGGTCGATGCGGAATTTCTACGGGATCGGGCCGGGCGAGGTTTTCTGGGCGGCGTCCGATATCGGCTGGGTGGTCGGCCATTCCTATATCGCCTACGGGCCGCTTCTGGGCGGCAACACCACCGTTCTCTACGAAGGCAAGCCTGTCGGCACGCCGGACGCCGGCGCTTTCTGGCGGGTGGTCGAGCAGCACCGTGTCAGCGTGCTTTTCACGGCGCCAACCGCTTTCCGCGCCATTCGCAAGGAAGATCCGCAGGCACGCCTGATCGAAAACTACGACCTCTCCAGCCTTCGGGCTTTGTTTCTCGCCGGCGAGCGCGCCGATCCCGATACGCTGGCTTGGGCCGAGACGGTGCTGAAAATTCCGGTGATCGATCACTGGTGGCAGACGGAGACAGGGTGGCCGATTGCGGGCAACCCGCTTGGCCTTGGCCTGCTGCCGGTCAAGCATGGGTCTGCAACAGTGCCGATGCCCGGCCATGATATCCGGGTTGTCGACGATGCGGGCCATCCGGTCGGGACAGGCGTGCTGGGAAATGTGGTCATCCGCCTGCCGCTGCCACCGGGCTGCCTGCCGACGTTCTGGAACGCCGACGAGCGGTTCAGAACCGCGTGTCTTGAGGAATTCCCAGGCTATTACAAGACGGCGGATGCCGGCTATATCGACGAGGATGGTTATCTCTTCATCATGTCGCGCACCGACGACATCATCAATGTCGCAGGGCATAGGCTCTCCACGGGTTCCATGGAGGAAATCTGCGCCAGCCATCCGGATGTGGCGGAATGCGCGGTGATCGGCATTCACGACGCGATCAAGGGTCAGGTGCCGGCCGGTTTTCTCGTGCTCAATGCAAATGTTTCCCGTGAAACCATCGAGATCGAGCGGGAGGTCGTGGCGCTGGTGCGCGAACGGATCGGCCCGGTCGCCGCGTTCAAAACGGTGATGTGCATCAAGCGCCTGCCGAAGACCCGCTCCGGTAAGGTGCTGCGCGGCACCATGCAGAAAATCGCCGACGGTCTCGACTGGACAATGCCGGCAACCATCGACGATCCGGCGGTGCTCGACGAGATCGGGGTCACCCTGCGGGAGCGGGGTTTCGGGCGGGCGGCGCATCCGGCCTGATATCGTCCTGCATCAGCTCGGAAAACCATGCGGAAAAGAGTGTCGCCGCTGGCGCGGCATCGGCTCCGGTAATCAGGAAATAGCCTTCGTCATCAAGGATGGAAAGCGCAGAAAGCACGACGAGGTCGCCGGCCGCAATTTCCCGGCGGATGACCTCGACCGGGCAAAGCGCCACGCCATGGCCGGCCACCACGGCCGTCGCCAGCATGTTGAAGTCCTGAAACACCGGTCCGCGCAAGGGCCGTTGGCGATCCACGCCCGCCAGACGGAACCAAGCCGACCAGTGATCCGTGGTCTCGTCATGCAGCAGATCGACGGTCGAAAAATCGATACCGGACGATCCGCCTTTGCCATCCAGATAGCGTGGGCTCACAACGGGCTGGTTGCGCCTTGAAAACAGCCGGCGGCTGGTGGTTTTCGGCGAAGGATCGGCACCGAGCGTGATCAGAACGTCGCATTCCGTTTGCCGCAGCCTGTTCTCCGCGCTGGCATAGACCACGCGGACATCATGGCCCGGATATTTTTCGGCAAACAGCGGCAGCGCCGGGATAAGCCAGCGGCTGGCGATCGAGGGGATGCAGGCAACGGTGACGCGCTCCTGGGCGCCGCGCTGCTTGAGCCGCATGCATTCCTTTTCGATACTGGAAAAACCGAGCGAAAGCACGGCTGCCAGGCTTTCGCCGGCGGCGGTCAGGCGCACGCCCCTGCCCGCCCGCTGGAACAGCGCAAATCCGAACCAGTCTTCGAGGTGACGAACCTGATGGCTGACGGCGGCATGCGTGACGTGCATCTCGTCGCCGGCCTTCGCGAAACTCAGGAGCCGCGCTGCGGCCTCAAAGGTTCGCAGTGCGTTCAGCGACGGCATGGACATTAACAAGAATTCCTAACAGGTGAGACAAGAAAGCATCATTTGATCGAGTCGGTCTGTCAATGGATATTGCGTTCATCAGCCTGAACAGTCCGGTTTCGGCCTTTTCTCATTAGTTTTCCTTGCCTCTGGAGCGCCCCATGTTTGTCCGCAGCCTGAACGACGTCGAATCCTCCGATCATTTCGTCGAATGGGGCAGCGGCACAAGCCACCGGCTGCTGACCGAGCGTGACGGCATGGGATTTACCGTCTGCCACACCGTCGTGCGGGCCGGCACCGTTTCGCTGCTGGAATACCGCAACCATCTCGAGGCCTGCTATTGCATCGCCGGCGAAGGCGAGGTCGAGGATATGGACGGCAAGGTTTTCCCGATCCGGCCCGGCGATATCTACGTGCTCGACAATCACGACAAGCATTATCTGCGCGGCGGCAGGGACAGCGATCTCATTCTCGTCAGCGTCTTCAATCCGCCGCTGCGCGGCACCGAGCGTCACAATCTCAATCAGCAGGGCGGTTCGGCCTATTGATGGACTGATCCATGTCGAAATCGACGCATAAAAAAACCCGGGTCATCGCTGGCCCGGGTTTTTGTCTGTAGTGGACACCGATCAATAGTCGTCGTCTTCGTCCTTGCGGTCGGATTTCAGCGACTTGAGCTTGGCAAAAACCGCATCCGCGTCGATTTCCTTTTCTTCCTCGCGATCGTAGCTGAAAGGCAGCTTCTCGGTCTCGCGGGAGGCTTCGAGCGTCGCGCCGAGTTCGGCGGCGGTCGGCAGCGGCCGGCCCTTGGCGGCGCGTTCGACTTCGAGGTCGAGGTCGATCTGGGTGCAAAGGCCGAGCGTGACGGGATCCATCGGCGTCAGGTTGGTCGAATTCCAGTGGGTGCGCTCGCGGATCTGCTCGATCGTCGACTTGGTCGTGCCGACGAGACGCGAGATCTGGGCGTCCTTGAGTTCGGAATGGTTGCGCACAAGCCAGAGAATGGCGTTCGGGCGATCCTGGCGCTTGGAGACCGGCGTGTAGCGCGGGCCCTTGCGCTTGGAGTCCGGAACGCGAACCTTCGGTTCGGAAAGCTTCAGCTTGTGGTTCGGGTTGCCTTCGGCGCGGGCGATCTCGTCGCGCGACAGCTGGCCGGTCGAAATCGGGTCGAGGCCCTTGATGCCCTGGGCGGATTCGCCGTCGGCGATCGCCTTCACTTCGAGCGGGTGCAGCTTGCAGAACGTGGCGATCTGTTCGAACGACAGAGCGGTGTTGTCAACAAGCCATACGGCCGTCGCTTTGGGCATAAGCAGTTGTTGAGCCATGGATATAGTCCTTCTGTCCGTCCGCGCCGGTGTCGCGGGCCGTGGGGTGTAACCACTCAATTTCCGGGAAATTAGCGCCTCTATACCTGCGTCGTCGCAGAAATGCAATTCTTCTCCGACAAATGACCTTTTGTCTAATGGACGCCGTGCTTTGACCTGATATGTATTGCCACCGAAGAGGCCGTGCACGGGGAGTTGTGCCGTCCCGACAGCCTGCGCAGGGAGGAAATCATCATGTCTGCAAAAACCTATCCGGTCCTCAAGGATGCCAAGAAACGGGCCCTGATCGACAACGCCACCTACCAGAAATGGTACAAGCAGAGCGTCGCCGATCCGGAGGCTTTCTGGGCCGAGCACGGCAAGCGGATCGACTGGTTCACCCCCTATACCAAGGTCAAGAACACCTCCTTCGAGGGCAAGGTTTCAATCAAGTGGTTCGAGGATGGCGTGACCAACGTCTCCACCAATTGCATCGACCGGCATCTCGATAAGCGCGGCGACCAGGTGGCGATCATCTGGGAGGGCGACAATCCCTATGACGACAAGAAGGTCACCTATCGCGAGCTCTACGAGCATGTCTGCCGTCTCGCCAATGTGCTGAAGACGAATGGCGTCAGAAAAGGCGACCGCGTGACCATCTACATGCCGATGATCCCGGAAGCGGCCTATGCGATGCTCGCCTGCGCCCGCATCGGCGCCGTGCATTCCATCGTCTTCGGCGGCTTTTCGCCCGACGCGCTGGCGGGCCGCATCGTCGATTGTGAATCGACCTTCGTCATCACCGCCGACGAGGGTCTGCGCGGCGGCAAGCCGATCCCGCTGAAGGCCAACACCGACCAGGCGATCGAGATTGCCAAGCGCGGCGGCGTCGAGGTCAAGTCGGTCGTTGTCGTCCGTCGCACAGGCGGCAAGGTCAATTGGGTGGCGGGCCGCGATATCTGGTACCATCAGGCCGTGGCCGGCGCGAAAGCCGATTGCCCGCCGGCGAAGATGAAGGCGGAGGATCCGCTGTTCATCCTCTACACGTCGGGTTCGACCGGCAAGCCGAAGGGCGTGCTGCACACGACGGGCGGCTATCTCGTCTATGCCTCGATGACGCATCAATATGTCTTCGATTATCACGACGGCGATATCTACTGGTGCACGGCCGATGTCGGCTGGGTCACCGGCCATTCCTACATCGTCTACGGCCCGCTCGCCAACGGCGCGACGACGCTGATGTTCGAGGGCGTGCCGACCTATCCGGATGCCGGGCGTCTCTGGGATGTCGTCGACAAGCACAAGGTCAACATCTTCTACACGGCCCCGACCGCCATCCGCGCGCTGATGGGTCAGGGCGACGAATTCGTGACGCGGTCATCGCGCAAGTCCCTGCGTACGCTGGGTTCTGTCGGTGAGCCGATCAATCCGGAAGCCTGGGAATGGTATTATCATGTTGTCGGCGAGGATCGCTGCCCGGTCGTCGATACCTGGTGGCAGACGGAAACCGGCGGCATCCTGATCACGCCGCTGCCCGGCGCCACTGCGCTGAAACCGGGCTCCGCCACGCGGCCGTTCTTCGGCGTCAAGCCACAGCTGGTCGATAACGAGGGCAATGTGCTCGAAGGTGCTGCCGACGGCAATCTCTGCATCACCGACAGCTGGCCGGGCCAGATGCGCACGGTCTATGGCGATCACAAGCGCTTCATCCAGACCTATTTCGCCACCTACAAGGGCAAGTATTTCACCGGCGACGGCTGCCGCCGCGACGAGGACGGCTATTACTGGATCACCGGCCGCGTCGATGACGTCTTGAACGTCTCCGGCCACCGCATGGGCACGGCGGAAGTCGAATCCGCGCTGGTCAGCCATGATCTGGTCGCGGAAGCGGCCGTCGTCGGCTATCCCCACGATATCAAGGGCCAGGGCATCTATTGCTATGTGACGCTGATGGCCGGTGAAACGGGGTCCGACGCGCTGCGCAAGGAGCTTGTCACCCATGTCCGCAAGGAAATCGGTGCAATCGCCGCGCCCGACAAGATCCAGTTTGCTCCCGGTCTGCCGAAAACCCGCTCCGGCAAGATCATGCGCCGCATCCTGCGCAAGATCGCCGAAGACGATTTTGGCGCGCTCGGCGACACCTCGACGCTGGCCGATCCCGCCGTGGTGGAAGACTTGATTGCCAACCGGCAGAACAAGAAGGGTTGATCCGTTCGGTCTTTCAGTGCCTGCGGTTTTACCCCCTCTGCGCCTTCGTGAATCTCCGCTCAAGGGGGAGATTCACGCCGAAGTCAGAAACGCAGGAAGCCTACGGCCAATCTCCCCCTTGAGGGGAAGATGTCGGCGTCGCCGACAGAGGGGGTAGGCTTGCCCAGAACTCCGATGCGCGGCCAGAAACCGGAAAGCCGTTTGTCCAATTGGCAATGAGGAATTCTCTTACCAAAACGAACAAACCTCCGCGTTCTTCCGCCCGCCATCATATTGACGAACAAAACCGCCCGAAAGCAGTTCCTGAGCCGGATTCCGTCCGTCGGTCAGCGTAACATCGGCCAGAACACGGCCAAAATATTTGTCGCCGGAAATATGCAGCAGCCGGATTTCGGACTGTTCGCCAGCCATGGCGGCCAGCGCGGCCTGTGCCTGTTCACCGAGGGTCCGCGTCGATGCGCAATCCGATTTTATTTCCGGCGCGTCGATGCCGCGGAGACGGACATAAACTTCCATGGTCTGCTGCGGCCAGGGCTTTGCCGCGACCAGCAGCGTGTCGCCGTCGATCACCCGAATGATCTCGGCCCGCACCGGTCCCTCGATGATTGCGGTTCGATCAAAGGCCTGCGCCGGCGGTGCGCCAAGAAAGGCAGCACACGTCAACACGGCGAGATAGAAGGGCGCTGGGCGGTTGAACGGTTCCATTAAAGGAATATATTCCGTTCACCGCAGAAGTTCAACAGGAATTATTTCCTTAGAAGTCGATGGCCCTGCCATTGATTTCCCAGTCGCCAAAGCGCGCCGGATCGGCCCCGCCACGTCCGCCGTGTTCAACAGGCGGTTCCGTCTCCTGCTGCAGCTTGCGCCGCGCCTCGGCCTCCTGCAAAGCCCGCTGTGCAGCCGGTGACAGCACCTTTTCCGGTGGGGATGGCCGATTGTCGTTGTCGTTCTGCATGGAAAAGCCAAATTTCCGGGAAAATATTGAAGAATAGGTCCACTGTCCCCATCATATAGAAAACTTCCGCGCAAACGGAAGCAATGATTCACGTGAAACCAAACGTCGTTTCTGGGAGAATTTCATGAATCTCGTTCGTACCGCCATGCTGCTGGCCTTCATGACTGCGCTGTTCATGGCCGTCGGATTCGTCATCGGCGGTAAGGGCGGCATGATGATCGCGCTTCTGATCGCTGCCGGCATGAACTTCTTCTCCTATTGGAACTCCGACAAGATGGTGCTGCGCATGTATAACGCGCAGGAGGTGGACGAGCGTTCGGCGCCTGAATATTACGGTATCGTTCGCGATCTGGCGAAAAATGCCGGCCTGCCGATGCCGCGTGTGTTCGTTATCGACAGCGCCCAGCCCAATGCTTTCGCCACCGGCCGCAACCCGGAAAATGCAGCCGTCGCCGCATCGACGGGCCTGCTTCATGCTCTCTCTTACGATGAGGTTGCCGGCGTTATGGCGCATGAGCTCGCCCATGTTCAGAACCGCGATACCCTGACCATGACGCTCACGGCGACGCTCGCCGGTGCCATCTCGATGCTTGGCAATTTCGCCTTCTTTTTTGGCGGCAATCGCGAAAACAACAATCCGCTCGGTTTCATCGGCACGCTGATCGCGATGATCGTCGCGCCGCTTGCCGCCATGCTGGTACAGATGGCGATCAGCCGCACCCGCGAATATTCCGCCGACCGCCGCGGTGCCGAGATCTGCGGCAAGCCGCTGGCGCTGGCCTCCGCCCTGCAGAAAATTGCCGGCGTCTCGCACCAAATCCCGAATGACCAAGCCGAGCGCAATCCGGCCACGGCCCACATGTTCATCATCAATCCGCTCTCCGGCGAGCGCATGGACAACCTGTTTTCCACCCATCCGGCGACCGAAAACCGCATCGCCGCCCTTCAGGAACTGGCGCGCGAGATGCAAGCGGTCTCGACGCCGCCGGTCAGGGCTGATAATCCCGTGCGCAAATCGCGCTCCGTTCCATCAACCGGCTGGGGTCGCGGTGGTTCCGAACCACCGAAAGGTCCCTGGTCTTGACATCAGACGAAAACAGAAACGATTCCCTTCCGAAACGAAACCGCAAACCGGTGCGATCCGGGTCAGGCGAAGCTGGCGGCTATGAACGCAGCGACAAGCCTGGCCTGAGGGCGCGGCAGGCGGCGGCAAAAATGCTGGCCGCTGTGGTGGATCGCAAGACCTCGCTGGATGGCATGCTGGATGCGGAAAACGGCAATCCGGCCTATCGCGAACTCAACGATGCGGACCGTGCCCTTGTCCGCGCCATTCTCAATTCCGCCCTGCGCCAGCTGCCGCGCATCGAGGCGATGATCGGCTCCTTGCTGCAGACGCCGCTGCCGGAAGGCGCGCGTGCCCTCGATCACGTGCTTGCGGTTGCTGCAGCACAGATTCTTTATCTCGATATTCCGGATCATTCGGCCGTCGATCTCGCCGTCGAACAGGCGCAGACCGACCCCCGCAACCGGCGCTTCGCCAGCCTTGTGAATGCCGTATTGCGCCGCCTTTCGCGGGAGAAGGACACGTTGCTTTCGGAAGTCGGCCAGAGCATTCCGGCCATTCCCTCGTGGTTCCATCAGCGCCTCGTCCAGTCCTACGGTGCCGATCATGCCAACCGGATCGCCGAGGCGCTTTTGACGCCGGCCGCGATCGATGTAACCGTCAAGTCGGATGCAGCCGGCTGGGCAAGCCGTTTGAATGGTCGTCTGCTGCCGACAGGATCGGTGCGTCTGGCCGGTTTTTCCGGCGGGATACCGTCCCTCGACGGGTTTTCCGAGGGGAAATGGTGGGTTCAGGATGCTGCCGCCGCCCTGCCGGCGCAGCTCTTCGGCACGCTCGATGGCCAGCGCGTCATCGATCTTTGTGCTGCTCCGGGCGGTAAGACGGCGCAGCTGATCCTCGCCGGTGCTAAGGTCACAGCGCTCGACCAGTCCTCCAGCCGCCTGAAGCGGCTGAAAGGCAATCTTGCCCGCCTGGGGCTCGATGCGACGACGCAGGAAATCAACATGGCGGATTTCGAGACGGAGACGCTGTTCGACGCGGCCCTGCTCGATGCGCCCTGCTCGTCCACCGGAACCATCCGCCGCCATCCGGATGTTCTCTGGACCAAAGGACCGGCGGACATCGAGAAACTAGCCCTTCTGCAGGAAAAACTGCTGCGGCATGCGCTGACGCTGGTAAAGCCCGGTGGTCTCGTGGTGTTCTCGAACTGCTCGCTCGACCCCCGCGAAGGCGAGGAGGTGACCGAACGGGTGCTGGCTGCCGGCGGAAGCGAGCGAGTGCCCGTCGATCCAGCCCAATGGCCGGGGCTGGAAGAGGCCATCACGCCGCGCGGTGAATTCCGCACGACACCGGCGATGATTCCCGTATCCGATGGTTTTTCCGGCGGTCTCGACGGGTTTTATGCCGTGGTTCTTCGGCGGACGGCCTGAGACAGCGTCGGAATCACCAAAATTGGCGGTGGGCGGTTTGTGCGGCGGAATGCGCGTCAATTGACGTGCGCCGCGCCTTCTGCCTATCAATATGGATGCGATCCATAAAAGTTTAATGACTTTTCTGGCACCATCGTGTTTCAAGCGGCTTTTAACGGCGGTCGAGCGGGACTTTGTGTTCCGAAGGACCGAAGAAGCCGTTCCGGGAGTGGGGGGACACACGGGCGTCGATGCAATTTTCCGACAGGCAAAGGCTGCTCTACCTGTATCTGCGTGAGGGCTGGCGCCGCTTCTCGCATCGGCTTGCCTTGGGCAGAAATTCCGCCCTTCGTTTCGCCGGCTCCACGCCTGATCGCCTGATCGTCGCACCGACGGATTTGCGGGCCATCGATCCCTTCGTTGCCCAGGAAATCATCGACGGCCGTTTTCCGCTGGCGGGACGGGTGCTCGATACCGAGGGTGAATCGCCCTTCGAGCTCGATCTTCCCTCGCGCGAGTTCGGCGTGCGGCTGCATTCCTTCGGCTGGCTTCGGCATATGCGGTCCGTCAAGGACGACGAGGCCTTTACCCGGATTCGCCAGCTGGTCAACGAGTGGATCGGCAGCCATGGACGGGTCATCGGCGGCCTGTCCTGGGAGGCCGATATCATCGCCCAGCGGCTGATCGCGTGGATGTCCCATTCGCCGATCGTGCTGCGTAACGCGGAGCATGCCTTCTACCGCCGGTTTTTAAAGAGCCTGGCCTTCCAGGTGCGTTATCTCAAGCATGTCGCCGATACGACCAACGATGGCGAGGCGCGCCTGCGCGTCCGTATCGCGCTGGCCATGGCCTCCGTCTCGATGCCTGCTTCGGCCTCCAGCATCCGCAAGGCCGCGCGTAATCTCGACGAGGAGCTGGATCGTCAAATCCTGGCCGATGGCGGTCATTGTTCGCGCAATCCCCGCGTCGGCCTGGAATTGCTGCTCGACCTGCTGCCGCTGCGCCAGACCTATGTCAATCTGGGGCATGACGTGCCGGTCCGCCTCATTCCCTGCATCGACCGGATGTATCCGGCGCTTCGTTTCTTCCGCCATCAGGGCGGGGAGCTGGCGCTGTTCAACGGCGCGACATCGACATTGGCAAACGAGCTGATGTCGGTGCTGCGCTATGACGAAACGGCCGGCGCACCGTTCAAGGCCCTGCCGCATCTCGGTTACCAGCGGCTGGCGGCCGGCGGAGCCATCGTCATCGTCGATACGGGCACGCCGCTCTCGGTGGCGCTGTCGCGCAACGCCCATGCCGGCTGCCTGTCCTTCGAAATGTCGTCGGGGCGCTATCGCTTCATCGTCAATTCCGGATCACCCAAGTTTGCCGGCGAACGATTCCGCCAGATGGCGCGGATGACGGCGGCGCATTCGACGGTCACGATCAACGACCGCTCGTCCTGTCGCCTGTCGCAGTCGCGCTTCCTCGGGCCGATCGTCACCGGCGGCGTCTCCAAGGTCACGGTGCGGCGAACCGAGGAGGCCGGGCATCCGGAGGCGATCGTCGCCACCCATGACGGTTATGCGGAAGCCTTTGGCCTGATGCACGAGCGCGATATCGGCATCAATTCGCAAGGGACGACGGTGCGCGGCCGCGACCGCCTGTTCCAGCCGGACGGACAGGAGCCGTCGCCGGCCCATACGGCGGTTGCCGTCGCCCGCTTCCATGTGCATCCGGCAATCACCCTGCGCAAGAACAACGCCCATGAGGTGTTTCTGACCGCGCCGGACGGCGAAACCTGGCTGTTTTCCTGCCGCGACGGCGAAGTCGAGATCGAAGAGGATGTGTTCTTCGCCGATCCCTCCGGCGTGCGCCGGTCCTCGCAGGTGACGGTCACCTTCGCGGCTGCCACCCAGCCGGAAATCCAGTGGATTCTGTCGCGCGAAACCTGATGATCGTCATTTGCGGTTTTCGTCGGTTCCTTCCCGGGAAAAGCTGTGCTAACGGCAGCCTCGAATAGGACCGGGCTCTCCTCCCATAGCCCGGCGCTGCCCAAGGAGCTTGGCAAGATGGCTGTTTCCTCCAAGAAAATTCCCGCCCCCGATCAGGTGACGATCGGGACCGCTCTTCTCTCGGTTTCCGACAAGACCGGTGTCGTCGAACTCGCGCGGGCGCTTCACGAAAAGGGCGTGCGCCTCGTCTCCACCGGCGGCACGCACAAGACGCTGTCCGAGGCCGGCCTTCCGGTCCGCGACGTGTCGGAACTGACTGGTTTTCCCGAGGTCATGGACGGCCGCGTCAAGACCCTGCATCCCGGCGTGCATGGCGGCCTGCTTGCCATTCGCGACGATGCCGATCATGTCGCCGCGATGAAGGAACACGGCATTACCGGCATCGATCTCGCCGTCATCAATCTCTATCCGTTCGAGGAGGTGCGCGCCAAGGGCGGCGATTATCCGACCACGGTCGAGAATATCGATATCGGCGGCCCGGCGATGATCCGCGCATCCGCCAAGAACCATGCCTATGTGACGATCGTCACGGATCCGTCCGACTATGCGGCCCTTCTGGACGAACTCAAGGACGGTGCGACGACGCTTGCCTTCCGCCAGGCGATGGCGGCCAAGGCCTATGCCCGCACTGCGGCTTACGACACGGCGATTTCCGGCTGGTTTGCCGAAGTTCTGGAGACCCCGATGCCGCGCCACCGCACCATCGGCGGCGTGTTGAAGGAAGAAATGCGCTATGGCGAGAACCCGCATCAGAAAGCGGCCTTCTACGTCACCGGCGAAAACCGCCCGGGCGTCGCGACCGCCACTTTGCTGCAGGGCAAGCAGCTTTCCTACAACAATATCAACGACACGGATGCGGCATTCGAGCTGGTCGCCGAGTTCCTGCCGGAAAAGGCGCCGGCCTGCGCCATCATCAAGCATGCAAACCCCTGCGGCGTTGCCACGGGCTCGACGCTCTTGGAAGCTTATGAACGGGCGCTCGCCTGCGATTCGACCTCGGCCTTCGGCGGTATCATCGCCTTCAACCGGGAATTGGATGGTGCAACGGCCGAGGAAATCGTCAAGCTGTTCACCGAAGTGATCATCGCGCCGTCGGTCGATGAGGCCGCCAGGGCGATCATCGCGAAGAAGCCGAACCTGCGCCTTCTCGTCACCGGCGCCCTGCCCGATCCGCGGGTGCCGGGGCTCACCGCAAAGACCGTCTCCGGCGGCCTGCTCGTCCAGACCCGCGACAACGGCATGGTCGAGGATCTCGAGCTGAAGGTCGTCACCAAACGGGCGCCGGCCGCGCAGGAGCTGGAGGACATGAAGTTCGCCTTCAAAATCGCCAAACACGTGAAGTCCAATGCGGTCGTCTATGCGAAGGACGGCCAGACCGTCGGTATCGGTGCCGGCCAGATGAGCCGCGTCGATTCGGCCCGCATCGCCGGATTGAAGGCGGAGGAAGCCGCAAAGGCGCTCGGTCTCCCCGCCCCGCTGACGCACGGCTCCGCCGTTGCGTCCGAGGCCTTCCTGCCCTTTGCCGACGGCCTTCTGTCGATGATCGCCGCCGGCGCCACCTCCGTCATCCAACCGGGCGGATCGATGCGCGACGAGGACGTCATCAAGGCCGCCGACGACGCCGGCATCGCCATGGTCTTCACCGGAATGCGCCATTTCCGGCATTGAGCAGCCGATTTTTAAAGATGGTATTAGTCATTCCATCACGCTCCGTCATGGTCGGGCTCGACCCGGCCATCCACGCGGCACGGTATGGATCCTCGGGTCAGGCCCGAGGATGACATCCTGAATAATGGTTGCGTCAAGCCGGTCTATTCGCCGGATAAGGCGTCCTGAGCAGGATCAGCAGGCCGACCACGAGAAAGACGACGAGTGCCATCATGCCGATGCGGGCCGAACCTGTGGCAAGCGTGATCGTGGCAACGGACGCGGGCGCGAGGAACGAGGTTGCCCGCCCGGACAGGGCGTAGAGTCCGAAATACCGTCCGGCCTCCTCCGGGCTGACGCTGCGCGCCATATAGGAGCGGGACGAGGCCTGGACCGGGCCGAAGGCGATGCCGACGAGCAGCCCGAAGACGATATAGGCCTTCTCGGCCGCGGTGCCGAAGAGCCCGCCGAAATCGGCGGTCGAGAGCGGCAGAAGACCGAAAAGCGTGTAGCCGGGGCCTGTGGAGACGATGCCGATCGTCGCGACCACGAGGCAGATAAGGCTAAGGACGACGATCCGCTTCGAGCCGAGTTTGGCGTCGAGTCGGCTGGCATAGAGGCAGCCGCCGATGGCGACGATATTGAGGATGATGCCGTAGACGCCAAGCTCGACCGTCTGCCAGGCAAACATGCCGGCCGCAAAGGTGCCGCCGAGCGCCAGAAGGCCGTTGACGCCGTCCTGAAAGATCATGCGTGCCACCAGAAACCGCAGAATGCCGCTGCGTTGGCGCAGAGTACCCAGCGTTTCCTTCAGCTCCGTCAGGCCGACCCGGACAGCCTTGCCCGCCGGCAGCGTTCCCTTTGTCGCATCGGGCGTGAAGAAGAACATCGGCAGGATGAAGAGGAAGTACCAGACCGCCGAAATCGGCCCGGTGACGCGCGCATCCGTTCCGGTCGCCGGATCGAGTCCGAAAAGCGGCGGAATGCCCAGAATTGTTTTGCCGGATTCGGGGCTGGCCGCCAGCAAAGCCACGACGGCGATCAGGACGATCATGCCGCCGAGATAGCCAAGGCCCCAGGCGATGTTGGAGACCCGTCCCGCTTCTTCCTCGCTGACGAGGCGCGGCATCATCGAATCGTTGAAGACGACCGAGAATTCGGCGGCGATCGAGGCAAGGATGATGAAGATCAGCGGATACAGCATCGACGAGCCCGGCACGGCGAACCAGAGCCCGGCAAGCGAGGCGATCTTGATGATGGCGAAGAAGCCGATCCACGGTTTGCGAGGGCCGGTGGCATCGGCAATCGATCCGAGAACGGGAGACATGATGGCGATGACGATGCCGGAGATCGTCAGCGTATAGCCCCACATCGCCTGCCCATAGGCCGGGTCGTCCGTAAGCCGGGAAACGAAATAGGGGCCGAAGATGAAGGTGACGATCACCGTGAAGAACGGCTGGGCCGCCCAGTCGAACAGCATCCAGCCCCAAAGCCCGGTCTTCGAGACCTTTTGCCGGGGGGCCGCTCGTTCCGTCGTCATGCTCTGCAAAAGGCTCTCCCCAGTCTCGCTCGCCGCTGCCCGGTTCTCCAATCTCGTTGAGAATCAGGCTGTTGGAATGGACGCAGGCGGTGATCCGCCTGCGCTCTCCTCATCGCGTTCCAGCAGGCACAGACTGTGTCACCTCGTCCTGTTCTGCGCAAGATCGCTGAGCAGACCGGCGGCCACCGTGATCTTGGCCAGCGTCGTCTCGCCGGTCTCGGTCAGCTGCGTCAGCTGTTCGCTGATTCTGGAAATCCGGTCACGGTCGCTGTCATGCCAGGCCTGGACCGGGTTCTTCTCGCTTTTCTTGTCGGAAAGTGCCGCAATGGTGATATCGCGCCGGGCATTGGCAATGTCGCCGATGCTGCGGGACAGGGCCATCGCCTCGTATTGCTCGGTGGCCGAAACCCGCTCCGCCGCGGCGAGAAGCCGGGCGATGCGCAGGCTCTGCGTCACCCCGAAATAGCTGAGCGCGGTGCGGGCAAGCGTGACGCCGGTCTCCGTCGAAATCTGCATGATTTCCGGCACCAGCGTCATCAGGAACAGGTCGGCGATCTCCTCTGCAAGAACAGGCGGTACGCCGCGTTCGACGAAATAGGCAGCTTTCTGCCTCGCTTCGGCAGCGGCATCCTCCGGAATGGAGGCGTGCATGCCGGGCCTCAGCTTCTGCAGCGCCTGGCGCAGCTTGTCCACCGCCTCGCCCAGAGGGCCGGAGATGGCCCGCGTGCGCAGCGCACGCTCGGTGACGATCGCGAAAATCCGCCCGGCTTCCTGATAGAGTTCGTTCTGCACCGAACCGCTGATGACGGTATCGAGCGCATCGATTTCGGCGTAGATGCGCGACAGGTCGTAGCCGTCGCGGGCCAGCACCGAAGCCTTGACGACGTCGTCGGGCATGAAGCCCGTCTGGTCGATCAGGGTGCTGACAAAGGCCGGTCCACCGCGGTTGATCGTGTCGTTGGTAAGGATCGTGGCAATGATTTCGCGGTGCAGCCTGTGCCCCTCGATATCCTGCGCATGGGCCTTGTGCATCTTCGCCGGGAAATAATTGCGCAGCGTCGTCAGGAAATAAGGATCGTCCGGCAGGTCGCTCTGCACCAGTTCCTCGAACAGGACCAGCTTGGAATAGGACAGCAGCACGCCGATCTCCGGGCGCGTCAGGGGTCGGCCGGACTGGTAACGCTCGCTGAGCACCTGATCGTTCGGCAGGGTTTCGACCTTGCGGTTGAGGTGCCCGTCCGCCTCCAGCCGCGTCATCAGCCGCGCCAGCGGCGTGCGGTTGGCTTGCCCCTGCATTTCCGTGAGCGAGATCGCCAGCGACTGTTCGTAATTGTTGCGCAGCACGAGGCCCGCCACCTCGTCGGTCATCGAAGCCAGCAGCGTGTTGCGACGCGCGCGCGTCAGGCGGTCGTCGCGCATAGCCGAGGCGAGCGCGATCTTGATATTGACCTCGACGTCGGAGGAATTGACGCCAGCGGAATTGTCGATGGCATCGGAGTTGCAGCGTCCGCCCTTGAGACCGAAGGCGATGCGGCCCTTCTGGGTGACGCCGAGATTGGCGCCCTCGCCGATCACTTTCGCGCCGACCTCTTCGGCTGGTATGCGGATCGGATCGTTGGCGCGGTCGCCAACTTCGGCATCTGTTTCGCTGGCGGAACGAATATAGGTGCCGATACCGCCAAACCAGAGCAGGTCGACGGGGTTCCTGAGGATCGCCGTCATGATCTCGAAAGGTGTCGCCTGGCTCTTTTCGATGCCGATCGCCGCCATCGCCTCTGGCGTGAGTTTCACCGATTTTTCCGAGCGCGGAATGATCATCCCGCCCTTCGATAGGGTTGTCCGGTCATAGTCCTGCCAGGACGAACGCGGCAGGGCGAACATGCGCTGGCGCTCGGCAAAGGACCGATCGATATCCGGATCAGGATCGATGAAGATATCGCGGTGGTCGAAGGCTGCGATCAGCCGGATCTTTTCCGACAGCAGCATGCCGTTGCCGAAAACGTCGCCCGACATGTCGCCGACGCCGGCGACATTGAAGGGCGTCGTCTGAATGTCGATGTCCATTTCGCGGAAATGCCGCTTGACGGTTTCCCAGGCGCCGCGCGCGGTGATGCCCATCTTATTGTGGTCGTAGCCGACGGATCCGCCGGACGCGAAGGCGTCGTCCAGCCAGAAACCGGCCTCCTGCGCCAGGCCGTTGGCCGTGTCGGAGAAGGTTGCCGTGCCCTTGTCGGCCGCCACAACGAAATAGGGATCGTCGCCATCGAGCCTCAGCGTATCGGCCGGCGGCACGACATCGGCGCCGACGATGTTGTCGGTGATCGACAAAAGCGTGCGGATATAGGTTTTGTAAGCCTCTGTGCCGGCATTGAAGATTTCGTCACGCGTGCCGCCGACCGGCAGCTGTTTCGGGTAGAATCCACCCTTGGCGCCGACCGGTACGATGACTGCGTTCTTGACCTGCTGCGCCTTGACGAGGCCGAGCACTTCGGTGCGATAATCCTGGGCACGGTCTGACCAGCGCAGGCCGCCGCGCGCCACCTTGCCGAAGCGCAGGTGCACGCCTTCGACCTCGGTGCCGTAGACGAAGATTTCCCGGAAAGGCCGCGGTTCCGGCAGTCCTTCCAGCTGCTTCGGATCAAGCTTGACGGCGATCAGCGCCGGCGGTTTGCCCTCTGCATTGCGCTGGAAATAATTGGTCCGGAGTGTCGATTGCACGGCATTGACGTAGCGGCGCAGAATCTGGTCCTCGTCGAGGCTTGGAACGGCGGCGAGCGCATCCTCGATATCGCCGAGCAGGGCGTTGAGCCGTTTCGCCCGCGGTTTTTCCTCCAGCGCCGGATCCATGCGCGTCACGAACAGCTTGACGATTTCGGCGGCGATCTGCGGATATTTGTTCAGCGTGTCGGCAATATAGCCCTGCGAATAGGTGATGCCGGCCTGGCGCAGGTAGCGCGCATAGGCGCGCAACACGGTCACCTCCCGGGCATTGAGGCCGCTGAGCAGGATCAGCCGGTTGAAGGCGTCATCCTCGATCGTTCCGTTCCAGGCGGCCAGGAAAGCTTCCTCGAGCAGCGGGCCTGCTTTTTCCAGGTTGAGCACATGCCCGTCGCGGTGGATCAACTCCATGTCGTGCAGCACGACAAGCCGGCTGTCAGTCGTCGGCGTTTGGACGATGATATCGTGGGTCTGCTCGCTGATGACGCGGAAGCCGAGGTTTTCAAGCAACGGCACGCGGCGCGACAGGGATACCGGCTCGCCGGCATGGAAGATTTTCAGCTCCAGCGATTCGGCTGGCTTGCCGCGCTTCTGGTAGAAGGAAATCCGGATCGGGTCGTCGGTCACGCAGGCGGCAATCGCCGGCAGGTCGGCATAGGCTTCCACCGGCGTGAACGCGGCCTGATAGGCTTCGCCAACCGTGATCGCGACGTCGTCATGCGCCGACAGCAGCCGGAACCGGTCGCTCCAGCGCGTGACGATGTCGCGGACGGCATCCTCCAGCCGGGATTGCGCGATGCGGGGCGTCTTGCCGGTCGAGCGGCCGATGATGAAGTGAACGCGGGCAAGGCCGCCTTCCGGGAAGGCGGGATAATAGGCCGAGACGCGGCCGTCATAGACGGTCTTCAGATAGGTGCCGATCTTTTCGCGGATATCGGAGTCATATTGCTCGCGCGGAACATAGACGATAACGGAAACGAAACGATCGAAGTGGTCGATACGCGGCAGCACGCGGATGCGCGGCCGGTCGCCAAGTTCGTTGATCTGTTCGCAGAAGCTTGAAAGCAGGTTGATATCGATCTGGAAGAGATCGTCACGCGGATAGGATTCCAGCGTATTCATCAGCATCTTGCCGGAATGGCTCTGCGGATCGTAGCCGAAATGATCGACGATCTTCTCCACCTTGAAGCGCAGCAGCGGGATTTCCGAGGCCGGGCGCGTATAGGCGGTGGAGGTGAAGAGGCCGACGATGCGCAGTTCGCCGGTCACGTTCCCGGCCGCGTCGAAGCGCTTGACGCCGATATAGTCCATATAGGCGCGGCGATGGACGACGGACTTGACGTTGGCCTTGGTGACGATCAGGAAATCCGGGCCGTTCAGGAAGGCAAGAATCTCAGGCGTGGTCAGCACCGCGTCCTTGCCCTGGCGCAGCACGCGGACGTCGGGATTGGAAAGAAGCCCCAGCCCGCGTCCCTCGCCGCGCTCGACCGTGGCGTTTTCGCCCTTGCCGGAATAGGTGTATTCGCGCATGCCGAGGAAGGTAAAATTGTTGGCGCGCAGCCAGCGCAGGAAGGCGAGCGCTTCGTCGCGATCGCCTTTCTTGCGGGCCGGGCCGTAGTTTTCCAGCTCATGCATCGCCTGGTCGAGCAGCACCGTCATCTGCCCCCAGTCGCCAACCGCCTGGTGCACCTGTTCAAGCACGCTTCCAACCCGTTCCGTCAGCGATTGCGCATCGCCGGGCGAAAGCTGGGAGAGGTGAATCTGGATGTGGCTAAGCCGGCTGGCCGGGTCGCTCTTTTCTTCCGGATCGAAAAGCTTTGCCGGCTGTCCATCTTCGGCGACGATGATCGGGTGAATGGCGAGATGAATGTCGCGGTGGGTGCTCGTCACCTCCCCCATGACCGAATCATAGAGAAACGGCATGTTCCGGTCGGTAACGGCGAGGATCGATACGGCATTGCCACCCGGCGCGATGCCCTCCACGGTCTCGACAGTGACGATCGGCTGATCGTCGCGGCGCAGCGAGAGCGCGCGCTGCGCATGGGCTGCCGTCAGCGCCAGCATGTCCGGGGTATAGATATCGAGGTCGTCGCTGCTTGCTCGGCGAAACAGGATTTCGGGCGCGACAATTTCCTTGCCCAAGGTTTTTGCAGCCGCTTTCACTGCTTCGAAATGCTTGTCCCGTTTAGGATTGTATTTTGCGCCCATGACAGTCTCTCCCCGCAATCACGATGCGGCCGAACCTATCAGAAGAATGATGCTTGGCGATGGTTTTTGTCTCAATGTCGCGAAAAATCACCGCGGATTTCATCGTATTTCGGAAGATTTCAGCCAGTTTTGCCCGATTCTGGATCAGAAATATCATTTTACCGACTCCTGCCCCAAACGCACATCGCCGTCTTCGCAGCAGCAGTTGACAGCAGCATGACTGTCGGCGATCAGGGAAGCGTGCAACGAATGGAAACTGCCATGTCCGAGACTGCTGCCGGCGCCATCATCGTCATTTCCAGTCACGTTGTCCGGGGGACGGTTGGAAACCGTGCAGCGGTTTTTGCGCTCGAAAGTCTTGGCTATCCCGTCTGGGCCTTGCCGACGGTCCTTCTTCCCTGGCATCCGGGCCATGGCCCTTCGACGCGCGTGAACATCGGCGCGGACGACTTTTCCCGCATGATCGACGATCTGATCGCCGCGCCCTGGATCGGCGAAGTAAGGGCCGTCCTTTCGGGTTATCTTGGCGCACCCCATCAGGTCGAGGGTGTCGCCCGGCTGGTGGAAGCGCTCAGGCAGCGCAAGGAAGGATTTTTCTATGCCTGCGACCCGGTGATCGGCGATGCCGGCGGGCTTTACGTGCCGGAGGCGACGGCGGCCGCGATCCGCGATCGGTTGTTGCCGCTGGCCAGCCTTGCGACACCCAATCGCTTCGAACTCGCCTGGCTGTGCGGGGGCGCCGCTCTTGAAACCAACACGGCCATTTTGGAGGCGGCCCTCTCGCTCGGTCCCTCGCGGATGCTGGTCACCTCCGCCATTGCGATGATGGCGGGCGGAACCGGCAATCTCTATCTGACGGGAAATCACGCCCTGCTCGCCGAGCACCGGTTGATCGAGAACCCGCCGAATGGCACCGGCGATCTCCTGGCCGCGGTTTTCCTTGCCCGGATTCTCGAAGGACTGAGCGACGAACGGGCCCTGCAGATGGCTACGGCCAGCGTTTTCGAGGTGATCGCCCGCACGGCACGTCGTGGAGCCGACGAACTGACGCTGGAGCAGGACGTCTCCAGCCTGTCGACGCCGATGGCCATGGTGCAGATGCGCCGCCTGATGCACCCCGGACAGGTCCGGCGCCGGTAATCCGTCGCAAATGGAAACTGCTAATGGACGCATTGGACCGGCTTGGATTTTGAATGCACTGCAATGTAAAAGGCGATAGACAGGGTGGGGTGTTCTGATCGCCCATCCTCAACATGCGGGGTAATCGAGAAAGATGAGTTTTCCGGATCATTTGCTGAACGGCTATCGCAATTTCATGAACGGGCGCTTCAACGAGCAGCAGCAGCGCTACAAGGTTCTGGCGGAATCGGGGCAGAAGCCAAAGACCCTCATCATTGCCTGTTGTGATTCACGGGCGGCGCCGGAAACCATTTTCGACAGCGGCCCGGGCGAGCTTTTCGTTGTCCGGAACGTCGCCAATATGATGCCGCCCTATGAACCGGACGGACAGTACCACTCGACATCCGCCGCGCTCGAATTCGCCGTCCAGTCGCTGCGCGTCACCGATATCGTCGTCATGGGCCATGGCCGTTGCGGCGGCATCAAGGCGGCACTCGATCTGGATTCGGAGCCGCTGTCGCCCGGTGACTTCATCGGAAAGTGGATGAATCTGTTGAAGCCGGCCGCCGAGCAAATCCAGAGCAACGACATACTGACACCCGCCGAGCGCCAGCGCGCCCTAGAGCGGGTCTCGATCCGCAATTCGATCGCCAATTTGCGGACGTTCCCCTGCGTCAGCATTCTGGAAGGCCGCGGCAAAATCCGGCTTCACGGAGCCTGGTTCGATATCTCGACCGGCGAACTCTGGGTCATGGATGCGGCGACAGGGGATTTCCTGCGGCCAGGCATGTAGAACCGCCTTTCCCGCGACGCAAGATTCTTCCGGGCGGAGCGGATTTTCAACACTGGGAATAAAAAAATCCGCAGCCCGGTTTCCCGGACTGCGGATGATGTTTTCAAAGACAGGCTCTATCAGCCGCCGTCGATCTCGGCGCCGATGATTGCGATTGCCTGCTGGTAGACGCTGGCAGCGTTCCAGCCCTTGATCGCGCCGAAATTGCCCTGTCCCGGCTGATAGCCGCCACCGGCGCTCCAGCCATGGCCGCGCAGGAAGTTGGCGGTCGAGGCCAGCGCATCGGCCTTCGAGCGGACCATGTCGATATGGCCGTTGCCGTCGCCGTCGACACCGAATTTCAGGACGTTGGCCGGCAGGAACTGCGTCTGGCCGATTTCGCCATGGGCGGCGCCACGCGCCGTCGGGCTGAGATCGCCGCGCTGCACGAGTTTCAGCGCTGCATAAAGCTGGTTGGTGAAGTAGTCGGAACGGCGGCAGTCATAAGCGAGCGTTGCCACGGCAGACAGCGTGTGTTCCTTGCCGAGGAAGCCACCGAAGCCGGTTTCCATGCCCCAGATCGCCAGAAGCGGGCCGGCCGGCACGCCGTAGCGGCTTTCGATCGAATTGAAGAGCGCGGCGTTCTGCGCCTTCATCTTCTTGCCGCGGGAAATGATCGCCTGTCCGCCGCGCTTCTGCATGAACTGGTTCAGCGACAGCTTGAAGCTCTTCTGGCCTCGGTCGGCCCGGATGGTCGCCTTAGCATAGGAGACATTGCTGAAGGCCTTGTCGAGCACCGAAGGATTGATGCCGTTGCCGGCCGCTTCCTGCTTGAACTCCTGAACCCAGGCGTCGAAACCGCTTGCGTTGTTGCCGCATTGCGCGGCGTTGGCCATCGCAGGAAGGGCGACCGTCGCCAGAATTGCCGTGAAACCTGCCAGTGCGCACTTTGCCTTGTGCATGAAAAACCTCGTGATCGCCAGAATCTGAAAGAGTATTGCAGGATGCCAGTCTTTTCAGGGACTGTCACGATGCCGGCAGCTCTCGCGGTCGTTCACATGTTTCACGTGAATCCTCGCCTTGATACCGCCGCCCGTGTTCGTCCGTCCGAAATCAGCAAACCCCGCAGTCCGTTGCAACGAAACATGCGGGGCTTTTATGCGTTAAAACTTTATAAAGTCTGATCAGGCGGCCTTTTTCTTTGCCGTGATCAGGCCGCGACTGACGAGAAGCTCGGCAATCTGGATGGCGTTGAGAGCCGCACCCTTGCGCAGATTATCGGAAACGACCCAGATGTTCAGGCCATTTTCGACGGTTGCGTCCTCGCGGATGCGCGAAATATAGGTCGCATCCTCGCCGGCGCATTCGTAAGGGGTGATGTAGCCGCCGTTTTCATGCTTGTCGACGACGAGGCAACCCGGCGCTTCGCGCAGGATGTCGCGGGCCTGGTCTGCGGAAATCTCGTTTTCGAATTCGATGTTGACCGATTCCGAATGGCCGATGAACACCGGAACGCGCACGGCCGTGCAGGTCACCTTGATTTTCGGGTCGAGCATCTTCTTGGTCTCGGCCAGGACCTTCCACTCTTCCTTCGTATAGCCGTCTTCCATGAAGCTATCGATGTGCGGAATGACGTTGAAGGCGATGCGCTTGGTGAACTTCTTCGATTCCATCGGATCGGCGACGAAGACGGCGCGGGTCTGGTTGAAGAGTTCGTCCATGCCGTCCTTGCCGGCGCCGGAAACCGACTGGTAGGTCGAGACGACGACGCGCTTGATCTTGGCGAAATCATGCAGGGGCTTCAACGCCACGACGAGCTGGGCCGTCGAGCAATTCGGATTGGCGATGATGTTGCGGCGGGTGAACATCTCGATCGCATCCGGGTTCACTTCCGGAACAATCAGCGGCACGTCCTGATCGTAGCGCCAGGCCGACGAGTTGTCGATGACGACGCAGCCCTGGGCCGCGATCTTCGGCGACCACTTCAGGGAGACGGCGCCGCCGGCCGACATCAGGCAGATGTCCGTGTCGGAGAAATCGTAATTTTCGAGGTTCTTGACCTTCAGCGTCTTGTCGCCGAAGGAGACTTCGGTACCCTGGCTGCGCGCCGAGGCCAGCGCCACGACTTCATCGACCGGGAAGCCGCGTTCTTCGAGGATGTTCAGCATTTCGCGGCCGACATTCCCGGTCGCACCTGCAACGGCAATCTTGAAACCCATTGTCTTGCTCTCTTTCTTCATCTCTCCGCGGGCTTTGGGGGAAACCCGCCGGCCAAAGGCGCGGGCTTCGTGTCCCCGGCCGTGCCGGGGAGAGAGCGGCGGACCAGAGACGTCAGACGGTTTTCGTCGTCGTTTTGGCCGTTGTTTTGGAAAAATTCGGGAAATAGCGAACCCGCCCGGCGACAAAAGCCGGGGCGATCAGCGCAGCGATGGTCAAACCAATCCGGTGCATTGCGTGTCCCTTTTCCGCTGTTGCTCATACGCGGTTTTTGCACGGAGTCAACAGCAAGCTGAAAAGGCGCATCTTCAAAAGGCCGGATGCGGTTCAATCAAACGTCAAGAAACCGTCATGCGGTTGTCATGGCCGATGCTTATTGCGGGCCAACAGCTTCGAAACCAGCAAAAAGGGGTTTGATATGCGTATGTTTCTGGCGGCTCTTGCAGCCACAACGATCCTTGCCGGCGCCGCAGAGGCCGCCACGGTTTATCCGCTCGATCGCGCGACCATTCTTGCCGGCTCGCCGTTCGATTTCAAGGTCGAGTTCAAGTCCGTCGTCAAGCCCGAAGACGTCAAGATCACCGTGAACGGCCAGGACTACAAGACCGTGCTGGGCAAGGAAGCCGAGTTCGTTGCCGAGGAAAAGGGCAAGGAAGACAAGATTCTGGGTTCGGCGCTGATCGCGCGCGGCCTCTCCATCCCGGCAGAAGGCGCCTACAAGATCGAAGTCACGGCCGGCTCGGAAACGAAGACGGTCACCTGGGACGTCTACAACACGAGCAGCACGCCGAAGGCCAAGAACATCATCTTCATTCTCGGCGACGGCCTTTCGGTCGCCCACCGCACCGGCGCCCGCATCATGTCGAAGGGCATGACCGAGGGCAAGGCCAACGGCCGCCTCAACATGGATGATCTCGAGCACATGGCTTTTGTCGGCACGTCCTCAACCGAGGCGATCGCCACCGACAGCGCCAACACCATGTCCGCCTACATGACCGGTCACAAGACGGCCGTCAACGCGCTCGGCGTCTATGGCGATCGCACCCCCGACAGCCTCGATGACCCCAGAGTAGAAACGATCGCGGAAGCGCTGCGCCGCCAGACCAAGAAGTCGATCGGCATCGTTTCGACGGCCGAAATCGAGGATGCGACGCCGGCCGCCGTCGTCGCGCATACCCGTAAACGCGCCGACAAGGAGCAGATCGTCGGCATGATGCTCGACGTCAAGCCGGATGTGATCCTGGGGGGCGGTTCCGCCTATTTCCTTTCCAAGGAGACACCCGGCTCAAAGCGCAAGGACGACAAGGACTACATCAAGCTCTACAAGGACGCCGGCTATACACTGGCAACCGACAAGGCCGAGCTGCAGACGGCAACCGGCACCAACACCGGCAAGATTCTCGGCCTGTTCCACACCGGCAACATGGACGTGGCGCTCGACCGCGAGTTCCTGAAGAAGGGCACCGTCGAGAAGTTCCCGAACCAGCCGGGCCTGGTCGAAATGACCAAGGTCGCGCTTGGCGAGCTGTCGAAGAACGAGGAAGGGTTCTTCCTGATGGTCGAAGGCGCCTCGATCGACAAGATGTCGCATCCCCTCGACTGGGATCGTGCCCTTGTCGAAACCATCGAACTCGACCATGTGGTCGGGATTGCCCGCGAATTTGCCAAGACCCATCCGGATACGCTGATCGTCGTCACCGGCGACCACACGCATGGTGTTTCGATCATCGGCACCGTCGATGATGAGAAGCCGGGCACCGAGATGCGCGAAAAGGTCGGCATCTATGCCGAGGCCGGCTTCCCCAATTATACCGACGAGAACAAGGACGGCTATCCGGACAAGATCGACGTCAGCCGCCGCCTGTTCCTGGCCGCCAACAACGGCCCGGATCACTACGAAACCTTCCGCCCGAAGATGGATGGTCCGTTCGTTCCGGCGATCCAGAACGAAAAGAAGGAATACGTCGCCAACGAAGCATACAAGGATGTTCCCGGCGCAGTGTTCGTCCAGGGCAATATTCCGAAGAGCGGCGACAGCGCCGTCCACGCCGTGGATGATGTCGTGCTGCAATCCACCGGCCCGGGTTCCGAAGGCTTCAAGGGCTATATGGAAGAAAGCGACATCTACCGCGTTCTGGCCGATGCCTTCGCGCTCGGCACTGCGCAGACGAACTGATTGTTCTATCGTACCGGCGGGCTGTATTCTGCAGTCCGCCGGATCGCGTTTCGGCATCCGCGGATGCCCCAACCCGAGGCGCATGGTCAATGCCCCTTTCTCGATTGAAAGCCACGCGCCGCGATGCGCTGCGCCTGCTGGCCGGCCTGCCCCTTCTCGCGGCGGCGGGTCCTGCGTCTGCTCTGTCGACCCTGACCTTCGATGAGCTTTACGGCAAGATCAGCGTTCTCGGTCTGGAATTTTCCGAAAAGGTGAAGACGCTTTCCGGGCAGGAGGTTTCGATCCGCGGCTTCATGGCGCCGCCGCTCAAGGCCGAGGCTGCTTTTTTCGTGCTGACCGAAATCCCCATGTCGATCTGCCCGTTCTGCTCGTCCGATGCCGATTGGCCGGACAATATCATTGTCGTCTATCTCGACGAGAAGCAGACGTTCGTCCAGCCGTCGCAGGCCATCGATGTCCGCGGGGTGCTCGAATACGGATCGTGGACCGATCCGGAAACCGGCTTCGTCAGCCTTTTGCGCCTGCGCGAGGCGGATTATGCCTCGGTCTGAAACGCTGTCTCTGGCCCTGAGCGGCATCTCCGTTTCCTATCCGGGACTGTCTGCACCAGTGCTCGATATTCCGAAACTGTCCATTGCCGCCGGCAGCCGGGTCGCGATCACCGGTGCGTCCGGTTCCGGCAAAAGCACGCTGATCAATGTCCTCACCGGGTTGGAGCGTGTGCGGACCGGATCGATCCGCTGGGGCGGAACCGATATCGTGCCCTTGTCGGAGCGCAGCCGGGATCGCTGGCGCGGCACGCATGTTGGCCTCGTCATGCAGGATTTTCATCTGTTTCCCGGCTTGAGCGCCCTCGACAACATCCTGCTTCCCGCGCGCCTGTCGCGGGCTGTTCAATCGGGCGACAGGGAGCGGGCCATGATGCTTCTGGAGGCTGTCGGCCTTTCTCGTGCAGGACAGAAGATCGAAACCATGTCGCGCGGCGAGATGCAACGCGTGGCGATCGCCCGGGCGCTGTTGCGCAAACCCGGCGTCCTGGTTGCCGACGAGCCCACCGCCAGTCTCGACAGCGACAGCGGCGAGGCCGTCGCCCGCCTGCTGATGGATCTGTCCGTCAGCCATGACAGCACGCTGATCGTCGTGTCGCACGATCCAAGGCTGACTGGCCGCCTCGATCGCTGCATCACGCTTGCGGCAGGCAAAATAAGCGCCGATGTCCAGCGGCAGGAGAAGGCGGCATGATGCGTTTCATCCTCGCCGATCTTCGCCGTCTCTGGGCCGGGTCGCTCGTCGTCGTGCTTTTGATCGCCTTTGCCACCGCACTCGGCGTTGCGGTGACGCTGCAGGAAAGGGCGCTGCGGCTCGGCAGTGCCCGCGCCGCCGACAAGTTCGATCTCGTCATCGGGGCGCCGGGCAGCGAGACGCAATTGCTCCTGTCTTCCGTCTTCCTGCAACCCTCGCCGCTGCCGCTGATGCCGGGCGATGTCCTGGCGAAACTTGCCGCCGATCCGCGCGTTTCCTGGGCGGCCCCTGTCGGCTTCGGCGATTCCTTCTCCGGCTATCCGATCGTCGGCACCTCCTCGGTGCTTGCCGGATCACTTTCCACTCTCGCCGAAGGTCAGGTGTTCTCCAGGGCGGGCGAAGCGGTGATCGGCGCCGCCGTCAGCCTGCCGCTCGGCTACGCAGTAAAACCCACCCATGGGCTTGCGGCGCTTGGCGGCGAAACGCACACCGAACTGTCCTACCGCGTCACCGGCCGGCTGGCACCGACCGGAACCTCGTGGGACAGGGCGATCCTCGTGCCGATCCAGTCGGTCTGGAGCCTGCACGGAATGGGCGCGCACGAGGAGGAAGAGCCCGGCCACGGTCATGCGGGAGCCACCACGCCGGGACATGATGCGCACGATCATGATCATGCCCATATCGATCCCGCAGCACCCCTTGACGAAGCATGGACTGCCGCTTCGCCCGGGCTTCCGGCCATTCTGGTCAAGCCAAAAACCATCGCCGACGCCTACAAGCTGCGCCAGGACTATCGCGGCAACGGTACGCTTGCGGTCTTTCCGGGCGAGGTGCTGACCAATCTCTACGCGACCCTGGGCGACGCCAAGCGCGTGCTTTCGGCCGTGGCCATCGGGGCGCAGGTTCTCGTTGCGGCGGCCGTGCTGCTCGTGACCGTCATTCACGTCGGCCAGCGTCGTCGCCAGATCGGCGCGCTCCGGGCCTTCGGTGCGCCGCAAACGGCTGTGCTCCTGATCGTCTGGCTCGAGCTTTTCCTGCTGGTTGCGCTCGGCATCCTCATCGGCTTTGCCATCGGCTATGGTGCGGCACGGCTGCTTTCGGGGCTGTTCTCCGGCGAAAGCGGCATCCTCCTGCCGGTCGGTTTTGCGCGTGAGGATCTGGCAAGTGTTTTCGCGATCACGGTTTTTGCCGCAGGCCTGGCGCTGGTCCCGGCCTTTCTCGCCTACCGCCAGTCGCCTGCCGCAGCGCTGCGGGCATAGCGGCGCATTCGACTAAAGTCATAAGCCGAAAGCATCGCTGCCTTAACCGCCTCTTTTCTGCCATTTTGTTGCAATGGCGCATCCTGTCCGGCGTTCAGGGAGGATTCCGGACAATTGGGGAGATGCGTGCAGCTGTTTTAGCGTGGAGGACAATCGAAATGGCAAATGTCGCAACAGTGCCCAGTGCGAAATCTGGCTCAATGACTGCGGAGCAGAAGAAGGTGATATTCGCCTCTTCGCTTGGCACGGTTTTCGAATGGTACGATTTTTATCTCTACGGTTCACTGGCTCTCTATATCGGCACCGCATTCTTTTCACAGTATCCCGAAACAACGCGCAACATCTTCGTACTTCTTGCATTTGCCGCCGGATTTATCGTTCGCCCATTCGGGGCCTTGGTGTTTGGTCGTCTTGGCGACCTCGTCGGCCGCAAATATACTTTCCTCGTGACCATTCTCATTATGGGCGTGTCGACCTTTCTGGTCGGTATCCTGCCAGGCTCCGCCTCCATTGGCATTGCCGCTCCGATCCTGTTGATCGTGCTGCGCATGCTCCAGGGCCTGGCGCTTGGCGGCGAATATGGCGGTGCCGCAACCTATGTCGCTGAACATGCTCCCCACGGCAAGCGAGGCTATTTCACCTCCTGGATCCAGACCACGGCGACGCTCGGCCTGTTCCTGTCGTTGGTGGTTATTATTGTCGTCCAGCTCTTGGTCGGCAAGGATGCCTTCGCTGCCTGGGGCTGGCGCATTCCGTTTCTTCTGTCCTTTATCCTGCTCGGTATCTCCGTCTGGATCCGCCTGAAGATGAACGAATCGCCGGCCTTCAAGAAGATGAAGGAAGAGGGCAAGGGTTCGAAAGCGCCGCTCACCGAAGCCTTCGGCCAGTGGAAGAATGCCAAGATCGCGCTTCTGGCGCTGTTCGGCGCCGTCGTCGGCCAGGCCGTCGTCTGGTATTCCGGCCAGTTTTACGCGCTTTTCTTCCTGACGGGCGTGCTGAAGGTCGATGGCCAGTCGGCAAATATCATGGTGGCCTGCTCGCTGCTCATCGGCACCGGCTTCTTCGTGTTCTTCGGCGCGCTGTCCGACAAGATCGGCCGCAAGCCGATCATCATGGCCGGCCTCCTGCTCGCCATGCTCACCTATTTCCCGCTGTTCAAGGCCATGACCTGGGCGGGCAACCCTGCCCTTGCCCAGGCACAGGAGACCATCCGGGCGACGGTGACCGCCGATCCGGCAGACTGCAAGTTCCAGTTCAACCCGACCGGCACGGCCAAGTTCACGACGTCCTGCGATATCGCAACGGCGTTCCTGACCCGCAACTCAGTGCCGTATGACGTCGTTCCCGGCGCTGCCGGAACGCCGGCCACCGTCAAGATCGGCGAGAATACGATTGCCAGCTACGACGCGATCGTTGCCGGCGACAAGGCAAAGGCACAGGAAGGCGCCTTCCAGAAGCAGGTCAACATGGCGCTGCAGACGGCCGGCTATCCGCTGGTGCGCGCACCGGCCAAGGTTGCCGACAGCAAGCTTGATGCTTTCGTTGCCGCCAATCCGGAACTGGCGCTCGATGCCGCGGCAATCCGCGCCGGCGAGAAGGCAACCATGCCGGCGGCCGATCTCGTGACCGCCAAGATCCTGACGGCCGAGGAAGCAGCCGGCGTCACCGACATGGCCGTCTATACGATCGCCAAGGGTGGTACGTTCGCGATGGTCGCCGATCCGGCCAACGTCAACTGGGTCGCCATCATCGCCATCCTCACCGTGCTGGTGATCTATGTGACGATGGTCTACGGCCCGATCGCCGCCCTGTTGGTCGAACTCTTCCCGACCCGCATCCGCTATACCGGCATGTCGCTGCCCTATCATATCGGCAACGGCTGGTTTGGCGGCCTTCTCCCGGCAACGGCCTTCGCGATGAGCGCCGCCCAGGGCGATATCTACTACGGCCTCTGGTATCCGATCGTCTTTGCAGGCATCACGCTGGTCATCGGCATGCTCTTCCTGCCCGAAACCAAGGATCGCGACATCCACGCGGAATAAGCGTTGGATTGTCGAAAACCGGACCCGGCGCGAGCGATCGCGCCGGGTTTTTCATGTCAGCTGTTCAGTGGTGTGGCAAAGCTGCTCTTCGGGCGTGGCCAGCCTTTTTCATCCAGCCGGAACAGCCAGACTTTCCGGGCGAACAGAAAGGCCGCCATCAGCGCCGTCCACAGGCCCACCAGAAGCCCGGCCGCGACGTCGCTCGGATAATGCGCGCCGACGATCACCCGGGTCACGCCGATCGTCAGAGCCCCCAGCGCAAAGACGATGCGCAGCCGCGGCGCCAGCATCGAAAAAGCCCCGAAGAACGAGCCGACAGCCGCCGAGTGCCCGGAGGGAAAGCTCTGGAACAGCCATTCCTGCCCCGAAAGAAAGGACAGGCTGTGTGCGCCATGTTCGGCGAAAAGCTCGGGCCGGGCGCGCCCGATGACGAGCTTTGCCAGATGCACTAGGGCGCTGGCGCTGCCGATGGTCACCAGAAAATACAGTGCCAGCCGCCAGGCCGTCTTCGATTTCGAGGAGAAACCCTCGCTGCGCGAAACCCGGTGCAGGATATAGGCAATGATGACCATCGACCCAGAACCGTAGATCATCCAGCTGAAGGTGCCGAAATCGGTGATCCTTGCATTGAAGGCAACGATCTCGGGCGGCAGCGCCTGCGCCCGCTGCGAAATCGCACCGTCAAAGGGAAGCAGCGCGGCCACGAGCACGACGGTGGCGAGTAGCAGCCAGAGGGAGGAGGAAAATGGTCGGTTCATTGGGAGCCCTTTGCCGAGAGTATGCCGTGGCTTACCCCCCTCTGTCACTTTGTGACATCTCCCCCACAAGGGGGGAGATCATTCTTTTCCCTTATTTCCGCCGAAGTCAGGGACGCAAAAAGCAAGCGGTCAATCTCCCCCCTTGTGGGGGAGATGTCCCGGAGGGACAGAGGGGGGTGCCCCTTTTCGGTAGCCTGCAGCCTACGCCGACAGTGCCTTGAATTCCGTGAGGATGGCGTCGCCCATTTCGGTCGTGCCGACCTGGCGCGCGCCATCGGCCATGATATCGCCGGTGCGGATGCCCTGGTCGAGCACGTTGGCGATCGCCTTTTCAAGCGTATCGGCTTCCTTCACGAGGTTGAAGGAGTAGCGCAGGCACATGGCGAACGAGGCGATCATCGCGATCGGGTTGGCGATGCCCTTGCCGGCAATATCCGGGGCTGAGCCGTGCACCGGCTCGTAGAGCGCCTTGCGCTTGCCGCTCTTGGCGTCCGGGGCGCCGAGCGAGGCCGACGGCAGCATGCCGAGCGAGCCGGTCAGCATGGCTGCAACGTCGGACAGCATGTCGCCGAACAGGTTGTCGGTGACGATCACGTCGAACTGTTTTGGCGCGCGAACGAGCTGCATGCCGCCGGCATCGGCCAGCATGTGCTCCAGCTGCACGTCGGAATATTTCGCCTTGTGCGTCGCCGTCACCACCTGGTTCCACAAAACGCCGGATTTCATGACGTTGCGCTTTTCCATAGAGCAGACGCGGTTGCCGCGGGTGCGGGCCAGCTCGAAGGCGACGCCGGCGATGCGCTCGATCTCGTAGGTGTCGTAGACCTGCGTGTCGATGCCGCGCTTCTGGCCGTTCGGAAGATCGATGATCTCCTTCGGCTCGCCGAAATAGACGCCGCCGGTCAGTTCGCGAACGATCAGGATGTCGAGGCCTTCGACCAGTTCCGGCTTCAGCGAAGAGGCGTCCGAGAGCGCCGGATAGCAGATCGCCGGGCGCAGGTTGGCAAACAGCTGCATGTCCTTGCGCAGGCGCAAGAGGCCGGCTTCGGGGCGGACTTCGTAGGCAACCGCATCCCATTTCGGGCCGCCGACCGCGCCGAACAGAACGGCGTCGGCTGCCATCGCCTTTTCCATGTCCGCGTCGGAAATGGCTGCGCCATGGGCATCATAGGCCGATCCGCCGACCAGGCCCTCATCCGTGGTGAAACCGCCCGCCATTTCGGCATTCATGAAAGCGATGATTTTGCGGACTTCCGCCATGGCTTCCGGTCCGATGCCGTCGCCGGGCAGAAGAAAAAGATTGCGCGCTGTCATGGGGGCATTCCTTTGCGTTCGGGCTGTCAGGTGTCGGCGCGTTCTTAACGCAACTTTCCCCCAAGTAAAATGCGTTTCGGCAAAGAATCGTATCCTGCATCGCAGGCTTTTCGACGGCTCCCTTGAGACCTGTTCCTTCCGAAACAG